>JAZUPB010000048.1:0-4187 GCA_045604965.1 Acutalibacteraceae bacterium
GCCACCTCACTTCATGTAGTTGAGCACAACTACATCGAGCCGCTGAATCTCATGCGGCGCAACATCCGGCTGACCGTGTCCAAGATTATAGCTGACTATCGCAAGAGCTGTGCGGTCGTATACCTCACCATATCTTTTGCCACGGCAACGGTAGAGGCCTCGGTCAGCAATGAGGTGTTCCTGATTGTGCATAACCTCGTCATACAATGACTTTGCATAATCGCGGCGGTGCTGATGCAGCGGCTCACGCTCCGGGATTATGCGGTCAGGGAATACCTTTTTACAGCCATCAGACCGCAGTTCATTGCGCTGCCTTGCATCCTCAATTACTGAAATAACGAAATCGCGCTCATGCTCAAGCACTCGAGCCCATCGCTCTTTGCCGCCTTTTTCATGAAGATGAATCAGCAGCCTGCCATTTTCATCCGTCTTGAGGCAATCATCCGTAAGTTTTTTAAGACCTCCACGGCGTGCGCTGGTTGCGGCAGCAAAACGATGTATATACTGAGTATCCTCACGAAATTCGTGAATCTCAGGTGCATTTCGGGTACGTTTATTATCTTCACTTTTCCTGTCGGGCAAATCTACTCCAAAATCTTTTACATCACAATTAAACACACAGGCAAGTGCGTAAGCTCTTGTGTGAACTGTACTTGCGGAAAGTTTGCGGGCAATATTGTCCCGCAGATATTCAGCCACATGACGCTTTGTTTCTTCAAGGGTTCTGACATTCGAATGCTCTTTGAGTACCCAGTTGATGAATGTTCGAGCTTGCTTCTTGTATGTGGCATCTGTGGAGTTTTCACCGTACGAGAAAACACCTTTGACCGTATGCGTTTCGCCGGTTTCCCGGCTGAGTTTGTGAGCTTCTTTCTTAAGCTCATCTTTACCCTCACCAAATCTATGGCGAGCGTTCACGGCTTTAACCATCTCGTGAACTATTCTGGATTTTCTGCTCATAATGAGTAGTCCTTTGTTTTGTGGATTTCCCATTTCTGACTGGTCGTAAGGTAACCACCCATCGTTAAAAGAGGTTTCTTTCAACCTCACGAACGGGAGTGCGAAAGGTTGGGCTACTCTTCTATGAGGTAACCGCTTTTTCGCGTGATACAATCCGCACACATACGCCCGTTGTCGCTGTGTGTCGGTGCAGAGAAATCGCACTGTACTGCCATAAATCAATATTAAAGCAATACACTTCCTCCGCTGTCTTTTGACATTTCAAAAAGATGATATATAAACAAAGCGGCCGAATAAAAATCGCACTCATTCAGTCGCTTTGGTAATGCAAGAGATTCCGTAATAGAATATTCCTGCCATATTAAGTTTTGTCATAAAGCATCAGACGGTCAGTGTGTTGCGGCAGAGAGTTCCGGATATTGCCGGTTTACATCTGCTATGGCACCTATCTTAGCTTTATGCGTTTGAAGCTACAAACAAAACCATTTGATATTGACTTTACTTTCAAATATTCAGCCTGATAGTTTTCAATCAGCCTTTAGGTCAAATCTTCCGGCACATGGGTTAGATGCCATCAAATTTCCTTTGCGAAATAAAAAAACCACATCAATAGCATTTTGCCATTAACATGATTTGAAAGCTCGCACTTAAGGCGAGTAATATATAGACTTTTCAAGGAAGCCGAACACATATCGCTCAACACATGATGGTACACTTACCCCTTGGAGCGAAGAAAAAACCACAGCACGCGAATTACAGCCAAAGCCGCAAGAGGCACTCGCATCAGTTTCACACTGCAAAAACGCAGCAAATGATGCGCAAAAGAAATTACGTTAAATATAATATATCACACTGTACACAATTTGTCAACTACCATTTTAGAATTAACACAATATCTTGTGTATTTCTTCTTGCCAGATAAACCATCCAAGCACCGCAGGCTGGCACAGAGATATACAAGTTACCCTATGCTTGGCCGGTTACCCCCGCACTTTTTTGTGCGGAAAGTAACCTGCCAAGGTCTGCGCGGTCATGTCGGCTGCATCGGTTTATGGTGGCAGTCAGCAGTTATTCGTCGGATTTGCACGTGCGTTTTGCCATCAGGTATTCAATGGCGGATGTCAGGATTTCATTCTGGTATTCCAGATTTACGATTTCACATTCGAGAAGCTTTGACATTTCAACAAGTTGCGCCAATGAGTAAAAACCATTAAGCATCGGCATTACCCTCACCCTCCTCAAAATACCCAACTAAACTACCCAGCAGTTCAAACAACTGGCTGCTTTTTCGTTTGAGCTCGGATTTTCTCTGCTGCAGTTTATCGATTTTTGTAGTAAGTCTTTCTCGCTCTTTCCGAAGATTTTCATCATTCATTGTATTGCTCAAAATTGGTTACCTCCGAAGATGATATTTCCAAGCTTTTCGGAGGGGGAAATGTTTTCTGAGTTACATACAGGACAGCAGTCGGGGACACAGGTTCCTTTGATACAGTCCATATTTTCCTCCGTTGCCGGAAAACTGGTTTGCATACCGCAACTGGGGCAAACGAAAGATGCAATACCGTTTTCCTCGCTGACAATGAAGCCGCCGATATTGGTATGTCTGACTTTGGTATCACGTGCAAGATACTCTTCTACGGTCTCGCTGCCGTCAAGAAGTGTATTCATAGCTACCTCAAATGCACACTGCACATTGAGTGCATCTTCATTTTCAGGATTCTGCTCAAGTAGCTTATCAATGCTCTCTTTGGTCGTAATGAGATATGATAACAGATTCGCTCTCTGTGCGGCGTTGAGCTTAGGCAGTTCGGGAGACTTGAATGCGGGTGTGGAAATTGAGGGGTTAACAAGATTTTTATTCATAAGATTTCACCATGCACTAACATTTAGTAGTGCATTCCTTTCTAATAATTTTGTGATTAAGTGTATTGCAATTAGTCGTCGGACTGGTCATTACTGCGATTCAGACGTTCTTTTTCTTCTCTTTCCTCTTCAGCTGCTCTTTGAGCACGGATGATTTCAAAGTAGAATCCGATTTCCTGATCCAACTTATATGAGCAATCAGGACAGCAAGCGGTAACGCATCCCTTGTTACGAATTTCGTCCATATAACGCTCATCTTCAGCAGGAAAATTGACTTGCTTGCTACATCGTGGACAGATAAAGGAGCGAACGCCGTTTTCTTCAACGATGATATCGCTGCATACTATTTCGTATTTTCTGGAAGTATCTCGTCCAAGAAACTCCTCAACTGTAGAACATCCGTCAAGCAGGATTTCGACTATCGTGGTAAAATAGTCATCTATTTTTTGCATGAATATTGGAGCGTTTGTTATCTTTAAGTGCGGCTTGAGCTCTCGAAAAAGCAGCATTATGTAGGTGAACAGCTCTGCTCTTTTCCCGGCCGAGAGTTTAGGAAGTTCAGGAAAAGTATGAGCTTCGGAAAAGTTTTCGTGACTGAATAAGGTGCTCATAAAGGTATCTCCTTGGTGTATAGATAATTGTATTCACATCTCCCTTGGCGCCGTAGAGAGATGTGGCAGAGTTGCCAAAGCACGAAATATCGTGTTTATGAGGCCATTATAGCACGCATATTCGTATTTGTCAACAGCTATTTACAAAAATAATACGATTTTTCGTATTAGCTTATTGTTTAACGCTGAAGTTTATAGTATCATTACATACAGAAGGAGGATTAATATGTCAAAAGAAGAATACGTAAAATTAATGATTTCCCAATCCGGCCTTACAGTTAAGGCTTTTGCCGAAAGTGTCGGGTTACCATATACCACTTTACTGAGTATGCTCAGCAGAGGTCTCGAAGGTGCATCGCTCAGCAATGTCCAGAAACTTTGCACCGGATTATCAATTACAGTTAACGATTTACTTGCTGTCGAGGATGGCGGAAATACATCAGAACCGTTTGTTTTTTCTGAACAGGAAAAGCTGTTAATAATGAGGTATAGAGAAAAGCCGGAAATGCACGCTGCGATTGGTGCTCTTCTTGGAATAACACAATAATTCACTTGATTCATTGCTTAATTGTTATATATTCCAATCGCAGTATATATAAGACTCTTTAATATAAAAACCGCTACAGATTGCAATTTCTGCGGCGGTTTTATTTATATATAAGATAGTACAACCATATTTTTATAGGATAATCATCTTACAGCGGTCGATTCAACGCAAAAGTTATTTTGTGCATAAACAAAGCAATCCTGTTC
>JAZUPB010000049.1:0-35442 GCA_045604965.1 Acutalibacteraceae bacterium
CCAAGTATTTGTTTTTCCGTCCTTGTAAACTGACATTTAATCATTCCTTTCTGTGCTGTCAGGTGTACCGTAGTACACTCTTTCCATAAAATACTTCTTGTTTACACGTCCTGAAATTGTCAGGAAGCCTTTTTCTTTCAGCTCATCGTTGAGCTTCTGAACAATTTTGTAAGCGTAGGATTTTGAAATTCCGAGAATCTCTGCAACCTCCTCCACTTTCATAAAAGTGTTATTGCTCATTCGCAACCCTCCTTTCTGCTATATAAACTATTTTGTTTAAGTCTGCATCCCTATTATACTAAACATATTTGTTTATGTCAACCCCTTTTCGAAAATTCCTTAAACTTTTTTGTTTAAATTATCTTGACTATCTTAAACATATATGCTATAATGGGTTTAAAATTATTTACACCCATTTCAAGGTTCTGTCAAGTAGGAGAGGGTGGAGATTTTCGAAGAAAATACTACCCGATGCTTGACAGGTTCTTATAATGAGCATAAAGTGATTATTTTCATTATCATCTGACCATTAACAAAACAGGAGTGAAAAAATATGGCTATCGGCGAAAGAATTAGATTTATCCGCAATCTTCGTGGAATGACACAGAAATGGCTCGGTATGGCTGTTGGCTTTCCAGAGAAAACAGCAGACATCAGACTTGCACAGTATGAGTCGGGAACAAGAACACCAAAGGCAGAGCTGACAAAGGAAATAGCGAAAACTCTCGACGTTTCTCCTGCAGCGCTTGATGTTCCGAACATAGAGAGCTATATCGGACTTATGCACACGCTCTTTGCTCTTGAGGATTTATATGGTTTCCGTATTGATACACTCAATGATGAGGTGTGTATCCGACTTGATAAGAATAGCGGAATGGAATATCCGCAAATGGTAAAGCTCTTTACAGCGTGGCAGAAAGAAGCTGATAAGTTCCGAAATGAAGAAATCACAAAAGAGGAATATGACCGCTGGCGTTATCACTATCCTGAGCTTGATACTTCCGGTGAATGGCATAAGATTGGTGTGTCGCAAGAGTTGAGTGATATGCTCGTTGAAACTCTCGAAAAAATAACGGAGGAATAAGTTGTGATGAAGAAAAAACAAAACATAAATTTTACAGTTACCATTTGGGATGGGATGAATATATTTCTTGCTGTAGCAACAGCAGTTACTACATTAATTTTCATAATTCTATTTGTAATTTGCTTTGCAGAGGATGTAGGCACACCCAAACATGGGTTTGTTCTTGGTATGTGTGGTGTGTTTGCAAGTTTGGCATCTGCATTTTTTATTGCTTGGATTATGCGAGTGTATGATATAAAACACAAAAAATACCAAGAGCAAAAAGCTTTAACTATTTTGCGACCGTATTTAAAAAAGACATTTTCAACCATTGAGCTCTTTTTTCCTCAGCTTAAAAGTTTCGCAACCATTAACGATGATAAGATTCAATATTCGATGGAAACTATTTACTATACAGACCCGAGCGAAGGATATGCGAATCGTTCTTTTATCAATTTAAGAGAGGAATTCGCAAAAGCTTATTTAAATTTAGAGAAAGACTTACAAGACTGTCTAAACGCACCTATACTATTTCAATGCAATGAGGAAATTGCAATATTGCTTACAAAGCTAAAGCTAAATGGGCTAACTCGAAATTTACTAGGATCTACTGACTCTTTATTTAATAATTCTACATTGTATTCTTTGAATAAGAATTATGATGAATTTATTGAACTTTACAATGCGTTAGCGATTATTTCTGAAAGTAAACCTACAGGACAACTCAAAGAATTGTCTGATGAAGCAAAGAAAGAGTATATTCGTGAAATAGAAATTGTTAAACAACATATTACATCGAATCATACTGGTCGAATTTATAAAGGGCGAGACAGAATACAGTAATTACTCTTATTTATACACAAAGCAAAAGAGCTATCCGATTATCAAAATCAGATAGCTCTTAATTTTTAGAATAATTCAAATGTTGCCAAAACGTTGCCATTTTTCTGCCCTAATAACAGAAAACAGCGTGGTTAAGCCGTTTGTGTGGGGTCTGTTATTATTCCCACTCAATAGTGCCTGTGGGTTTGGGTGTAATATCAAATACGACTCTGTTGATTCCCTCGACTTCGGCAGTAATACGAGCGGTGATTTTATGCAGAACCTCGTAGGGGATTTCTTCGATGGTTGCGGTCATAGCGTCTTTGGTGTTAACAGCGCGGATAATTGCAGGCCAACCCTCGTAACGCTTGCCGTCTCTTACGCCAACACTCTTGAAATCGGGAACGGCAATAAAGTACTGCCATACTTTCTCAGCGAGACCGCAATTATCGAACTCCTCGCGGAGAATAGCATCAGCCTCGCGGAGAGCTTCAAGGCGATCACGGGTGATAGCACCGAGGCAGCGAACACCGAGACCGGGACCGGGGAACGGCTGACGATAAACCATAGCATGGGGAAGACCAAGAGCCTCACCAACCACACGAACTTCGTCTTTATAGAGAAGCTTAATGGGCTCAACAAGCTCCATCTTCATATCTTCGGGCAGACCGCCAACGTTGTGGTGAGCCTTGACGCCGTCAGACTCAATGATGTCAGGATAGATTGTGCCCTGAGCGAGGAAGGAGATGCCTTCAAGCTTTGCAGCCTCTTCATCAAAGATATTGATAAATTCGTTGCCAATGATCTTGCGCTTCTGCTCAGGATCGCTTACGTCCTTGAGAAGCTCAAGATAACGTTCAGTGGCATCGATGTAAACAAGATTAGCATCCAGCTCCTTACCGAAGATCTCAATAACCTGTTCACTTTCGCCCTTGCGCATGAGACCGTGGTTTACGTGAACGCAAACAAGCTGCTTGCCGATAGCCTTGATGAGGAGAGCAGCAACAACAGAAGAGTCAACGCCACCGGAAAGAGCGAGAAGAACCTTCTTGTCGCCTACCTGAGCGCGAACCTCCGAAATCTGCTCATCGATGAACTTGGCGGCGAGCTCTGGGGTAGTGATGCGTTCCATAGTTTCGGGTCTTACGATTTTCTCCATTAAAAACACCTCTTGAAAATTTATTAAAATAAAGTTTGTACTGAATTATAAATGCTTTTCGTACTTGCTGACAGATTCGATTGTTCCGTCGGGAAAGTTGCCGTCAAAGCAGGCAGTGCAGACATCGAGATCCTTGCCGCAGAGAGCACAGCGAACATTTTCGAGTTTCAGGAAGTCTAGGGAATCGGCACCGATAATCTCACATATTTCCTCAACGCTGTGGTTGTTTGCAATGAGGTCCTTTGCATCGGGTACGTCAGTACCGTAGTAGCAGGGATAGAGGAAAAGGGGAGAGCTGATACGAACGTGGACCTCCGTAGCACCTGCTTCACGAAGCATTGTAACGATTCGGTTCATTGTAGTACCACGGACGATTGAATCGTCCAGCATAACAACTCGCTTGCCTCCAATAACGCTCTTGAGAGCGTTGAGCTTTAGACGAACTGCACTTATGCGCTCTGACTGAGCAGGTCTTATAAAGGTTCTGCCTATATAGCTGTTCTTGATAATGCCTTTTGCGTAGGGAATACCGGATTCTTCGGAGTAACCTACAGCTGCGTCAATGCCTGATTCAGGAACACCGATTACTATATCTGCATCTACAGGCATCTGCCTTGCAAGTTCACGGCCTGCAGCACGACGTGACTCATAAACGGATACACCATCAATAACCGAGTCGCTGCGTGCAAAGTATATGTATTCAAAGATGCAGCGGCTTGTCTTCTGACCGCAAAGCTCAGTATCGGAACGGACGCCGTTTTTATCACAGATAATAATTTCGCCGGGTTCAACATCTCGGATAAGCTCTGCACCGATAGCATCAAATGCGCAGGACTCACTGGCAAAAACGATTGCATTATCTATTTTACCCATACAGAGAGGTCTGAATCCATGAGGATCACGGAAAGCAATGAGCTTCTGAGGACTCATAAGAAGCATAGAGTATGCGCCGTGAAGCTGTTTCATAGCGTTTTTGATAGCTTCCTCAACACTGGGCACCTTAAGACGTTCCTTGGCGATAAGGTAAGCAACAGCCTCAGCATCGGAGGTTGTCTGGAAAATTGCACCGCTGTGTGCAAGTTCCTCTATTATTTTATCGGTATTGGTAAGCATACCGTTGTGAGCAAGTGCGATTGTACCCTTTGCATAACGCATAACAAGTGGCTGCGTGTTGGAAGGATCGTTGGCGCTTGCAGGGGAATAGCGAACGTGACCCATTGCGATCTGACCTTCAAGGTCATCAAGACAGGAGCCTGTAAAAACCTCGCTGACAAGACCAAGGTTACGGTGGTATTTGAACACACCACGGTCATTTACAGCAATACCTGCGCTTTCTTGGCCTCTGTGCTGCAGCGCTGTAAGTGCATGATAAGCGCACTGTGCTGCATTGAGATCCTCGCCGTTCAGATAGATACCGAACAGGCCGCACTCCTCGTGCAATTTTTCGTTGTATAACACAGCATAATCTCCTTTGTTGATAAATTACAGTAATTCAACACCTGCGTCAGCGCAGATTTTCTTTGTTTCCTCAGTCCAAACGGAAGCCTGAACCTCGCCGATATGAGCTTTTCTGAGGAAGAACATACAAAGTCTCGACTGACCGATACCGCCGCCCATAGTAAGAGGCAGTTCATCGTTCAATACCATACTGTGGAAAGGCAGAGAAGCTCTGTCTTCACAGCCGCGTATTTGAAGCTGTTTCTTCATGCTTTCGGAATCCACGCGGATGCCCATAGAAGACAGCTCAAATGCAATGTCAAGGATCGGGTTGTAGACAACAAGGTCTCCGTTGAGTTCCCAATCATCGTAGTCAGGAGCGCGTCCGTCGTGAATTTCACCTGACTTGAGCTTTCCGCCTATCTTCATAATGAAAGCAGAGCCGTGCTCGCGGACATAAGCATCCTCTCTCTGAGATGATGTAAGGTCCGGGTACATATCCTCAAGTTCCTGAGTAGTGACATAGGATAAAACAGGGTTAAGGAGAAGATCCTCAAATCCGTACTTCATAAGAACGTGATGCTCGGTGGATTTCATAACCGAGTAAATCTTTCTTGCAGTATTCATAAGAACATCAAGTGTGCGTTCCTCTTTCGCAATAACCTTTTCCCAGTCCCACTGGTCAACGTAAAGGGAGTGAATGTTATCGGTCTCCTCATCGCGTCTGATAGCGTTCATATCAGTGTAAAGTCCTTCACCGTGCTCAAAGCCGTAACGCTTGAGTGCAAGACGCTTCCACTTTGCAAGGGACTGAACAATCTCGTAGGTGTGTCCGTTTCTGTCTTCTCCGACATCAAAACTAACAGGTCTTTCGATACCGTTGAGGTTGTCATTGAGACCTGACTCTCTGTCAACAAAGAGAGGAGCGGATACACGCTGAAGATTGAGTTTGTGAGCCAGTGATTCCTGAAAATAGTCCTTTATCTCTTTTATAGCCTTTTCGGTTTCTCTGACACCGAGTTCAGAACGATAGCCTTCAGGCAGATATGTTTTTTCGGGCAGCTTAGCCATATCAAAAACCTCTTTTCGGATTTATAGTAATTTACCTTCGTAAACAAATTCGGCAGGACCTGTCATATAAATATGCTTATCCTCGCCCCATTCGATCTGCAGATCTCCGCCGCGAAGTCGTACAATACCTTTTCTTTCCTTGGCAATACCATTGAGAACAGCTGCAGCAAAGACAGCACAGGCACCTGTTCCGCAGGCGAGTGTTTCCCCTGAACCGCGTTCCCAGACGCGCATTTTCAAAACACCGTCAGGGAGAATATTAACGAATTCGGTATTGACTCTGTCGGGGAATATAGGGTTGTTTTCGAACGATGGTCCGATATGTTCAAGCTTTATATCATCAATATTTTCTTCAGTGAAAATCACACAATGAGGATTTCCCATAGAAATACAGGTAACTGTATAATCGATATTATCAACATTGAGATTTACAGCTACAGCACGTTCAGAATCAAACAGGGCAGGGATTTTCTTACATTCAAGCTCGGGTTCTCCCATATCTACTCTGACAAATTTTACAAGTCCGTTATCGTCAAGTGTAAGATCAAGAACTTTGATGCCGGAAAGGGTTTCGACGGTAACTACGGTTTTGTCGGTAAGTCCTCTGTCGTGTACGAATTTGCCCACACAGCGTATACCGTTGCCGCACATTTTACCCTGAGAGCCGTCTTCGTTATACATATCCATCCTGAAGTCTGCAACGTCTGAGGGGCAGATAAGTATTATTCCGTCTGAGCCTGCGCCGAAATTTCGGTTGCTGAGCTTAACAGCGAGTTCAGAGGGGTTGTCAATAGCTTCTTTTGTGCAGTCAAAATAAAGATAATCGTTGCCCAACCCCTGCATTTTAACAAAAGTCATCGTATTCACCTTGCTTTAAATAGTGAAAGGAGCGCAAAAACACGCTCCTTTACTGGTTATTTCAATAAAAAGGCAGACCAAGTGCGCAGGGATATTCTGAAAAGCATACAATGTGAAATGCAGCGCATATTGGTCATCCTCCTTGAATTAATATCTGCCGAGATATTCGTCGATCTCCCACTGGGAAACTCGCTTGTTGTAATTATCCCACTCACTGCGTTTTGCACGTGAGTACTTCTTATAAATATGCTCACCTATGCAGTCTCTGATGTATCTGTCAGCTTTCAGCTCACGGATGGCATCAATGAGGCTGGAGGGAAGATTATCGATCTCAAGCTCGTTTCGCTCATCCTCTGAAAGAGAATAAATGTTGGAATCAACAGAGTGCTTCGGAGTGAGCTTGCGCTTGATGCCGTCAAGACCTGCAAATATTGCGGAGGCAATAGCAAGATAGGGGTTGCAGGAGGGATCGGGACTTCTCAGCTCGACTCTTGTGCCGGCGCCTCTTGCGGCAGGGATTCTGATGAGGGGACTGCGGTTTGCGGCAGACCAGGCAATATAGATAGGTGCCTCAAACCCGGGAACAAGGCGCTTGTAAGAATTTACGAGCGGATTTGTGAATGCAGTAAAGCCCTTGCAGTGCTCCATAAGACCTGCAACAAACTGATAGGCTGCTTCGGAAAGTCCCATAGGATCATTGGGATCACAGAAAGCATTTTTGCCGTCTTTTGTGAGAGAAAGGTTGAGGTGCATACCGCTTCCGCATATACCGTATATGGGTTTAGGCATAAAGGTCGCGCAGAGCTTGTGCTCATCTGCAATAGTCTGAACGGCAAGCTTGAAAGTCATAATGTTGTCAGCGGTGGATAGAGCCTCACCGTATTTGAAATCTATCTCGTGCTGTGCAGGAGCGACTTCGTGGTGAGAAGCCTCTATTTCAAAGCCCATCTGTTCAAGAGTCAGACAGATGTCTCTGCGGCAGTATTCACCGCGGTCAGCAGGACCCATATCAAAATAGCTGCCTCTGTCATCGCTCTTGGTTGTGGCATAACCGTGTTCATCCTGATGGAACAGGAAAAATTCAAGCTCAGGACCGACATTGAGCTCGTAACCGAGCGCATTGGCCTCAGCGATAGCTTTTTTCAGTACATAACGGGGATCGCCTTCGAAAGGTGTTCCGTCGGTTTTATACACATCACAGATAAGACGCGCAGTGACACCGTCTTTGAGGGTCCAGGGGAGAATAACGAAGGAGTTAAGGTCGGGATAAAGATACATATCCGATTCTTCTATTCTCACAAAACCCTCTATGGATGAGCCATCGAACATACACTGGTTATTCAGTGCGCGTTCAAGCTGGCTGGTGGTTATGGTAACATTTTTCAATGCACCGAAAATATCTGCAAACTGTAAACGGATAAATTTTACACCGTTTTCCTCAGTAAGTCTGAAAATATCCTCACGTGTATATTTGGGCATACAGAGTGCCTCCGTTCAAAACTGTTATTAACGAATATATTTTATTCTCAGAGCAAAGCAATGTCAACAAAATAAAGTGCTATAATTAATAAATCGTGAATGTTGTCAATTCTTAAGGCAGGGTGTATAATTGTTTTAGTACATTAATGCGGAGTTGATATAATGTATACCTGTATTAAGAGTTTGGCCCATTCAGGGCTAAGTGCAATACCTGTGGATGTGGAAGCGGATTTTTCAAAGGGTATGCCATCTTTTGACATAGTCGGACTGGGA
The DNA here is from genome assembly GCA_045604965.1 of Acutalibacteraceae bacterium. Lineage (GTDB taxonomy): Bacteria > Bacillota > Clostridia > Oscillospirales > Acutalibacteraceae > JAISGQ01. The sequence goes on from JAZUPB010000049.1 coordinate 8,163, forward strand.
GATACAACTATACGGGAGGCAAGGGACAGGATAAGAGCGGCCTTCAGAAACAGCGGCTTTGAGTTTCCTGTCGGAAAAATAGTAATAAACCTTGCACCTGCAAATATCCCTAAAGCAGGGTCACAGTTTGATCTGGCAATTTTTATTGCTCTTCTTGTGGTAACCGGACAGATAATGCCGGTATCCGATAAATCAATATTTCTTGGAGAGGTATCGATAAACGGAGCCCTTCGTCCTGTTCGAGGAGTGCTTGCAAAGATATTGTATGCCCGTGAAAATGGCTATGAATCCGTGTTCGTTCCGGAAGAGAACAGGGCAGAGGCAAGCTCAGTAGGCGGAGTGAAAGTTTATCCCGCATCCCACATAAGTGATGTTATAGACCATCTGACAGAAAAGAAAACGTTGAAAACGGTAACAGCAATAGATTTTGAAAGTATTGAACCTGAAGAATACGACATCGATTTTGCAAACGTAAAAGGACAGGCAGTTGCGAAGCGAGCGGCAGAGATCGCCGCGGCAGGCGGTCATAATCTGATGCTCATCGGTCCTCCGGGCAGTGGAAAAAGTATGATAGCCAAGCGAATGGCAACTATATTGCCCGAGCTGACGTTTGATGAAGCGATAGAGGTTACAAAAGTGCGCTCTGTCTGCGAAGGATATGGGAAAGCGGTACAGCTTACAAAATCAAGACCTTTCAGATCGCCGCATTACAATGCATCGCTGCCTGCACTTGTAGGCGGCGGAGCGCATCCGAACCCCGGAGAAATATCTCTTGCTCATAATGGGATACTGTTTCTCGATGAAATGGCAGAATTTTCCACACACGTTCTCGAGGCATTAAGACAACCTATGGAGGATAAGTCGGTGACAATATCCCGTGTTGCATATAATGCCACATATCCTTGCAGCTTTCAGCTCGTTGCCGCAATGAACCCCTGCAGATGCGGATATTTCGGACATCCCGAGCGGCAGTGCACTTGCTCGCCAGCTTCGGTAAGATCTTATTTGCAGAAGATATCGGGACCTTTGCTTGACCGATTTGATATGCACGTTGAGGCAAGCCCTGTTAAGTTTGACGAACTGTCGTCGGCAGTGCCTGAAGAATCGTCTGCAGAAATAAGAAAGAGAGTGGTAAAGGCTCGCAATAAAGCTCTCGAAAGACTTGATGGTACAGGTATCACCTGCAACGCAGGAATAACACCGGAAATAATAAGGGAAACGTGTGTGCTCACACCGGATGCAATGACTCAGCTTGAGAGAGCATATACTGCATATGGCTTTTCTGCGAGAATTCACGACCGTATACTCAAAGTTGCAAGAACGATAGCTGACCTTGACGGATCAGATTATATCAAGGCACATCATATTGCAGAGGCAGTGCAGTATCGCCTGCTTGAGAGAAAATACTGGAACAGATAAACTGTTTTTAGACAGAGCAAAATAATTCATTGTATAAATCAGAAAACACCTGAGAAGTTTTGACTTCTCAGGTGTTTCTTTTATCTACTTGGATTCGTAGTTTAAAATTGAACCGTTTGTAACAAGCTCATTTGCACTGGTCATATAGCCTGTAAATACATTGTAAGCTGTTGCATCGAGTATGATATACCACTTTCCGTTGTCGTTCTTCATACTGAGCTCGAGCTGGGTTGTCACCTTGGGGGCGTTGCTCTGCCCGGCGAGATCAACAGCCTTGGAGAAAATGGCATTTCTCATTTCGCGATCGGAAACCGTCTGACCGCTGAGAGCAGCGTCATAATACTCATCGATGATAAGCACGGTGGCAGCGTGGTAGATCTCACGGAGATCCACAGATGTTACCTCTACTTTTACAGAGCTAAGTCCTTCGCTGAGTATGCTTACGGAAAGGGAATCCGCTACAGCATTCATAATCAGTTCGGTATCTCCGTTAAAAGACATACTGTCACGTTCGTCAACATACTTCATAGCGCGTCTGTAATCGTGAGCCTTCAGACCGGTAGTAAAGCCATTTACAGCTTCACGGGCTGAACCTGCAGCAGCGCAGGCAGAGAAAACGAGCAGAGAGGCGAGAAGGATGGCAAGAACGCTGGTAAGACGTCTTAAATGCTGCATTGAATACAGCCTCCTTGAGAATGTTACTTGAATTTCTTTCGTACTTTTTCTGAAATCTCAGCCAATAGCAATACAACCGATCCAATAAGCAGGAGCATATATGTTATCAATGAATATGAGTATGCCCATTCCATTTTAAATGATGTAATCGTACCGTTTGCATTGGTCAGTTCCATCATAGAATCGATCTGTTCCTCGATAATTGCCTCAAGGTTGAGAAGCAGAAGCAGACAAGCTGCAGAAGCAACAATGATCACGATGGCAGAAGGGAATTTGGGAAGCTTGTTCCAGAGGAACAGAAGCATAAAGATAACAAGGGGAATAATGAGAAGCAATGCGATCTCAGGTCTGGGATTCATAGTGTAGTCATCTCTCTTGAATCCGACCATAAGGGAGAATGCAGTAATAGCCTGAGAGCCGGACGAATTGGAGCAGGATACAGAAACAAAGGGGAAGAAGAAAAGTACTGCTGCAATAAGAGAAAGAAGCTTAAGAGTAGTGGAGAACAGCCAGATTGTTTCTGACTCATCGTCGTCTTCGTCAAGACCGTCGTCGCGTCTGGACTCAACAACCGCACCGGGACGGTTTGCAAGAGCCTGACTTGAAAGAGGAACGATAGAGCCGTCGCTGTTCTGAATAACAGCAAGAGCGAGGGAACGCTCAACTGCAGTTTTTCTGAAGATTTCCTTTTCAACCTGCTTGTGAGCCTTGGATTTTCTTGCTACGAGGGAGATAAGGATAGTGCCGCCGATAACAGCAATAATTATTATAAGCACAACAAAGATGATATATCCTACGTTGATATATGTGGACTGGAAACTGATTCTGAAGCTTCCGCCGCTGACAGGAACAGAGAAAACACCGATCTTTGTTTTACCGTTGAGAAGATTATTCTGAGGAGTTCCGTCGGCTGCACCGTCCTTATAGAGCTGGCAGTCGACGCCCTTGCAGGTAGCAGATTCAGAACGGAATACATAGGTAACTACACCCTTATAATTTGCGTAGTTAAGAAGTTCGGTGATATCAACTCTGTGAGAAATATTGTGCTTGGTGTTTAATTCAAACTTCTTGTTGTAAATATCATTGAAACTGTTTTCGCCGCCGAAAACTGCAGTCATTGTGGAACAGACCTTTTCGCTGCTGCCTTTGAACAGTATTTTCAGCTGGTAATATTCCTGAGTGGATGTTTCTGTTGTACGAGTCATCTTGTTTGATGAAAGGGAAACACCCTCTATACTGCTTTCGTTGAATTTAGTTGTGAAGAAGCTTTCTGCAAGTTCAAGTGCAGCGCTGCTTGCGTTTATGTTGTAATCGAGAAGAAGAGCAACCTCAAGATCGTTGTTTGCATGAAGAGTGGTATCAACGGTGACATCCTGGATGCCGTAAATAAACTTTACGCCTATCGCAGCGGATGCGGTTGCAGAACCTTTACAGGTTATGGAGATTTTTGAGGAGCTGTTTTTAGAGGAAGTGCTTACGTTTGCTCCGTCAACAACAACGTTGTCGGTATTGAAAATGACAGAGTTGGCAGTCTGGGGAATGTTCTCACCGTCGGATTCTTCCTGATAGCTGGAAGAATAGGAGATGGAAGCATTTGCAGTACCGTTGCTGTTGCAGGGATAATAACCGAAATTGATCTGTTCGGAAATAACGGAATCAATTGAAAATGCACTTTCAGAAGAACTGCTTACACATTCAAAGGTGCTTCCTGGGAAGAGTGCGGCAGTAGTTGATGCAATGTCAGTTGTAGTTCCGGAATAGGTTATCTGATATGCATACTGAACGTTTTTATTAGCTTCGTTGTCTACATACAGCTTTCCTTCGGCATTGGATGGAACAATAGATTCAAATTTTTCTGCGGTGATAGTTTCATAAACTTCCTTAGACATACTGAAAGTAACAGCGCGAGAAAAATTATCAAGACCAAGAACAAAGGTATCAACATTTATTGATGTGATAAGCGTGTTGTTGCCGGTGGAATAAACAGAAAGACGGCCATCAGTGCTTGAACCGTACTTCTGATTTGAAAGGACAAAATCAGTAGAAGTGTATTTTATGCTCAGGGTAGCATTTTTGTCGTATTTTTTAATTACATCCTGAACCCAGTTGAGGAGGTCCTTGGTAGTGAAGTTCTCCTGGAAATTAACGCTGCTGCTGAAAGCAGTGTCGGCAGTGCTGTATGTAATATCAATATCATTGCCGATAACGGATTCGATTTTGTTTTCATAGTCCTCAATGCTAGTGAACGGGATTGAGAAATCGATAAAGTATTTGCCGTCAGCTTCGGTATACTCTACCTTCATAGGGGCAGGAGCACTGGTCTTGATATCATTGAGAATGCTTTCGGCCATATTGTTGCCGCCGAGATCACTCTTTTTGATACCCTCAGTCTTCATAATTCGCTGACCTGAAAAATCGCCGTCAACTGAAAGTTCGGTGGCTACATCTATCTCGGTGTCGCAAGCCGAAAGAAAGAGTGCCATAGTCAGAACAGCGACGATCAACACAGCAAGTCTAAGAAATTTACTCTTCATTTATTGCTCCTCCTGTCGAATGGATGTCCGGGCTGATGAATATACATCCATCGGCCCTAATATACAAAATTGCAAAACAATAGATTGTATATATACATATGTTATTATACAACAGCCTTTATTTCCAGTCAATGACAAAATAGAACATTAAAAATATAAAATATTAAAGAAATCGCCCGCTTTATTTAAGCGGGCGATTGAAACTAATTGTCGAAGTCGTCATCGAAAAGAGCGGGATCATCGAGAACGCTCATATTTTCCGATCTGACGGTCTGCGGTGCAGGTTTAGAAGGTATAGAGACAGGCTTAACAGCTGCTTCGGAAGCGTTATAACGCCAGAGGCTGACAGTCGGATCAGCGAGAGTGCTTAGAAAAGCAAGGGAAGGAGCCTTTTCGATGATCTTTTTTCTGGTATCAGGCAAGTGATAGATAACTATAAGCAATGCAAAGATCAAAAGGCAGAGGATGCTTACAAATATACCGAAAACAACACCGGAAGGTGTATAAGAGAACTTGACGCTGTGAGCACCCTCGGTAATATGAAAACCGAGAAGTGCATTGCCTATCTTGAATGTTTCAACACGATTTCCGTCAACGGTAACATTCCAACCTCTGTCGTAGGGAATGGAAGTGAACATAACGCCGGCGTCAGAAGTATTTACAGTACCGGAGAAAGCGGATTCGCTGTAGGTTGATATTACAAGCTGATTTTCTGAAAGGCTTTCCATAGCGGCGACAAAATCGTTATTGTTCATAGAAGCAACAAAAATGTTGCCGACACATTCCATCGAGGTGTTTACAGTAACACTGATCGTATTTCCTTCGCTTAAGGAGCCAAGATCGATAATATAAGGCTCATTGGGGCTTGAGGAGAATGAATTGCTTCCGGCGGAAACGCTGATGCTGTCTGCGGCACGGCAGTCAACATATACATAATACTGCTCTGTGGCATAGGTAGTATCCGAGCCGGAAATAAGGTCCGAAGCAGTTACAGGAATATTGGCGGTGAATGATGCAGATCCTGAACCGGTGGGAGTAACGTGGAAGAATGTGTTATCAAAGGAAACGGTGCTGTTGACAGGTACGGCATCCTCAACTTTGGGGTAATGCATAGTGTATACATCAGAAGCATCGGAAGCGGCAGTAATTAGGGTGTTCTGAACAACAAAGGGGTTGTTTGAATCATATTCCCAGTCGGTAAGTATCTCTTCGTCAGTTACAAAAGCTCTAGACAAAGCATAGGGATTTTCGTAGACGTATCGGGTATGATCATCTGTTTCTATGGTATTGATGTAATTGAGCTGAGAATGAGAGAAGTTGTTGGTGTGAACAAGATATCTCAGATTCAGCACAGAGTCGGCAACAGGCACAAATGAATTATACATATGGCTGTTTACACCGTTGTTGGCATAACCAAGAGCACTCATAAGAGTGATTACTGCCTGATCGTTGCTGGAAGCAAAAACAGTAAGGCCGGAATAACCGAACAAAGAAGGATCATTGCAGGTCTTTCTTGGGAGCAGTTCCATACGGTAGTGAGGAGTGTTCAGCTCATCGATATAGTTGACAGATTCGCTGATGATCTCGTAATCGTTTGTAAAATCATTGCGCTTGGTATATACCTCTGTTTCGCGCATTGTGGTAACAGTTATAATGCCATTTGAAACGATCTCAATGAACAGCACAGCAGTCAGAAGTACAAGGCCCATTGATCTGCGCAGTTTCTTGCTTGTCATAAGGAAAAGCAGACCGGAATATGCGAAGAAGAAAATAAGACTGGTGTATATAAGAGTAACAGTAGGCTCTTCATCGCCGATAAGCTCAGTAAGAGCAAGACCTCCGACGCATACAATCAGGGCAGTGCCCACGTTTTTAGGTGTGACCGAACGGAGATTTGCAATTACTTCCACCGCCATAAGAAGCATGGCGAAGGAAATAAGAAATGCAAAACGGTGAGGCAGGTCATTGGGGAAGTGCTTGCCGTGAAAAAGGAAGTAGGTATAATTTACCGCAGCGCAGCATACAAGAAGCATAAACAGCGAGCCGTATGCGATTTTTTTGCGAAGAGAAATAGTTTTGCAGAGGAAGAAAATAACAATAAGAAGAACTGCAAAAACAGAGCAGTAGATATTGGGCAGACTGTCTCCTCGGATAGATGGAGAAGCCGAGAACATAGAACGGCCAAAGAGATCAAAAAGGTCAAAATATGTGCTTAAATCGCGGGCAAAAACATCATCTGCACCGGAAGTGTACTGAAGATAGATTGCAGTCGGTAAAAGCAGAAATGCACTTATGCCGCCGCCTATAAGAGATCCGACACCAAATCGGAGAATACGCGATACATAGTCGCGAATACGGAAACCCTTTGAATGGATAATAAGGTGAGCAATAAAGTAGAAAACAACAAATACGCATATCATAAAAGCGATATAGTAGTTTGTGATTATTGCACCAGCAAGGGAAGCAATGTAAAGTGCGGGCTTTTTGTTTTCGAGCCAGATGTGAAGTCCGTAGATAATAAGGGGCAGGAATGCAATGCTGTCGAGCCACATAACATCCCAGGAATATGCGAGCATATACATCATAAGCGCATAGGCAACAGAAAGAAGAGGCACAGAAAAATCATTTTTCTTAGTCATACCTCTGACAAAAACCGAGAAGGTAAGACCTGCAAGACCGATTTTAAGAACAGTAATGAGTGCGATTGCCTCTGTGATAAGCTCACGGGGGAAAAGAAGGATCAGCGCATTAAAAGGACTGCTGAGGTAATAGGCAAAAAGGGAAAGATATCCTGAACCGAGACCTACGTGGCTGGAGTAAAACAGGCTGTCGCCGTTGAACAGACCGAAAGTTTTTTCACGCAGTGAAGAGAAGAATGCAACATATTGATGATGCATATCGATTATAAGAACTGTGCGTTCACCAAAAGGATATATACCTAAATTTATGTAAACTAAAGTTATGGCGAGGAAAGCAAGAAGCCCGCCAAAAAGCACATACTTACGGCTTTTTTTCTTTCCGTTGTCAGAAATAGGTGATTGAGCAGAATCTTTCAGCCATTCCCAAAGAGCCAAAATCGAAAAGCACCCCATAATAAAGGACATAATTACACGGAAAACCATTGAAAGCTCTCTGCCTTTGCAGACAAACATAGAAAAAACAAAAGCAAGTGCAAAGACTCCTGCGTAAATAAGAATGAAAGCCCAGGCATAAGTATCTGTAGCTTGTTTGATTTTTTGACGAATCATAATGAACCTCACTCACATCTGTAATTAATCAATTAATTATATATCAAGAATAAAATAAAAGCGATAGAAAAATAAAAATTTATAAATTAATTCCTGAGCGTATATATCCTCCGCCAATAACTTTTGAACCGTCAAAAAAGACGGCACTTTGTCCCGGAGTCGGTGCACGCTGCGGCTTTGAAAATTCAATGCAGGCAGAGCCTTCATCAAGAAGCGTCACCAGAGCATCACAGCCTGCAGCGCCAAAGCGCAGTTTTACCTGGGCATTGAAAGTATGACCGGGGGCTGAGCCGGAAATAAAGTTGATGTTGTCAACAATAACTTTTGATGAAAACAACCGCTCAGCACCGCCGATGATCAGGCGGTTTTTATCAGGTTCGACCTTGAGCACAAAAACAGGGTGAGGAAACCCTCCGCCGAGACCTTTTCGCTGACCGACGGTATAAGCGTGAGCGCCGGGATGTGAGCCCACCTTTGCGCCCGATACATCAATTATATCGCCGGGGAAAAGCTCAACACCCTGAGATGACAGAAATTCGGCAACATTTCCATCTGGGATAAAGCAGATATCTTGGCTGTCACGTTTGGCATGTACAGGAAGTGAATGTTTTTCTGCGAGAGAACGAATATCATCTTTGTTCATATCCGAGAGGGGAAATAAAGTGCAGCTTAGCTGGTGTTGATCAAGTTGACATAAAAAATAACTCTGATCTTTGTGTGCCGCTTGATGAAGTTCAAATAAGCCCGTTTGATTATTATATTCACATCTTGCGTAATGGCCTGTAGCGATCTTGTCAAAACCGTTCTGCAAAGCGTAATCAAGCATAACTCCGAACTTTATTTTCCTGTTGCATTCAACACAGGGGTTAGGAGTGCGTGCAGACATATATTCTGAGACAAAGGGCGACATAACACAGTGTTTAAAATCATCGCGGAAATCGAGGATAATATGTTTTATTCCAAGCACCCTGCAAACCTCAGACGCATCCCTGGCATCCTGAGAAGCACCGCAGCCATCCTTGCTGTCGCGCAAAACCATAGTGCAGCCTGTGACATCATAGCCCTGCTGTTTCAAGATAAGAGCAGCAACAGAAGAATCGACACCGCCGCTCATTCCTACGAGAACCTTCATTTTTGCAAATCCTTTCAAGACGTTCGGTTATAGTGTGTGCGTATGTACTCAAAAATGTACTGCTGAGCGATTCCTGCATAGGGAGAAGAAAGTATAGGTGTGTCATTGCCAAGCAGTTCGCGAAGCGCTTTTTTTATCCAGGTATCCACAGGGAAAGACTCAAGACGTGAAAAACCGTAGAGAAGAACACATTCCGCAACTTTCGGACCAACGCCGTGAATGGAGAGAAGCATACTGCGAAGCTCGTCCGTCGGCATTTCGCAGGCTTTGCAGATATCGAATCTGCCGTCATTTACGCGTCTGACAGCATCCACAAGGTACGGAGCGCGGTATCCGAGTCCCAGAGCGGCGAAATCTTCAGCAGTTGCCTCTGAAAGTTCGAGCGGGGTGGGAAATGCATAACCTTCTCCGAGATTTTTTCCGAATTTTTCGCATAGACTGGAAATTATTCCCTTTATACGGGGTATATTGTTGTTCTGAGAAATAATAAAAGAGCAAAGAGCCTCAAAGGGTTCCTGTTTGAGTATTCGTACACCGCGCGCATAGGTTTCGCACTGTGAAAGTCTGGGTTCAAGACTTATAATCTCATCATTTATGGCTGTGTAATCCCTGTCAAGATCAAAATAAAGTCTCCAGAAATCAGCATCGATTTCCTTGCTGCTGTGAATTTCGATTTTATCGCCTGTTTGAAATGCGGTCACCGGATATCCCGAAACGATTCCGAAATAACCATTTTCAAATTCGCTCCACCTAAAGCATTGACCGCTTAAAACGGTGGAACCGAGGGAGAAATTGTCCCGTGAATCGAGAATTATATGTGACATTACGGCCTCCGTATGTTGAATTTATGAAAATTTTATATTATTATACAATAAAATGAGTAAATGTGGTATACTAATTTTTGGTATTAATAAAAAATAACGGAGGAGATCGAATGAAAGAAAATATCTGTACGATTCCCGTAAATGAAATATTTGAGGAATGCTGCGGCTGTCCCATATGCACTATGCGCAACAGAATAGAGGATAAATATGTGGATTATATCACCGGAGCGGCAATGATGGAGCCGGATATCCGAGTAATGACAAACAAGGTGGGCTTTTGCGAAAGACATTTCAATATGATGATTCAGTCAAACCGCCAAAGACTTCCCATTGCACTGATGCTCCACACAAACCTTCAGTACATAGAGGAGTATATGCTGAAGAAAACGGATAAGGGAAGCATTGAAAGACTCGCCGAGATGGAATCAAGCTGTTTTGTGTGTGATTATATTGATAAGCATTTTGACAGACATATCGATACTGTAATTAAAAATTACAAAAACGAGGAAGCATTCAGGAAGCTTTTTGCACAGCAGGATCACCTTTGCCTTACGCACTACAGAGTTCTTGCACAAAAGGCACGTAAGCCCCTCGGAAAGATGTATGCTCAGTTTATATCAGAAGCAAATGAGCTTGTAATGAAAAAAGCAAGAGAGCTTGACAGAGATTTCAAGGGGTTTTCCGATTCATTCGATTACAGAAACGCAGATGTTCCTATGCCCGAAGGTTCTAAAACAGTAATAGAACGATTTGTTGAATTTTCGACATCCAGAAAGATTCAGAAAAAGTAAAATTTGTAATTTTGTTTATCGAATGTTATTGTCAATGGTTGTTCGACGTGCTATACTATAATTTGATAGCTGAAATTATTTTATGCGCGGGAGGATATGAATGGGCATTCTTATTGACCTGGCAATAATAGGTTTATTTGTACTTTACATTTACAAAAACAGAAAAACGACACAGCTTCGCTGTTTGATGGAAACTCTTTGTTACGTATTTTCAATCGTGCTTGCTATTCCACTTTCAATTTTTCTTTCAGAGCTTTCATACAAGAATTTTTTCAGACCTGCAATAGCGGACAAGCTTGATAAGCAGGTGGTTGGAAGCCGTCTGACTGCAGGATACAATGCAGTTATGCAGGAAATGCCTACAATGGTAAAAAATGCGGCGGCAAGCTATGGAGTGTCCACTGCAGAAACAAAGGCTGAAGTGGATTCACTGGTAAATTCCACCAGCAACACTGCAGCAAAGCAGATAACCGACATAGTTGCACGACCTGTTATCGAAGGCGTTTTCAGAGCGGTATTTTTCCTGATTCTGTTCATCGCATTTATGTTTTTGCTTAAAGCGTTGGCAGCAACCTTTGAAAATCTTTTGTATACACCTGACAGAGTGGTAGTCAACACAGCGTTGTGCGGAGTATTTGGCGCATTCAAAGCTATGGTTGTTCTGATTTTTGCTATATCGGTTATACAGTTTATGCTTCCTGCTTTCTGGAGCAAGCCTCTTGAAATGACAGACTTTTTCAATACATCGTTCTTGTTTAAGCTGTTTTATCACAATAATGTGATAACGCTGTTCCTTGGAAAGGGTATATATCCAATGGGTATGTAAAAGATAGAGTAATGGGAGTTATGGTGAGTAAAATGACAATTCCAAATGCAATGAGTTTCTTCAGAATACTGCTTATACCTGTATTTTGCGTTGTGTTTCTGGCAAATATGGAAAATACTATGATGCAGTATCTGTGGTCAGGCATAATTCTGATTTTGTCAGGAGCCACAGACTTGTTTGACGGCTACATAGCCAGAAAACTTAATCAGGTTACAGATCTGGGCAAGCTTCTTGACCCGGTAGCGGACAAAATGACATTGGCTGCTGTAATTATCTGTGTATGGGTAAAATTCAAGGATAGCTACTGGTTTATTTCTCCACTTTTTGCTGCAATGCTCGCAAAGGAACTGATAATGATCATTGGCGGACTTGTTCTTATGAAACTCGGCAAAAAGATGGTCAAGGCTCAGTGGTGGGGAAAGGTAGCAACAGCTGCATTTTACATTTTTATGACTGCGGCAGTTATCGTTATGGGAGCAAATAATATTCCCAACAAGGAAACAATAGTTGCAGGACTTATAACCGCATCTGCAGTTATAATGATCATCGCACTCATCTTTTATGTGATACTCGGCATAAAGATATTAAGGGGAAAAGGTCCCGAAGGAGAAGATCAGGTAGTACACGTCGATAAGATCAGAGAGGGACTTCACTGATTAAAAGTGGGCGTAGCTGTATATTGGCTATGCCCACATACTTATTTTAAATTCTGAAAAAAAAGGAGAACAATATGCTTTGTTCAAGATGCAAAAAACGACAGGCAGTCGTTTTTTTATCCTCAAGTTTTGGGGATTCCGAAAAGAGTGAAGGATTATGTATGACCTGTGCAAGAGAACTTAAAATACCGCAGGTCGATGCACTTATCAAACAGCTGGGAATGTCTGAAGACCAGATAGAAGAAATGGAAAACCACGTTGCAGAAATGGCAGAGAACGGAGAGCTTCCGTTCCCCGGACTGTTTGGCAATATGGAAGATGATGACGACTTCGATGACGAAGACGATGAAGAACAGCTCGCACTGAACGAATCAAAGGATGGTAAAATACCTGATGCCGACGAGGATGACGAAGATGAGCAGAGTCAGCCAATGAGCATTTTCGGCGGAAGCTTTGAGATGGGCGGAGCAGCTTACTCAGACAATAAAAAGAAGAATTCAAGAAAAGACCGGAAAAAGAAGGGCAAGGAGCGTAAGCGCACCTTCCTTGACGGCTACTGCACCAACCTGACAAAGAAAGCGGCAGAAGGAAAGCTCGACAGAGTAATCGGAAGAGATCGTGAAATAGAGCGAATGATCCAGATACTCAGCCGCAGAACAAAGAACAATCCCTGCCTTATCGGTGAACCGGGCGTAGGTAAGACCGCAATAGTAGAAGGCCTGGCACTTAAGATCGCAGCAGGAGAAGTTCCTGTGCTTCTTGCAAATAAGGAGCTTCATATGCTTGATCTGACTGCACTTGTAGCAGGAACTCAGTTCAGAGGACAGTTTGAAAGCAGAATAAAGGGACTCATTGACGAAGTAAAATCAGAAGGAAATATCATTCTGTTCATAGATGAAGTCCACAATCTTGTGGGAACAGGCGATGCTGAAGGTTCAATGAACGCGGCCAATATTCTCAAACCCGCTCTTTCCAGAGGCGAGCTTCAGGTGATAGGTGCCACAACATTCACTGAATACAGAAAGCACATAGAAAAGGATACAGCACTTGAAAGAAGATTCCAGCCTGTGACTGTAACTGAGCCTTCAATTGATGATGCTATCGCAGTGCTCAGAGGCATAAAGGAATATTATGAAAAGCATCACAGAGTTGTAGTGCCGGATGAATTGCTCGTAAAGGCAGTCAGATTATCGGAGAGATATATCACAGACCGATTCCTTCCCGACAAGGCAATTGACCTTCTGGATGAAGCCTGCAGCTGTGCTGCTCTGAGAAACAAGGAGCTCGCTCACTACGATTCCCTGACCCTCAGACTCAATAAGCTCAATGAGCAGAAAAATGAAATGACAGAGGGCGTTGATCAGCCGGACTTTGAGCAGTATTACAAGGTTCAGATGGAAGTAAATCAGATAGAGGAAGAACTTAAGCGTCTGGAACCTGAGGTTATGAATTTCCCTGTAACGGATTTTGATATTGCCCACGTAATCGAGCTCTGGACAGGAATAAATGCGATGCGTGTTCAGGAATCTGAATTCTCCAAGCTTTCAAACCTTGAAAATGCCCTTAAGGCAAAAATAAAAGGTCAGAATGAAGCAATTTCTCTTGTAGCTGCTGCTATAAGAAGAAACCGAGTGCAGATAAGTCCGCGCCGCCGACCTTCGTCGTTTATATTTGTAGGTCCTACAGGCGTTGGTAAGACCGAACTTGTAAAGGTGCTTTCATCAGAACTCTTTGACTCACCTGAAACTATGATCAGGCTCGATATGAGTGAGTTTATGGAGAAGCACTCCGTAAGCAAGATAATAGGTTCGCCTCCCGGATATGTAGGCTATGACGAAGCAGGACAGCTTACAGAAAAGGTTCGCAGAAAGCCTTATGCGGTACTGCTTTTTGACGAAATAGAAAAGGCGCACCCTGATGTCCTCAATATCCTCCTTCAGATACTTGACGAAGGCAAAATTAATGACGCACAGGGAAGAACCGTAAACTTTGAGAATACGGTTATAATAATGACATCCAATGCAGGCAGCGAAAATAAAGAATCTGCCATAGGCTTCGGGAAAACAGAAAAAGAAGCTTCCAAAGAGAAGGCATTAAAGGCATTGTCTGAATTTCTTCGTCCTGAATTTCTGGCGAGAGTTGATGAAGTTGTCGTATTCAATACCCTTGAGAAAGAGAACTTTGTTGAGATATCAAGACTTATGCTGGACGAATATATACCGTCCCTTGCCGAACGCGGCGTAAAGCTTGTTATTACAGACGCAGCGGTTGAATGTCTTGCCGAAAAATCTATGGACGGCAAGAGCGCGGCCAGAGATCTGAGAAATCTTATCAGACGTGAAGTCGAAGATGAGATAGCAAAAATGATAATTGACCGTATGGAAAACCTGCCTCCTGAAATAACAGTGGATGCAAAAGACGGCAAAATAGTTATTGAATGTAATTAATAGATCATAACAGTAAACACCCCGCTCATTCGAGCGGGGTGTTTACTGTTATATAGATACTTTGTCAGATTTTGAATATTTAACGCCAAAAGCGCAATAGTTTGAAAAGTGCTCGCAGTTATTGGTTATAAGGTTGTAGCCTCCGCTGCCGAGCATTTTCTTTGCCTCCGCGATAATATCCGAGCTTTTTCTTAATATCAGCTTTTCTTTGAAAGAGTAGCTTCTTACCTCAGGAAAAGCACCGTTCAAAAATTCCGAAAGACTTGACATATGCACTGTGTTTGCATCAGCATTCTGGAGATCGGTCTCGCTGTTGCCTTCGCCGAAATGTATCACCGTATCATCGCCGATATAAATTCCGTGATGGTAATAGGAGGGACGTGCGGCGCGTATCTGAGCCCCGGGAAAAGGTTCTGTGTAGTCCCACTTTTCATTGACATTTCTTAAAATCTTAAGCTTGTCCATCTTCTGCCTCCTCGGAAATATTCTGCTCTCTGGCTGCTATTTTTATGCGCTTGACCTCGCGGCATATGCGAGCGCCTTCCTTGTGCTTTTCGGGAATTTTTGTGTAAAGCTCTTCGCCAAGCTTTTCAATTGTATCTCGGAGCATCTCAGTCAGCTCGTCGATACGCTCCTTTGTAGGCTGTCCGCCGCAGAGTTCGCGGATATTTATAGGCGCACCCATCATCATCTGCACACGCTGACCTCGCTTGTAGTTGCCTGCATTGTAAATCGGAATTATGGGTGCTCCTGTCATAGCGGCAAGAAGAACAGCTCCTGATTTGAACTCCGCAAGCTCATCATTGAGGTTGATTTTTCCTTCAGGGAAAATTGTTACTACTTTTTCAGCATTCAGATGGTCAAGACAGTTGCGGATACACACGGTGTCCACAATGTCTCGGTCTATTTTTATGCAGCCCATCATAGTAAGAGCCTTTTCAAAAGGACGCTTGAACATTTCCTTGGCTGTTACAACATAAACACGCCTAAAAGGAATGGTAGCACATATGCAGGGGGGATCAGCAAAGCTGGAATGATTGCTTACAATAATAGCTCTTTTTCTGATGATTCTTGATTTTTTGACGCCTTTTGCGTAACGAAGACGAGGCCACCACACAATGCGGGAACCTATCCAGTTGAGAACTACTGCAGCATCCTGAGCACGATAAAACCAGAAGGAGTGCAGCTTTTTCTTTTTCACTTAACGCCACGCCCCTTGCTTTCGCAGATAGACTGGAGCTCCTTGACCTTGTTTTCAAGCATCAGAGTCAAATCGCGCAGTTCCTCTACAGACGGATTTTGATTAGTGCAGTATTTTCCGAGATCGATAGTTTCACCCACACAGACCTTTGTCCTGCGGAAGATACCGTAATTATAGGAATGGTATATGGGGAGTATGGGAACACCGCTCTGGATGGCGAGCAGTGCAGCAGTTTCCTTGAAAGGTTTTATTTTGCCCTCAAGAGAAAATTCACCCTCAGGAAAGACGAGAATAAGACCGCCCTTTTCGAGTTCACGCATAGCTTCATAGAAGAACTCCATATCAAAGGAAAATCTATCGAGCTTTATTGCACCGAAGACTTTGAGCATAAATGTGAGAAAAGGGTTGCATTCATACATTGTTTTTCCGACTATGCAGCGGAAATGCTTGAAAAAGAAGAGATAAACCATCAGCATAAAATCAAGATAATTCTTATGATTTGTGATGATAATGGCAGGGCCTTTGAAGGTAAAGGTGTTCTTCTTTTTCTTTTTGTTTTCATAGGAGATCTTCGGCTTGAAGAAAAGCCAGGTAGGCAGAATGCCGGTTATTTTACAGAATAATCGAAGAAGTGCTTTCATTTATTTCACCCTATTAATTATTGCTTTTGAGAGAGATTATACGTGCGGTGATATCCATAGGAGTCATAAGCGGCGCGTCAGCGTCAAATGTCAGAGTAACGTCAAATGCCTCAGAGACTTTAGCGATGAGGTTATAATATGTCATACTGTCACCGCCGCAGTCGTATATAAAGTGCGTGGTTTCATTGACATCAGCAGCGTCGATTCTGAGTACTTCTGCAAAAATTTCGCGGATTTGAGCACACATAGCTTTAGTGGTTTCGTCATAGCTTTTTTCGAGAACATCTGACTGAGGTCTCGATGCAGGGGTTAGAATAATTGAACCGTCATCTATCTGCTGACGAAGGATATTTCGTCTTGGCTTGCCGAGAGTGGTAGGTATTTCAGAATTTGTGGTATATACAGCGGCAGGACGCATTGTAACGGGAATACGGTCGAGAGAATTATAAGAAGAGACAAGTATGCTCAGTTTTTCGTATTCGCTCTGACTGTCATTTGTGCTGATTACCAATACGGGCTTTTGGGTGCCGTCGGGCTGCTTTTCACCAATGACGCAGTATGGAACAGGGAGAGTGATAAGCTGCTCGATTGCATCAGGGGAGATGTTTTCACCTGCAGAGCCTATGATGATATCGTCCTTGCGTCCGATGATTTTCCAACGTCCGTCGGGAAGAACCTCAAACATATCGTTGGTACAGAAAGGCTCATTGCTGTCACGCTCAATACGAGTACCGTCTTTTATCTCAGCGGTGTAAAGAGTGTCGCCGGTTATGTAGAGAAGACCGTCAGAGGAAACAGCCTGCTGTACAGTGGGGAACGGCTTGCCGACAGTATTGTCGAGCAGTTTGCCTGCGCGGCGTGACATATCAACGGAGCAGATACCTGCTTCGGTCATACCGTATCCTACGTGCATAGTGTAACCGAGACCTGTGAGAAGCTCCAGAGCATCATCACGCAAAAAACCGCCGCCGCTTATGCAGAATTTAAGTGATGTTCCCAAAGCCTTTTCGCGAACGGATTTAAAAAGAATACTTCGTGCAACGAATCCGCCGAAAGATGGGAAGAGGTTTTGAAGTTTGTTGGAAATTTTCACAGCTTTGTTGAGCTTGTTGAGCTGATCGGTCCTTTTTGCTTCGGCAAAAACAGAGGAAGCTACAGTATTCCATACAAGGGGAACGGCAAAGAAATGGGTAGCCTTATTGTATTTGCAGGCAAAACGGATAGATTCGGAATCGTATCTCTGGAGGAAAATAAGAGTTCTTCCGAAAAAAACGAACCACAGAAGAATGGCCATAAGACCGAATATGTGATAGAAGGGCAGAAATGCAATGAGTCTTATCTCAAGCTTGCGGTTATAGGTGATGTCCTTGTTCTGTTCAACTATATCGCCGGAAAGAAGTATCTGAGAACAGATCGCCTTACCGTCATACACAATTATTTTCGGCATACCTGTAGTACCGGAAGACATCAGAGCAATCTCGTTTTCCCAATGATCGTCACCGATAGAGCCGGATATATCAAGAGAGGAATAGAGAGTGTCACCTTCGGTGTAATTTTCTTCATCGCTGATTACAGCAACCGCATCAACTGATTTAATTGCATATTCAAGGCTTGCGCTGTCGAGACGGATATTTAAGAGCAGCGGCTTGAATCCTGCTTTCAGAGAGCCGTAGAATGTAGCGACCCATTCGGGAGAATTGTCCATACGAATTGCAATAAATCCGCCGCGCTTATCTGAAAAAAGTGAATCTAAAGCGGCGGCAGTGCCTTCTACTTTTTGATAAAACTGAGAATAGGTCAGACGTTCCGTTCTTCCGTTTACAGTCTTTTCAGAAAAAATCTCGTCAGAAAAGAAGGAACTCATAATTCTGTATGCGTCCTTCAGTGTTTTATCAGAGTTGCGAAGCTCAATAAGCTCTTTTTTCCAGAAAATCATAATAGATACCTCCAAATAATTAGAGAAGTTATATCAGTATGCCGATGCAGTGATCATCGACCACATCTGTAATTTTGATCATAACGGGAGCACTGGATGTTTTTGTCATTGGAATATGAACCTGAGTATAGTTTTCGGTATATCCGTCGTAAACTCCGGGTTCGATTTCCGTTTCAGGTAAAAAGCTGCATATCCTGCCTATCTGAGAGCGTCTGAAATTATCGGCGCTTTCAGTTGTAGCAGCGATCATACGTGCGCTGCGCTGAGATTTGACTGCATTGGTGACCTGATTGCCGAATTTGTCTGCTTCAGTACCTGGTCTGCGTGAATAAGCGAAGACGTGAGCTTTAGCAAATCCTATCTCCTTGACAAACTCGAGAGTTTTTTCAAATTCCTCATCGGTTTCGCCTGCGAAGCCGACCATAATATCGGTGGTGATTGAGGGGTTATCGAATTTTTCGCGTATCCTGCGAACGATATCACGGTAGAATGCGGTGTCATATTTTCTGTTCATACGGGCGAGAGTTTCATCGCATCCGCTTTGGAGAGATAGATGGAAGTGGGGACAGAACTCCTTCGTGGCGGCCAGCATATCGAGCGTTTCGTCAGACAGAAGATCTGGTTCGATAGAACCAAGTCGAACACGTTTTATTTTCGGATCAGATGCGGCAGCTTTTACAGCATCGAAAAGGGTAAGATTCGAACCGCGGCCGTAAGCAGAAAGATTTATTCCAACAAGAACGACCTCGCAGTAATCGGGTGAGAGGGAAGATATTTCGTCCTTTATGCTTTGAATAGGACGGCTTCTTACAGGACCTCTGGCATAGGGTATCATACAGTAGGCACAGTAATTGTCACACCCGTCTTCGATTTTTATCATAGCCCTTGTTCGTTCGCCGAAAGCAGCAATACTGCAGGCCTCGGTGTATTCCGAGGAATGTGGCTCTATGCAGACAATCTGACTATGGTGCTGAAGATATGCGTTTATAAGGGAAGGAATATCTTTTCGGTTGGAATTTCCGATTATTATATCAGCATCGGAAAGCTTTTGAGCCGTGTCCGGTGCAGCCTGTGTCATACAACCCGATACAATAATTATCGCGTTTGGATTTTCACGTCTGACCTTATGAAGAAGCTGGCGGTTTTTCTTGTCGCTTTCCGCAGTAACGGTACAGGTGTTAATAATAAAAACATCAGCCTGTTCATCTTTGCCGCATAACTGATAGCCGCAGGAGCACAGAAGTTCACTCATTGTCTGGGAATCATACTGATTTACTTTACAGCCGAGAGTGAGTATTTTAAATTTCATATCAGCTCTGTGCCTCCTGTGAGTACAGCTCATCAAGCTTAAGATACAGCTCGTCCTCATTTTCTTTGAGCGAATTGAGCTCATTTGTTATTTCAAGCACTTGCTGATAATCTGCGGCAACCTCAGGAAGAGACAACCGGGATTCAAGCTCAGCGATTTTTTCGGAAATCTCTTCGAGAGCTGCTTCGGTCCTTGAAATACTTGTTTTTCTTTTTCGTGCAGCAGAAGCCTCTTCCTTTCGTCTGCGGTAATCTGCTGCATTAGCACTTTCGGTTTTAACGGCAGCGGCAGAAACCTGCTTATCGGGTCTGCGCTGTTCGAAATAATCGTAATTGCCGACATATTCGGTTATTTTTCCGTCATCCATATAATACAGACGGTCAGCCAGCTTGTTTATAAAATATCTGTCGTGAGAGATTATAAAGACAGTACCTTCGTAATCGGAAATAGCATTTTCCAGAGCTTCACGGGAGCTTATGTCCAAGTGGTTGGTAGGCTCGTCCAGAAGCAGGAAATTGGCTTGAGAGAGCATAAGCTTCAAAATAGAAATACGCGCTTTTTCTCCACCGCTGAGAGTGGAGATAAGCTTGAAAACATCATCTCCGCGGAAAAGAAAGGAGCCTAACGCAGTGCGTACTTCTGTTTCTGTCATTCTGGGGTAAACATCCCAGACCTCGTTAAGTACAGTTTTGTTGTCGTGAAGAGATGCCTGTGTCTGCTCGTAATATCCAAATTCAACATTGGGACCATATGTGACACTGCCGTATTTTCCTGCAAGCTGTCCAACAAGAACTTTGAACAGAGTGGATTTTCCGCATCCGTTTGGACCAAGAAGAAATACACGCTCGCCCTTGTGAACAGATAAATTCAGTTCGGAAAAAATCTGTTTTTCTCCGTATCCGGCAGAGAGACGGTCGCAGATAAGTATATTGTTGGTGACTGTAGGTTTGGTATTAAAATTAAATTTAAGCTTGCTCGGAAGATTATCAACCTCAACAAGTGTTTCCGCAATGCGGTCTATCTGCTTTTGCTTGCTTGCGATAGTTACGTAATTGTGAGCCTGATTCCAGCGCTTCTGCTGTTCAATAATGCCTTCTATGCGGTGTATTTCGCGCTGAGTGTTTTCGTAATGCCGCAGAGCAATCTCGCGGTTTTCTTCCTTTTGTTTCAGATAACTTGAATACGCACCTTTATATGTAGTAATATGGTGATTTTCAAGCTCGAAGGTGCGGTTTGTGACTTTTTCGAGAAAATAACGGTCGTGGGAGATTATAATATATGCACCGTTGTATGAGAGCAAAAAGCTTTCGAGCCATTCAACGGCATTAATATCAAGGTGGTTTGTAGGCTCGTCCAGAAGCAGGAGATTAGCTCCTGACAGAAGCATTTTGCAAAGCTGGATTTTAGAACGCTGACCACCGCTGAGCTCGCCGATATCGCGCTTGAGGTCACTTTCCGTAAAGCCCAGACCTATAAGGGCGGCGCGAGTACGGTTTTCGAAGGTAAGACCTCCGCGCTTTTCATATTCTTCAGTGAGAAAATGCTGCCTTTCAATAAGTGAGGAGGAGGTATCTCCTGCAGCAATCTTAGCTGTAACAGAGGAAAGCTCGGCATCAAGCTCCATAAGATGAGAAAAAACAGTGAGCGCCTCATCATAAACGCTTCGTCCTCCTGAGAGAACAAACTGCTCCATATATCCGAGCGTTGCGAGCCTGTTTACGGATATATCACCTGAATCGGGGATATTTTCACCGGTAATGAGTTTAAAAAGACTGGTTTTTCCGCAGCCGTTAATTCCAACAAGAGCAACCCTGTCCTTTTCATCAACGGAAAAAGTAACATTTTCAAATATCATATTTGCGCCGTAATAAAGTCCAAGATCATTGGCGCTGAGAACTGTCATAGAAAATTCGCTCCCATCGGAGTTAAGTATGCAGGCTGTTTTAAACAGCCTAAAAATAATTATACCTCAATATGTGTTTCGAATCAAGTTTCAAAGCCATATTTTCAGCTTTTCGATGTGGGCTTTTTCGCAGGCGATATATCTGTCTGCTGTGAGTTTTGAATAATCGTTGAGTGTTGCACCGTTAATGGCTTTCTGCAGTTCTATTATTGCCATATCAGAACCCTGGATAAGCATCTCTGCCATATGTGACGGAGAGGAATCAAGCATTGTTTTCATACTGACAGAACTGCGAAGTCCGATTTTTGCCATAGTTTTGGTGTCGCCGGCAACTATGCCGCTGTCTGCAAGAGCGGAACCAACCTCCATTGCTATCTCGTTGTATTCTTTGCGAAAATCCTGCAGAAGCCCTTCGAAAGAGGACTCGGATGTCTTTTTCAGCAGTGCATCAATAGACAGAAGCCCCATTTTGCAGCTGTCGTGGATAAGAGTCAGAACATTGCTGTCGTCTGATTGATTTTTTATCATAATTAAAACATCTCCTTTTAAAAATATAGTGTCCGAATTTTGTAAATATATCTATTTATTTTTAATAAAGCTGTTGAAAAACAACAAAGAACTAAAATTTCCAATAATTGAATTGAAAAACAGGAAAAAGGAGTGTATACTTATAATGGGATTAAGTGGTGCGAAAGCACTTTTACATTATAAAAAGAGAGGTCGAACAAAATGCAAAATTTGATTCTTGCCGTAGAGCCGAGCTTAGGCGAAACTATCACAGTTACCACATTGACAGGTATCCTCATAGTATTTGCTGCTCTTATTCTGCTCATCTTTATCATCTGGCTTTTTGGTAAGTTCTTCTCAGGAGCATCCAAGGCAGACAAGAAAGCTGCAAAAAAGGAAGCCCCTGTAAAGGCTGCACCGGCAGCAGCACCTGTAATTCTTCCTGCGGCCACAGCACAGTCAGATGACGATATAATTGCTGTTATCGCTGCAGCGGTTGCAATGTATGGTGAGAGCGAAGGCAAGAGATATGCAGTCCGCTCTGTCAGAAGAGCTGCGAATGCAGGCGGCAGAAGTGCCTGGGCAGCAGCCGGTATTGCACAGAACGTTCGCTCGTTTTAATTAAGCTGCAGAAAGGAAATTATGACATAATGAATATATTGAATCAGATTTGGGAAACTCTGGTTGACCTTGCAAATGAATCGGGTTTTTCCGGTTTTGTTGTAGATGGCGGCTGGAAGAACATAGTAATGATTGCAATTGGCTGTCTGCTTATCTATCTTGCAATAAAGAAGCAGTATGAGCCGCTCCTTCTCCTTCCGATAGCATTCGGTGTTATCCTGGCAAATCTTCCTCTGGCAGACCTTATGCTCCCCGCTTCATCAGAGCTTATTCCCATCGCTTCGGCATCTGATACAGAGCTGGCGAAGTACCCGCTTATGGAAATCAAAGGTGAGCAGTTTGTAAATGTATCTCATTCGGGCGGACTTCTTTATTATCTCTATCAGGGCGTAAAGCTCGGTATCTATCCGCCGCTTATCTTCCTCGGTGTCGGTGCAATGACCGATTTCGGACCTCTTATCGCAAACCCCAAGAGCTTCTTGCTCGGCGCAGCAGCTCAGGTCGGTATTTTCTTTACATTTATCGGAGCAATGCTTCTCGGATTTGAAGGCTCTGTCGCTGCATCCATTGGTATTATCGGTGGTGCGGACGGCCCTACCGCTATCTATGTAACCAGCATTCTTGCTCCAAAATATCTCGGTCCCATCGCAGTTGCTGCATACCTCTATATGGCGCTGGTACCCATCATTCAGCCTCCCATTATGAAGGCACTTACCACTAAGAAAGAGCGCAGCGTCGTTATGACTCAGCTTCGTCCCGTATCCAAGACAGAAAAAATCCTTTTCCCGATCATAGTAACTATCATCGTTTCGCTTCTGCTTCCTTCTGCAGCTCCGCTGGTAGGTATGCTTATGCTTGGAAACCTCTTCCGTGAGAGCGGTGTTGTATCCAGACTTTCAAGCACTGCACAGAACGAGCTTATGAATATTGTTGTTATATTCCTTGGTCTTACAGTCGGCGCAACAGCAAACGGCGAAGTCTTCCTCAGCCTTGAGACAATTGAGATCGTTCTCCTCGGTGTTGTCGCATTTGCAGTAGGTACTGCAAGCGGTGTGCTTCTCGGAAAACTTATGTATATTCTCACAGGCGGCAAGGTAAATCCCCTTATCGGTGCTGCAGGCGTTTCTGCTGTTCCTATGGCAGCTCGTGTTGCTCAGAAGGTCGGTCAGAAGGAAAATCCCAGCAACTTCCTGCTTATGCACGCAATGGGACCCAACGTTGCAGGCGTTATCGGTTCTGCGGTCGCAGCAGGTGTTCTGATCTCCATATTCAGATAAATTAAATCAATATGCGCTCTCACATAAGCGAGAGCGCATAATTTTTCTAAACATACTCGATAGGATGGTAGTCTTAATGTCAGAATTAAAAGAGCGATTTATAAAGGCTAAAAAAGCGATACTTGAAAAGGAATTCAACCGCCTTAATCCAATGCAGCAGCAGGCTGTTTTTCAGACAGAAGGACCTGTTCTTATTCTTGCAGGTGCAGGAAGCGGAAAGACCACTGTTCTTGTCAGCAGAGCAGCCAATCTGATCAAATACGGCAATGCCTACAACAGCGATAAACTGCCCTACGGAATGACAGAAGAGGATGTTGAGTTCCTCGAAAGTCAGACAGATCATGTAACCGATAAAGAGAGAGTTACAAAGCTGTTGGCGGTATATCCTGCAAAGCCATGGCAGGTGATGGCAATAACCTTCACAAACAAAGCGGCAGGAGAACTAAAAAACAGACTTGTTGCAAAGCTGGGTGAAGAGGGAAATGAAGTGTGGGCCTCCACATTCCATTCATCCTGCGCAAGAATGCTTCGCCGTGATGCAGAACGTCTGGGTTATACAAACCGTTTTACCATCTATGATACTGACGATCAGCGCCGCCTTATAAAAGACATAATGAATATGCTGTCCATAGATGAAAAATTCCTTCCGCATAAAACCATAGGGAACGAAATAAGCAGAGCGAAAGAAAAGATGCTCACACCGGAGCAGTACGCAAACAGTGTCGGGTCTGATTTCCGTCTCCGCAAGATTGCAGATGTGTACGCACAGTATCAGAAACGTCTTATGGAAGCAGATGCTATGGATTTTGACGATCTGCTTCTGAACACAGTCATTCTGCTCGAAGAAAATGAAGATATACTCGAATATTATCGCCACAGATTTCGTTACATAATGATCGATGAGTATCAGGATACAAACCACGCGCAGTATATGTTCGTGCGTCTGCTTGCAGACGGACACCGCAATCTCTGCGTAGTGGGCGATGACGATCAGAGTATATACAAATTCAGAGGTGCGACTATCGAAAACATCCTTTCATTTGAAAATCAATATGAGGATGCCACAGTAATACGCCTTGAGCAGAATTACCGTTCCACAGGAAATATACTTGATGCAGCCAATGCGGTCATAGCGAACAATACCGAAAGAAAGAGCAAGAAGCTGTGGTGTGACAAGGGTGCAGGCGAGCTTGTTACACTTTATACCGCAGCAACCGACAGAGAAGAGTCAAAATATATTGCCGATGAGATAAATAATGCAGTGGCGAGCGGCAAAAAGTATTCAGATCACGCGGTTCTTTACCGTGTAAATGCTCAGTCGAATACACTTGAAGGATTCCTTTCAAGAGCAGGTATACCCTATAGAATGATAGGGGGGCATCGCTTTTACGAGCGTAAGGAAATAAAGGATATGCTGGCATATCTCTGCGTAATAAGCAATCCGGCAGATGAAGTGCGCCTGAGAAGAATAATCAATGAGCCCAAAAGAGGTATCGGTGATAAATCTGTGGATAACGCATCAGAAATTGCCGCTCAGCTGTCAATATCGCTTTTTGAGGTTATGGCAACTGCTGACCAGTATCAGGCTTTGAGCAGGTGTGCAGGTAAGATGATGCAGTTTGCACAGATGATAAATGACCTTGCAGATGCAGAAGGCGACGTTACAGTAGGGCTTGGGGAACTGCTTGATATGATCCTTGAGAAAACAGGCTATGAAGCATCTCTGGCAGGCGACGAAAAGAAAGAAGAGCGAATGGAAAATATCAGAGAGCTCAAATCAAACCTGGTAAAATTCCAGGAGGAAAGAGGAGAAGAGGCTGACCTCGGAGAGTTCCTCGAAGAAGTGGCGCTTGTTTCTGATATTGATAATTACGATGAGAGTGCAGATGCTGTAGTTCTGATGACTCTTCATTCCGCAAAGGGACTTGAATTTCCGACAGTATTTATTCCCGGTCTTGAGGAAAATATCTTCCCGGGAAGACAGTCGGCGCTCGATCCGTCAGAAACGGAAGAGGAACGCAGACTTGCTTACGTGGGAATAACCAGAGCACAGGAAAAGCTTCATTTGATACACGCAGAGTCAAGAATGCTTTACGGACAGACAACAAGAAATCCGTTGTCCCGTTTTGCAGGGGAAATACCCTCTGAGCTTCTTGACAAAAAACGTGCGGTACCTATAAGAAGAGAAAACTATACAGGCTCTGTGCGCTATGACAGACCTGCATATGACAGTGCAACGCAGATGACAGGTGCGGTAACGCAGAAAAAAGCAACTGAAAGTTTTTCAAAGGGCGACAGAGTGTTGCACAAGGTATTTGGTGAAGGCGAAATAATGAATGCCTCTCCGCTTGGTTCAGATACACTGCTTGAGGTGCGCTTCGAGAAGGTCGGAGTAAAGAAACTGATGGCAAATTTTGCAGGACTCAAAAAAATATAAAAGCAAAACGGCAGGGGGAACACCCTGCCGTTTTGAATTAGTCTTGAGTTGTTTCATCTTCTTTTGAAAGCTTTTCCATTTCTTTCTGACCAAGAGAATTTGTATACATTTTGCCACGGTACACAAATACTCTGCAATAAAGAAATTCAGCAACAAGATTAATAACCATAGTGCCGAAAAGAATAATATACTCATTGACACCGATAGCCTCAAGTGCATTGCCCCACCAAAGGGAAAGAGGGGTAAACACCACATAAAACAAAGCGACTTTCAGCATAGCAACAGGAACATTTGCTGCGGATTTGAAAGTGTATCTGCGATTGATTGTAAAGTTCCACAGAACAGAGAGAACAAGTGCGATAAGATAGCTCCAGCCATATTTTAAACCTGCAATTTCAAAGAGCAGAGTGAATGCAGCGGTCTGAATTATTCCTGCAGAAACAGAAATAAAAAAGAATTTTATACTTTGGATAAGAGTCTGTTTTTTGGTAGGTACAACGGCCTGGGGTTCTTTGTTTTTGCTCATATTAAAACTCCTAACAAATTATGATTATGCAAATTTTAACACAAAAAATAATAATATGCAAGATGTTTAGATGTGATAATTGATATTACATTACGAAGAAGCCGATGTTGGGTTCGAGTAGTGGGCGGATAAATCTCGTTGCAAAAGAAATATTATGTTTGATTTAGAGGAACAATATGCTATAATGTTTTCACGGTGTAACCCGATTTTGCCTTCGGCAAAACCGGACACCTGGGAAAACATTGCCGCCGAGCTTCGCACGGCGTAAATGACGGTGTAACCCGATTTTGCCTTCGGCAAAACCGGACACCTGGGAAAACATTGCCGCCGAGCTTCGCACGGCGTAAATGACGGTGTAACCCGATTTTGC
>JAZUPB010000050.1:0-2874 GCA_045604965.1 Acutalibacteraceae bacterium
TCCTGTTGGTGCTATTGCTGAAAAGGATTACATCAAGCCTGTTCTTGAGGCTATTGCTGATCCTGAGAAGGTTGTTCTCGTTCAGACAGCTCCTGCTGTTCGTGCAGGTCTTGGCGAGTGCTTCGGTCTTCCTATCGGCACAAATGTTGAGGGCAAAATGGTTGCAGCTCTCAGAAGACTCGGTTTCGATAAGGTATTCGATACTGATTTCGCTGCTGACCTTACAATTATGGAAGAAGCTAACGAGTTCCTCGACAGAGTTAAGAACGGCGGAAAGCTTCCACTTATCACATCTTGCTCACCAGGTTGGGTTAAGTACTGCGAGCATTACTTCCCTGAGATGACAGAGAATCTTTCTTCTTGTAAGTCACCTCAGCAGATGTTCGGTGCTGTAGCTAAGACATACTACGCTGAGAAGATTGGCGTTGATCCTAAGAATATCGTTATGGTATCTATCATGCCTTGTACAGCTAAGAAGTTCGAGATTGGCAGAGATGACCAGAACGCAGCAGGTGTACCTGATGTTGATTACTCACTCACAACACGTGAGCTTGGCAGAATGATTGAGCGTGCAGGTATCAACTTCCTCGGTCTTGAAGATGAGAAGTTTGATGATCCTCTCGGAATCTCAACAGGTGCTGCTGTAATCTTCGGTGCTACAGGCGGTGTTATGGAGGCTGCTCTCAGAACAGCTGTATACACACTCACAGGCGAGAATCCAATTGACTTCCCAGAGGTACGTGGTACAGAGGGAATCAAGGAAGCAACATACAATGTTGCCGGCATGGACGTTAAGGTTGCTGTTGCAAGCGGTCTTGCTAATGCTAAGGAGCTTCTTGAGAAGGTACAGAAGGGTGAAGCTGATTACCACTTCATCGAAATCATGGGATGTCCCGGCGGCTGTGTAAACGGCGGCGGTCAGCCTCAGGTTGCTATGGGTATCAGAAACTTCGTTGATATCAGAGCTGAAAGAGCTAAGGTTCTTTATAATATCGACGCTGAGATGCCTGTAAGACAGTCCCACGAGAACCCTGCTATCAAGGCTATCTATGATGAGTTCCTTGAAAAGCCGGGCAGCCATAAGGCACACGAGCTTCTCCACACAACATACGTTAAGAGAAGCATCAACTAATTCATGTAAGTAAGATATAACGAAACGCCCGAGAAATCGGGCGTTTTATTTAAAAACAGGAGTAAAGAATATGGGAATGTTTTTTTCAAATCTGCATATAAAGAAAAACAACACAATTACTTTAGATTCGCTTTTACAATATCTTATAGAAGATATGGTTAAGAAAGGCTACACACGTCTTGAAAGTCCTGAAAATTCCGAAGTTACTATTGCAATTTACGCACCCGAAAACAGCTCATGGGTATCGGTATCATCTGATTGTTACAGTTTTAACAGCGATGAAGACACGAGAAATACAGCTCAACCAATTTCTGAGAAATTTGGAACATACGTAATTGCAGCTTCCTGTATGGACAGCGATTATGCTTTTATGCATCTCCTTAATTGTTCCGATAAAACAGATGGGTGGATTAATTCAGGCTCTGTTTACGAAGGAATGGAACTTCCCAGAAATACATCTATTTCAGGTTGGGAAAAAATAATAAGCGATTTTGACAGATTTCTGGAAATAACAAATGAAGAATACATATTTGCAGAAGATATGATATACAATATCGCCGAACTTATGAATATGGACAAGGAACAATGCCTCTTTGAAGCAGACTATACAGAAGATGTTGATAAAAACTGCTTGACTAAGCTTTATTTTTCTTTGTTACCAATATCAGAGGAAGAACCCGCTAATCTGCATATAAATTTGTACAGTCTTACTCCATGCAAAGCTGATATAAATTCAGTAGTATTTGTAAACAACAAAGGAGGACGTTCTAAGGGCGTTGCCATAATGTTCACAGGTGATTATATTGAAAACGATGATGTTATAATATATAATGCTACATTTGAAAGCTGTTACGGCAGTGAAAACTGTAAAATCGTCCCTATTACCCTTGAAAAGCGAAAAAGAAGTGACGGAAGCTGCGTCCTTTGGTGGGAGGATAGAGATTTCGAGATTCCACCCGCTGTTAATCAGAATCTTCCTTATACAAAGCGAAGAAAGCTTGAATATGAAAAACAATTTGGTGTCAGATTTTTTGTAAAGGGAAATCCGCAGAAATTCAGAGATGTTGAAGTTTACATAATCCCTCTTGAAAATATAAAAAGTGGATATGCCCAAGGATACGACCGTTGGAATGCACAGAAAAGACCATTAGCGTAAGTAAATATAATATTGCTCCCCCAACTAAACCTTACCGGCAAATACTCGACATAAAGAAAATTTCTCTGCGTCAGAAAAGCTTGAAATGCGGTAGCATTCCTGCGTTTTTCTTCCTTGATAAATTTCCTTTTTGCCTTCGTCTTTTTGGCAAGGTTTAGTTGGTGGAGCAATACCAATCCCTAAAATGCGGACGGCAGAATGAAATGCTGTCCGCTTTTTTGCGTTATGGCAGAAAAAACGGACATCCGAGAATGTCCGCTTTGATTTATTGTTGATTTGTTTCTGATTTTTTGAAAATCTCCATATCTGTTATGAAATTTTTGAAATATACAATACCGACGATAAGGCTGATAATTGGCAATGCAACAAACAGAATTCCCCACAAGTCGAAATGGGTAAGTGCAAAGAAAAGTGACGGCAGCCAGCATAATACAGCAAAGAGGGGAAAAGCCGTACAAATTCCCGATGTAATCAGTATACCAAGGCATTTTCGCTTGCCATTCTGATACTGTCTGATATACGATGATTTCAGAGCAGGTTGCATAAATATACAAAAGACAGAGCATAACGACAAAATAATGTTGAT
>JAZUPB010000051.1:0-33780 GCA_045604965.1 Acutalibacteraceae bacterium
CCTGATAATCTACAAAGTTGGAGCAGGAGCTGATCTCAACATATCTGCCGTAGGAAGGCATCCAGACTTCGATATCGTAAGTCTTTGCAGAGCAGAAGCCAAGGTCGCCGCTGGAAAGGCAAACTACGCGGTAGGGGAGACCGAGACCCTGGAGTACGCGCTCAGCGTCACGGGTGAGACTCTCAAGCTCATCCCAGCTGTCCTCAGGACGGCAGAACTTAACGAGCTCAACCTTATTGAACTGATGCTGACGGATGAGACCACGTGTATCACGGCCTGCGGAACCTGCCTCTGCACGGAAGCAAGCAGAATATGCGCAGTACTTCTTGGGCAGATCCTCAGCAGCGAAGATCTCTTCTCTGTGATAATTGGTCACAGGAACCTCAGCAGTAGGAATCAGATAGAAGTCGTTGTTGTTAACGTGGAAAGCACCCTCGTTCTGAACAAACTTAGGATACTGACCGGTTCCTTCCATAGCTTTCTGGTTTACCATAAACGGAGGGAACATTTCGGTGTAGCCGTTCTCGGTGTGGGTGTTGAGGTAGTAGTTTATGATAGAACGCTCGAGTCTCGCACCGAGACCTTTGTAGAAGGTAAATCTTGCGCCGGAAACTTTTGCAGCAGCCTCAGGATCGAGGATGTTGAGAGCAGCGCCGATATCCCAGTGAGCCTTGGGCTCGAAGTCAAACTGCTTGGGCTCACCCCAGCGGCGAACTTCTACGTTGTCTGCATCGTCAGCACCGGTGGGTACACTTTCATCGGGAAGATTGGGAACGGAGAGGAGAAGCTCGCGCTGTTCGTTGTCGAGCTTGCAGATCTCGTCGTTGCCTTCCTTGATCTTGTCGGAGAGATCTTTCATCTCCTTCATAATCTCGGTGGTGTCCTCGCCTGCTTTCTTCATCTGGGGGATCTTCTTGGAAACAGCATTCTGCTGAGCCTTCATTCCCTCGACTTCGGTCATAAGTGCGCGGCGCTTTTTGTCGATCTCAAGAATGTTGTCGATTGCCTCGGTGTAGTCGCCGTTTCTGCGGTTAAGTGCGTCCTTTACCATCTGTGCATCGTTGCGGATAAGATTGATGTCTAACATTATTATTACTCCCTTTTACTGGTTTATTATGTATCATTTTGACATTTTATGTCAGAACTTATTAAATATTTCTTTTCGGATTTTTTCACAGGCTTTTACGAAAGCTTTTCTTCATTATTTTTCCGTTATCTCATATACATAATGTAATTTTTATTTTGTATATTTCGTTACGTAATAATTGTATGTCGAAAAATTTGTAATATTTACATTCAATATTACTATTTGTTTCCTGCAAGCCTCATTGCCATATCTCCAAGCTCCTCATAAGAGTTGTACTCAATGGTGAGTGTGCCCTTCTGATTTCCTGTCTCGGTAATGGTAATTCCTCTGCAAAGCTCGGTGCGCATTGCCAGCTCAAGCTCCTCAATATACTTCGGACGGCTTGTCATCTGCTTGGGTTTTGTTTCTTTTTTGCTCTCCTGCTCCGCCTCAGCCTTGCGCTCTTTTTCTTTCCTTACAAGCCTTTCGACATCGCGGACGTTAAGTCCTCTGGCGGTGATAAGTGATGCAATTCTGTTGATCTCCTCATCATTTGAAAGTCCCAAAAGAGGTCTTGCATGACCTGTTGTAATATCTCCGTCGTTAAGCATCTGCTGCACTGCATCAGGCAGATCAAGAAGTCTGACCGAGTTCGCTATAGTCGAGCGCGCCTTGCCGACTCTTCGTGAAACATCCTCCTGAGTCATACTGTACTCGTTCATCAGACGTGCGTAGCCCAGCGCCTCTTCTATAGGTGAGAGATCCTCTCTCTGCAGGTTCTCAACCAGTGCAACCTCGTCAGTTTCGCGATCGTCCATTTCACGGATAATAACGGGAACTTCCTTGAGTCCTGCCATCTGAGCAGCTCTGAAACGGCGCTCACCGGCTACTATCTGATATCCGCCGCCGGGTATGGGGCGAACCAGTATAGGCTGTATAACACCGAGCTGAGTTATGGAGTCAGCCAGTTCAGAGAGAGACGCCTGGTCAAATTCACGTCTGGGCTGCAGCTTATTTCGCTCAAGCTGAGACAGCGGCAGTGTGGTAATATTGCTGTCTGAGGTATTGTCGTGAATCAGAGCGCCGATACCGTCGCCCAATCCGCGTTCTCTTGCCATTTTTTCATCTTCCTTCCTTGTAAATTTCCTTATATATTATTTCCTGTTGTTGTGCTTTATTATCTCCTTGGCAAGGTCATCATATGCCTGAGCACCTCTGCTGCGCTTGTCAAAATAGCCGATGGGCTTGCCGTAGCTGGGTGCTTCTGCCAATCTGACAGATCTGGGAACCACAGTTTTGAACACCTGCTTTGGGAAATACTTCTTTACTTCCTCCACAACATCGTTTGTCAGATTCAGTCTTCCATCAAACATTGTAAGCAGTATTCCTTCAATTTCGAGGTTCGGATTGAAACCTCTTTTAACCTTAGAAATGATATTTGTGAGCTGAGCCAGACCCTCCAGAGAATAAAATTCAGGCTGTAGGGGAATAAGTATCGAGTCAGCTGCGCAAAGAGCATTTATGTCAACCAACCCCATAGACGGGGGACAGTCAACTATCACATAGTCAAACTCGCTGCGAATAGGGGCAAGTGCGTTTCTAAGAAACATTTCACGATTCTCAAGATCAATGAGTTCGATTTCTGCACCGCTCAAATCAATGCTTGCAGGAATGACCCAAAGGTTGTCCCAATCTGTCTTTGAAATAGCTTCCTTTGCAGGAATTTTACCTATCAGAACTTCGTAGGATGTCTTCTTAGCTGTGTCTCTCTTCTTTACTCCCAATCCTGTTGTGGCATTTCCCTGTGAATCTATATCCACAAGAAGCACTTTCTTCTTTCTCAGTCCAAGGGCTGCCGCAAGGTTGACAGCTGTAGTGGTTTTTCCGACTCCGCCCTTCTGATTTGCTACAACTATTATTTTACCCAAGATACTTTCATCCTTTCTATGGGTGAAATCTTTTATCTGTACCTTTTTATTTTATCACATCATATTATAAAATGGAAGAGATATTAAAAGAAAAACTACTGAATTTGCACCAATTGTATTGTTTATTTTTCAGATTTTCGGCTTTTAGCAATCCAATTGTTTCACGTGAAACAATTTCCTTTTAAAGAAAGACCGTTCGGCAATATACTTTGCCGAACGGTCTTTCTTTTGCAATGGTGGAGTGGGAATTATGGGGATATCTATGTAAAGGGCTATGGCGTATTCATAATCTATGACTATATTATATCTCATCCAATCGAAATAATATGTCGCAATAGGGAAACGGTTAAAATATTTTATGTATCCATTCTTACAAGCTCTTTGATTTGCTTGTTTCTGTAAACAAGGTCATTTCTTTCAGTAAAGCCTTGTTTTTCCCAAAAAGCATTTCCAACTTCATTTCTCTCAAACACAACAAGAGCAACCTTAGTAATTCCAAGGCTTTCAAGTGCGCTCATTGCCTTTTCAACCAATGCAGCAGCTATTCCCTTGTTGCGGTGGTCGGGACTTACTGCAGTATGGTGAATAAAACCTCTTCTTCCGTCATTACCTGAGAGAATCACTCCGATAATTTCACCGTTTTCTTCTGCTACAAAGCAGGTGTCAGGATTTCTTTTAAGATAGCGTTCAATACCATCTTTTGAATCATCAACATCATTGAGTCCCATACCCTTGCAGGACAGCCATAATGCATAAACCTTCTCATAATCGGATAAATTCATATTTCTGATTATCATAATAATTGCTCCTTTAGATAAATATGGACGAACCGCAGTTCGTCCATACTATTTATAATGGATTTTTTGATATTTTACCGCCGTGACGGGGATATTTAGACGGTGTTGAGCTAATCTTATCAATAATTATTATCTGACGCTCACTGCTGTCTGAAAGAGTAAGCTTATTTACACTCTTTATCTTTCCTCCGAGAATGTCTGAAGCTTTTACACTTTCATCCGCTTCCTCAGAGCCTGTGGGACCCTTCATAGAGATAAAAGCACCGCCTGTTTTTGTAAGAGGAATACAATACTCACATAAAATATTAAGTCTTGCAACTGCTCGGGCTGTGGTTACATCAAATTTTTCTCTCAGCTCGGCTTTCAGGCCTGCCTCTTCTGCACGAAGATGGTAGGTCTCGGCAGAAAAACCCAGCTTGTCGCAAAGCTCATTTAAAAAGTTTATTCTTTTGCCGAGAGAGTCAATAAGAGTGAGCTCTATATCAGGTCGTACGATTTTAAGCGCAACACCGGGGAATCCTGCGCCTGTACCGATATCGGCAACCTTCGCACCGGAAGGGACGTTATATACTGTCAACAGGGTCAAAGAATCAACAAAATGCTTAATTACTATCTCATCCGGCTCAGTTATACGGGTAAGGTTCTGGACTTTATTTGTCTCAACAAGAAATTGTGCATATGTATCGAATCTTTCGAGCATTTCATCATTAAGGGAAATACCAATCTTTTCAGCCTCGTTTTTGAGTAAACTCTTATCTATCATCGCTCATCACCTCGTTTTTTTTAAGCCAGATAAGCAAAACCTGAATATCAGCAGGGGAGATGCCCGAAATTCTTGAAGCCTGACCTACGGAAGCAGGCTTGATGCGGTTTAGTTTATCTCTCGCCTCAAGTCTGAGTCCCTCGATCTGCTGATAATCTATATCCGCACTCAGCTTTTTGTTTTCAAGTTTCTTCATCTTATCCACAGCCTCAAGCTGCTTTTTAATATATCCTTCGTATTTGAGCTCTATTTCAACCTGTTCAAATACATCTTCCGGCAGATCGGGACGCTCTGTATCTACACTTTTCAGCAAATCATAGCTCAGCTGGGGTCTTTTTACAAGATCAGCCAGTCTCACACCCGAATTTGCAGGGGTTGAACCGCACTGAGTAAGCAGGTCATTTATCTTACCGGGCGAAAATACCGTGCTGTTTGCTCTTTTTAATTCTTCCTCAATAAGAGAGAGCTTGTTATTAAATTTTTCCCATCGTTCATCATCTATCAAACCGATTTCTCTGCCGAGAGGAGTCAATCGTCTGTCAGCATTATCCTGTCTGAGAATCAAACGGTATTCAGAACGGGAAGTCATCATTCTGTAAGGATCTGTAACTCCTTTGGTTACAAGATCGTCGATTAGCGTACCTATATAGCTTCCGCTGCGCTCGAATATTATTTCTTCCTTGCCTTGAATCTTTCTTGCAGCAGAAATTCCTGCAACCAGCCCCTGTGCCGCTGCCTCTTCATATCCTGAAGAGCCATTAAACTGTCCTGCACCGTAAAGTCCCGGTAAATCCTTAAATTCCAATGTCGGCTTTAATGCAGTGGGGTCAACGCAATCATATTCAATTGCATATGCGCTTCGCATTATCTGTACATTTTCAAGACCCTTCATTGTGCGATAGAGTGCGATCTGTACATCCTCCGGAAGAGAAGTGGACAAACCCTGAAGATACATTTCCTCAGTATTCGCTCCGCAGGGCTCGATAAAGCACTGGTGGCGTTCTTTTTCAGAGAATCTGACTATCTTATCCTCAATACTGGGACAATATCTCGGTCCGACGCCTTTGATCTCACCGCCGTACAGGGGAGAACGACTCATATTTGCCAGAATAACCTCTTTAGTTTTGTCGTTTGTCCAGGCAACAGAGCAGGTGACAGTATTCTCAGGAGGAATTTCGGTAGAATAAGAAAACGGAACTACTTTTTTGTCCCCCTCCTGGATCTCAAGATCTGTAAAATCTATACTGCTCCTTAAAACTCTCGCAGGAGTTCCTGTCTTAAATCGGCGGAGAGGTATATTAAGTTCAAGAAGAGAAGCTGTAAGCTCTGTTGCAGCAAACATACCGTCAGGTCCGCCTGCGTAATTTTCCTCGCCTACAAATATTCTGCCGCCCAGATAAGTACCTGTAGCAATGATAACTGCTTTGGTTTTCCAAACAGCACCGAGCTTTGTTACTACTTCCCACTCATCACCATTACGTCTGATCTGGGTTACTTCCGCCTGTCTGAGCAGAAGATTTTTCTGAGTTTCAAGAATCTGCTTTACGCAGGCAGAATATTTTCTGCGGTCAACCTGTGCGCGCAGTGAGTGAACTGCAGGACCTTTTCCTCTGTTAAGCATCCTGCTCTGAAGGGTGCACATGTCAGCAGCCTTTCCCATCTCTCCGCCAAGAGCATCGATCTCACGAACCAGATGTCCTTTGGCAGTTCCTCCTATTGACGGATTGCAGGGAAGATTTCCCACTGAATCCATATTGATAGTGAATATCACAGTATTGCAGCCAAGGCGCGCGGAAGCAAGGGCAGCTTCTATTCCTGCGTGTCCTGCGCCTACAACAGCAACATCGATTTTTCCGGCTTGATATTCCATTGCACGATTCCTTTCGTGTGTTGTATATTGATACTATTTATATAATATGAATTAACACTTCTTTATTTACCGACACAGAACTTTGAGAAAACCTCATCAAGTACTTTCTCGCTTACACTTTCTCCCGTAAGCTCCAGCAGAGCGGAAATCGCATTTTCCATTCCTACTGTAACTGCATCAAGAGTCATACCAAATTCAAAATCCTGCTTTGCCATCTGCAGATTTTCAAGAGCTCTGCGTGCAGCGTCCAGCTGACGCTCATTGGCAAGGGCAGTGGAAGTTACATCTATAGATGTAGTGCCGAGAATATGTTTTATAGCGTTCTCCAGTTCCTCCAAACCCTCATTATTTTTAGCAGAAATATATACAATTTGTAATTTTTTATCTTTTATATACCGTTCGTTTATTTTCTGTTCTTTGTCGGATTTATTAATTATTGCGATAGCTATGCGGCTTTCGAGCATATCAAGCAATTCTGTATCGTCCTCGGTAAGCTCCTCTGAGCCGTCAAAGACAGCAAGCACCAGCTGGGCATTTTCTATACGTTTTTTAGCCTCTTTTACGCCGATTGCCTCGACAATATCTCCTGTTTCACGCAATCCTGCTGTGTCAGAGATCCTCAAAATTGTACCGCCAACGTTAATTTTTTCCTCTATTACATCTCTCGTCGTACCGGGTATATCAGTAACGATACACCGCTCACATCCTGCCAGCATATTCATCAATGAGGATTTTCCGACGTTAGGTCTTCCAGCAATAACAGTCGCTACACCCTCACGCGAAATAATTCCTAATTCGGACTGAGAGATTATATTCGTCAACTTAGTATCTAATTGATACAATTGTATTTTAAGATTCTCAGTATCTACTGCCGGTACATCGTCCTCGGGAAAGTCTGCCCACACTGCAAGTTGTGCGGTTATAGATGTCATTTCAGAAAGAATCTCTCTTATCTGAGCAGCCGTACGTCCTTCAGATGCTGCCATAGCCTGACGAAGAGAAACGTTATTTGAGGCGTTAATTATGTCCATTACTGCCTCGGCTTTTGTCAGAGATATCCGCGAATTTTCAAAAGCGCGGCGAGTAAATTCTCCGGGCTGAGCATAGCTTGCACCTGCATCAATAAGAGCGCGAAGAATGAGGGAGAGGACATAGCTTCCTCCGTGACACTGGAGCTCAACAACATCTTCACCTGTATAACTTTTAGGTGCGCGGAAGAAAAGAGCAATAGCTTCGTCTACAACATTACCTTCAGAATATACATATCCAAACTTCGCTGTATAGCCTCTTGCTGTTTGGATATCTGAACCGTCAGCGGACTTAAATACCTTTGAACATATCTCATATGCCTTGTCGCCTGACACCCTTATTATTCCTATTCCACCCAGCCCCTGTGCAGTTGCAATTGCTGCTATAGTGCTGTAATATTCCGCCATACTGCTCACTCCCGATAAATTTGCCTTATTCTATCTGATTATTATACCACGCATCGCTATAATTTACAACCTAACCATATACAGTATGTTTATTTGTCAAATACGGCATATTGATTTTCTGCATTCATCAATTATAATATAATTATCTTATTTAAAGAGGAAAACAACATAATGTATACTATAGAATTATACAAAGCTGAAATCAAAACACAATTATTTGATTTTTTTGAAAAGTGTCTTCCCGAATCAGGTCGATGCTTTAATCTGCAGATGCAGCATAAAAGCTTTCAGGATATAGAAAACAACTTTGAAAAACTGTGGTGTCTCTTCGACGATGATAAATTAATCGGAACTGTCGCATTACGCAAAATCAACGATTCAGACTGCGAATTAAAAAGTCTCTACCTGTTTGATGCATATCAAGGGAAGAGGCTTGGCTATAAACTTATATCCACTGCAATTGACTATGCAAAAAACAGCTCTTATAAGAGAATGTTCCTTGATACCCTGTCTACAAGCACCAGGGCACTGATGCTTTACGAAAAAATAGGATTTAAGTACACAGAACGATATAATAATGCAGTAAGATCAGATGTATTTATGGTTCTTTCATTATAAAAGCAGCAGAGAAGATAATATCTTCTCTGCTGCTTAAATTATTTTATCAGCCCTTTATAAATTTTGCGATCCATTCTACCTGGTCAATTACATCAAGACCATCTGCAGTGCGCCACAATTCAGCAGTATTTCTTGTTTCCTCAAAATAATACCATTCACCGTTTATTTTCAAACAAAAACCAACCCTGTAACCGCCGCTTAAAAACTCCTTACCGTCCTTCTGAGCTGTTACAGTAAGCTTACTCTTCATTACTACAACATCTTCAATGTCGTTTTCGAACTTCATCTTGTTCTTTACATATTCGTTTAGTACCTTGACTTCATCCTTTGTTGCCTCGTGCTTGCCGGTTACTTCATATTTAAATGAGAAAGCGTCCTTAAAATTCTTATCCGGTGCATAAAATAATGCAAAATCCATTCTATTTACAAGAGGCTCGAATTCTTCCTTAATTGCTTTTTCTACTTTCTCTTCTGCGGATCCGGATTCGATATACTTATTTCTAATATAATTTTTCAAATCCTCGGGTACGAGAGCAAGCAATGTATCTGCATCTACATCATCCTGAGCTTTTGCATATTTCTCAAATGCGTCCATTGCTGTTTTGCTGTTTTCAGCAGAACATCCTGTAATAAGCATTATCGAGAAAATCGATATGCAGCAAATAACCAAAGCAATAATTCTTTTTGTCATATTAATCCATCTCTCTTTTCTGTATTTTATTGTAGTTATATTATAAAATTTTGTAAAAACTAAGTCAATGGCTATGAAGCCCTCAAAGTTTAAGATTCTATTATGATTACCTTGTTAATATATAAATTATTATTACAAGATAAAAATTCAGAATGTTTCACGTGAAACATTCTGAAATACAGGGGAGAGGAAAGGAAAAAGCTCCATACTTTTGTATGGAGCTTTTAATATTTTATTCTTCGTCGTTGTTCTTCTTGGGAACTTCTATTCTGCCGTAAAGTGAACCGCTGTAGTCACTCTTGGGAGCAGTATTTGTAGGAGCAGCATAGCTGCTCTTATTATATCCGCCGCGATTATAACTGCCGCGATTTCCGCCTCGGTTGTAACCGCCTCTGGAATTACCTCTGTAGCCACCGCGATTTCCGCCTCTATAGCCACCGCGGTTATATCCGCCTTCACGATTTCCGCCTCTGCCGCCGTTAGCGTTGAATACGAGGCCGTCAGCACCTTCATCAAGTCCTTCGGGACCTATAACAACGTGACGCTTTGCATCTTCGCCG
This sequence comes from Acutalibacteraceae bacterium, assembly GCA_045604965.1. GTDB lineage: Bacteria > Bacillota > Clostridia > Oscillospirales > Acutalibacteraceae > JAISGQ01. The sequence continues at coordinate 9,730 of JAZUPB010000051.1, forward strand.
ACAGACCAGCTGTTTACACCTTCAATATCGTGTACGATAGTGTGAACTATTCTGCGCTCATAGGGGTTCATAGGCTCAAGAGCAAGATTCTTATTGATCTTCAGAGCACGTGCTGCAACTTTATTTGCAAGTTTTTCAAGAGCCTGCTCTCTCTTTTCTCTGTAGTTGCCGATGTTGATGGAGATTCTGTAATAGTTTTCACGGTTATTGTTAGCAGCGAGACTTACAAGATACTGCATAGCGGTAAGGTTTTCACCCCTGCGTCCGATAGCAGTTCCAAGACCTTCACCTACAAGCTCAAGGACAGCGCCATCCTCTTTCTCGGTCATATTAATTGATGCATTGTTAAGACCCATACCCTTGAGGATAGTGTCAAGGTAATTGTAAGCAACCTGAGCAGCTTCGGAATAAGATGTGATATCCTTAACTTCTTCAGCTTCAGTTTCTTCTTCCTCAATCTCCTCTGCATCAGAAACATCATAAACGATTTCTTCTGCAGGAGCTTCGGGAATTATTTCTTCCTCTTCTTCTTCCTCTACAGGATCCGGTTCATCAGTCTCAACATAAACTCTGACCTTAGCCAGAGAACCGCCAAACAAACCAAACTTTTTAGGAGTAGGATATTCAAGAACTTCTACGCTGACTTCATCCTTGCTTAAACCAAGTTGGTCAGCACCAAGCTGTATGGCCTTATCCGTAGTTTCGGCCTCTACAATAGCTTCTCTAATCAAATTTTACACCTTCTAATTTATCAGTTTTTCTTTTTACCCTGGTAATTGGAGCTGTTATTATTGTTATTATTACTGTTGTTCTTCTTCTTTTTCTTGCTGTTCTTTGATGCAGAATCTTCTTTTTCTGCAGAAATCTTGTCGTTTTCAGAGGGTTCAACAGGGGGGAATTCTCTCTTACCTTTGCGCTTCTGAATATCCTCAATAATAGCGGCTTCATCAATTCTCAGTCTTGCTACACGCTGAGCTTCGGCTTTGGAATTGAGAATATTCGCATTAAAGAACTTCTGAACGATCCAGGACTGAGCGGGGCTTATGATGCTGCCGAACATCCAGTAGAAACCGAGAGCAGCAGGTACGGAATAGGAGATAAATGCAGAGAACAGACCCATACCAACGCCCATAGTCATAGGATTGCTGCAGCCTGCGCCGCCGGCATTCTTAACACCGTTGATCTTATTTGTGAGAAACATACTTGCAACAGAAGTTACAAATACAAGAATAACAATTATAATGTTAAGCTTGTCCTGAGTAGGGGTAGCAAGAAGGTCAAGACCTAGGAAGTTAAAGCTTCCAGAAATTTCGTTGATGCCATTTACTGTCTCTGCGAGATCAGCTGCATTTGCAAAAATCTTAGGATCAGCATATGCAACATTTGCTGCAGCACCTGTAATGGAATTTACTGCAAGATCGCCGGAAGAAACAACAGAATCTGCGGAAGATACAAGATCAGAACCGGATACAATGTTTCCGAGACTTACAGCTGCACTGTTAAGTTCGACATAAAGTCTTGTAGTAATTTCATCAAGCTTACCGGAAAGATTGAGGCTCTTTACCTTATCAATAAGGTAAATCTGATTGTAATAATCGCCTACCTTATCGGGAACGAGCTTTTCAATAAGGAAATTTATCTTATCCTTGCTGTAATGGAAGGTATGGGTAAGAGGGGAACGAAGTGCATAGTAAAGACCCATAAAAATAGGAAACTGGATAAGCATAGGAAGACAACCGCTTGAGGGGTTGTAATTTTCCTTTTGATAAAGAGCCATAAGCTCATTATTCATTTTTTCCTTATCATTTCTGTAACGATCCTGAATCTCTTTGATTCGGGGCTGAAGTCTCTGCATTTTAGCAGTTGACTTTTGCTGATTGATGGTCATAGGGAACATCAGAAGTCTGGTAAGAACTGTAAAAAGAATAATAGCCAGACCGAAGTTGCTGAACATAACCTTGTAGCAGCCGAACAGCAGGTAACCAAACATACTGCCAAGCCAGCTTAAGATACCGGAATCACCACTGCACATTTTAAAAATACGTAGGCACGAATTCTTTTATACTATAATATAAAAGCCGTGCTCTTCGCTCCTTTCATAGTATAAATAGTATCAATTTATTAATTTGATACCCGTGCAGAAATTTCATACCTGAAATTTCAAATTATAATGTGAAACATTATTTTCAATTTTAATGTGTGTTGGAGTACAATTTCGAATAATCTGCATGGAAGTAAATCAGGTAATCGCAGTTATACATATTCGAATCGAACAATGCAGTTTTCCAACATAAACTGCATAAATAAAGATATTTTTGTAATACAATAAGTAATATAAGTAGAATTTATTACAAAATAAAGGTAGATTTACTCAGTTTCTGTAGTTGATTCATCATTCACATCATTATCGCCGCAGGTAGTAGAAGTAAAAATATCGGCGTTTAAATCATTGTTTTCTGTCTCATCTTCTAGTTTCTTGCTGCAACATTTATTATGTTTATTTTTGGACTTTTTTTCCGGAACAGGATCATATCCTCCAGGATGCCAGGGAGCGCAGCGCAGGACTCTCCAGATAGCCATACCTGTGCCTTTTATCGCTCCGAAACGCTCTATTGCAGTTATCGCATACTGTGAACAGGTGGGAGTAAATCTACAGCAGGGAGCCTTAAGGGGTGAAATTCTTTTTCGATAGAAACGAATGAGTGCGATCAATACACGTTTCATAATAATATACCGAGTTTTCTTAAATGTTTCTTCATTGATTTTTCCACATCTGTGCTTTTAACTCTTGAGGTAGAAGTGCGGGCAACAAAAACGATATCCCAATCACCCTGCATAGAAGAAAAAAGATTACGGGCAGCAGCGCGCATAACTCTACGCGCCCGATTTCTTTCAACAGCGTGTCCGATCTTTTTACCTGAAGTAAAACCGAACCTTAAACCGCTGCCGTGTTTTCTTTTGAAGCAATAGGTGACAAGTATTCCGTCAACAGCGCTTTTTCCCTTCTCATAAACGCGCCTGAATTCATAATTTTCTTTCATTGTTACAAGTGCGTCCATTTAAAAAATCACCCAATCAGTCGAAAAAGCAATAAATTTGTTCAAAACTTGCTAAAAGTTAAAAAGGCCGCTCAGACGCGGCCTTTAATAATAGCTTAGTAGCTGAGAGTCTTGCGGCCCTTCGCACGACGGCGAGCGAGCACCTTGCGGCCGTTCCTCGTTGACATTCTTTTACGGAAACCGTGCTCCTTCTGTCTCTGAAGCTTCTTAGGCTGATATGTTCTCCACATTATTGCAGTCCTCCTTTCCGAACGTGCGACGGCAAAAACGAAAGCCGTCAACTGTGCGCACACATTGCTAAGGTGCATTATAAACGAAAAGTAGCCTTTATGTCAAGTAATTATTTTATTAAAAAAACGGCTCAATCATTGGCACTATGCGATATTTTGGGTTAATTTTCGTCTGCTTCCCCAAGACTTAGAATACATGCTATAATATTGTACAATATATTGGCTTTTTATTTTTTTAAAAATTCGTCATTATATATAGAAAACACGGGGTTTTTTCGCCCCTATTTTGAGGGCTGTTTGTTTGAAAAATTTACAATTATATGTTATTATATTATAGTTATGGAAATAGGATACAGCACTTGTGGGAACGTGCTGAAATTTCATAAGCAACCAATACTTGAAGGGACTGTTAAACACTTATTATGGATTCAATTCACGACCTGTGGGTCAAAATAAATGACATACTTCAGATGAACATTGCGGAAGTCACATATGAAGTCTGGATAAAGCCTCTTTCTGCGGTTGAAATTCGTTCCGGAGAATTTGTTATTCTTGCACCGAACAATTTCATCAGAACAACCGTAGTCGATATGTTTATCCCTCAGATAGAGGACGCTGTCAGAAATGTTACAGGTCTTCCTCTCATCGCAAAAATTCAGATACCTTCCGAGCTTTCAAACGCAAACGAAAACAAGACTGCAAAAAAGAACGATGCCGATGAATACACATTTTCAAATTTCATCGTAGGTTCTTCCAACCAGTTTGCATTTGCTGCAGCATCAGCTGTAGCTCAGCATCCCGGCAACGCATACAACCCCCTTTTCATTTACGGAAATTCCGGACTTGGAAAAACTCACCTGCTTTTTGCTATAAAAAATGAGATTCTCAAAAAGAACCCCGGCGCAAATATTGTTTATATAAAGGGCGATCAGTTTACAATAGAGCTTATCGATTCTCTTAAAAACAAGAGTATGTCCGAATTCAGAGCAAAATACAGATGGGTCGATGTACTGCTTGTAGACGACGTTCAGTTTATCGGCGGCAAGGACAGCACACAGGAAGAATTCTTCCACACATTCAACGCTCTCTATCAGGAGAGAAATCAGATAGTTCTCACTTCTGACCGTCCTCCCAAAGAGATAGCATCTCTCGATGAACGACTGAGAACACGTTTTGAAAACGGACTCCTCGCTGATATCCAGCCTCCCGATTTTGAAACAAGGATGGCAATTATCAAGCGCAAAGGTCAGGATATGGGCATTGAGCTTGGCGACGATATATGTGTATTCATCGCAGAAAAGCTCAAGAACAACATCCGTCAGATCGAAGGCGTTGTAAAAAAGATAAGCGTGCTTTCAATGATCGAAAAGGACAAGCCCAATATCATTACAGCACAGAATGCCATCAAAGACATACTCAATGATGTAGAGCCTGTTCCTGTAACAATAGACAGAGTTATGATAGAGGTATCGAGAACATTTGATGTGTCTCCCGATGATATCCGCTCAAACAAGAGAAGCGGAAATATTCCTCTTGCTCGTCAGTCTGCTATGTACATAATTAGACAGGTCACCGATCTTACATACAAGGAAATAGGGGACAAATTCACAAGCCGAGATCACACTACAGTTATCTATTCTGTAAATCAGATTGAAGCTAAAATGAAATCGCAGCCCGATTTCAAAACAAGGATCGACGATATAATCAGAAACATCAGAACAAACTCCTGATGTTTCACGTGGAACAATTATTTTAAAAATAATAGTAAAAGTTTAGATCAAACCTTTTCAAAGGTTTGTGGGATTTTCAAGGGCAAAGCCCTTGAATGGAGTTTGAGGCAACGCCTCAACTTTATATTAATAAAAACAAGTGGGTGAAAAACCACTTGTCATATAAGTATTTAAAGTCGGGATCTTCGTCCCCGAACCCCTATGAGAGGGCTTTGCCCTCTCAACTCCCACCACTTTTGAAAAAGTGGACAAAACTTTTAACTCTGTTTTTCCACATATTTCACCTTAAACTAAGGTTAACAAAATGGGGATTATGTTTAAAAGCAGGACAAGCTTAAATTACTGACAATATATCACACAACTTTTAAACCCTAACTCACAGACTATCCCCCTTAGAGACAAGCCGTAATTTGACAGTTTTCCCCAAAACTGACATTACTACTACTTCTACTAAACTATATCATAATCATAATGATATGATTATTTATAATCTGACAAAAAGCGGATAAAACCGCATCCCAATAATCAATAAGGAAAGAATGATACTATGAAGCTGATATGCGAAAGAAACGCACTGCAGGATGCAGTGTCAAAGGTTTACCGCGCCGTATCGCCAAAGTCTACAATAAGAGCCATAGAAGGCATACTTATGAGAGCAAACCGCGCAGACGGACTTTATCTCTGCGGATACAACCTTGATATGGGAATAACCTGCACAATTGAGGCAGTAATAAAAGAAGAGGGTGACATAGTAATACACCCTGCAAAGATATTTGCCGACATAATCCGCAAGCTGCCGGGAGATCAGGTTACTATAGAAGTAAAGGACAATTACGAAATATTTGTAACCTCCGGAAGTGCTTCTTTCACAGTATCAGGAATGAATGCAGGAGATTTCCCTGATCTTCCCGATTTCCACTGTGAAAACGCGATTACTCTTCCTCAGGGAACACTGCGTTCAATGATTAATCAGACAATATTCTGCATTTCTGATAATCTTATGCAGCCGATTTATACAGGCGTAAAGTTTGAGATCGGACTTGAATGCTTCAGACTGGTAGCTCTTGACGGCTTCAGAGTAGCAATCAGAACCGAGCAGATAAAGAGCGAAAATGAAAGCGGATTTGTTGTACCCGGAAAAACACTGTCCGAGGTAGAAAAAATGCTTTCTGATGAAGAAGCAGATGCACAGGTAATGATAGCCCGAAGATTCGTAATGTTCAGTATGGGTAATTACACATTGCTTTCAAGAGTTCTTGAGGGTAACTTTATAGATTACCGTTCTGTGTCGAAGCTTCGACTTAATCCTGATGTAGAAGCAAAGATAAATGTAGGCAGAATGATAGAAGGCTCCGAGCGAATGGCATTGATGCTTCTTTCAAACGGAGATATGCCTGTCAGATGTTATTTCGGCGAAGGCGCTATCCGTCTCGAATGTCGTTCCGACTTAGGTGAAGCAAACGACAGCTGGATAGAGGATATAGATTTTGATACCAGAGAAATATGGTTCAGAAATAAATATATTCTCGATGCATTCAGAGCGGTGGATTCAGATGAAGCAAGAATAGAGCTTGGCACCAGTGAAGAGCCTATGCGAATCACACCCTGTGAGGGCGATCATTTTGAATTCTATCTTATGCCTGTAAAGCAGCCTAAGAGACAATAATAAATATAAGGGAGATTTCTATGAGAGAAATCCAGATAACCACAGAATTTATAAAGCTTGACAGTTTTTTAAAACTCGCCGGTATCCAGAGCGGCGGAGAAGCAAAACAGCTTATCCAGAGCGGCGGAGTAAAAGTTAACGGCGAAGTCTGCACAGCAAGAGGAAAAAAGCTCTATCCCAACGATGAGATAGAGTGCACAGGCGAAAAACTTCGTGTAACCGTATGAAAGCCAATAAACTAAAATTAAGTAATTTCCGAAATATTGAAAGTGCGGAAATAGAATTTTCCCCAACTGTAAATATATTCTGCGGAAATAACGGACAGGGAAAGACAAATCTGCTTGAAGCGCTGTGGATGTTTACGGGAGCAAAAAGCTTCAGAGGCGCAAAAAATGCAGATATGATAAAATTCGGCGCAAAGACATCAGATCTTAAGCTGGAATTTTATTCCCACGACCGTGACCAGACAGCGGAAATGAAAATACGGCAGGACGCACGACTTGTCACACTCAACGATGTGCCGGACCTTATGCCCGGCAATCTTATAGGCTCATTATGTGCTATAGTATTTGCACCTGAGCACGTAAAGCTTGTAACAGGCGGTGCAGAGGGCAGAAGATCCTTTATTGACTGCTCTATCTGCCAAATGAAGCCAAGTTTTACAAACACTGTCATCAGATATACAAAGGTATTGCGCCAGCGTAATGCACTGCTCAAACAGATAAAGGAAAATATGGCAGAAGGCTCGCTGCTCAGTATATGGGACGATCATTTGTCTCAGCTTGGAGCACATATAGCAGTAACCAGATACAGATATCTTCAGCAACTTTCTGAAAAGGCAGCTTCCATATACAACGGAATATCTGACGGACGTGAAATATTCGATGCAAAATACGCTTGTTCATTTTTCCGTCACGCAGCAGACTGTGAAGAAGATTATCAATATGCCCTTCTTAAAAAGCTGCAGGAGGGAAGAGGAAGCGACCTGACACTTGGATTTACATATTACGGTCCTCACAGGGACGATATAGATATACGTCTTGATTCTATGCCTGTGCGTCAGTTCGGCTCACAAGGGCAGAAGAGAAGCTGTGTACTGGCTCTGAAGCTGGGAGAAGCAGAAATGATGAGCACGACAGCAGGAGAAATGCCAATAGCTATTCTCGATGATGTTCTCAGTGAGCTTGACACCTCACGTCAGAAATTTCTTCTTTCAAAGCTTGAGGGCTGGCAGGTATTGATAACCTGTTGTGATAAAGATGCACTTAATAAGGTGACTAAGGGCAGCATATTTGAGGTTGAAAACGGTGTTTTCAGCTCCAGATAAAAAGAGGAATGATATTTTAATGAAAAAATGCGAAAAATGCGGATTTTGTTTTCCGGATGAAGCATTAGTATGCGAAAAATGTGGAGAAAAGCTAACAGAATATGACGGACCTAAAAAAATAGTGGAATACGTCATCAGCGACAAGGAAAAATCAAGACGCTGGTGCAGTGCAGTGAGAAAGCTGTGTTATTACTGCGGAGTATTTATGCTCTTTGTATCTATCCCCATCAGCATTCTCTACGGCTGGAACAACCGCGATTTTTCAATGATAGTTGAGCTTATTCTTATATTTGGCATTGCGGCTGTAGTTCTTTTTGCACTGAGCTGTATTCTGGAAAGTCTTATATATATCGCCTTTGGAAGCCTTTATAGCAAGGGTGAAGAAGAAGAGGATGAGGAAATATAAGGAGCTGATACAATGTATCTGCATCTTGGACAGGATACTATAATCCGCGAAAGTGATATTATAGGAATTTTTGACCTTGATAATACCACAGTATCAAAAAAGACACGTGAATATTTAAATAAGGCAGAAAAGGACGGTAAGGTAACAGCCGTATCTTATGAACTGCCAAAAAGCTTTGTAATATGCAAGGATGTGAACAGCGAAAAGGTGTATTTGTCTCAGCTTTCACCTGCAACTCTCAAAAAGCGTTCCGCATCAAAAATGAAATTTTAGATTTCATTTAATAAATCAGTAACTATTGTTTTTAAACTAATAGATAAAATCAAATGAATTTGAGGTTTGATTCAAATGACAGAAATGAACGAAAAGCACGAATTTGACCGCAACGACCCTGAAAATGTAGAATACGGCGGCGATCAGATACAAGTTCTCGAAGGACTTGAGGCTGTCCGTAAACGTCCGGGTATGTATATTGGTTCAACAGGTCCCAGAGGTCTTCACCATCTTGTATATGAGATAGTGGACAACTCTATAGACGAAGCCCTTGCAGGCTTCTGTGATAAGATACTTGTCTCTATTGAGGACGGGGATATTATAAAAGTAACCGACGACGGCCGAGGAATACCTGTTGCTATTCAGAGCAAAACAGGTCTGCCGGCAGTTGAGGTAGTTTTCACTATCCTTCATGCAGGCGGTAAGTTCAACAACAGTGTTTATAAGGTTTCGAGCGGTCTGCACGGTGTTGGTGCGTCCGTTGTTAATGCTCTTTCCGAATGGCTTGAGGTAAGAGTACATCAGGACGGAAAGATCCATTATATGCGTTTTGAACGCGGTAAGAAGGTAGAAGGTCTTACTGTTATAGGCGATACCGACAGAACAGGTACCGAAGTCACTTTCAAGGCTGACCCTGAAATATTCAGAGAAACAACTGTTTATGATTTCTCAATTCTTGAAACAAGACTTCGTGAGCAGGCATTCCTCAATGCAGGTGTACATATCGAGCTTTCCGACAATCGTACAGAGGACGGAAGAAAAGAAGTTTTCCACTATGAAGGCGGTATTCGTGAGTTTGTAACCTTCATTCACAATAAGACAGGTGCAGAGCTTCTGCACGATGACGTTATCTATCTCAAAAAGACCGACGAAGAGGCACAGTGCGAGATAGAAATAGCAATGCAGTACAACACCGACTATAACGATAATACATATTCCTTTGCAAATAATGTACGTACTATCGACGGCGGTACTCACGAGGACGGATTTAAAACCGCACTTACACGCTGCATCAACGATTATGGAAGAAAGTTCAATCTTCTCAAGGATGCCGACCGAAATCTGACCGGTGAGGAAGTCAGAGAAGGTTTGACCTGTATAATCTCCGCAAAGGTTATGGAGGCTCAGTTTGAGGGACAGACAAAGGGTAAGCTTGGAAATACCGAAGTAAGAGGACTTACCGCTGCCTGTGTAACAAAAAATCTTGCAATCTACCTTGAGGAAAACCCTGCAGTAGGTAAAGCAATAGTAAATAAATCCCTTGAGGCAGCGAGAGCAAGAGAAGCAGCCAGAAAAGCAAAGGAAAGTGTTCGACGCAAGAGCGCACTTGATTCTGCAAGACTTCCCGGCAAGCTTGCCGACTGTATAAGCAACAAGCCCGAAGAATGTGAAATCTACATCGTAGAGGGTGACTCTGCAGGAGGCTCCGCAAAGGGCGGACGTGACAGACAGACTCAGGCTATCCTGCCTCTCTGGGGTAAAATGCTCAACGTCGAAAAGGCACGTCTCGACAAGGTTTACGGCAACGATAAGCTGACACCTGTCGTACTGGCTCTCGGCTGCGGAATCGGTGAAGATTTTGATCTTAATAAGCTCCGTTATCATAAAGTTGTTATTATGGCGGATGCTGATGTTGACGGTTCTCATATCAGAATTCTTCTTCTTACATTCTTCTTCCGTTTTATGAAACCTCTTATAGAGGCAGGTCATATTTATCTTGCACAGCCTCCTCTTTATGAAATTACTCCTAAAAAGGGAAAGAAGATGGAGTACGACGCATACTCCGATGAAGAGCGTGACAAAATACTTGAGGAGCTTAAGGGACAGGCTACAGTAAAGCGTATAAAGGATCCTGACGACCCCTCAAAGAAGCATTATAAGATAGCAAAGAAAGTTTCAAAATACTACGCATATTCCGATGAGCAGAGAGACAAGATTCTCGAAGATCTCGGCGGAGCAGAAAAAGTACAGAGATATAAAGGTCTTGGTGAAATGAACCCCGATCAGCTCTGGGAGACCACTATGGATCCTTCCGTCAGACTGATGCAGAGAGTCAATGTTGAGGACGCTCAGATAGCAAGTGAGATGTTCTCCATTCTTATGGGCGAAAAGGTAGAACCCAGAAGACTCTTTATTGAACAGAACGCCAAGTATGTAACAAATCTGGATGTATAATTAAATACAAACAGTAATTTATTATATGAGTAAAACTAAAAGTAATAAACCCCCCTTACGTCACTGTGAAGTAAAAATCCGCACAATGACGCAGGATACAGCAGATTTCATATCGTATATACTTGAAAATAAGCATTATAAATTGAAGAATCCGCTTAATTTGATTTTTCGTCTTGCAGTAACCGCTGTTCTTTACTTTATCGCCTGTGCAACAAGCATAGCGATCAACGAACTGGGGATAAGTGAAGGGTTTAGAATAGCTTTTTCATTGGTTACAGGTATAGGGATAGTAAATCTGTTTATAAGGATGAAACCCAGATATAGGAACATCAATATAGAGGAATTGATGAAAAGTCTGGCGGAAAGTACAGCACCCTTTGACGGTGAAAAAGAAAGAACAGTCTGCTATTCTTTTGGCGAAGAAGGTTTTTCTGCCGATTTTCTCAAAGACGAATACAACATATTTTTCCAAAAATATAAGGACCTTGCAAGAGCAGTTGAGTTTGAAAAAGGTATCGTAATGATATATCAGGATAGCCTGAATGGAAACTTTATATACTGCGTACCTGCAAGATTTCTTGATGATGAATCAGCCTGCTTTATAACGGAAAGACTCAGAAAAAGGATGGGCAGACGATTTAAAACAGAGGGAAAAATGAAGATAGGGGAAATGTAAATTTCTCTTTAGAAGAAAACAAAACCCAACCGAAAGGAACGAAAATAAATGAGCGACGAGCTGAAGAACAACGGCGGCGAGCTGTTGGAACCTGAACAGAGCAGCGAAGAATCGCGCATAACAAATATTGACATAGTAAGCGAGCTTAAAAAGGCATTTATCGACTATTCGATGTCTGTTATCGTGTCTCGTGCTCTGCCTGATGTACGTGACGGTTTCAAGCCTGTTCACCGCAGAATTCTTTACACAATGTATGAAGAAGGCATAACTGCCGACAGCCCCACAAAGAAGTGCGCATCTGCTGTTGGTAACGTGCTTGCAAAATACCACCCTCACGGCGACGCATCTGTTTATGATGCTCTTGTACGTCTTGCACAGGATTTCTCTATGAGATACACCCTTGTTGAGGGACAGGGTAACTTCGGTTCAATAGACGGTGACCCCCCTGCTGCATACCGTTATACTGAAGCGCGAATGAGCAAAATGAGTATGGAAATGCTCACCGATATCGAAAAGGACACTGTAGATTTCATTCCTTCCTTCGATAACGAAAGAAAAGAGCCTACCGTACTTCCCAGCCGATTCCCAAACCTTCTTGTAAACGGTACTATGGGTATAGCTGTCGGTATGGCATCAAATATGCCCACCCACAACCTTAATGAAACCGTTGAGGCATGTAAGTGTGTGCTTTACAATCCCGATGCTACTCTCGACGATATTATGGAGCATCTCAAGGGACCCGATTTCCCCGGCGGTGGTATTATAATGGGCCGTTCAGGTATCAGACAGGCTTACGCAACAGGCCGAGGTAAAATAATTGTCCGTGCACGTGCGGAAATTATCGAGAAGAGCAACGGACGTTATTCAATTCAGGTAACCGAGCTGCCTTATAAGGTAAATAAAGCAGAGCTTATAAAGCACATTGCGGAAATGGTACACGAGAAAAAAATCGAGGGTATTTCCGATATTGCTGACCATTCCTCTGACCGTGACGGCGGTATGTGCATCACCATCGACATAAAGCGCGATGCACAGCCCAATGTTGTACTTAATAATCTTTTCAAATATACAAAGCTTCAGGATACCTTCGGTGTAAACCAGGTTGCTATTGTAAACGGCGAACCTAAGACACTGACTCTCAAGCAGATAATCGAGGAATATCTCAAATTCCAGCTTGATGTTATTGTCCGCCGCACAAATTACCTGCTTGGTAAGGCAAAAGACAGAGAGCATATCCTTGATGCACTCATTATCGCTATTGACTTTATCGACGAAGTTATCGCTATTCTCCGTTCCAGCAAGAGCATCGGCGAAGGCAAGGAAAGATTGATGGAGCGCTTCGGCTTTGACGATATTCAGGCTCAGGCTATAGTCAATATGCGTCTCGGACAGCTCACAGGTCTCGAAAAGAGCAAGCTTGAGGATGAGCTTGCAGCACTTCGCGAAAAGATCGCAGATTATCTCGAAATTCTAGCTTCTGAGGAGAGACAGAAGGGAATCGTAGCCGATGACCTCACCGAGATTGCAAGAAAGTTCGGCGATGCAAGAAGAACCGAAATAGCATCCATCGAAGGCGAAATGGATACAGAAGATCTTATTGCAGAGGAAAACTGCGTTATCACAATGACTAACTTCGGCTATCTCAAGCGCCAGAAGATTGATACCTACCAGACTCAGCACAGAGGCGGCAGAGGTATTTCCGGTATGGCAACAAGAGAAGAAGATGTTCCGACAGAGATGTTTATAGGCTGTACTCACGACTATGTAATGTTCTTTACTAATCTCGGCAGAGTATACCGCCTCAAGGGCTATGAGATCCCTGAGGGTTCAAGAACATCAAAGGGCACAAACGTTGTTAATATCCTTCCTCTCCTTCAGGATGAAAAGGTCGTTTCAATGCTGCACCTGCCGAGAGATTATGACGGTGAAAACAACGTCGTTATGATAACAAAGAGCGGTATTATAAAGAGAACTTCACTTTCTGCATTTGATAATGTGAGAAAGAAAGGTCTTATCGCACTTACTATGCATGAGGATGACGAGCTTGTCGCTACAAAGATAACTGACGGCACAAAGAATCTCCTTATTGCAACTCACGAGGGATATTCTATCCGCTTCGATGAAAACGATGTCCGTGTTATGGGCAGAACCGCTGCAGGCGTAAGAAGCATAAAGCTTCGCCAGGGTGACTATGTTGTTGCTATGGCAGTTCTGCGTGAGGGCGGATTGGTGCTTACCATTTCAGAAAACGGCTTCGGCAGACTTTCTCCCGCTGAAAATTACCGTCTGCAGTCAAGAGGCGGTATGGGTATCAGAAATTACCGCAAGGAGATCGGTGCTGTTGCAAAGGTACGTGTTGTTGATACAGATGAGGATATAATCATTATCAATGATGCAGGTGTTATTATCAGAATCGCTGTCGGTGAGATTCGCATTTGCGCAAGACCCAGCAAGGGCGTAAGAGTTATGAAGATGCCCGAGGATCAGAAGATAGTTGCAGTTGCACGTGTTCCTCACGATGAAGAAGCCGAAAAGGGCGAGATCGAAGATGACGGTGAAGATGAGATCATCGGAGATGAAGCTATTGAAGACGAACTCGACGAAATCGAAGAGACTGAATCCACCGAAGAATAACCCAAAAAGTTTTTAGTCAAGTTTTTTTCAAAAAACTTGTGGGGTAAAGGGGTAAAACCCCTTTCAGGTGCTTGAGGACAGCGTCCTCAACTGATAGTTTACACATAACAGGGGGATCAATCCCCCTGTTATAATAGGAAAAGAAGCGAAAATTCTGTTTTTATGTCGTAGGAAATTTTTCAGAAAAATATGAAAAAATACCCCATCAAAACCTGCAATGGAGGGAATTATTGTGAAAAATTATGAATGGAGCAACAAACACACATCGATAAAGAAATGTCCGGAGTGCGGAAAAGAGCTTGAGTTTGCTGATATGAAATGTCCTTATTGCGGCAGAGACGTAAGAACAGAGCAGAGAAAGTATAACCCGGGACTGTCCAGCAGTGATATTCAGCCGGGGTACAGAGATAGAGCCGGTGCACCTGAGGAACCGCAGGGCAGCTATTATATGAACCAGATCGGTTTAATAGGCTTTATGCTGACAGCAGGAGCAATTGCCGTGTCTGTATTTATGTTTTTCCTTTTGGCAAACATAATCGAAAACGGAAGCATAGTATTGGGACTTGTTGTAGGCATCTGCACCGCACTTCTGCTTATTCCTGCTGCCAGAGCTGTGGTAATAGGACTTAAAAACGGAGCTGCAGCTGCACGCAACAGTGAGCGAACCGCTCTTGATGCAGAATACCAGGTACAGCAGCTCAATGAAATGATCAGTACTTATAATAAAGACAAGGATGTAGAAGCTGAGAATATGGAAATATTTGCAAAGCTTCTGGTAAAGATCAGTAAGCTGGAAGAAGCACAGAAAAAAGCTTCGGAAGAGACTGCCAATATTCTCAGTGCAATGTCCCGAAAGCTGAACAGAGATTTTTCAGATATTTCAGAAAATGAGCGCACAGAACGAGATCTGACAGAGCTGATTGACGAGGAAGAGCAGGAGAAAGAGAATTTTTTTCCTGAAACCTCAGAAGTGGAAGTAGATTTTGATGTCTCGGAGGAAGAAACAGAAGAAGTAATCGAGGAAATAACAGAAGAAATTGCAGACGAAGAACCTTCGGACGATGAAGATATGATAATAGTACCCGAAGCTGAAGAATATACTGAAGAAGCTAAGGAGTACGTTGAAGAATCGGAAGAAATCCCCGAGGAAGCTGAGGAATATATCGAAGAACCCGAAGAGTACGCTGACGAAGAAGAGTACGTTGACGAAGAAGAGTACACTGACGAAGAAGAGTACGTCGACGAAGAAGAGTACACTGATGAAGAAGAGTACATCGACGAAGAGGAGTATAACGACGGAGAAGAAGACGGAGAAGAATATGTTGAAGAGGAAGAGTACGAAGAATACGACGCCGATGACGACAGATTCGATGAGCTCTTTGATTCTCCTGAAGAAGATATTTACTTGCTGGTATGCCCAAAATGTATGGCAGAATACAGCTATACCGAAGATCAGATAAGAAACGGCGAAATGGAGCTTGTCTGTGAGATATGCGGAACTCAGATTCTTTCTGACGAAGATGATGAGGAAGAAGAGGAAGAACCTGCATATGATGCTCGCAGCGCGTATGAAAAAGAAATTGAGGAAAACGATGAACCAAAGGATCGCCTTGGATCTCTCCTCGACGGATTTGACGAAGAATAAAGAAAAAAGCATCCCGTAAGAGTCGTACTCTAAAGGACATAATAATTTTCAAAAAGACTTTATAAAACAAAATTCCCACCGAGCGATCGGTGGGAATTTTGCATGCCTTGAAAAACACTTACTTCGGTGATAAAATATAAAAAGGCGGTGAATATATGAAGAAAACTCTTTTGATTCTTACCTCGGTTATTTTGACATTGATTTTATCAACCATTGCATATTTTTATATTTGGGGTGGCAAGCCATATATTGAAAATTTTGAGCAAGTTTCAGAAGATTACGAAATCATTGCCATCATTACATTGGATTCTTATAACAAGCTGATTCCTTACGATTCACATCCCGAAAACGAATTAATTATTGTTGACATCGATGTAGAAAATCTTAAATGTGGCGATTACATCTTTTCTTTGACGGCTGAAGAGAAGAAGGCAGTTATAACCATAGGTAAAAAGTTTAATTATCTTGCCGTATATGAAGATGCCGTATTCTTCCATGAAGATGAAACAGGATATTATGGACTTGTGTATTCAAAACATCCTCTTTCTGCACTCTACAAAGCGGAGTTGCCGCAAGATGGTCGGGAATATCATAGAATAAACAGCCACTGGTACGAATGGGGTGTTTGGGGAATCTGAATTCCACTCTTTTTGCCTATCACCACAGGTGATTATTAGTTGTGAGCGAGTTAAGAGTTTTAGGTTCTCCTAACAAGTGGAAAATGTGCTGTACATTTCCCTGCTTGTTACGGTATGAGACAAAATTAAAGGAAGCACGAAATTTTCGTGCTTCCTTTTTTACTGTCCTCAAGGGTACGGCTTTTATGGGATGCTTTTTTATGCTTAAATTAAGCAATTGCCTTTTTTCTTTCAGGAAGCTGGGAAACAATTATTGCAGTAAAAACAAGAATACAGCCTGCAAGCTCTCTTCCTGCAAGAGCATTTCCCGAAATAAACCAACCGCCGAGAGCAGCGACAACACTTTCAAAGCTCATAGTGATAGATGCAACAGTAGCTTCCGCGTATTTCTGACCGACTATTTGGAGAGTGTATGCAATGCCGCTGGACATAATTCCGAGATAGAGTATCTGGGGAGCGGCTGCAATAATATTCGAAAGAGAAACAGTTTCAAAAATAAGGGAAAGAACAGCGGAAATTATACCGCACACAAAAAACTGCATACAGCAGAGACGCACACCGTCGATCTGCTCGACAAATTTGTCGACAGCGAGAATATGCAGAGCAAAGGAAATTGCACAGCAGAAAACAAGTATATCTCCGAGATAAACTGCGTCAATACCGTCGCTGAGACAGAGGAGGTAAATTCCTGCAATTGCGATAATAACGCCTATCCATACTACAGGCCTGATTTTCTTTTTCAGAAAGACCGAAAAAATGGGGACGAGGATAACGTATAAAGCAGTGAGAAATCCTGCTCGAGCTTCTGAGGCAACACCCTCGGGATAATAGAAAAGACCGAACTGCTGAAAATTTACGGAGACTGCAATCAGAACGCCGCAGAGCAAAGTGGCAAATAAAAAGGTGTTTCTTGCCTTCTTTTCTTTAGGGATAAAAGGTTTTTTCTCCTTGCGGTTGAGTATGGTGCGGAGCACCAGAAGAAATGCCGCCGCAATAAAAGAGCGCATTGCGTTGAAAGCAAAAGAGGGTATGAGTTTTGCGGCACCGCTCTGAGCAACGAAGGCAAGACCCCAGATTATGGTGGCAGTGCCGAGGATCAGAGTACCTTTCAGATTGTTATGTTTATTCATATGAAACCTCGTAAAGTTTATTTTTAAGTCGAGGTAGATTATAGACTATAAAGGTATATTTTGCAAGTAAAGCGAGTATAACAATAAAGACTCCCTGAAAGGGAGTCTTATTCTATATAGAAAACTATATCATTTCGCAGAATTTCACTATTTCTTCTTTTCTTGCTGCTGCATCTTCCTTATTTTCCACCGAACACAAGCCGAGACTTTTGCAGCACTGTATTTCCATATGACCGTAAAAATGCTCAATGCTTCTGATTATGCGGTCACATTCGCCCATAGACGGACCTGTTCGAAGTGCGATGGAATATCCCATTTTTCCGCTTTTCAGTGAAGCGTGAGGAGTGTGGGTATTGCACCAGGGAGTGCATCTGTCAATAAAAGTCTTGAACTGCCCCGGAATATCTGCCCAATAAGAGGGAGAAACCGAAATAATGACATCTGCCCAATCATAATAGGCGATAAGCTTATCCGTATCGTCCTTCTGAACACATTTCGCGGTGCTGTGACACACTCTGCACCCTTTGCAGAAGCCAATGTCAAAATCATCGATGCAGACATCGGCGATTTCAAACCTGTTTTTGAGACACTCAGCGGCAATTCGGATTATCTCAGCAGTGGCACCGTTTTTAACAGGACTGCAGTTGATTATAAGCAGCTTTTTCATTTTGCCTTTTTAACTACTTGAATCTCAAGAAGCTTGTCGGCAAGACGGGTGTTGGTCTCGCTGATGAGAAGTGCAATTCCTTCAATAGGGAGCAGCATAAGAGAGAAATTGCGGAAGAATCGCTTGCTGAAAGCGGCTTTTTCGTCGCTGTCACGCTCTACGATATAAAGTCCGAAAATAATCTTTCCGATGCTTCTGCCAAACATATCCTTAAAAAAGAACAGGGCAAGGTATATACCCGATGCGTCCCTGAGAAGACCCCAGAAGGATTTCACTATTTCGTCCATCTCAAATCCACGGCAGAGCCAGAAGATTATATGTGCGGCGATTCCCACTCCGAGACAGAGCACAATATCTGTAAGCAGAGCGAAAAGTCTGTACAGACGCATATTCTTTGCGGAAGGACCGATATGTTCATAGGTTTTCATTTTATACGTCCCTTTTCAGTGAATTTTATTTTGAAAACGTCTCTACGTCTCCGTTTTCGTTTTCAAGATACAGCTTTTTGCCGTCTATGTAGTAATTCATAGTGATCTGATACATATCGCCGCCGGAATCTGTCAGATTCATAATTATAGTACCGTTTTCGGCGGTGTATTTTCCGCTTATGGAAAAAGTGCCCACAGACAAATTCACTGCACCTGAACTTTTGAATGTAACAGCGGTGCCGGAATCTCCCGAAACGCTGTTCCAGGTTCCGTACAGCTCACGGTTTTTAGCGTTGTTTCCGCAGGCGGACAGGGAAAATATGCATACGGCAATCATAAGCAAAGCCACAGCAGTGCGTACGGTTCTATTCAAAATATCACTCCCGGGAAAAGTTAGTAATAAACAGATATGCGTATCCTATGTGGATTATTCATCCTCAAGATCGTCGTCATCCTGATCCATTTCCATATCAAACACCTGAGTCATAAGACTTTCACGGTGTTTGAAAAGAGCATAGAATTCCTCACTGAAATTTTCCTTGTCAGCTTTTCCTGTAAGAAGCAGCTGCTTCTGTTCCTCAGAAAGGGAATCCATATCCACAAGTTCGGACAGGGGCTGAGAATCAAGACCGAATTCAAAGAGCTCATCGAGCTCGTCATCGTCGTCCAGAGATACCATATAACCCATAAGAATTCTCCTTTTTCAGTTCTTTTCGTCTACTTCTATTACCTCAACAAGACAGTTGTAGTAGACATATCTTTTGCCGTCAAGGTCAAAAAGCACCTTGCCGCCTGATTCGTTTTCTTCTATATCTATCTTGCCTTCGTAGTGAGCGATAAGCTCGCCTGTGGGAGTATAGACGTTTACTTCGCGATAAAGACCGCCGCCGATATCACTCTGACAGCTCTTGAAAGCGCGCTCTACGGAAGAGGAGGTCATAAGAAAAACTACTGCACCTGCAATAATGAGAATAAGAATAACAATGAGAATGATCTTTCTTTTTAAGGCTCTTTTTTTCCTTTTCTTTTTTGCTTCATTCACAGCATTGATGGGATTTAATAAGCTCTTTGAGTTTTCCTGATTTTTTTCGGAAGCAGACATATTCTTTTTCTCCCTTACAATTTTATTGTTTGATTATTACTCTTCGCCGCCGAAAAGACGTGCCATAGAGCCTAGATCGTCAAGATCGCCGGTCATAGCCTCAAGCTTTCCGAGAGAGTCCATAATGCCGAGATTGTAAAGCTCCTCAAGGAGACCTGAATCGAGATCTACCTCGGTTTCGGTGCCGTCAGCCATTTTGCGGAGCTTGACTACGCCGTTTTCAAGTTCGGAATCGCCCAGAATGACTACATACTGAGCGCCGATCTTATCGGCATATTTCATCTGTGCCTTGAGGGAACGGGAAGAGAGGTCTGTTTCAACAGAGAAGCCCTCAGCACGGATCATATTTGCAAGTGATGCAGCGCGGAGAACAGCTTTTTCACCAAGAGATGCGATGTAGAGAAGAGTCTTTTCTTCTTCGGGGAAAGGTGTGTTCTGAGCCTCCATAATGAGCATAATACGCTCAAGTCCCATAGCAAAGCCGATGGAGGGGAGCTTGGGACCGCCTACGGCCTCGGAAAGTCCGTCGTAACGTCCGCCGCCGCAGCAGGTGGACTGAGAGCCAAGGCTGTCAGATACAAATTCAAAAACTGTTCTTGTGTAGTAGTCAAGACCACGTACGATTCTGGGATTGATTTTAAATTCAATACCCATTTCGCTGAGAAGCTCCTGAACAGTCTTGAAATGACTTTCGCACTCATCGCAGAGATAATCTGTGATAAAGGGAGCGTCTGCAGCTATGCCCTTGCATACGGGGCTCTTGCAGTCCAGTATGCGCATAGGATTCTTTTCAAGTCTTCCTCTGCAGGTCTCGCAGAGTTCATCAATGTGGCTGTTGAAATACTCCTTCAGTGCCTCGTGATAATTTCTGCGGCACTCGGGACAGCCGATAGAGTTGAGCTCAAGGCTGACGCCTTCGATGCCGAGAGCGCTGAGAACATCTGCAGCCATAGATATCATATCAGCATCGGCAGCAGGGGAGGGAGTGCCCAAAAGCTCTGCGCCGAACTGGAAAAACTCACGGTATCTGCCTGCCTGAGGACGCTCAGCGCGGTAGCAGGGCTCTATGTAGCAGGCTTTGACAGGGAGAGTGTCACCTGTCAGACCGTGCTCTATTGCACAGCGCATAACACCTGCAGTCATTTCGGGACGCATAGTCAGAGAACGTCCGCCGCGATCGTTGAAAGTGTACATCTCCTTCTGTACGACATCGGTAGTCTCACCGACACCTCTTGAAAACAGCTCGGTATACTCAACGGCAGGAGTACGGATAGCACGGAAGCCGTGAAGACGCGCAACTTCCATACAGGTCTTCTTTATGTGCTCCCATTTGTATGCGTTTGCAGGGAGCATATCGTTCATACCGCTGAGGGCCTTTATCTTTGCCATTGTTATTACATCCTTTCAGGTAAAACACACTGTTTATGAGAAAAAACAGTGCAAATCTATATACAGATAGTAATTTTACTTTGTATTATTCCTCGTCGTATTCGCCTGTATCATCATCCTCGTCCAATCCTTTGACGCCCATAAGCTTTCTGAGCAGGTCAGGCATACGGCTGAACTGGTCGGCGGATTCATCGATGAGGTAGGTCCAGGTGGAAGTCGGACCGCGCATATTTGACTTTTCAAAATCGACGCCGTTTTCGCCGATAACGGCAGTATCGAAGGCATCGACAACAGCGCGGTCGATAGCTTCGTGCATAGAGGTGAACGCCATAATAGCTTCGCGTCTGAACTCATCGAGGGGGTTCTTGCCGCCGATAACAACAAGGTGTATACCCTGACGCACATCGCTTATATGGTCGAGATACTCCGCCCAGTAACGGTTCATATAATGAAGAGTGAGCTGACGCTCAACAAGGGCGATCTTCTCAACACCGTAGGCCTTCTGGAGACGGATAGCCTTTTCGGGGTTCTTTCTTGCGAGAAGTCTCGGCTCAACAGTACCTCTGAGGATCTCATAGTGCTTTGCGTGTATTGCACGGCGCTGATCGTCGATTATCTGAGTATAGCGGGAAAGCTGAGCTCTCATATCCTGATAATAGCCCTCGGCTATCTTCTGGACGTGATCAACTTCTATCGCCACTCGCTTGTCTCGGATAACGTTGGTGCCGGAATATGACATAACGTATTTGGGCAGCAGCTTCTGAAGACCGAACTTGACCATAAGATCATCCTCGATGGAAACAAAGAACTGAGTTTCGCCGGGGTCACCCTGACGTCCTGCACGTCCGCGAAGCTGATTGTCTATGCGTCGGCTCTCGTAATGGTTTGTGCCGATAACGAACAGACCGCCGAGAGAGCGGATCTTTTCCGCCTGAGAGGGATTATCGCCGCCGAGCTTGATATCAACACCGCGTCCTGCCATATTGGTGGAAACGGTAACAGCACCGAGCATACCTGCTTTTGCGATGATTGCAGCTTCGTGGTCGTCCTGGCGAGCGTTGAGTACCTGAGTGAAAACGCCGGCCTTACGAAGCTCGCCTGCAAGCCACTCACTTTCCTCAACGGTGGTGGTTCCTATAAGAACAGGTCTGCCCGTTGCGTGTTGGCTCTTAACCTCAGCGATAACCGCACGCATCTTTGCCTCCTTTGTGGAGAAGAGGTTATCCTCTCTGTCCTTGCGGATAAGGGGCTTGTTGGGGGGGATTTCTATTATCTGCAGACCATACATATTGTAAAATTCATTGGCAGAGGTCATAGCAGTACCTGTCATACCGCAGAATTTTGAATACATTCTGATAAAGTATTGAATGGTTACCTGAGACATTATCATACCTGCGCTGATGTTGGAAATTCCTTCCTTTATCTCAACCGCAGCCTGAAGACCGTCGGGATAATGGCGGTTTTCAACGACACGTCCGGTAAATTCATCGATTATTTCTATCTTGTCGTCACGGACAAGATAATCCTTGTCAACTCGGAGCAGATGCTCTGCCTTGAGAGCGTTCTGTATTGCGTCCAGAACCTCAAGATTTTCTTCACCGAAGAGGTTGTCTATTTTGAGCATCCTCTCAATGGTGACTATACCCTTCTGTGTAAGGCTGGTCTGGTTTGAAAACTGATCCACTTTGAAATGAACCTCGGGAACAAGTTTCTGAGAAATATCCCTTGCCTTTTTCGCAATACTTGTGGAGAAGGGAACGTCACCTGCGATAACCAGCGGTACACGGGCTTCGTCAATGAGCATAGAGTCAGCCTCGTCAACAATGGCGTACTGATAACGTCTCTGTACAAGCTCTTCCTTGGTGGAGGCAAGGAAGTCGCGCAGATAGTCAAAGCCGCATTCCTTCAGCGTAATGTAAAGAATGTCCTTCTTGTACATTACACGTCGGTCCTCAGGAGCTGTTTCTGCGGTTATGTATCCTGTGGTAAGACCAAGCATTTCATAGGCTTCGTGCATCCATTCGTAGTCACGTTCAACGAGGTAGTCGTTGAAGGTTATCATATGGACACGGTGTCCCATAAGACCGTACATTACAGCAGGCATAACTCCTGCCAGGGTCTTTCCTTCACCTGTATACATTTCAACAAGGTTTCCCTCAAAAAGCGCAATGCCGCCGAGAAGCTGTGAATTATAGGCAGAAAGCCCTGTGACACGGCGAAGCGCCTCCTTTGCAAGAGCAAAGCAGGGGATAAGGAATCTTTTGCACTGTTCCTCACTCTTGTCTGCCATCTGTTCACGCAGCCAGCCTGCAAAAACACGCAGCGAGGCATCTGATTTATCCTTGAAATCGAGGGAGTTTATCTGTTCAATTGTGCTTTTGTTTCTGTCGAGAAAAACAGCGGAAGGGCTGATCATTTCCTTGATCGAACGCCGCAAGCCCATAATATTGCCTCCCTGTGTAAAATTTACATATAGGTTACTCTTTATTATACAATTATATACGGTCGTTTGCAAGTGGAGATGTGACAGAGGAGATGTTTTTTGGATTGACGGGATTTGATTGCAACGTTTTTTGGATTTTTAAACTACACCAAGTCCACTGCACCGAAACATCTATCATTACACGCGACACACTCTGCTTGAGAAATCCAAAAGGGGAAGCGGAAAGCCGATTTCCGTAGGGAGTGCAATACCTGCCGCCGCATAATGTGTTTTCATCTGCCGATAAAGGTTAATTGCGGCAGGTATGGACACCCTTTTGGTCGTTTTGAGGGGTGATCCTTAAGAGGGGAACAATTCGATAATGTTCCCCTCTTAAGTGGCTTTTGTATCCTTTTGTCCACACAAAAGGATGTCCTGCACAAGGCTTAGGGAA
>JAZUPB010000052.1:0-44430 GCA_045604965.1 Acutalibacteraceae bacterium
TCGAACCAACGACACAGGGATTTTCAGTCCCTTGCTCTACCAACTGAGCTACAGAGGCAAAAGTGGCGACCCAGAACGGACTCGAACCGTCGACCTCTAGCGTGACAGGCTAGCGTTCTAACCAGCTGAACTACTGGGCCAAATGTGGTGGGAACAACAGGGCTCGAACCTGTGACCCCCTGCTTGTAAGGCAGGTGCTCTCCCAGCTGAGCTATGCTCCCACGTGGGCGTCGCTAAGTGGTTTCCCTCAGCGACGTGTTACATTCTACACGAAGTCTGTTCAGTTGTCAACACTAATTTTCAAATTTTTTATCTTTTATTTCTTCGACTAATGCTAACAGCTCTTCGGTGCTGAATTTGTACTTTTTGTCACAAAAATGACAGCAAAGTTCCGCGCCTTCTCCTGCAGCAGCAATTTCAGCAAGCTCTTTTGCTCCGATAGAGATGAGTGCTTTCTCTGTTTTTTCTCTGCTGCATTTGCATTCATATTTGACTTCAGTTTCATCAAAGAACTCAAGTTCGAAGCCTTCAAGTGCCTTCTGGCATATTTCCTCAAGGCTCATTCCGCTGCACATCATAGATGTAAAGCTGGGAAGAGATGCAAGATTCTTTTCAAGAACAGTTATCTCACGCTCATCTGCAAGAGGCAGCAGCTGGATAAGCAGTCCACCTGCTGCATCAACCTCTCCGTCTTCATTGTGATGCACGCCGAGAAGAAATACTGTGGGTGTCTGCTCACTGACCGCGTAATAGCTTGTAAGATCTTCTGCTATTTCTCCAGAAGCAAGAGGTATCTGTGCTGTGTAAGGCTCGCCGAAGCCGAAATCCTTGATAACTCCGAGAAGTCCTTCTCTTCCGACTACTCCGCCTACATCTATCCTGTCCCCTGTTTCTGCCTGAGGATTGCTTGCAAGACCTCTTACGTTTCCTGTGCTGTCGGATACTACTATAAGAGAACCTACAGGTCCGCCGCCTTCCACGCGAAGCGTAAGGCTTGCATCGTCTTCCTTCAGTCTGTTGCCCATAATGCAGCCGCCGGTAAGCAGTCTGCCGAGAGCTGTGGTTACAACAGGGCTGGTGTTATGAATCTCTTTTGCTCTTTTTACTATATCGGTGGAATCCACTGCAGCGCCAATAATAAGGCCGTCTGTGGTTATACATCTTATAAGTCTGCTCATTTTCTTGTCTTCCTTTTTGTTATGTAAACTAATCTCTGAGTCTCCGTATCCGGCTCCTTGTCAGAATATCCGTCCTTCACGGCGACAACTTCCAGCTCTGCATTCTCAAGCATTATGCGAATTTCTTCATCTGTATACGCACGCTCCGAAAAACATTCACTGCTTCTGTAGTACGTTCCGTCCTCTTCTTCGAAGAAATCAAGTGTTATATTGACAAGTCCGTTTTCGTACGTATTCTGCCATGCGCAGAACACATTGTCAGTCTCTATAATATATGCACTGTCCGCGAGAATGTGCTTATGCTTATATGGTGTATTTACGTCAAACACAAATATGCCGTTGTCCTCAAGGAACAACGACACTTTTTTGAATATTGTGCCGACGGTTTCTTTATCAGTAACGTGATTGATGCTGTCAAGCGTGCAGACTGCAGCGTCAATGGTTCCGTACAGATCTATCTCATCCATACCCTGACATAAAAGCAGCACACCAGGGGGACATTTCTCCCTTGCTGCCATAAGCATATCTGCCGATGCATCTATACCTATAACATCATAGCCTTTTTCGTCAAGGAGCTTTGCAATGGTGCCTGTTCCGCATGCAAGATCACAAAGCAGCTTCGTCTGAGGTCTGTACTCACCAATCCATTTTGCTATTTTGTCCGCTATTTCTTCATATCCGACATTTTGCATCAATTCATCGTAATACTGTGCAAATACGTCGTAGCTCATCAGTCTTCCGATTCTCCGTCGTTAAAATTAAGCTTGATTTCATTAGGATCCATTCTGCCGAATACGAGGTCATATCCGCCTTCGCCGTAGCTGAGGGAACGGTTGACTCGGCTGATGGTTGCTGTGCTGGCGCCTGTGCCTGCAACTATCTCACTGTACACACAGTCATTCTTGAGCATATATGCGACCACTATTCTCTGTGACAGCGCCTTAAGCTCAGGAACAGTGCAAAGATCCTCAAAGAATGCGTAGCACTCTTCAACAGTCTCTAGATTGAGTATGGACTTAAAAAGGAAATCAACGCTGTCTCCCTTGATTTTGTTGGACATTGCTTCTACCGCCTTTTTAAACTTTTGATTTAGTACTATAAAAGTTTAACATATGAAATCGTAAAAGTAAAGACGCTATTTTTTATTATTCTGCCACTTCCGTCAGAATCTCTTTAAGCTCCTCAATACCCTCGCCTGTTACAGCAGATACCGGGAGAAACGCATCGGACGGCACGCCCAGCTCATCAGGAAATGCTTCCATGCGCTTTTTTCTCTCGGTGGGCTTGAGCTTATCTATCTTTGTAAGAACAATGAGAGTGGGAAGCTCAGTCTCTGCAAGATAATCAAGCATCATCATATCATCTGCAGAGGGTTTGTGGCGGCTGTCAACAAGTAATATAGCAAGCTTTATGTCGCGCCCCTGAGCAAAATAGCCGTCGATAAGCTGTGACCAGCGTTCCTTTTCGTCTCTGCTGACTTTTGCAAAGCCATAGCCCGGAAGATCCACCAGTCTTGCACCCACAACATTATAAAAGTTTATTGTTGCAGTTTTACCGGGCTGTGAACTGACTCTCGCCAGAGATTTGCGGTTTACAAGCTTATTTATAAGTGAAGATTTACCCACATTTGATCTGCCTGCAAACACTATCTCAGGCATATCGCATTGGGGCAGCTGGTCAACAAGACCTGCTGCCATCTCAAATTCTGCTTTCAGAAGATTCATCAAATTCTCCTCCTGCGGGGATATCCGCCTTCTCTTCTTCTATCTCGGTACAAACCACCTGCTCAGCGGCTGAAATACCGAACATTTCCTCAAGCACGTCCTCAAGCTTTTCGGCGCAGACGAATTTGACCGTTTCTTTTACCGTTGTGCTTATTTCATCGAGGTCCGGCTTATTATCAATAGGAATTATAACCGTTGTTACGCCGTTTCTGTATGCCGCCATAGACTTTTCTTTCAGTCCCCCTATCGGCAGGACTCTGCCGAGCAGGGTTATCTCTCCGGTCATTGCCACATCGCTGCGGCAGGGTTTTCCGAGAAGTGCCGAAACGAGAGCTGTTGCGATGGTTATACCTGCAGAAGGTCCGTCCTTCGGCACTGCACCTTCGGGGGCGTGGATGTGGATATCGTATTTTTTGTAAAACTCGGCATCAAGTCCGAGGCGTGAACAATATCCGCGCACTGCATTTACTGCAATCTGTGCCGACTCCTTCATAACATCGCCCAATGAGCCTGTAAGGGTAAGCTTGCCGCTGCCCTCAAAAAGTGCTGTTTCTATCTCAAGCATCTCACCGCCTGCAGATGTCCACGCAAGACCGTTTACAACTCCGCATTCAGTGAATTTTTTCGCATTTGATTTTTTGTGTTTCGGTGCGCCGAGCATCTCCTGCAGCGAAGCAGGCTTGACCGTCACTCTTTTGACCTTTTCCGCCGCTATCTGCATTGCGCCCTTGCGCATAAGAGATGCTAATCTTCTTTCAAGATTTCTGACGCCTGCTTCCTTTGTGTAATCACTTATTACAGCCGACAGCGCAGCATCGTCTATGCGGAATGTGTTTCCGTTGAGTCCGCTCTTTTTTAGCTGCTTCGGAATAAGATGACGGCGTGCTATTATCATCTTTTCCTCGTGAGTATAGCTGTCCATATTAATGATATCCATTCTGTCACGCAGAGGTGCAGGGATTCTGGATGTATCATTGGCTGTGGTTATAAAAAGCACCTTCGACAGATCAAAGGGAACTTCGACATAATGGTCTGTGAAACCGTTGTTCTGCTCGGGATCGAGCACCTCAAGCAGTGCAGCACAGGGATCTCCTCGGTAATCGCTTGAAAGCTTGTCCACTTCATCAAGAAGGATAAGCGGATTGTTTGTTCCTGCAGAAATAAGTGCTTTGATTATGCGTCCTGCCATTGCACCTATGTATGTTTTTCTGTGACCTCTTATATCAGCTTCGTCACGCACACCGCCCAGCGATACTCTTACATATGTTCTGCCGAGCGATTCTGCCACAGATCTCGCAATAGATGTCTTACCGACACCCGGAGGGCCTGCAAGGCACAGTATCTGACCTTTGGATTCGGGGGCAAGCTTCATTACTGCTACGCTTTCAAGTATGCGTTCCTTGACCTTTTTCATTCCGTAGTGATCACGTTCAAGGATCGCTTCGCATCTTTCAAAGTCAAGGCTGTCCTCCGTTGAAATATTCCAAGGGAGTGAAAGGCAGGTTTCAAGATACGAGCGCGATACCGCCGATTCGTTTGAACCCTGGGGAAGCTTCGCCAGCTTGTCACACTCTGAACTGAGGTGTTTTAAGGTTTTTTCGGGCAGTCCGAGCTTTCCGAATGCTTCTCTGAATCGCTCAGCGTCCTTGCTGTTTGTATCTGCCTCACCAAGCTCTTCCCATATTACCTTGAGCTGTTCGCGAAGATAATATTCCTTCTGATTCTTTTCTATGTTCTCTGCCACTTTGCGCTCAATACCGCTCTGTATCTCGGATATTGCCGCAATGCTTCGGATGGCCTCAAGAACTATCGCCGCACGTGCTGCGTGATTGAGCTCTCTGAGCACGTCGCACTTTACACTGGTACTTTTGATGATGTGATGTGCAATAAGGTCGGCCATCGCACCGACGTCTTTGCTTCTGTTTATGCTTGCCCATACCTCCGATGTGGGCGCCTCAAGGCTTCTGTTCTCCGGAAGTGAAAGGACGCTGTCCTTTATAAGCTGTACATAGGCAGTTGATTCCTGATAGTTTTCAATGAACAGTTCCGGTACTTCCTGCGCCTTTGCAAGTACTGCGCCCTGTTCTCTTCTCATCTCAACGATACACATACGACGTTTGCCGCGCACACCCAGTACGAGACGCTTGCCGTTATATCGTTTCATTACTTTTTCAAAGGAACATATAACGCCTATTTTCTCTACATTGAGATTTATTACGCTGTCCTCACCCATTTTCGGAACTATGAGCAGGTCAGTTGCATTTTCTATAGCATATCTTACTGCGTTAAGATTTACTTCTTCCTCGATTATCAGCCGTTCTGCCACTCCCGGCAGAACTACGTGATTTTCAAGAAACAACACGGGTAAATATCTGAAATTCATATTGTTCTCCATTCGGTTCATACTCCGCAAACACTCCGTTTGCCTGCCATACATTATAACAATTAAATTCCTGTGATTCAACAGATAAATACTGTTTAAAAATTTGTTTAAAAATAGAATATTGAAAACTTCTTCTGCAGATTGTATAATTTATTTAATTAAAGTATTGAAAGGAAATTTAATATGAGGGATTCATTAATTAATATCTGCGACAGTTTCATTAAAAGCAGAGACATTATCAAAAAGACATTCCGCTTTGAAAACACCTTTATACTCCCCGTCTGTGCATCGGAATTTTCCGCAAAGGGCATTGAGCCTGACGGAGAAAAGATGCTTAATTGCAGAGCTCTCATAAAAGCAAACACAGGTATTTTTTCTACCTTCAGAGGGACTGTTGAGCTTCCGGTTATTACAAAGCTTGCCCTTGACGAAAATCCTGAGGAGAAAATCAAAAAGATCATCAATATATACAAGACACTGAAAGCCTGCTTTCCTGCATCCGAGTACCTCGCCTATGCCGCTGCGGTACTTTCCGATATGATCGACACAGACAAAGCCGAAGCTGTTGTTCTGCGCGGTTTCAAAATTTTCAAGCTTATGAAAAAAGAACATCCCATGCTGGCATCTTCGGAAGATTCGATCTTTGCCCTGCTGCTTACATTCTGCACACAGAGCGACAGTGAGCTTATTGATGATATGGAGTTCTGCTACCGAACTCTTAAGCCTGTTTTTAAATACGGCAACTATGTTCTGTCTATGTCCCAGGTTATTACTCTCGCAGGCGGCGATATCAGGAAAAGCTGTCAGAGAGCTATAGATCTTTTTGATGAGCTTAAAAAGCTTGGCAAAAAGTACAGCAAAAGATATGAGCTTGCTGTGCTGGCAGCTCTGGCTGTCTTACCTGCCGATATTCGCACACTTGCTGCTGACATTGCGGAAATTGACGATTTCCTTTCAAAGCAGAAGGGCTATGGCTTCTGGGGTGTTCCCAACGCTACCAGACTTATGCATGCTGCAATGCTCGTAGCAAACGACTGTTCCGCAGATATGATCTCCGATACCGCTGCTGTCTCTGCCACTATTGCACTTATTGCGGCTCAGCAGGCTGCCACAACAGCCGTAATCGCTGCATCAACCGCTGCAGCAGCAGCTTCTTCAGACTGATATCAGGGAGTGACTATTTATGGAAATGATACGTCTTGGCAAAACCAACCTTACAGTTACAAAAAACGGCTTCGGAGCACTTCCTGTTCAGAGAGTCAGCATCGAAGAAGGCTGCCGGATACTCCGCAAGGCATATGAAAACGGAATAAATTATTTTGACACTGCAAGATCATATACCGACAGCGAAGAAAAACTCGGTATCGCACTGCACGATGTGAGAGAAAATATTATTATTTCGACAAAAACAGGGGCAACCGATGTTAAAACCTTCTGGGAGCATCTGAACACAAGCCTCTCTCTTCTTCAGACTGACTACATAGATATTTATCAGTTCCACAATCCTGCTTTCTGCCCCAAGCCCGGCGACGGCACAGGACTTTACGAGGCTATGCTGGAAGCAAAGGAAAAAGGTATGATACGTCACATCGGTTTCACGAACCATCGATACACCGTTGCCGAAGAAGCCGTACTTTCAGGATTGTATGAGACACTGCAGTTCCCATTCTCCTATCTTGCAGGCGAAAAGGAAGAGGCTCTGGTACGCCTGTGTGAGGAGCACGACGTTGGCTTTATCTGTATGAAGGCTCTCGCAGGCGGTCTTATAACACGTTCGGATGTTGCATATGCTTTTCTCGCTCAGTACTCTGTAGCTCCCATCTGGGGCATACAGAAAGAAAGCGAGCTTGACGAATTCCTGTCATACAATGACAATCCTCCCTCTATGACAGATGATATGAAGGCTTACATTGACAAGGAGCGCCTTGAACTTACAGGTGAATTCTGCCGCGGCTGCGGATATTGTATGCCCTGTCCTATGGACATAGAGATAAACACCTGTGCGCGTATGTCCCTGCTGCTGCGCCGCTCTCCCACTGCAGGACATCTCTCTGAAGGCGGTCAGGCAATGATGAAAAAAATTGAGAACTGCATCGAGTGCGGTCAGTGCAAGGCAAAGTGCCCCTATGGGCTTGACACGCCTAATCTGCTCAAGAGGAACTACGAAGATTATAAGTCATTTTTGAAATAAAGCCTTTTTATAAGCCCAAACTTAACAACAAACTAAAAGCTCCCCTGCAAAGGGGAGCTTCGTTTTTATCTGTATGTCATATTCATTTTAAATACAATCTTTCTCAAAATCTGCACCAGAGACGCTGGTGATTTGACCACTACACCGCCTGCAAAATTGAGGACCCAGCGTGCAAAGCCTTCATTTGCAACCGCATACACGCGCACGCCGAACTTTTCGCTTGATATCTGTCTGTACGGTATATTGATACCGAAGGTTTCTATTATAGAATCAAGCAGCGCCATTTCACATTCAAGCTCTATAGGCTCGGGACGGTCTCCTGAGAACATATTGAATACCTTGTTCGCATAATCTGCAACATCAAAGGTTTCCGCATATGAGCAGACCTCCTGAAACGGACGTACATCCTCCTTCAGGATCTCTACCCTCTTCATTCTGTCTATTCTGTAATGGGAAAGGTCATTGTATTTTTCGTAGTTGCCCACAAGATAATATTTATCGCTGTCCCACATTGTGGCATAGGGGCTGATTATAAAATCTTTTCCTGCGTCAAATACAGGGATATTATTTACAAGCTGGCGGTGATGATAAATAAATCTGACCTTTTTGCCCTGACTTATAGCCTTCTGGATACTGTCGATATTATGGATTATCTCCTCATTGTCACTCTTTTTGCGGCAATCGGTATATGTCTGACCTTTTAAAAGCTCCGCCTGTGATTCACTTGCAAGGGAGCGCAGCTTTTCTGTGAGATCTTTGGTCTTTTTACGTGCCACAAAGGGAGATGACTGCACAGCATCTATGAGCATTCTCAGCTCTGCCGTTTCAAACTGGCGCTTTGCAAGATAAAAGCCTCTGGAGGGTATGTTTCCTTTTCTTATATCCATTCCTGCCTCTTTGAGGACTCCTATGTCGTTTGCTATAGACTTACGCTCGCTCTGAACACCCTTTTCAAGCAGTTTTTCTTCTATTGCCTTTATAGGCAGACAATGCTCTTCATCGGAATATTTCAAAAATATCTCTGCCATAAACAAAAGCTTTAATTTCTGTTTTGGGTTTCCTGCCATAGTCTTCGCCTCCATCTTTTTAATTATAATGTTTTATGCGGCAAATTGCAATATAAAAACACACTTTTGTACGATTGATGGGACCACTGACGGTTGTATATGTTTCGTTTCTTTGCTGCCAAAGAAACGAAATCCAAAGGAACCACACAGAAGGGAAAGTTTCGATTCTTTCCCCTCCTGTGTCCCTCCCCATTCCACGACCAAAAGGGGAAATCACCTTTTTGAATACCCCATTGGGCTCTCCGTGCAATTTATACGAATTGTGAATATTAAGCAAATTTGCCGCAGTTTTCTTCGTCACTTTGTGGTTGACAATATAATAGGATATGATAAAATATTACAATACACCGCAAATTAAATCGGACGTTAAAGGAAGGATTTGATATATATGGCAAAGGAGCTTGCAAAAGCTTACGAACCCAAAGAAGTCGAAGACAGAATATATCAATACTGGCTCGACGGAAATTATTTCCACACTGAGGTCAGCAAGACCAAGAAACCCTACTGCATCGTGATGCCGCCTCCAAATATCACAGGTCAGCTTCATATGGGTCACGCTCTTGACAATACTCTTCAGGATATCCTTATCCGCTGGAAGAGAATGCAGGGTTATGCTGCTCTGTGGGTTCCCGGCACTGACCACGCTTCTATCGCAACAGAAGCTAAAATCGTTGAGAAGATGCGTCAGGAAGGCGTTACAAAGGACGATATCGGTCGTGACGGTTTCCTCGAGCGCGCCTGGGAATGGAAAAAGGAATACGGTGGCAGAATCGTCAGCCAGCTCAAGAAGATCGGCTCTTCCTGTGACTGGGAACGCGAACGCTTTACTATGGACGAGGGCTGTTCCAAGGCTGTAAACGAAGTATTCAACACCCTTTATGAAAAGGGGCTTATATATCGCGGCGAGAGAATCATCAACTGGTGTCCCCATTGTAAGACTTCTATTTCCGATGCTGAAGTCGAATTCAAGGAGCGCGACGGCAATTTCTGGCATCTCCGCTATCCTCTCACCGATGGCAGCGGCTATCTTGAACTCGCTACCACCAGACCTGAGACTCTTCTCGGCGATACCGCTGTTGCAGTTCATCCCGACGATGAAAGATACAAGAAGTATGTCGGCAAGACCGTAACTCTTCCCCTTGTTGGCAGAGAGATCCCCGTTGTTGCTGATGAATATGTTGAAATGGACTTTGGTACAGGTGTCGTTAAGATCACTCCTGCTCACGACCCCAACGACTTTGAGGTCGGCAAGCGTCACGATCTGCCTGTTATCAATGTTATGAATGACGATGCCACCATCAATGCCGAGGGCGGCAAGTATGAGGGTATGTCACGCGAGGAGTGCCGCAAGCAGATTGTCAAGGATCTTGACGAAGGCGGTTTCCTTGTTAAGGTCGAGCCTATGAAGCACAATGTCGGTGCCTGCTATCGCTGCGACACCATCGTTGAGCCCAGAGTTTCTCTCCAGTGGTTCGTTTCTATGAAGGAGATCACTCAGCCCGCTCTTGAGGCTGTTTACAGCGGCGAGACCAAGTTTATCCCCGACCGCTTCTCCAAGCTCTACTATAATTGGATGGAAAACATCCGTGACTGGTGTATTTCCCGTCAGCTCTGGTGGGGTCACAGAATTCCTGCCTGGTATTGCGAGAAGTGCGGTGAGATAACTGTTTCACGCAAGGAAGTAAAGCAGTGTCCCAAGTGTAAGGGAAGAAAGCTCCATCAGGACCCCGACACCCTCGACACCTGGTTCTCCTCCGCTCTCTGGCCTTTCTCCACCCTTGGCTGGCCCAGAAAGACAAAGGAACTTAACTACTTCTATCCCACTACCACTCTGGTAACAGGTTACGACATCATCACCTTCTGGGTATCAAGAATGATAACCTCAGGTGTTGAGCATATGGGTAAGTCACCCTTTGAGAACGTATTCATTCACGGTCTGGTTCGCGACGAGCAGGGCAGAAAGATGAGTAAGTCTCTCGGCAACGGTGTTGATCCCCTTGAGATCATTGACAAGTACGGCGCAGACTCCCTCCGCTTCTCCCTGACCACAGGCGTCAGCCCCGGAATCGATATGCGCTACAGCGAAAAGAAGGTTGAGGCCTGCCGCAACTTCGCAAATAAGCTGTGGAACGCTACCAGATTCGTTCTTATGAATGTTCAGGAAGGCGATATGCCGAGAATCCCCGCTCGCCTTGCTATTGAGGACAAGTGGATTCTTTCCGAGCTCAACAACCTTATAAAGGAAATCACAGAGAATCTCGAACACTTCGACCTCGGTGTTGCTGTCGCAAAGCTTTATGACTTTATCTGGGAATGCTTCTGTGACTGGTATATCGAGCTTGCTAAGATCCGTCTTAACAAAGGCGGCAATGAGGCTAAGAATGTGCGTGCAATGCTGCTTTATGTTCTTACCGACATTCTCAAGCTGCTCCATCCGTTTATGCCGTTTATCACCGAAGAGCTCTATCAGTCTATCCCCCACAAGGGTGAGGCTCTTATGACTCAGAAGTGGCCCGTTTGCAACGAAGCTCACATCTATGCTGTGGAGTGCGACGAGATGAATAAGATCATGGCTGCTATCAAAGCTATCCGTAATCGCCGCAGCGAGATGAACATCCCTCCCTCAAAGAAGGCTCACGTATACATTGAGACTCCTTATGCAGACACATTCAATCACGGTGCTATGTTCTTTACCCGTCTTGCTTCTGCTTCAGAGGTTTCTGTCGGCGAAAGTTTCGAGGTTGAGAATGCTGTTACTATAGTTGCTGACGGCGCTAAGATCCTCATTCCTATGGGTGAGCTTGTTGACCGCGACAAGGAAGTTGCCAGACTCAACGCTGAGAAGGTAAAAGTTCAGAAGGATATCGATATGATCTCCGGAAAGCTTTCCAACGAGCGCTTTGTTTCCAAGGCTCCCGAGGCTGTTGTCGAAGGCGAAAAGGTCAAGCTTGCTAAGGCTCAGGAGAGAATGGCTATCATCGAAGAAAGCCTCAAGGCATTCGGTGCATAACTGATTAAAAATACAATGGGAGACTGTTGATTCAGTCTCCCATTTTTAAAAGAAGTTGATTCTATGAATTATACACAGGCAAGAGAATATATTGCTTCCAGAAAATCACTGGGCATTCGCCCCGGTCTCGAGCGGATGTATGAGCTTGCCAAAAGGCTTGGGAATCCTCAGGACAGGATAAGAACAATACACGTGGCAGGCACTAACGGCAAGGGCTCGGTATGTGCTATGCTTTCGTCATATATTTATGAAAAAGGGCTCTCGATCGGAGCTTTTACCTCTCCATACGTCTCTGATTTCAACGAACAGATACGACTTGATCAGCGAAATATTACAGATGAGCAGTTTGCAGATCTGATAACCAAAATCAAACCGCATATCGATATTATGGATTCCGACGGAAACTGTCCTACCGAATATGAAATAATGACCGCTGCAGCATTCCTGTTCTTTGCTGAGCAAACTGTAGATTTTGCTGTTATAGAAGTCGGTCTGGGCGGTCTGGAAGATGCGACTAATATTATCAACGCACCTGCATTAAGTATTATTACAAGCATTTCACTTGATCACACAAATATCCTTGGCGATACTCTTGAGAAAATCGCTGTTCAGAAATCGGGAATAATAAAAGAGGGCTGCCCTGTTGTACTGTCTCCCTATCAGGAGAATATTGCAATTGATGTCATTTCTCAAAAAGCCGAGAGCCTTTGCAGCGAACTTATTATGCCACGTGCTCAGGTAACAGAATTCTCAGTTTCCCTGTCGGGTACTCAGTTTAAGCTCGGAGACAGGATGTGCAGTACATCTCTCATCGGCGCACATCAGGCAGAAAACGCAGTCGTTGCTCTTACTGCAATCGAAAAGCTTTTCCCGAATGAGAAGAATGATATTACATTCAACTGTTTCCACCCTGCGAGATTTGAAATCATTTCGGAACACCCTCTAATTATCCTCGACGGTGCACACAATGCAGACGGAGCTAAAGCTCTGCGCGACACTCTCGATATGCTGTTTGACAACGCACCGCTCATCGGGGTTATGGGTATGCTCAGGGACAAAGATTATGAATCTGCAGTAAAGTATCTCGCTCCGTTGTTTGAGAAGATTTATACCGTCACTCCCTCAAATCCCCGGGCACTGTCTGCTTCACGGCTGGCTGAATGTGTTTCGGCTTACACCTATACCGAGAATTGCTCAAGCGTACGCTCTGCCATCAAGAAGGCAACGGCATCAGGCAAGCCCGTCATTATTTTCGGTTCGCTTTATCTTGCGGAGGAAGCAAGGAAAATTTTATTATAGGCGACATTCTTCCCGAAATTACACAGCATCTGTGGTGTATTATCACCGCAGATGCTTTTTATGAGGTGAAATTATGCTGCCTGAAATAATCAAAGAGGATTCGCGCATTACTGTCAGACTGTGCGGTGAAATCGATCACCATAACGCTGCAGAAATACGCGAGTGTATCGACAAGGTCATTGCACTGAAAAAGCCACGGGAGGTCATACTTGATTTTTCCGGTGTATCATTTATGGACAGCTCCGGCATAGGGCTTATTATGGGGAGATTCCGCGCTGTACGTGAGCATTTCGGTACGCTGAGTGTAAGACACAGCGGCGGAAGTATCGGACGAATGCTTTCCCTTGCAGGACTGTCCAGATTGGGAATCAGCGTAGGAGGTGAAAAATTTGAAAAAGCCAATTAACGAAATGAGACTTGTTATTCCAAGCACCTCTGCAAACGAAAGCTTTGCCCGTGTTGCAGTCGCTTCATTTGCTTCTCAGCTCGACCCGACCATTGATGATATTACCGACATTAAAACCGCTATTTCCGAAGCGGTTACAAACTGCATCGTTCACGGATATAAAAATTCCATCGGTCTGATTTACATACATTCAAAGATATTCGAAGATGGTCGATTATCCGTAAAAATACGTGATACAGGCTGCGGTATCCCTGATGTACGGCAGGCTATGGAACCGCTTTTCACTACAGGCGGCGAAGACAGGGCCGGACTCGGCTTTGCTGTTATGGAAAGCTTTATGGACAAGCTGCGCGTCACCTCCAGAGAAGGCAAGGGCACGACTGTTACTATGGAAAAGAAAATAGCAGGACGGCAGGCAGATGAACGGTGATATCAACGAGATCGTAACTGAGAATCTGGGGCTAGTTCACGCCTGCGCAAGACGCTATACCGGCAGGGGCATAGAATACGATGACCTTTATCAGGCAGGCTGTCTTGGGCTTATAAAAGCTGCAAAAGCCTTTGACTACGAACGTCAGGTGAGATTCTCCACTTACGCCGTACCTGTCATTTTGGGTGAAATAAAACGTCTTTTTCGCGATGGAGGCGCTGTAAAAGTGTCGCGCTCTCTGAAAGAGTTAGGCATCAAGGCCTCCAGAGCCGCCGGTGAATTTGAGGCAAAATTCGGCCGCGAGCCTAAAATATCCGAAATTGCTCAGATACTTGAGGTCGATACCGAAACCGCCACCGAAGCCATCAATGCCATACGCGCACCTGTATCGCTGACTTCCTATGCAGAGTCTGATGACGGTGAAAGTCTTGATGTGCGCGAGGAAAGCTTTGACTCTTCCCTCATTGACCTGCTTTCGGTTCGTCAGCTGCTCAGCACCCTTGATTTTCGCGACAAAAAGCTCATCTATCTCAGATATTACAAAGGTCAGACTCAGTCCGATACCGCCGCACAGCTTGGGATGACTCAGGTGCAGGTCTCACGCAGAGAAAAGGCAATAATAAGCAATATAAGAAATTCTATGGTTGGGTAAAAAAGAAGTCATACAGTTTCCTGTATGACTTCTTTTTTGTAAATTATTTGTTTTTCTACTTGATTCGACCTCTCTCTCAACATATAATGATAATATGTATCACCCCTTTATCACTTTAAAAGGAGGCAATTATTTTGTTCAAGTTAAAGGAAAACAACATCCGTATCCGCTCTGAAATTTTTGCGGGTATAACCACCTTCATCACTATGGCATATGTTCTCGTTGCTACTCCTGCAATGCTTACCGATGCTATAGACCCGGGCAACGCCGCCCTGAAGGCTTCTCTTTACATAGCGACCTGCCTCGCTGCTTTCTGCGGTACCCTTCTTATGGGTCTTCTCGCTAATCTCCCCATCGCTTCTGCTCCCGGTATGGGACTCAACGCCTTCTTCGCCTGCACTTTGCTCGGCAAGATGGGCTACTCCTATCCCGAAGCACTGGCTATAACCTTCTTTGCAGCTCTCATATTCTTTGCTGCAACACTTCTCGGGCTCAGACGTGCTATGGAAAGCGCAATTCCTAAAAATATGCGTGTTGCTATCTGCGCAGGTCTCGGTCTCTATGTTGTAATGCTCGGTCTTCAGCAGGCAGGTATCATTACCTCCTCCGGCTCTACAATCTCTTTTATCGACATCAAGGGTCTTTTTACCAGCGGTAATTACACCACTCTCTTCTCTGCAGGCGTAGCTATAGTCGGCGTTGCTCTTATCACTCTTATGAAGCGTATGAGAATGCCTGCTGCACTTGTTCTCGGACTTATCCTCACCGGCGGTCTTTACTACGGTGCAGGCATCCCCCTCGGACTCGTTGCCTGGGACGGCTTCTCCTTCGATATCGCTTCTGTAGGCTCTGATTTCGGTGCCTGGCTCGGCAATTCCTTTGCAAAGGGCTTTACAGAAGGAATTATGTCCCTCTTTAACGGTGTAAACTTCCTTAATACACTCTTCACTGTTGCTATGGTAACAATCTCCTTTACCTTTGTTCAGGTGTTCCAGAGCGCAGGTATCACCTTCGGTCTGCGTCAACATATGGATGTTCTTGACGAGGAAGAAAACAGATCTTCTGACAACAACTCCGAATCTGACGGTGCAAAAAAGGAAATCAACGTCACTCGCAGAGCTCTTCTTGCAGATTCCATCTCAACTATGTTCGCTTCATTTATCGGCACTTCCCCGGTTTCTGCCTGCACAGAGTCCACCTCCGGCATTTCTATTGGCGGACGCAGCGGTCTTTCTTCCGTAATAACCGCTATCCTGTTCCTCGCTGCGATATTCTGCGCTCCTGTTGTTGAGCTTTTCCGTCCTGCAGTTGCTGCAGCTCTGCTGATATTCATCGGTATGTATATGCTTCGTGTTATCAAGAACATCAATATGAAGGATGTTACCGAAGCTACCCCCGCTCTAATCACTCTTGCTCTTATGCCCTTTGTCGGTATTGTTGAAGCTCTTTCTCTTGGTCTTCTTATGCATCTTATCGTGAAGATCATCTGCTTCAGATTCAAGGACATAACCGCTGCTGAGATCGTTCTTCTCGGTTTCGCTGCTGTCAGATACATTTTTGTTTTTGTATAAGCAAAGAAAGATTCATCCCACGATGATATGCGGGCATTAATCTTTTATAATTGACAAAAGCAGGGATTGCTTGAATTTAATCAAGCAATCCCTGCTTTATGTTTTGAGTAGTGTTTTAACTCACGCTGCAATTAATCATTACCAAATACCTTTTTATACAGCGCTTCTTTGTTTGGCTCAAAATCAACCTCTAATGCCCATGTTTCCTTTGTGATAAAATGACCTTTATACGTTCCTTCAATGGGAATACGCATTTGTTCAATGTCATAATCCAAGTAATTCACAGCATTTGCAGCAAATGACAGTATCTCATCCGATGTAAAATCGGTTCCCACGTAATTTGCAACCTTATTAACTACCTTAATAAGCTTCGTGTAGCTTGCATTTCTGGCCTTATCTATCAGCTGCTCAAGTACTTCTCTCTGACGTTCGGTTCTCTCATAGTCTCCATTACCCGAATATCTTACACGCACATATCCCATTGTTTGCTTTGCTGTCAACTTGATATCCTTTCCTGTCGTATGGAGCAAGCCGTGATTTTCTTTATATCCTGCGTATTGGTTATATTCTTTTATATATTTATTTATCCATTCTTGTTCTCCTGAATTGATATCTACAGTTACACCGCCAAGAATGTTTACTATATCGATAAAAGAATAAAAACTAACAATTATAAATTTATCGATGTCTATACCAAACGTATCCTCAATAACTTTTACGGTTCTTGTAGGTCCCCCTTGGTAAGCACACGCCGAGTTAATTTTATCATACTTATTCCGTCCCGGAATATACACGTATGTGTCACGCATGATCGATGTAAGGGTAATTTTTTTCTGTTTGAGTCTATTGATGCAATAATCATTACATCAGTATTGCAGTTCCATTTTTTTGTTAATTTGTATCTGCTGTCACTTCCTAGAAGAAGTATATTAGTAACCCCTTCTTTGGACATTATTCCCCTTTCATCAACAGTGGCTCCATACGATCTCGCAAGCGCTTCTAAAGACGTTTTCTGCGCAATGTCGCTAGGACTCACAATGGAAGCATCTACTCCACTTGGATTT
The DNA here is from genome assembly GCA_045604965.1 of Acutalibacteraceae bacterium. GTDB lineage: Bacteria > Bacillota > Clostridia > Oscillospirales > Acutalibacteraceae > JAISGQ01. Next base: position 16,976 of record JAZUPB010000052.1, read on the forward strand.
ATGATGTCTGTTTCACTAATCTCAGAAAACACAGAATTTATATCTGGCTCTATTTCCTCATATGTATACGGGTCTTCTTCAAACTCCATATAGTTGATCTTACCAAGTATACTCCAAACAAATGACGCTGCTACATTTATTACAATTAAGATAACTGAAAGAAACGACAAGCCAACTTTTTTAATTATTTTTCCTGCTTTTCCCTTTTTCTTTGGTTCCTGATGATTATCTTTTTGCCTATAATCATAATCCTCTTTTTTCTGAATCATATAGATGTCATCAAATCCATCATAATATCTGTTATCCATAATAACGACCTCATAATTACATTTTCCATACCACAAGTTCAGATTCTAAGTTGTAATTTGAACCTCAACTTTTTCTTCAATCGGCAAACTCTTTTTCACACATATTCAATGCAGTTGCAATAACCGCATCCATATCATAATACTTGTACTCTCCCAAACGCCCTCCAAAGATTACTTTTTCTTCTTTTTCAGCCAAAGCACGATATTTTTCGTAAACATCAGCATTTTTGTTGTCATTCACCGGATAATACGGCTCATCTCCGGGCTTCCATTCAGAACTGAACTCTCGACTGATAACAGTTTTGGAAAGATCATTTCCGTTTTCATCTTTTCCAAACTCAAACCATTTATGTTCTATTATGCGAGTCCAAGGAGTTTCGGAATCAGTATAATTCACAACTGCATTTCCCTGATAATTTGATATGTCTTTTATTTCTGTCTCAAAGCGCACAGAACGATACTCGAGGGCTCCGTAGCAATATTCAAAATATGCATCTATTGCACCTGTATAGACAACTTTTTCCGCGATAGAATCAAAATATGCCTTATCTGCCAAATAATCTGTATTGAGTTTCACCTCAATGCCATCCAGCATATTTTCAATCATTTTTGTATATCCTCCAATGGGTATTCCCTGATATAACGCATTAAAATAATTATTATCAAATGTAAACCTCACCGGCAGCCTTTTAATTATAAATGCCGGCAGTTCATTGCAAGGACGTCCCCATTGCTTCTCCGTGTAACCCTTAACAAGCTTTTCATAAATATCTGTACCTACAAGAGAAATTGCTTGTTCCTCAAGGTTTTGCGGATCGATAATTCCCGCTTCCTTTCGCTGTTTTTCAATCATATCGGCAGCTTCCTGCGGAGTAACAACTCCCCACATTTTATTAAATGTATACATATTGAACGGAAGTGAATATAGTTCTCCCCTATAGTTTGCAACCGGCGAATTTGTATAGCGGTTGAAATCTGCAAATCTATTTACATAAGACCAAACATCATGATTGTTCGTGTGAAAAATATGTGCACCGTATTTATGTACATTTATTTCTTCTACAACTTCAGTGTATATATTCCCCGCAATATGAGGACGTTTATCTATTACAAGTACAGACTTGCCGTTTTCTTTTGCTTTATTCGCAAACACTGCACCATATAATCCGGCTCCAACTACTAAATAATCATACATATCAATCATTCCTTTATATAATTTTTCTTATACTCAATTTTTATCACTGTCAAAACATAGTCATCTGAAAGCTGATCGTCTCCAATAAATTTTATCCCTTGCATCATATTATTTTATTGCAATGAAACATTTAATAAAGACTTTACAGGTATCGCTATCCAAAATGCACTCTACTGTACTTTCATTACCTATATATAACCAGTTCTTTCATATTTTGAAGATTTATAAGTTTCAAAATAACAAAACAGAGAATTATGGTTAAATAAATCTATGAGTATCTCAAATTCATTGATTGTATATTATCACACAAACACTGTTATGTCCAGTAAAATGTACTATCTATACTAACACATATCCATTATAGTGTTCTAAGCAGTTGACAAAATACGGTTTTATTTTGAAACTCATTTTTCTAATGCACGCGAAAATTAATTCCTTCTTAATGTTAAAATGCTTTTTCAAGTTTTTTACTTATTACGTCAAAAAGTTGAAATTCTAACATCAAAAACAATCATTCAATTTTAATTTTTTGCAAACTTTATTTTTTTCTCTTGTCTATTTATATATATATCGTTAAAATTATATATGTATTGACTTCTTTAGACGGAGTGATTGTCTTGAAATATCTGCGCCGCGTAATTTCGGTCGTTTTATGTATATCAATATGTTCTTCTTTCTTTATTTTTATGTCCGGATGCAATGAGGATGACGGGAGCAACTACGCTTTCAGCTACTCGCTGACTGCTGAGCCCAAAAACCTTGATCCTCAAGTCGCTACCGACAACAATTCTCTTCTTGTTATAAAGAACACCTTCGAGGGACTTATGAGAATAGGACCCAACGGTGAACTTATCAATGGTGTATCTACAGATTACACAGCAAATGCCGACAACACAGAATATATTTTCAAACTCAGGAAGGATGCCGCGTGGTCTGACGGTACTCCTGTCACTGCATATGATTTTCAGTTCGCCTGGCAAAGATGCGTTGATCCTGCTACCCATTCAACAACCGCATCTTCTCTGTTCTGCATCAAAAACGCACGCGCCATCAACGAAGGAATCCTTGAGCCTGAAACTCTGGGAGTCACATTGATCGATGCATATACTCTCAAGGTCACCCTTGAGTACCCCTATGCGCAGTTCCCCCTGCAGACTACTCTCCCCCAGTATATGCCCTGTAATCAGAATTTCTTTGCAAGTACAAACGGACATTATGCACTTGACGATGCTTATCTTATTTCCAACGGTCCCTTTACATTCAACGAAAAAAGCTGGTCTCACGGAAACTATGTAAGACTTATCCGAAACGAATTCTACAGCGGAGAAAACACTGTTGCTCCCCGTATTCTCTATCTTGGAATAAGAAAATCCTCCATTGATTACCTTGAGCTTATAACAAACGAGACTGTTGAGGCTGCGGCAATCGAATCAAAGAATGTCTCAAAGCTCGGCGAAACTGATCTTAAAATAACAACATATACCGATAAGACCTGGGGGCTTGTTTTCAATACCGAAAAAACCGGTCTCAGCAACGCAACAGTGCGCCGCTCTATAATCTCCTGCATAGATGTTGCGGATTATGAATTGCTTATTCCCGACAACGTATCTGTTGCCTACGATATTATTCCCCCTGCCACCACCATAAACGGTCAGCTTTACCGTGAAATCGCTGGTTCAGGTTTCAAGCTTTCTTCCAACAAAGAATACGCCCCTGACCTTATGACCATCGGTCTCAATCAGCTTGGTCGAAAATCGCTTCCCTCAGTTACCATTATCTGCCCCGATGACGAAAAAACTGTTGTTATGATGCAGGAAATGCTTTCGATCTGGCAGCAGATACTGAAAATTTATTTCAACCTTGAACCCCTTGATCTTGAGACCCTTGAAAACCGTGTGGATATCGGCGATTTCCAGATTGCACTTTATGCTCTTGAGCCTTCCAAGGACGGACCGCTCAACTGCCTTAATCTGTTTAAATCCACCACTTATTACAACCCCGCTCAGCTTGACGATACTGCTTACGACCTCCTTCTCGAGGAGGCTGCGGCATTTACAACTACCGAAGGAATGCTTACTCCCCTTGTTGCCGCTGAGCGATATCTCAATGAAAACGCCGTGTTTTATCCTATGTACTATGAAACACGCTATTATGCTACTCTCCCGGGTGTAACCGGAATATATTTCTCACCCTTTGACGGAACCGCTGATTTTACCTGCGGCAAATATAAGGAATGATCTGATGGATACAAGTCTGTTTATTAAATCATATAAAAAACATTTTGAACACTCATATGCCTTCGGTGCTACTCTGGTTTTCTATCTTCTTCGCTCAAAACCCGAATATGCAAGACTTATCTATGTTCACTCTTCCTTTACTGCAAATGAAAGCTATGAAAAGCTCTGTTCCATTTGCAGGAATCTCGGTGTAGAAATCACTGTTTCCGATAAGCTTGTTTCACGTCTGTCTCCGAAGGAAAATGTATATGTAATAGGTGTATTTGAAAAATTCACCTCTTCGCTTGAGGATTCCTCTTTCCACGTACTGCTGGACAACCCTTCCAACAGCGGCAATGTGGGCACCATTATGAGAACTATGCTCGGATTCAATGTAAAGGATCTTGCGATTATCCGTCCCGGTCTTGATGTTTTTGATCCTAAAACCGTGCGTTCTTCTATGGGTGCTATATTCGATCTTAGAACAGAATATTTTGACAGCTATGAAGAATACGCACAAAAGCACCCCGACCGTGATCTGTTCCCATTTATGCTCGGAGAGGACTGTTATCTTGATCAGACAGAGATTGACCGTTCTCATAAGATAACTCTCGCTTTCGGCAACGAAGCAACAGGACTTCCAGAAAAATACAAAACGATCGGTTCCCCTGTTATGATCCGTTCCAGTGATGCCGTTGACAGCTTCAATCTTTCAATTGCAGCGGCTATCGGGCTTTACGAATTTACAAAAGGTACATTCTGATATTCTATCTCCTGTGAAATATTTCGCAGGAGATATTTTTTATAAAAGTACTTGACATATGTAGATATTCTACATATAATAAAATCACGACATGTAGATTATCTACATATTAACATTTTGAATATCAGGAGGTAGTTATTTTGAAAATCGATAAGTCACTGCTCTCAGGCAGCTCAGCAATGCTTGTTATGAAACTTCTTCAGGAGAGAGATATGTACGGTTATCAGATAACCGACGAGCTTGCAAAGCGTTCCCAGAACGTTTTTGAAATGAAATCAGGAACCTTATATCCTCTTCTTCACACTCTCGAGCAAAAGGGCTTTGTGTCTTCCTATGAGATTATGGATGGTGGAAGATCCAGGCGCTATTACTCCATCACTGAATCAGGCAAAAAGGCTCTCAGTGAAAAACATGAGGAATGGAAAAGCTTCTCCTGCGCTGTAAACAATGTAATGGGAGGTGCTCTCATTGCAAAAGCATAATACAAAAGAAGAATTTCTGACTGCTGCAGGTGAGCAGATACGCTGGAGGCGAGCACGCACTCCGCTTCTCTATGAGCTTGAGACCCATATTCTCGACAGGCGCGATGCTCTTGCCGCTGAGGGTGTGGAGGATGCAAGTGCAGAAATGATTGCTGTTTCCGAAATGGGAGATCCGGTTGCCATCGGCGCCGAACTTGACAGAGTACATCGTCCCCGTCCCAACTGGCTGCTTATCCTCTGCTGCGTATCCCTGCTCTCTTTGGGTATGATTCTGCTGTGGGCATTGGGCGGTGCTTCGCCTCAATTTTCACGTATGGCAATTTACGCAGGTATCGGTATTGTATTTATGATTGCAGGATATTTTTTGGACTACACTTCCCTTGCACGTTTTTCCTTTCCCATATTCTGTGCACTTTGTACCGTGTGCGTTTTATTCTCGTTAGGTCGCAGTGCGTTTGCATCAACTGCGCAGCAGCTTTGCTATCTGCTCCCTCTCGCCTATACCTCTCTTATTTATTCTCTTCGCTCCTCAAAACGGATAGCTCTTATTTCGTGTGCGGCACTGTTTTGTGTGATGTTTGTTTCTTTCCTTTCAGTCTCTCCTTTTTCGACAATTGTGTACAACATTGTCGTATGCAGTGCAGCGCTCATATATTTTGTCTCAAAGGGCAGTTTTTCGGAAAATAAGCTGAAGCTCCTTCTTATCTCAATGATTCCCGTTTTTATTTTCGCATTTCTCAGCCTTACTCTCAGCGGTAATTTATCCTGGAGACTTGAGGGTGTATTCAACCCTTCTTCCGATCCTTTAGGTTCGGGATGGGTACCTCTGAGAGTTCGTGAGCTGCTCAGTACTTCTATATTTTTCGGCGCAGGCAAAACAAGTGAACTCTCAGAAATTTTCCTTGGCTCCTCGGATTTTTCGCTCGTTGAGTATATGCTCGCTGCAGTCTCTCACAAGTACGGATACATAATATTTATTATTGTCGGCATTCTGCTTGTTCTGTCTGCTGCTGCAATAATCTTTTTTATAAAAAAGCAGAGCTGCCTCTTTGGAAAGACGATCATTCTCACTGTGGGATGCTCTTTCCTTCTCCGTGCTGCCGCCTATATAACAAACAACCTCGGATTTATACTGCTTTCCCTTGACGGCATACCTATGTTTTCATACAACGGAAAGCTTCTGGTAATCGATATGTTTACTATGGGCATACTTCTTTCGGTATTCCGTATGGAAAACATCGCCCGTGACGGCAACACCTACTCACGCACACTTATACATTCCTGATTTTATCGTATCAAGCGGCAAAGAGCAGTACTCCTGCTCTTTGCCGTTTCCCTTTTCCTTGACATTATTCCCTTTGAATGGTATTATTTATTGTGGAAGTACTATGTTTTCTGAATATGTCCAAATGTTAGGAATGGTATAATGTTTAACCCGAACAGTCATATTGACTCTCCATATGTTACGGCTGCAAAGCCTTCCAATCTTAAAACCAATAACAGAAAGGCTATTCTGAATTTTCTGAGAACTAATTCTCTCCTTTCTGTTACTGAGATATCCGAACTGACAGGGCTCAGCCGCACCACTGCTATGAAAACAGTAAACTACCTTCAGCAAAAGGGGTATGTTGTATCTGCAGGCAAAGGCGTATCGACCTTTGAAGGTGGAAAAAAGCCTGAAATTTTCAAATTTAATTCCGACTACGGATATATATACTGCGTTTCAATTATGCATACATCCATAGAAGGCGCGCTCCTCGATATGGACGCCTCTGTTGTTGACCGATGCAAAATAGGCCATGCTCCCGAATCTGCTCCGGAGATGCTCGTTGACAATATTGCCCTTGCTTTCCGTCTGCTTCGCGAAAAGAATGACATCGATGCAGACAAAATCGTCTGTGTTTCCATAAGCTGTGACGGTATTATAAACTCTGATAACGGTGTAATTTGCAACAGCCCTCATTACCGCACCTGGCCCGCAAATCTTGAGATCGGCAGACTCGTTTCAGAGAAGCTCGGAAATAATTATCCAGTACTTACCGATAACAATGTTCGTCTTATGGCTTATGCAGATCTTGACAAGCTCACTCTTGAGCAGAGCCGTGATGTGGTCGCTCTTATGGCCGGCTATGGTGTCGGCGGATGTATCATTCACAACTGGCAGATTCTGCGCGGTGCAAATTTTGAGCTGGGTGAAATCGGTCATCAGATAGTCAATCCCTTTGATGACGAGATCTGTCAGTGCGGCGGAAGAGGCTGTTTTGAGCAGATGGTCATCGAGGACCGTGTTATCAGACAGGCAAAGAAAATACTTGCTGAAAACAATGAATTTGAATCTTCTCCCATTGCCTCTGCCTGCAAGGAAGATTCTCTAAGCATTCACATGATATTTGACGCCGCAAATTCGGGAGATGCCTTTGCATGCAAGGTCATTGACTGGGTTTTGATCTGGTTCAGCACAGCTCTTCATAATATTCTACTCAACCACGACCCGAAGGTCATAATCATCTACGGAATTTACTCCTCTGCAGGTGAATATTTTTATTCTCAGCTTCACGAAAAGCTCAATGCTATGCATTTCGGCGGCAAAGGTGCCAATGTGGAGATCATCACAACCGAATATGATTCCGAGTCTGCATTCATAATCGGTGCAGGTAAATATGCCATAGAACTTTTCTTCGATTCCGACGAAACATACTCAGATTAAATTCTGTATCTGCAAAACACCGTGAAAAACTTGTATTTTCACGGTGTTTTTTCATTAATGCCCTTTGACGATATTGCAAAAAATATGCCTGTATGATAAAATTAATGCAGTATATTTTCACAACTACAGAAAGGCAGGATATTTATGAAAAAGCTTTCAGCACGTTTGTGGGCATCCTTTGTTCTTATCGGTCTGGTAGGTCAGTTTGCCTGGACTATTGAAAATATGTATTTTAACGTTTATCTATACAATACTATTTCAACTGACCCAAATTACATAGCCGCTATGGTTGCTGCCAGTGCCATAAGTGCTACTCTTACCACACTTCTTATGGGTGCACTGACCGACAAGGTCGGCAAAAGAAAGATTTTTATCTCTCTTGGATATATACTTTGGGGTATCTCTACTGCCTCCTTCGGATTTATAACTGTAGACAACATCTCCCATATTTTCCCTGCCGCTTCTGCAGTCTCTCTTGCAGCAGGACTGGTTGTTGCTATGGACTGCATTATGACATTCTTCGGTTCAACCGCCAACGATGCTGCATTTAATGCATTTGTCACCGACAACACCACTCCTCAGAACAGAGGCAAGGCCGAATCGGTTCTGGCTATCCTTCCTCTTATCTCTATGCTCATCATATTCGGTCTCTTTGACGGTATGACCCAGCGCGGCGAATGGCAGAAATTCTTCCTTATATTCGGTGTTTCCGTTACCATTACCGGTTTTATTTCCCTGTTCCTTGTCAAGGATGCAGATATAAAGCCTTCAGACGAAGCATATTTCAAAAAGCTTGTACACGGATTCCGCCCTTCTGTTATCAAGGCTAATCCTATGCTCTATATTGCACTTATCGCTATGCTCCTTTTCTCCGTCTCAGTTCAGGTCTTCTTCCCCTATCTTATTATCTACATTCAGAATTATCTGAAGTTTGACAATTATGCCATTATCCTCGGTATTGTTCTTATTGTCGCTTCTATTGTATCTGTCGTGTCCGGAAGCATCATAGATAAAGTCGGCAAGCTTAAATTCACTGTTCCTGCCTGCGCTGTTATGTTTGCAGGACTTATCGCTATGTTCTTTGCACGTTCCTTTATCGCTGTAATAATTGCAGGTATTGTTATGATGAGCGGCTATATGCTCGTTACTGCTGCTGTAAATGCAACTGTACGTGACTATACTCCTTCCGATTCTGTAGGTCATTTCCAGGGCGTTCGTATGATCTTTTCCGTACTTCTCCCTATGATAATCGGTCCTTTTATCGGTGCTGCAGTTATCAGAAACAGCGGTGAAACATATATCGATCTCGGTCAGGTAAAGAATGTTCCCACTCCTTATATTTTCCTCGCTGCAGCTGTTGCTCTCATTCCGATCATTATTCCTGTTATTATCCTCAAGGTAAAAAGCAGTAAAAATACTGAGGAGGTCTCCAAATGAGATCCATATTCGCTGATTCAATAGGAAAAATCCCCCTTCCCGAATATCCCCGTGAACAGATGAAACGTTCTGAAGACAGCTGGATCTGTCTCAACGGACTTTGGGACTACGCCTTTACCAATGATGACGACAAACCGCAAAAATATGACGGTGAAATACTTGTACCTTTTTCTCCCGAATGTGAAGCAAGCGGTGTTATGCGCACCTTATCTCCCAAGCAGAGACTGTGGTATCGCCGCAGCGTTAATCTCAAAAAGGAGATCGGCACAGGAAGACTGCTTCTTCATTTCGGTGCTGTAGACCAAACAGCAGAAGTTTACATAAATAACGAAAAAGTTACTCAACACATTGGAGGATATACTCCTTTCTCCTGTGACATCACAGATTATGTTAACTCAGATAATTTCGAGATCACAGTCAAGGTTCGCGACTTAAGCGATACCTCATTCCATTCAAGAGGCAAGCAGAAATTCGCTCGCGGCGGTATATGGTATACTCCTCAGAGCGGCATATGGCAGACAGTATGGCTTGAATTTGTCCCGAAGGATTACATCAAATCACTTCTCATCACTCCGCTCTGCGACAGCAGTGAGCTTGAAATAACAACCTTCTGCGAAAGCGGCAGTTTCCCCTGTACTGTTACTGTTGATTCCCGCACTTACGAGACGGTTTCCAATAATAAGACTGTTATTCCGATGCCTGATTTCATTCCCTGGGACTGCGAAAATCCCCATTTGTATCCCTTCACTGTGGAAATGGGCGATGATAAGGTCGAAAGCTATGCAGCTATGCGCAAAATTGAAGTTGCAGCTGACGAAAAAGGCGTAAAGCGGCTTTTCCTTAACAACAAGCCCCTTTTCCATAACGGCTTGCTCGATCAGGGTTACTGGCCTGAGTCGTTATACACCCCTCCCACAGAAGAGGCTATTATATTTGATATTGAAACCGCAAAACGTATGGGCTATAATATGCTCCGCAAGCATATAAAGATCGAACCGCTCCGTTGGTATTACCACTGCGATCGACTCGGTATGCTTGTCTGGCAGGATATGATAAACGGCGGTGGGAAGTACAAGTTTATGACTATCTCAACGCCGCTGGTCACCAAAATGCATATGAAGGACAGCAAATACCGCGCTTTTGCAAGAACCGATGCCGAAGGACGCGCTCAATATTACAAAGAGCTTGAGGAAATGATTCTGCATCTGCGTTCCTGTCCCTGTATCGTTATGTGGGTCCCATTCAATGAAGGTTGGGGACAGTTCGATGCCTCCAAGGCCTGCAAACTTATCACAAAGCTCGACAGCACTCGCCTTATCGATCACGCCAGCGGCTGGCACGATCAGAAGATAGGCGATATCCAAAGCCTTCACGTTTACTTTACAAAGTATAAGTTCCGTCCCGACAAGCTCGGTCGTGCAGTTGTCCTTTCAGAATTCGGCGGATATAATCAGCGAATAGACGGTCACGCTTTTAATTCCAAGGATTTCGGATATAAAAAATTCAGTTCCAAGGAGGAACTGACAGAGGCTTACCGCAGGCTGTTTGAAAATGAAATTATCCCTGCTGCCGAAAAAGGTCTTTGCGCAAGCGTATATACTCAGCTGACTGATGTCGAGGATGAGGTCAACGGAATCATTACCTATGACAGAGCTTTGATCAAAATCGATGAGGATACAGCGAGAGAAATTTCCCAGAAGCTTATCGGACGCTGAGCCTTATCCAATAATAAAAGGAGTTCAAGTTATTAATGAAAAATTTCAGAAAAATAATAAGCAAGACCCTCAGAGTCATCAGAATCGTTTCTCTTGTATTTTTTGTTCTTCTCAGCATATTCGTTTACATCGCAATGTATTTTGACTACGAATTTATTGACAACCTTCTCACCTTTATTCATTATCCCTGGTCTTTTAACACCTTCTGGTACATAAGCGGAGCTACTCTTGCAATTCTCATCGGCTCCCACATTCTTATAAAGAAATTCTTTGATTACGAATATTGATTGACCAAATAAAAAAGTCTCCGGTTCAAACCGGAGACTTTTTTATTTTCTTTTCATTTTTACAAGATACTCCGTAGTATCTTCCTCAAAAACCTTTTCATCTGTCAGATAAAAACCGTGTCTTTGATAGAACCTGATCGCACCTGTGTTTTTCTCCAATGCCCAAAGATAAGCTGCGCCGAAATTTCTCACTGCAAATTCCATAAGTAGTGCACCTATTCCGCATCCCTGAAAAAATGTGTCCACAAAAAGCTTTTTAATTTCGTCCTTTTCAATCAGGATCATACCTCTGATGATGCCATCGTCATAGACATATGTATTGTGAAGCATTTCTTTATCCTTAAGAAATTTATCAGCTACATTCACTACCTGAAGCTCTCCGAATGAATACTCGTCACATTTGAATATAGGGTAGTAATTTACTCTGTTATTGAACACAAGAATCTCAGCGATTCTGGACACGTCACGTTCTTCTGCCTGTCTAATATGCTCCATAATTTCACCTTACGGCTTGAAATAAGGCAGCGGCTCAAGCTTGAAACGGTTCAGCCTGTACAGTCTGTCTATTTTCGCCTTTATCTCTTCATCCTCACAGATGCCTTCTCTTATATATCTGTCAAGCACCGCGTAAGTAAATCCCAGATTGTCCTCATCTGTTTTTCCGCAGAGTCCGTCACTGGGTACCTTGTACACCAGAGACTCCGGCAGACCCAGTTCGACACCTACCTGTCTGACCTCCTCTACAGTCATACCTGCAAGGGGCGCAAAATCACCTGCCGAATCACCGTAGCGTGTTGAATATCCCACCCAATCCTCAGAAAGATTGCAGGTGTTGACCACTCTGCCGTTATTGTTCTGAGATACCGCGTAAAGAGTTGTCATTCGAACTCGCGGAGGAAGATTGATCTGTGCCTGTCTTGTCATTTCGGGAATACCTGCTTCTGCGATAGCACCGATAAGAGCATCTACCGTTGTCTTTATATTCACTGTGTAGCGCTTGATTCCAAGATGTGCAAACAGCTCATCAACGTCGCTCATATCAGGCTGTATTCCGTTGGGCATAGACACACCTATAACTCTTTCCTTTCCGAGAGCTGCAACACATAGCGCTGCAGCAACGGTCGAGTCCTTACCGCCCGATATTCCTATTATGGCATTACAGCCCTTACCGTTATTTTCAAACCACTGACGAACCCACTCTATAGCTCGCTGTGTTACTTCCTTTGCATTAAAGCTCATATCTCGTCACTCCTTGTTTATTATAAGCTTTGCCAGTGCTTCGGCACATTCCTTTGCGTCCAGAATTCCCTCCGGCATAGAAACACCCATTTCACGAAGTCTCTGAGAAAGTTCAACGGCCTGTGGAACGTCCAGTCCGTGATCTCTCAGCAGCTTCGTCTGTGAAAACACATCTCTCGGCTCGCCTTCTATAAGTATTTTGCCGTTGTCGATTACTATCACTCTGTCTGCCTGAGCAGCTTCGTCCATATAGTGCGTTATCAGCACAATCGTTATGCCCTGATTCCTGCAAAGGGAAATTATGGTATTCATTACCTCTTCCCTGCCTCTGGGGTCGAGCATTGCAGTAGGTTCATCGAGAACTATACATTCCGGCTGCATCGCTATTATTCCGGCTATCGCTATTCTCTGCTTCTGACCTCCCGACAGCTTATGCGGTGCGTGAAGTCTGTATTCATACATATCAACAGCCTTCAGTGCATCGTCTACTCTCTTTCGTATCTCCTCAGAAGGAATTCCGAGGTTTTCAGGTCCGAATGCCACATCCTCTTCGACAATAGTTGCAACTATCTGATTGTCGGGATTCTGGAAAACCATACCTACTCTTCTGCGTATCTCTGTCAGGAGTTCATCATCTTCAGTATCCATACCCTTTACGTACACCTTGCCTCCCGTAGGCAGCAGGATCGCATTGAAATGCTTGGCTATGGTTGATTTTCCCGATCCGTTATGTCCAAGAAGTGCAACAAACTCTCCCTGTTTTACAGATATCGACACGTTGTCAAGAGCTGATTCTGTTTTTTCGTCACTTTCATATGAAAAGCACAGATTCTCTGTGCGTAGGATCTCACTCATATTGTTCTCCTTTTAAAACTTTCTCCTTGGAGGCGGATTTGATACAAGTCTGCATTCCTGACAGCAGTACATAAATCCAAGTGCATCGGGATATTCGCTTTTCCACGGTCTGCCGCACACCGGACACCGTCCTGTGTCATTGCGTTCATCTGTCAGTATATAGTAGTATACCACAATGCCCGATGATTCCTCAAGTCTTGCCGCCAAACTTCTGCCGCTTACTGACAATTGTGAATCAGGCCGGCTGAGCATCATATATGCAAATGCATCTCCTACTCCCATTTTATATTGGATCCGGAAGCTCTGATAAAGCTTGTGCCAGTCAAACAATTCTCCGAAGTCCTCAAACTTTCCGCCAAGTCTGAACCTTCGAAGGGGAAAGCCCTTCTGACAGTTACAGCATATGACAGGGGAGGTCTGCGCATCTATGTCGGCATACATTACAAGCCCTGACGGCTTTTCACAGCGGCAGCTGCTTTCAAGGTCTGCATTTATTCCGATATACTCAAGCTGAGGCGTGACCGAACACATTTTGGCAAGCCTTGTCAGATATATCCTTGTCGATGCGCTGAAGTTCTCTTCGTCCAGCGAATGCATATCAAAGGCCGCAACAACACTTTCGTAGCAGTCACTCATAACCGTGCTGCTTCGCCAGTTGTCTATTATAAGTCCATTGTCTACAAGCGCTCCGAAAAAATCATCCAAGGTTCTCGAAAACGTTGCTATAAAGCTGTCATCATAACGCGACGGCTTGAATCTGAATCTGAAATTATACAAAATTATTTCCCTTTCTCAAAAAGGTATTGACAATTGTTAGGCGCCTAATTATAATTAAATCAAGTTAGGAGCCTAACTATTGTTTGTGAGGTGATTTTTTGAAAAGAAGTGATTTGATTTTTAAACTGCACAGGATCGCACGTTCTCTGCACAGACATCCTGTACACCCGGGGAAACGTTCACACGGAAGAGGACGTCTGCTCTCTCTGCTCAGTGAGCACGACGGAATAACATCCCACGAGCTCGCTGAGCTCCTCGATGTACGCCCCTCTTCCCTTTCTGAAATGCTCGGAAAGCTCACGGAAGAAGAGCTGATTGTACGTATTCCCGATGAAAACGATAAAAGAGTTTCTCATATCTCATTGAGCAAAAAGGGACGTGAACTTCTCACCGAGATAGAATCGGAACGCCAGGAAGATGCAAACCGCATCACAGCATGCTTTACAGATGAAGAAATTGAATCTTTCTCTGTCCTCTGCGATAAGCTTTGCGCCCATCTTGATGAATTGGATAAAAACTGCGGCTGCGGTGATTTTCCGCCGCCTCCTCCCTTTGATCCCTTCGGTATGCCTCCGCCGCATCATCGCGGTCATCACGGTTGCCCGCACAAACCTAAGCCCAGAAAGCTCTGATCATAATGTTTTAAGCATCTGTTCGAATTCATCACAGGGCATATTCTCTGATAATGCCTTTGTACGTAGTTCGACTGCTTTTTCTGTCCATTGGTTCATTTCATCCTTGGTCATTTTACCGCTTGTCATACGGGCATAACGTGCCTTGTAAACTCTGGTGTACGCCGTCGAAATAGGATTGCCTTTCTGCTTTTTCTCATATTTGCGGCGTGCTCCGACTTCGCGGCACAGCTTTCCGCTTCCGTCAGGCGCTTTTCTGTCACAGAATTTCGCGAGGCGGTTTGAGGGCAGAAAGAATTTTCCGCAGCTGCCGCAAGGACGCGGTCTGACCTCTGATGCAAGAGCTGCACAGAACAGATCCTGAACAAAGCTCAGGAAGTTACCCTTTACGACCTTTCGGCATATTCTGTCCTCGCCGGCGAAGTTGTTGAGCGCAAGAACCTTTTCTGAAGCTGACAGCTCTATTTTATCTGTATTTATTATACCGAAGGCGTCTTCTGCTCTGCCGTTTTCCTCCAGTACAGTAAGAAATGGCACCGCAGTATCACGGCAGAATCTCAGTCCTTCCAGCACTGCAAGATACATATCGGCAAGCTCGGAGAATTCTTTTTTCCACAACTCCACCTGTTCGCTTTGAGATGACATAACCTCAAAGCCTCTGAACAGAGGATTATTCCCCATTACTCCTATAAGAGTCTTGTTCTCTCCATCGAATCTGCTGTATGGCGACAGCTTTGAAACAAGCTTATCCACAATATCAAATGTGTCTGCACAGCGGTGAAGTATTCTTCCGTATTCTTCGCTCCGCTCAAAACGCAGTACAACATTTTTCTGGGTCTGGCAGGCAGAATAAAGTGCATCAAGCCGCTCGATGCTGAGGTTCATATACGAAGTCAGAAGTTCTCCTGCTCTGTACTGTCTGCCGCCTATCAAGAAGCTTTCATCTATAAAGCAATAATCAAAATATTTCATAGGATGACCCCGTTTCAAATTAGATGTATAGATTATAATATTTTTATAATTCTATGTCAATGTAAAAAACGCCGGGAGCAAAATGCTCCCGGCATTCAATTTTTTAGTATTTAACAGGATTTGCAGTGAGATACTTCTTGACCATAAGAGCTACCTTGAATACGATAGCGTGGTCAAATTCACGAAGATCGAGTCCTGTGAGCTTCTTGATCTTCTCAAGACGATAAACAAGGGTGTTTCTGTGAACAAACAGCTTTCTGGATGTTTCGGAAACGTTCAGGTTGTTCTCAAAGAACTTCTGAATTGTAAACAGAGTCTCCTGATCAAGAGATTCGATAGAGCCCTTCTTGAATATCTCACGAAGGAACATATCGCACAGTGTGGTGGGAAGCTGATAAATAAGACGTGCGATTCCGAGATTTTCATAGCTTGTGATGGTCTTTTCTGTGTCGAATACCTTACCGACCTCAAGTGCAACCTGTGCTTCCTTGAATGAACGAGCAAGATCCTTGATACCGGTTACTGTGGTTCCTATACCGACTACGCAGTGAGTATAGAACTCGCTTGAAAGGGTATCGACAATGGAACGTGCAAGCTTCTCAAGATCCTTTGCATCGATGCCCGGGCGAATTTCCTTGACAAGAGCTATATCGTTTTCGTTTATATTTATAACGAAGTCCTTAGCCTTATCGGGGAAGAGCTGCTGGACAATATCATATGTGGACACATCTGTACGTGTGGTTGTACGGATGAGGAAGCATACTCGGCTTACATCAGCGTTGAATCGAAGCTCACGTGCCTTGAGATAAATATCTCCGGGAAGGATATTGTCAAGAATGACATTCTTTATGAAGTTGCCTCTGTCAAACTTTTCATCGTAATACTGCTTGATAGAAGAAAGAGAAACTGCAAGAATTGCAGAATACTTGGATGCCTGATCATCTATGCCGGAAACAAATACAGCGTATTCGTTGTGAGGCTTACCGCCGAAGGGACGGTATGTATAGCCCTCGGATACAAAAGAATCGGAAGCTGCGATCTGCTCGTGTGTGACGCTGTTATTGACTTCGCCGACTCTTACAAGATCACTGCAGGCGATTACTACGCCTGTATCATCTACTACGCCTATTGTTCTGTCGATGGTATCTCTCATCTGATGAACTACGCTCTGAAATAATCTGTTCGACATTTCTCTCTCTCTCCTTGTAAAAACAATTTTAAACACAGGCAATTTGTTCCCTATTTAAATTTCACTAAAGTACACAAACCTTCTGATATGCATTTTACCTAAAACGAGTTCATTTTGCAAGCCTTCTTTCAATATTTTTTTAAATTCCTTGTTATTTCGTACAAATTAAGCGGCTTTCTTTTTATTTTCTAATGCATTGATTTTTATATTCAAACGAAAAAATTGACCAAAAATTTTTATTCCTGTTTTATTTTTCAATTTTCATATTATACTGGATTTGTAAAAGTATTTATGATATAATGTTTTGAGTGCATCTGCACTTTATTCTGACTTCTGATTCGGAGGTTTTATTTATGAAACTTATTCTTGCTATCGTTAACAACGACGACAGTCCTGTTGTCGCAAATAATCTTACAGCAAACGGTTTTTCTGTCACAAAGCTTGCCACTACAGGAGGCTTCTTAAAGGCAGGAAATACAACCTTTATAGTAGGTACCGAAGACGAAAAAGTCCCCGATGTCATTTCTATTATAGAGAGTCATTCCAAGAGACGCACTCAGATCGTTCCCACTTCCGTAGGTGATGCTTCCGCTATGTTTGACTCTGCCCCCCTTGAGGTTTCAGTCGGCGGCGCAACCATTTTTGTTCTTGACGTCGAACAGTTCAAAAAGTGCTGACACTTTCAAAGCTTACTCAGGAATTTTCCGGAAACGGTGAACTACTGTCCCAATGTGCCGGTTTGCTTGATGCGGGTAAATTCCCTCACGCTGTAATTATTGAAGGCGAAGACGGACTCGGCAAAAGCACCTTCGCACGGCTCCTTGCCAAAGGTCTGCTGTGCAGCGGAGAGCACCCTGTATGCGGTGAGTGCTCCCACTGCCGTAAGATTTCAAACAATATACACCCTGATCTGATGATCGTAACCGGCGAAGGGAAATCGGGAAATATAAGCGTCGATTCAATACGCAGTGTCCGTTCCGATGCATACACCCCTCCCAACGAGGCTTCACGGAAGGTATATATTATTGAGGATTGCGAAAAGCTCCCTTCTGCATCTCAGAACGCTCTTCTGAAAGTATTCGAGGAGCCTCCGGCTGGTGCTGTTTTTATTCTGACATGCCGCTCAAAAATGTCGCTCCTCACTACTATTCTTTCCCGCGCAAGAGTTTTTTCATTGCTGCCTGTTGCTGAAGCCGAGGCAATTGAACGTATTTCTATGCTCCGCAGCGGTGTTTCCGCAGAAAGCATAAGAGATGCGGTGCGTTCCGCAGGCGGAAACATCGGAGTTGCTCTGTCTCTTATCGCTTCTGACGGTTCGTTCACGGCAAGTGCCTGGGAACTTAAGGCACGCGAGATCGCACTTGCTCTGTGCAGTGCTCAGGAGCAGGATCTCCTGAGTGTTTGTGTTTCCATCGGTTCGGACCGTAATTTTAATATGCGTGTGCTGGACAGCCTGCAGAATATTATTCTTCATTCTGTCGAACTGTCTGTTGGGGCCAAGGTCAGCGCATCAAGCGAAACTGCCGCTCTTTCAAAGACAATTTCACTTGAAAGGCTGTATTCTATCCGCAGTGAGATCGATGACCTAAAATCAGGTCTTAATGCAAATGTTGGACTGCGCTCACTTTTCCCCTGCGTGATGTGTGCCAAGCTTCGCAGAGCTGCCGGCAAATAACTATATAAATAAGTATGGAGAATCATTATGGCTGACATAATTGGTGTTAAATTCCGAAGTGGAGGCAAGGTCTATTACTTCGCCCCCAATGAGGATGAATTTCAGATCGGCGACGGCGTTGTTGTGGAAACAGCACGTGGCATTGAATGCGGCGAGGTCGCCATCGAAAGACGTACTATCCCCGACGATAAGCTGGTGTTTCAGCTTAAGCCCGTTATAAGAAAGGCTACTCAGGAGGATCTTGATAAGGTCGAGGAAAACCGTAAAAAGGAAGTCGATGCTTTCGAGCTCTGTGAAAAGAGGATCTTAAAGCACGGTCTTGATATGAAGCTGGTCAGTGTCGAATATGCTTTCGATGGAAGCAAAATGCTGTTTTGCTTTACTTCTGACGGCCGAGTTGATTTCCGCGAGTTGGTAAAGGATCTTGCAGGCATCTTCCGCACCAGAATAGAGCTGCGTCAAATCGGTGTGCGAGATGAGGCACGTATGCTCGGCGGCCTCGGCATCTGCGGCAGACCTTTCTGTTGTGCCACCTTCTTGAATGAATTCCAGCCCGTTTCCATCAAAATGGCAAAGGAACAGGGCTTATCTCTTAATCCTGTAAAAATTTCCGGTACCTGCGGAAGACTTATGTGCTGCCTCAAATATGAGCAGGCAGCTTATGAGGATCTTCTTAAAATTTCCCCCAGAATTGGTGCCACCGTCGGAACTCCAGACGGCAAGGGCGTTGTTGTTGACAGAAATCTGATTTCCGGCACCGTCCGCGTATCCCTTGAGGGAGAGGTTGAAACCGCACCTAAGACCTATCATATTTCAAAAATTCGCTTCTCAAGCGGAAAAAAGCAAGAGGAAATTGTTGAGGAAGTTCTTTCTCCCGAAGAAGAGCAGGAGCTTGCTGCTATTGTTGATGATACCGTCGCTGAGGGAACACCAAAGCAGAACGGAAACTCTCCGAACAACGGTAAAAACAACCGTAACCGAAACCGAAACAACAATCACAAGCACCATAACAAACAGCCCTCAAAAAATCAGGGCGCACCGAATAATGGCGGCAATAACAATGATAATAACGGCGGCAATCATCAGAACCACCACAAGAAGCCCAATAATAACAATCAGAAGAAAACAAACCCTCAGCAGCCAAAACATTCTGATGCAAACTGACTAAATATATATTGATTTTTAATATTTTCAGTGATATAATCAAGGCAATCTAAACATAGGAGGAAATAATCATGGCATATGTTATCAGTGACAGCTGCATCGCTTGCGGTGCTTGCGAAGGTGAGTGCCCTGTAAGTGCTATCTCTGCTGGCGACGGCAAGTACGTCATCAATGCTGACGAGTGCATCTCCTGCGGCGCTTGCGTAGGCGTCTGCCCCGTTGAGGCTCCCGCAGAGGCATAATTGTCTCAAAACTGTATTTAAAGCAGCGGTAAAGCAATGCTTTACCGCTGCTTTTCTCTTATTCACTGTAATTTTTCTGTCTATCTGTCGGCACAACATATTGTTATTACTGCCTTTTATAAATCTAAATATACTATTTCATTTGTTTTTCTGACATTATATTAACCTGACGGTTACAATTTGGTTACAGGGCTTTTCTGTAATTTTGCACAACTTTTTCAGTAATTCACCGCCTCCTCCACTGGCTCGCATTTGACTAAATGGCTTATTTTCGACATTTTTTACTGGTTTACATATTTATTTTGTCAAAAACAGCTTTTTTTGTTTGTGCATAACACACAAAAGTTAAAAAAGTTACAATTTGACATTTTTATTTGTCGAAGATATAATACAAGTCGATGAAGGAGAGGTGTGTCCTTTCCACATTCTGATGTTGAATATATTAAGATTGGAGTAAGAGTTGTGAAAAGATTTGCAGAACAGGCAACGCGTGCAATTAAATTTATGCGCAGCCGTGTTGGTTCTGTGCTTATGTTGACTCTTGTTTGCTTCATCTGTGCCATAAGCTTCTCTTCCTATATGTCTCCCGAAAGCTCCGGCGAAGAGAATATAAATATTTTTACCAACGACACAGAATCCCGCGAAATTGTCGTTCAGTCCGGCGTTGCTCTCGCCGGCAGCGAAGAGATCGTTGTCCGACTCAGTGACAGCGACGCGGCAAAGTCAAATAGTACAGGAATTACATATGATGTTACCCTTTATGATGCAGGTATCGCATCCCAGTATTTTACCGATGCGGTTACTGTTGAACAGTTCCTTGATGAAAACGCTGTAATCCTCGGCAAAAACGATGTAGTTACCCCTGCTCTTTCCGACAGCATTTACAACTATATGTCAATTTCCATTGACCGCGTTGAATTTGAGGACATAGCTACAAATGAGATCGTCCCCTGCAAGACCGTGAAGGTTGAAACCAATGAGCTCCGCGCAGGTGAAACTAAGATAGTTACTGCAGGTTCTGACGGCATAAAAACCGTTATTACAAGAAAAATATATGTAAACGGTGAGTTTTCACGCTCTGAGGTTATCAGCGAAGAAATCACCACCGCAAGCATCAACCGCGTCGTTCAGGTAGGTACACGCAAGGATCCTGAAATTAAAACAGAAGCTGATAACGTAAAGACATTTCTTGATTCCGCAGGTCGTAAAGTAGCATACTCCAAGCTCATCAAAGGAAAGGGTTCGGCTTATACTGAAGCTCCCGGCACTACCGGTACAACCGGACGTCCTCTTTCCGTCGGTATCGTTGCTGTAGACCCCGACGTCATCCCCTACGGAACCAGACTTTACATCACTTCTTCCGACGGACGGTATGTATACGGTTACGCTCTTGCTGCTGATACTAATTCCGTTGTCGAAAGCGGCGCTGCTGTTGTAAGTCTCTACTATGACAGCGATTCTCAGTGCAAGGCCTTCGGCAGCAGAGATGTCAACGTCTATATTCTTGAAAACTGATTCTGTACATAAAAAAGCACTTACGGCATTGCCGTAAGTGCTTTTTTTATGCCGCGTTTATTCTTGCTGTCAGCACTGTAATGTCGTCATCACCTCCGCTTCTTTCCTTGCGTGCTTTTGCAAGCAGAGAACGTGCCAAAGTTCTCATATCTGTTATATCGCAGGAAGCAAGCTCTTTTTCAAACCACTCATCCTCATCGGGAACTCCATCTGATGCCATTATAACAATATCACCGTCAGAAAGTTCTTCTCCAGATTCAGCAAACTCCACTTCCCGAAGTATTCCAAGAGGCAGAGATGGTTTATCTATCCTGCGTATTTCGCCGTCAGATATTATATAGGTCTTTACCGCACCCGCTTTGCAGAGATGGGTTTCACCTGTAAACAGATTGACTTTTATAATATCAAGAGTTGCCAGAGATTCGTCCTCCGATTTTACAAGCAGTGCAGAATTTACCACCTTCATCGCACCTTCAAATCCAAATCCTGCACGAAGCAGACGTCCTGTCAGTCCGCAGGTCATTGCACTGTCAACTGCTGCTCTGCCTCCGCTGCCCATTCCATCGCTTATTATCATTACAGCATTTCCATCGTCATCAAGAAATGCCTCATATGCATCACCGCACAGCTTTTCTCCGCTGCAGCAATGCTGTGCCGCACCAAACTCTATCTGCAGATTGGGAAGCTGACTTGTTGTGAGTGTAAATTCCGCACCGCCTTCTATTACAGGTTTCGAAAGTCCCATATCAAGTGCATCTTCAAGCTCATAAATGAGCTCGTTCCTCGCTATGGCTTTTCCTCTCCTTCCACCTATCTTGGCTGTTATTGACAGCCGTCCTGTGCTGTTTACGATACATCGCACACTTTCCGGAATATATCCCGATCTGTGCAGTGCCTCACTCACCAGTGCTGCTGCTTCATCGTCGGCTGTGTCCTCGTGCTGTGTCTGTCTTGCAAGATCTGTCAGCATAAGGCTCACACCACCCATCTGATCGCCAATTACAGACCTGACGTGTGATATCCTTCGTCTTGCGCTTTCCCTTGCGATAAACTCAGCGTAATTTCGGTTTATTTCGTCCATCATCTCATCGGAACGTGCGCATCTCTGCCGAAATTCCATAGGCAGCGTCTTTACGGATATTGCTCCGTTTTCTTTCAATATAGGACTTAACAGGTGCATTGCATTCTGCGTTTCTTCCCTTGCACATTCCCAGCAGTGCTTTGATATGGGACATTTTGTACACACGTTTTCTGTGCTTTGTCTGTATATCTGCTCCATTCCCGCAGAGCGCTTTCTACCCAGTTTACTCGACACCATTTCTACTGTATCCGATACACTGAGCAGTGCTTTAGCCGCGTCTTCCAGCTTTTTTGCAACAAGTGTTCCCGGCAGCGGTTCCACAGATTTTGTCCTCAGCATACCGATTCGTTCAAAAGCGGTATTCATCGTACTTTCAGGTATTATTTTAAAAGTTACTGCCGCCAGAAATACTTCCACAAGCAAGAATACATTTACACTGCCTGACATAAATGACGCCAGACTCATTACAGCAACCGCGGCAATGGACGATGCAAGTGTTCCAATATATGAAAACACACCGGCGGCAAGTCCTGCTATTGCACACATTCCCGCCACTGCCATACTGCTTCCTGATGTCGCAAACACCATTCCGCAGGCTATGCCGGCTATAGCTCCCCCTGTTTCCTTTTTGGAACGCGCTGCGTTAAGCATTGCAAGAAGCACTATTGCCCTTCCTATTGAAAAGCCGTATATACTAATTCGGCACAGTCCTGCCGCTGCCATACACAGTGATACCGTAAGTGCTGTTATTTCCTGTCTTTCCAGCGCATAAAGCCGTCCTGCGCGTATGCTGTCAAAAGCTCTTGTTGTAAAGTATGCTCCTGCGGCAGCCAGAATCCCGTCCGCTGCGTAAAGTGCTATATCATATGACAGCTTTGCTCCTATGGATGCAGATATAATAGCCCCTGTCAGCACTGTTGCCGCCATCGCCGCACAGGGAATAAACGCAGGATGGGCATATACTTTTTTCAGCTCCGCACATGCCCAGCGTATTCCTGCCACCGCTATTATCGTCGCTGCTGACCTGAGCTTGTCCTCTGCACCAAAGGGCAGAAAACTTCCGATTATCGCTCCTATACTTGCAGCAGCACAGTATCCGTGAGGTGCGGCCGCTGCATATGCTGTTCCAAATGGCGACATCACTCCCCCTATAGACGCACTTCCGGTAAATATTCCGCAGATAAATACTGCTATCTTCATTCCAAGGCTTTTTGATATCCCCTTAAGCGGTGATACCGCCTTAGAAAAATGTATTCCTTTTTCATTCATTGCACATCCTCCTCAATGTTATTGTATAACTGAGGCTGCAAAAAAACTGTCGCGGTTTCGCTGGCATATTTATGAACAATAAAAGGATTTATTGTGAACTAAACAGTAATTGACACTTTGCACTCGCAGACTGTATAATTATCACATATCAATTTTCGAAAGGACGGTTCTATGAAACGTGCTCTTGCATATATTTTATGTTTTGCTATGATGCTCACTGTACTTATCGGCTGCGGTGACACCCCCGAAACTACACCGACAAGCGTCTCGAAAGGTACTGTAACTCTTACATTCCCCGAAGGCTGGAATGTACGCCAGATTGCAAACAAACTTGAATCCAACGGCGTATGCTCTGCTTCGGACTTCATTGAGGAATGTGCAAATTACAACTGGGATGCTGAATATGATTTCATACCTCACCGTGTCATTTCCCTTTCCGAACGCCCCTATGCTCTTGAGGGATACCTCTTCCCTGATACATATGAATTCTTTATCGGAGAAAGCGCTCATTCCTGCATAAAGAGGTTTTTGAACAATTTCAAAAGGCGCGTTACTGCCGAAATGATAAGCGACTGCGATGCAGTCGGACTTACTCTCGACGAGGCTCTTACATTAGCTTCTATCGTCGAAAAGGAAACAAATTCTGCTTCGGAAGCACCAAGCGTCTCTATGGTGTTTCACAACAGAATGAATAACCCCACCGGCTACAGCGGTATTGACGGAACATACACCGGCGGCTATTTCCAATCTGATGCCACTAAGTTTTACCCCTACATTTACGGCGAAGAAATCCCTGAGGATTTTGTCAGCGAATACAATACATACAATTTCTCCGGTCTTCCCAAGGGCCCCATCTGCTGTCCCGGTCTTGCTTCCATAAAGGCAGCTATTTATCCCGACAAGGACTGCGATGCCCTGTTCTTCTACACAGATGTCAATTCTAAGCATTACTACGCTGTGTCCTACGATGAACATCTGAAAAACATACAATACTGCAAAGACAACGGTCTTGTTTAGCGATTTTTATTGAAAATGCGGATTTATAAATCCGCATTTTCTTCGTTTTGTATCTTGACAACCATATTATGTATATGTGAAAATATTATCAAAGGGATTTTGAAAGGAGTTATTATGAAATTTACAATCGAAAATTTATCAAAAAGCTTTGACAAAAAGCAGGTCCTCAAGGATATCAGCTTTTCCTTTGAGGCAGGAAAAATCTACGGTCTGCTCGGCAGAAACGGTGCAGGTAAGACTACGCTTTTCAACTGCATCAATGCTGACCTCAAGTCTGATTCAGGCAAATTTTACATCGAGGACGACAATGGGGTTCGTGAAGTTATTTCCGACGATATCGGCTATGTTCTGTCTACACCTACCGTTCCGGAGTTTTTGACCGGAAGAGAGTTCCTTAAATTCTTTATTGACATCAATTCAGATAAAATCAAGGATCTTAAAACCATTGATGAGTACTTTGATTTTATGAGCATTGACGCTGAGGACAGAGGCAAGCTGCTCAAGGATTATTCTCACGGTATGAAAAACAAGATGCAGATGCTTATTAATATCATCGCTCAGCCCAATGTTCTTCTTCTCGACGAGCCGCTGACCTCTCTTGACGTTGTTGTCGCTGAAGAAATGAAGCATATGCTCCGTTCGATAAAGGGTGACAGAGTCATCATTTTCTCAACTCATATTATGGATCTGGCCCTCGATCTGTGCGATGAGATAGTTCTTCTCAGTCACGGTGAGCTTGAAACTGTAGACAAGTCGAACCTCGACAACGACGAATTCAAGGAAAAGATCATAGCTGCTCTCAGGGAGGACGACAATGTTTAAAACACTTCGTATTTCGTTCTCGCTAAAAAACACTTATCGTGTTAACAGCATACTTTATTCGATAAAGCAGCTGCCGATACTTAAAAAGATTCTCCCTGCAGGCATTTATCAGGTACGTTTTTTCAAGATTTTTGCAAATATTCTGTCTGTCATCTGGGAAGTAATCTCGGCATTTCTCGGAAAGCTTATTTATTTCCTTATAATGCTGTTGGTGCCTATCGGTTATCTTTCTGCCGATGATCCTGTAAGCCGTGCGGGGATTTTCCTTCATATTTTTATCCCTCTCACTGTGATAGGTTCATTTATAAACACTTATATGTTTGATCCTACCCGTGACAAGTATTACGCAATCATACTCCTCGGTATGGATGCGCGCCGATACACGCTCGTAAATTACTTCTATGCGATCCTTAAGATCATCGCTGCATTTGCACTTTTCGGCGTTATATTCGGTCTTATGGTCGGTCTTCCTTTATACCAGTGTCTGCTTCTCCCCTTTGCAGCTGCAGGTCTTAAATTGGCTGTCGCCGCAAAAGAGCTTCGCACTTACGAAAAGAAGGGCACTGTATCCAACGAGAACAAAATGAAGGGTGTTTTCGGGCTTATCATTATTATTATCGGACTTGCTCTGGCATACGCCCTGCCCTTTTTTGACATTGTTATTCCCCGCAACATCGGCGTCATTGTTCTCGGTCTGTTTATTCTCCTTGGTCTTGTTTCTCTGCCGAAAATTCTGCGCTTCAAGAGCTACCGTCCTATGTACAAGCTGCTCCTTCGCGAGGATATAATGTTTAACGCCGAAGAAACAGCACTGAACGTCCAGAAGGAAGCAACCAAAAAGAATATCAGCACAGATACTGATATCAAAAGCAGTAAAAAAGGCTTTGAATATCTTAATGAGCTGTTTATCAAACGCCACAAGAAGATCCTTTGGAAGTCATCTGTCACTATTTCATTTATTGCGCTGGCACTTCTTGTGGGTTCTGTAGTCCTGTTTTACATAAACCCCGATCTGGGAAGCGATATAAACAAGCTTATGATGACTATACTGCCTTACTTTGTATTTGTTATGTATATAATCAACCGAGGCACAACTTTCACTCAGGCTCTGTTTATTAACTGTGACAACAGTCTTCTCACCTATTCGTTTTTCAAAAAGCCTAAATATATTCTCAGACTGTTTCGGATACGTCTCAGAGAGCTGATAAAGATTAATCTGCTGCCTGCAACTGTTATCGGCGGCGGTCTTGCTCTTCTTCTGTTCATTTCCGGCGGAACGGATAACCCGATAAACTATGTTATTCTCTTTGTTTCCATAGTCTGTCTGAGCATTTTCTTTTCCGTTCATTATCTTACTCTGTACTATCTTCTCCAGCCTTATAACGCAGGTACAGAGATCAAAAGTGCGGCTTATCAGTTCTGTATGTCAGCAACATACATCGTATGCTATTTCTTCCTGCAGCTTCAGCTGCCGACATTCATTTTCGGTCTTTTGACTATCATTTTCTGCATACTCTACTGTATAATTGCCTGTATCCTCGTTTATTTCCTTGCACCCAAAACATTCAGAATAAGATCATAATAAGAAAATCCAGAGAAGATTTAATTTCTTCTCTGGATTTTGCTGTAAGCTTATAAATAAATGGAAGTTTTCGCTCTGACAAACTGAAATTTGCACATCTGTGTTATAAGTATTTTTCAACAGAAGTTTGCTCGATAACTTTCTTGCCAAGCAATGTAATTGCTTGTTTAGGACATGCATTCACACACCTATAACATACCGTACATTTATCCTTCCCTTGTGCTTTATTATCTGTCATGATAATATTTTCTGTTGGGCATATCTTTACACATTTAGAACATCCAATGCACTTGTCTGCATCTACCTTTAACTTA
>JAZUPB010000053.1:0-235599 GCA_045604965.1 Acutalibacteraceae bacterium
GACCTCCTTTCCGGCAGGGTTAGTGCAGATTGTAGTTGTAGGATTGCCGTTTGTAGTTCCTTTGCGGCTTTGTCTGAATGCTGAAGTTTCAGCTCGCCGTACACATCGGTCATTGCTCTGATGAGTTCGTTGTACTCAACAGGCGGCGACTCCTTCGGCACATATCCGTTGACAAGCATTCGGATATAGTTTGATTTGCTCAAGCCGCTGTGTTGGGCGTTTCGGGTGAGCTTGTCCATCTCGCTTTGAGAGAGACGGATGTTGAGTTGAGTGTCTCTGTTTCGCGTAATTATCGTTCCTTTCATCGTGGATTTTGTGCTGGGGTTATAGGGGCTGTGCCCCTGCAAAAGTATCACTTTGCGGCGGAGTAGGTCAATCGCCATCGGCGGTTGGCTATACAAAGCCATTGCTCGCTATTCAATAAGACGCGTCTTTCTCTGCTCCTTACTCTATGTGGCATTTACCAAACCGGCTCAATATATTTGTTTCATCTTTACCTCAAGTTTCCATTTTGGGAACTTGGCGTTCCTATAGCATAAGCGTATCATCACTGTAGACTTAAAGTGGCATGTTGCCAATTTGACAACATGCCAAAATCAAACTATCTACTTCGGATAGGCTTGTGTTTCCGATTCTTGTCCGCCTTTAGAACTCCGTTTTTGAGGAAAAAGGTAAAATTACCTTAATCTCTCGGTTTTGAGGTTTGAACACCGCATTGCTATGCGCTTTTTATGCCCCTAAATCCGGACATTGCATAGTTCTTTTTCGCCGTTTTCGTTCAGCGTCTTTTCGCCGTTCCTGCACATCCGAGCAGCTTGGGCAGTACTTCTGTCTGTTCGACGCAGGTACATATGCCGCACCGCAGCGCACGCACGGTTTGCAGTTCTGCGGCTGCATAATTTCTGCTTCGAGCTGTGCGTCATTCGGTAGCACGGCTTTTGCGAAGTAATTGCAGAATATGCCGCTGAACGAAATGAGCTGTACACAGGCGTGTGTGTCTCCGTCGTCGAGCAGCAGACAGTTTCCGTCGCAATAATTGCAGCAGTGACTCTTCACCAACCGATTCACTCTGCGTGATTGCGCCGATGTTAGTTTGATTGCCATAGATTCTTCACCTCTTTTCTCTGATTAATTTGTGGGGGCAGTATTCATTAAGCTAATCCGCCAAATTGACTGATTAGCAAAGTCGATTTATTACCAGACGGAGAATAAAAAAACAGCCGCCTGTTCAGCAGCTGTTCATTCATATTCAATTCGTGATTGTCTTTGCTATTCCTTCTTTCGGCTGGTAAATAAATATATTCTCTCAGTCTTACTGCACTCAGTCTTATTACATTCTGATTAGCAGAAGTCAAGAGTTCTGTTTTTCAGAAGTCGGGGCAGGCAGTACATAGATCATCGTCGGATTGCCCTGTCCTTGCTTTTGACGTTCTATCAATCCGAAGTCCTCAAGCTCTATCAGAATCCTGCAAGCCTTATCGTGAGCGCACGGCAGCGTTTCACATATCTCACGTATTGTGAAGTAGATGAATACCCGTCCGTTACGGTCTATCCATTCGTTGCTCAAGGATAGACTGGCGCGGTCTGCCATAAGTGCGTAAAGCAGTTTTGCGTAGACTGACAGAAAGCGGTATTTATTGCCGTAGATGAGCGATTTAGGCATTCGGATGAATGCGTTTTGATTGGTTGATTTCATGTTGTATATCCCTCCAATTATATAAATGGGTAAAATCTTAAAAAAGAGCACTTATTACGCAACAGTATTTTTGAATTATCCGCAACATTGAAATACCGCATAGTGGTGCGCGGTTTGAGCCTCGGGGTGTTCTTTGACTGAATTTGCGCAACAAAAAAGCACCTGTCTTGCGGTAGATGCTTAATCAATTTGGGAATGGTTCTATTAATAACGACAGAAAAACTTGCGTAATGTTCCTGTCGAGCAATCTTTTTACGAATTTGTGGGGGCAGTGTTCGTTAACGCAGCAAGATGTTTCATTGGAAATATCTCACAAACAGATACTAAGTATAATATGCTCGAAAAATATCCCTCTGCTTATTAGGACACTTATAATGGGGTTGTAAACCATATTTAAGAAAATAACACCTTTTTATTTCGCTGCGCATTTGATTCACTTACAGAAAAGTGACTAAAATGTCACCGAACATTTCACCCGGGAGTCATTTACTTTGAGAATCATCTGCTATAATTAGACCATATCCTGAACGAGCGAAGCAAACCACCGCTCACAACAGCACAGAAGAAACAGATAAACCGGAGGTTAACTTAAATGGAAATATTAAGATGCGAAAACATAACCAAGGAATACGGCGAGGGAAACACCCGCATAAAGGCGCTTGATGATGTTTCATTCAGCGTGGAAAAAGGCGAATTCGTGTCAATTATCGGCCCGTCCGGCAGCGGCAAATCGACTTTGCTGCATATCCTCGGCGGTGTTGACAAGCCCACATCCGGAAAGGTATTCATCGAAAGTACTGACATCCACAGCCTCAACGAAGATAAGCTGGCGATTTTCAGACGTCGCCAGATCGGTCTTATATACCAGTTCTATAACCTCATGCCGGTGCTCAACGTGGACGAAAACATCGTGCTGCCCCATCTGCTGGACGGCAGAAAAATGGACAGAGAACGTCTTGACAGCATAGTGGATTATCTCGGCCTGACCGAGCGGCGAAACAATCTTCCCAGTCAGCTTTCGGGCGGACAGCAGCAGCGTGTGGCAATCGGCAGAGCAATGTTCAACCGTCCCGCTATCGTTCTTGCGGACGAACCTACAGGTAATCTCGACCGCAAAACAGGCGAAGAGATAATGGCTCTGTTAAAGGATTCCAACCGCAAGCATAAGCAGACACTTATCCTCATCACCCACGATGAGAGCATAGCGCTTCAGGCCGACCGCATCATCTACATCGAGGACGGCAAAATAGCCCGTGACGAGCGTATACGCATACTTGGAGGCAGCAGCAATGACTAATCGAAACATCGTTCACAAGGTGACACGCCAGTATATGTCGAAAAATAAGAAGCGCACCCTCACCACTATGCTGGGCATTATGCTTATGGTCATGCTGATGACCTGCGTTTTCGTGGGCAAGGATACAGCCGTCAATTATCTGGAGGAGCTTGCCTCGCAGGAAAAAGGCCGCTGGCACATGAGCGTATATGACATTACCCGCAAGGAATACGATGCGATAACAAAGCTCGATTTCGTTGAGGAAACTGCGATTTCCGCCGACCTTGGCTATGCAGAATTTTCTGCTTCGGCAAACATTGAGCGCCCCTTTATCTTCATCAAGTCCTATCAGGAAAACGGCTTTGATATGATGAATATTCACGCTGTTGAGGGCAGACTTCCCGAAAAAGAAAGCGAAATAGTCATCAGCACTGCTGCTCTTGAGGATGGCGCAGAAATAAAAATCGGCGACACTCTTTCCGCTGCCTGCTTTGAGCGATACCTCGAAAAGGACGAAGCAAATGGAACTATCACTCAGTTTCCTGCCTTCGGAATAGTGCTTAACCCCGGTGAAAAAATTGAGGTTCCGCAGAACTTTCCGTATTTCGGCAGTAACGAAGATTTTGCCGAGGTACACGAATCTACCGGTTTTGAACAGACCTACACTGTGGTCGGCTTCATCGAGCCGCCTTTCTTTGAGCGAAACAGTGCAGCTTCGTATATCGCCCTAACTGCCACCGAAACGGAACTTCCTGCCGACGCACCTTTCAATCTTTCGGTTATCTTTGACCTCAAGAATGGCGGCTTCTACGACGGTGAATTTTCCGCAAAACTTACCGCTGTTACAACTGCCGTTTCAGGCGAGAGCCGCCTCACCGAAGCAAACAGCCTGCTGCTTGCCTTCTCTGCAAATTCTCCCGATTCCACGATAAATCTCATGGTAAAGCTGATGACGGTGTTTTTTGTGGCGCTCATCATCGCCGCATCGGTGGTGCTGATTTACAATGTGTTCAATATGTCCTTTGAGGAGCGCAGCAAATATCTTGGCATGCTGTCCTCCATCGGTGCAACGGGCAAACAGAAGCGCAGCAGCGTTTATTATGAAGCTTTTTCTCTTCTTGTCGCGGCACTTCCCGCAGGTTTTGTACTTGGTCTGCTGGTGATAAAACTGGGTATGGTTGCCCTCAAGCCTCACCTTGACTTCCTTGTAGGAAGCTATTCCGGTGCAGGTCTTGACCGTGTTTCCCTTGAAATATCCCTTGCAGGTGTTGTTCTTACAGCAGTTTTCTCTGCCCTCACCGTATGGATCTCGGCATACATTCCTGCTCATAAAATCAGCAAAACAGGCGCAATAGAGAGCATCAGAGGAAACACCTCCCGAAAGAGTAAGGGTTCCCCAATTAACGAAAAGCTCATTGATAAGCTTGGCGCAGAAGGTATGGTCGCAGGTGCATCAATCCTGCGCGACAGCAAAAAGAACCGCGGAATAATCGGCGCTGCGGCTGTGTTTATGGTAGTTCTCATCGTCACCTCATTCTCCTCCAATCTAATCACAATGATGGTGGAAAAAGCCATGCTCGGCGGCGAGTCAGTCTATACTACAGTTGATTACGATTTCGGTATTGTCAGCGACATCGGAGGTCAGCATGAGGCGCAGTATGAAGCTATCAAAGCCGAAGCACTCGCAGACGAGAATGTGGAAAACATCATAGAATATTATAATGGCTTTCACCTCGCCAGAGCAGAGGCCGGCGTTTACGGCAGTGAATACTGGAACGCCGTTGATAAAATCATGGACGCCTACGGTCTGACCGAAGAGCAGAAGACTGAATACGGCAGAACACCCACAGACGAGGCCATATTCCTCATGGCATTTGATGATGCAACCTTTGCTCGCATAGTCAATGCAACTGATGCAGATGCTTCGATAACAGGCGATGAAGCTGCAAGAGCAGCAATAATTATTCAGGACGGTGCGCTTACCACCGATAATTACATTTATCCGGGAGATGCGGATTTCAAATTCTTTGAAATAGAGCATATGACCGATAAGCAGGTAGGCGAAACCTTTGAAACCTATGTTTACAGCCCTTCCGAAATGGATTACAAAACCTTTCCGCTCACGGTGGCAGGTCTTGCCACAAAGGAACAGCTTTCCGAGATATTCATTGAGGATTCGGTCAGAATGTGTGTCATAATCAGCAGGAGCACAATGGAAGAACTCGCCGCCGTTACCCTTGAAGAAAATGGTGCAGAGTGTGAAAAAAATCTGCTTATGAAATTCAGAAACACCGATTGTACTCTTTACAGCGATCTTGCCCAGCGCACCTATGATACCGAAAATGAATACACACCCGAAAGCATTGAGGTGTTCAGAAATGTCGGCGTTCAGGCGAAATCTATCTCCGATGCCATTACCTCGGCAATCAGAGTGCTGCTGGTATGCTTTGTGGTGCTCACATCTCTGATTTGTATGCTTAACCTGTTCAACTCGGTTCGAGGCAAGATTGCAGGACGCAAAATGGAGTTTGCGGCTCTGCGCTCCGTCGGTATGACCGACCACCAGTTTGTGAAAATGCTCACCCTTGAATGCTGTGGTATCTTCGCGGCAAGCGCCATTGCAGCCATTGTCGTTGCTACTCCACTGATATATCTTGTGCGGACTGTGCTGGTTGACCTTTTCGGTAATCTCAGCACCTCCATTCCATTTGGCATGTATCTGCTGGCTATTGCTTTGACCGCCGCTGCTTTGTTCCTGTTCACCTTTTTCAGCTTCAGAGCCGAAAAGAACAAAAATATTCTTGAAGACATACGCAGAGAGAGTATATAATAGATTCAGCGCAAACATGGAAAAGACTCCGTCACAGACAGCGTGGCGGAGTCTTTTTGTAAAGTGAGGTTTATTTATGACGGTATTGATAGTCGAAGATGACGAAATAATCCTTGAGGGGCTGAAAATATCCCTTGAGCAGGAGAATTACGACATAGTGACCGCCTCCACGAAGCAGGCTGCACTTGAGATAATCAATTCGGGCATGGAAATTAACATCAGCCTGCTGGATGTCATGCTGCCCGACGGCGACGGGTATACAATATGCAAGGAGATACGCAGTCGAAGTGACGCTCCTATAATCTTCCTCACCGCCTGCGATGATGAGATACATACCGTTCTCGCCCTTGAACAGGGGGCGGATGATTATATCTCCAAGCCTTTCCGTATCCGCGAACTGCTTGCCCGCATGAAAGCAGTTCTGCGCAGAACAGGTGCAGGCGGCAGCGAACAGACCCTTGTGAATATCGGTGATGCGCAGGTCAATCTGCAGAGCGCAAAGGTGTTCCGAGGCGGCGAAGAGATAGTTCTCACCGCAATGGAATATAAGCTCCTGCTTGTGTTCATTCAGCACAGAGGGCAGAATCTCAGCCGTCAGCAGATTCTGGGGCAGTTGTGGGACGAGGCAGGCGAATATGTCAACGACAACACCCTGAGCGTTTACATCAAGCGTCTGCGTAAAAAACTGGGCGATTCGGAAGATAGCCAGCTTATTCAGACTATTCGCGGCATAGGCTACCGTCTGGATTGACGCAGCGAGGTACAATATGGAGTTAAAGATTCAGATTATCATTGCCTCATTGGCGGCGATTCTGTGCGCTGTGCTGCACACGCCGATTGCAATGTGCATTGTTCTCGGCATTGCGCTTGTGGCGGTACTTGCCGTAAGTATTATTTCCCACAGAAAACGTGAAGAGAAGCTGGGCGAGCTTATAAATTATCTGATGCGTGTGCAGGACGACCTCACGATGCCCGATATGGACGATATGCACGAGGGACAGCTGGGCATACTGCAAAGCGAGATTTACAAGCTTGTGGCACAGCTCAAGGAGCAGTATGCGTTTGAGAGCCGCCAGAAAACCTACATGGTGGATATGCTCTCCGATATATCCCACCAGATAAAGACTCCCATAACAGCCATTTCTGTTATGACTGAACTGCTCGCCGCTCCCGAACTGCCTGAAGAAAAGCGGCTTGATTATACCGAAAAAATCGAAACACAGATACGAAGGATAACCTGGCTCATTAAGAATTTGCTCACCCTTTCGCAGCTTGAGGCTGATATGCTTGAGCTGAAAAAGGATAGCGTCGATCTGTCCCGTATGCTGGGCAGTATAGCCGATACCTTTGAACCTATTGCGGAAGTAAAAGGAGTGGAACTTTCACTTGATGTTCCGAACGGCATAGACCTCATCTGCGACCGTCAATGGACGACCGAAGCCATATCCAACATCGTGAAAAACTGCATCGAACACACTCCCGAGGGCGGTTCGGTATCCGTCATCGTAAGTCAGAATAATATTGCTACCGAGATAGTCATAACAGACACCGGAGAGGGCATCGCAAAGGAGTACCTGCCTAATATATTCAAGCGTTTTTATAAAGCACCGGGTTCCTCAGGCAGCAGCGTTGGTATAGGTCTTTCCATGTCAAAGCAGATAATCATGCGCCAGAACGGAAACATCAGCGTTAAGAGTGAAGTGGGCAAAGGAAGCCAATTCTGCATAAAGCTTTATCGGTCATTTTCTTCGCAATAATTTGCAATAAGATCAAGGAGCAGCCGCAAAAAATGTGGCTGCTCCTTTTGTGAAATCAGGAATTTAATAACAGATGGCTTATAATCTCTGAGGCTCTTTGCCTGATATTGTTCATCCGCTGCACCCATTCCATTTGATTCTCTGCTTTGAACTGTTCGGTTGTTCCCTCGCTTTCCGCCATTTCTTCCATCAACCGAAAAAGCATATCCTCCGCCTGACGGTCAATATCTGCGAGGTAATCATTGAGCTTGCCGGTCATCAGCAGGTCGTAGTACAATGCACGCTTATGTTCCCTTATGTATCGCAAGTGTCGCTGTCCCCAGATGCCGATTGGCTCTGGCTCTTTTTCCGGCTCGTCATCTCCGGCGAGATAATAGATGTCGCCGATAAGCTCATACCGCAAACCGGTGTGCTCGTCGGTTATGTATTTCTCCATAGCTAACCTCCTATCTGCGTCCGAATCGCTTCTTAAAAGAGGCATCGATTACTTTCAGAAGTAGCCTATCGAGTGCATCATTATATTGACCTTCTTGTATGAGCTGATTCCGCATGGAATTAAGAGCGTTCACAAGGACTCTGTGTTCGAAATCATCAATCTTCAGTATGTATTTCTTTTCCATAGTCATCAATCCTCCGAATAACTTGTGAACGGTGCTTCGGTGCTGACAAATGTGTCGTAGGTGAATGCTGCACCGAGGCGGAATCCCATAATGAAGCTGTCGAGATTTGATTCACTGTTGACCTCGTGCCATGCGTCAACATAGGCGATAAATAGTTTCTTCAATTCTTCGGTCAGAGTTTTGGAGAGAATCTCTTCGCTGTTCACCATGACTTCAAGCTGTTTCTGTGCCGATTTATTCAATTTCGTACTGCGTTCCTGCGGCTCGATATTTCCGTAGTAGAATTGTTTTATGAAGTGTCTCATAGTCATGTCTCCTCGTAGTATGTAATCATTTTACGAAGAAACCATTGAATAACACAAATGTGCGGTGTAAAACATGTGTATTGCTGCCGTTGTATTAATGATTTAATCAAGTCCGTTATGAACACTCGCACCATAATCGGACACTGATTTTGATACAATGTGTATCACGATTGGTGTCCGGCTTCTTTTTGCAAAAGTCCCTGTCTCCAAGGGTTTCACGATACTATTTCACGAAATCGGCTCCACGGCGATTCCAAAATGATCACCGTGGAGCCGATTTGGTATTGTTTCCCTGCATCATTTAACGAAGGGTAGGTGGGGTGTGCATTTTGGACCAGGGGGTGTGCACATTTTAATTATTTCTATTGTTGCAGCGGACAACCATATGCTTCATCACAGCAAACTTGGGCATATATCCATGTTATCTTGCTCAACCATCTGTTAACCTATCTTCCGCTTCGATTGATTGTCTTTTCTCTTGGGGTGCGCTACACTAGGTATAGGTCGACCACCAATGAATTGGAGGATATAAAACAATGGATATCGGAAAAAAGATTAAAACCTTTCGCATTGCCAAGAGCGTCACACAGGAGGCTCTCGCACAGGAGCTGGGTGTGACCGCGCAGGCGGTCAGCCGCTGGGAAAATGGCGCAGCGATGCCTGACATCGCACTACTGCCTGCCCTCTCTGTCTATTTTGGCGTCCGTATCGACGATTTCTTTGAGCTGAGCGACGAGGCGCAGCAGGAACGCATCTGCAACATGACCGAAACAGAGGAATTCATCCCTAGTGCTGACTTTGACCATGCTGAGCGGTATCTCAAGGATCGGCTTGCATTGGATCCCCACGATTCGGAAAGCCTGACTACATTGGCGGCGCTCTACAATCACCGAGCCGAGGGGTATCACCGCAGAGCGGAGGCCCTGTGCAAGCGTGCGTTGGAGATTGCGCCCACCGAGAAAGCCGGACACTCCCTGCTTTCCTATGCGGCAAACGGCGCGTGCTTTGACTGGTGCAGCTGCAATCACCGGGAGCTGATTGACTACTACTATGGCTTTGTGGAAAAGAACTCTGATTTCCGCCCCGGTTACATGTGGCTGCTGGACAATCTGATCGCTGATCTCCGCTTGGAGGAAGCGCTGGATATCACGCAGCGCATCGACCGCATCAAGCACGATTACTACCCCGTGATGATGGAAGGCTATGTGCGCAGTCTGCTGGGTGAGCGCGATGCTGCGGAAGCAATGTTTGCGAAGGCACTGGAGGAAGAACCGGAGAGTCTTTACGCCTGGAGTCTCCTGGGTGATATTCGTGTCAAGCAGCGCCGCTATGATGATGCAGTGGCGTGCTACGAAAAATCTGCCGAACTTGACCCCAACCCCGGCTTTACAGACAACTATCTTTCCATTGCGTACATTCGTGAGATGCAGGGCAAGTGGAACGATGCCGCAGACGCCTATGAAAAGGCGCTGGCGGTCTACCGCGAGAACAAGAAGCTGGAAAACGGCTTTGGCGTGGATCAGTTTGAGCAATCTATCCTGCGCTGCCGTGCAAAGGCGTAACAAAATCTATGTCAACAGAGGGGACCGCAAATAATGAGTTGAGGGCCACCTGCCGGGTGCCCCCTCTTTATACCCAATCATCCCAAAGGCAGTGCACCTTTTAACAAAAAGCAAACCTTATAACGATATACCCGAGGGGGTGTGCATTTCGTATCAAAGTTGGTCACCATTTTCATAACCGGATACCAGTTTTGATACAATGTTTATCACAGCTGGTGTCCGGTTTTTTTCAAGAGCCCCTGTTTACAAGGAGTTTCCGATACAATCTAACGATAACAGGCTCCACGGCGATTCCGAAACGGTTGCTGTAGAGCCTGTTGAGTTTTCAATTGTTTTGAATAGACAATAGGCATTAGATGTGTTATGATTTTTTCATAACCAGAAAATTGGTAAAAATGGTGTCTGCCGGGGCCGTTTGAAGTCTGTCCAATGTGGTTCATATATTTGATAGGAGGTTTCCTATGTCGATGATCGAAAATGAAAGCGGACGCTTTTATGTTGATGATTGCGGTACGCTTCAGCATTTTGAGTGCGGAGCAAAGAACAGTCTTTCCCTTCCGTATTCACCGGAATCCAAATCACTGTTCCATCTTCATATTCCGGAAGGTATCTGTTCTTTACCTACAAATGCATTTCGTGGCTTTGCGGTACACAACGATGTAACTTTCCCTGATTCTTTGATTGCGATGAACGCAGGTGCCTTTTCCTGCTGTGCGCTGGGATATATGGTGCTTCCAAAGTGTGCGAAGCTTGGCACAGATGTGTTCTCCGGCAGCTGTATCGAAAAAGTCACTATTCCGGAAGGAATGGATCCTGAGCGGGCGCAGCAAGCTGCTCATGCCCTGCGTTTTACCCGTTCATCCAATGTTTTTAATGATCTGGCGAAAGAATGGCCAAGTCATTATGCGGACATTTTTTATGGTCGAAACGAATCAATCGAGGACTGGACACAAATCCGTAATTCCAGCGGTACCTTTTACCTGGACTCTGATGGAGTGCTTAGGGATTTCTGCTGTGCCCATAACAACTACGCTGACAGAGCAAATATTAGCAATACAGAAAATGTTCTTCTGCGTCTGATCATCCCAGAGGGAGTCAAAGTGATTCCCGGGGAGATGTTTGCGAGGTTCAGCGTACTTTGGGAATTAACTTTTCCCAAGACCTTAAAATGCATCGGCACTGTTTTAAAAAATGGCAATGCATTTGCTCATAGCACATTGCCGGATGTAGTTTTGCCGGAAAAACTGGAACTACTGGGCAATTTTGCTTTCGGTATATGTACCGCCCGCTCTGTAACGATTCCCGCTTCCCTGCGCGGTCACCTGAACTATCGGGGCAGTGTGCGGGATTTTAAAGATTCCTCTATCGGCGAGATTCGAATGCCGGCAGAATATAGGGAAACGCTGGAAGATATCTGCAAAAATTCGTGGTACAGCAATGATGAACTGGAAATCGGAGATATGTACGATCCCAAGTTGGGACAGCTATGCTATATAAAATCAAAGTGTGAGGCGTTAAGAGGCGGAGTGATCATTTCCAGACTTTTGCAATTAATCGCCTGCAACGGATAAAAAAGATCTTCACATACGACAAAATCAGAAAAGACTTTGCTCGACAAGATGTGGTGTGCAGCAGCAAAACAGCCTCCGCGATTGTGAGCATGCATTTCGTATTAAAATAGGTTTTTACTTTCAGATTAGCAGTTTTTGGGTGCGAAAACAGTGTCTTCTGTCACACATCGAATTACAGAACTAAAACAACCGTATTGTTTTAGTTATAATATTAAGCAAACAAAGAAAAGCAGCTCCGTTTCCGGAGCTGCTTTTCTTTATATTAGCTTTATGCGTCTTCGCACACTTCTTTTGTTTCCTGTCGATCGTTGTTTCCGTTTTCCGAAATGGTTGATCGATTCACTATGCCTTCATACTTGAGCTTTATATAATGCCTTCCGGAAAATCTTTTTCCGCACACTCCGCAGCTGTACTGCGCCGTAAAGCTTCTGCTCTTGGAATTGACTGCTGTGGTGCGTTTAAGTATGACTCCGCACTCAGGACATCTCAGAATAAACATAGACGCTTTTATCAGCGGATTCGTAAGGTCACATATAGAGACCGTTTTGAATGTTATCCACTTATAAAATTCACTGTCGGCTTTCCTTGCAATCTCTCTATAGTTTTTCTCATCAAATGTCTTTTTAAGACACTGCGCCGAAACTATACTATCATCCAGAGCACGGTGCATA
This sequence comes from Acutalibacteraceae bacterium, assembly GCA_045604965.1. Lineage (GTDB taxonomy): Bacteria > Bacillota > Clostridia > Oscillospirales > Acutalibacteraceae > JAISGQ01. The sequence goes on from JAZUPB010000053.1 coordinate 12,289, forward strand.
TCCATTTCTTCGACTTCTATGCACAGCTGCTGAGCCATAGCCGATAAGCCAAGCTGCTGCCCCGCTTCCACATCCATTTCCATCTGGCAGAGCTGCTGCAGATCACAGTAATTCTGCATAAAGGAAAGCACCTTTCCTTTATTATACACCTCAAGATTCTCAAGCATTACAAGAATGTCTCCTGTGCCAAATGACATAACACAATTTTCCTCAGTACCTACCCAATGACAAAACTGATCATAAACCTTCAGAAAATCCATTCCCTGAGACACCTCAGAGTTTGTTATGTGAGTCAGGCGCTTTACTCTTCCCGATAGCTTTTTATTGTATTTCGGAGACACAAGTGCGGAAAACTCCTTTATGACATCGAAGTTTTCATCGAGCATTACAGCTCCGATTTCTATTATCTCATTGAAATAGTGACCAAGCTTGCCCGAAAAGGTGCCATTCCATTCGAGATCTATTATTATGTATCTCAATTTTTATCACCATCGTAAAATCGAGGTTCCCGTCCTAATGGTCAGGAACCTCTGAAATTATCAGTCTACGTCTACGAAATTGAGTGTATCCTTGTTTCTTTCCTTGAATATCTCAAATACAGCAATCTCGATTTCTCTGTCCTCTACTGCTGCAAAGAACTGCTCTTCCTCTGTCTCGCTCTCGACGAGAAGGATAACAACCTCGTCTACGCCGTCATTGTCTGCGCCCTCTACGGGAAGCAGGACAGCATACTCATTGCCGTCATACTCAATTACGTCCATAAGCTCAAATTCTATCTCATTGCCTTCCTCGTCGGAAAGAGTGAGAGTATCAAGTTCCTCTTCTTCAAGGATTTCGTTCTTGTTTTCGTTGCTCATTTATTATTCTCCTTTACTGATTTGATTTTGCCTTGTTCATAGCCTTTACTCGCGCTTCCTTTGTGAGAAGTGTTTTTCTAAGGCGGATATTTTTGGGTGTGACCTCAACAAGCTCATCATCTGCTATAAACTCCAACGCCTGTTCAAGGGAGAAAATTGTCGGCGGTGTGAGTCTCAGTGCTTCGTCAGAGCCTGATGCACGTGTATTTGTAACGTGCTTTTTCTTACATACATTTACTATGATATCCTCATTTTTGGGAGCATATCCGACTATCATTCCTTCGTAAACGGGAACGCCGGGACCGATAAGCATTCTTCCGCGATCCTGTGCATTGAAAAGTCCGTATGCATTTGAATCGCCTGTCTCAAATGCAATGAGGCTGCCCTGCTGACGAAGGACTATTTCGCCCTTAAAGGGTTCATAACCGTCAAATATATGGTTCATTATGCCGTTTCCGTTTGTATCGGTGAGGAATTCTGAGCGATAGCCCATCAATCCTCTTGACGGAATTCTGAACTCCATATGCGTCATTCCCGACTGACGGGTATCCATAGTCTGAAGCTCGCCCTTGCGTGAGCATATCTTCTCCATAACAGCGCCTACATATTCCTCGGGAACTTCTATCATAAGCAGCTCCATAGGCTCACATCTTACACCGTCGATGGTCTTATAAATAACCTGAGGACGCGACACCATAAATTCATAGTTCTGGCGGCGCATCGTTTCAATAAGAATTGAAAGGTGAAGCTCGCCTCTTCCCGAAACTTTGAAAGTATCTGCAGAGTCGGTTTCCTCAACGCGCATAGCAACGTTGGTCTCAACCTCTCTGAAAAGTCTGTCGCGGATGTTTCGGCTGGTTACGTACTTACCGTCCTGACCTGCAAAAGGTCCGTTATTTACCATAAACAGCATTGAAACAGTCGGCTCGTCGATCTTTACAAAAGGCAACGGATCGATATGCTCCGGATCGCAGGCGGTTTCACCGATGTTGAGGTCTGCAAAGCCTGAAACGGCAATAATATCGCCGACAGAAGCTGTGGCAGCTTCCACTCGTCTCAGATTTTCAAACTGATATAGTCTGCTTATCTTTACGTTCTGATTTGTACCGTCAGTGTGGCAGAGAACCATCTGCTGACCTGTCTTTATTGTGCCTCGCTCTACTCGGCCGATTCCTATTTTACCGACATACTCGTCTGCATCGATGTTTGAGAAAAGAACCTGTGAAGGACCTTCAGTATCGCCTACGGGAGCAGGAATGGTTTCAAGAATAGTCTCGAAAAGCGGTACCATATCAGTGCCCTTTTCGTTAATATTGAGAGAAGCATATCCGTCTCTTCCCGATGCATATACAACAGGGAATTCGATCTGGTCATCATCTGCGCCAAGGTCAATAAAGAGATCTATGATCTCATCTACCACCTCTGCCGGTCTTGCCATCGGACGATCGATCTTATTGACAACAACTATCGCCTTTTTGCCAAGTCCCAATGCCTTCTTGAGAACAAATCTGGTCTGAGGCATACATCCCTCAAAGGCATCTACAAGCAGAATGATTCCGTCAACCATCATAAGTATACGCTCAACCTCGCCGCCGAAATCAGCGTGGCCGGGGGTATCTACAATGTTGATCTTTACGCCGTTGTACATAACTGCGGTATTCTTTGCAAGGATCGTTATGCCGCGCTCACGCTCGATATCGTTTGAGTCCATAACTCGCTCCGCTACGACCTCGTTCTCACGGAACACTCCGCTCTGCTTCAAAAGCTGGTCGACCAGTGTTGTTTTTCCGTGATCGACGTGGGCAACTATTGCTATGTTTCTTAATCTTTCCTGTGGGGCCATTGCCATACATTTACACCTGAATTCATTTTATTTACACAACCAAGATATTATACACTATATAATAAAAAAAATAAAGCCCATTATACATATCCGCATTGCAGAAAAGCCGTGTGCAAGGCATCATTTTTTGAGCTATTATTACTATATTTTCACGGTCTGCGCTGCCAAAATATATGTTGACAAAGATTTTTCTTTATTGTATCATAAACAGGCAAAAATGCTGTTGTGGCTCAGTTGGTAGAGCAGCTGATTCGTAATCAGCAGGCCGTCGGTTCGAGTCCGACCAGCAGCACCAAAACGCTCGCATTTTTAATTAATGCGAGCGTTTTAATTTTTTCTATAATATTTTTAAATTAATGAACCGTATGACATTATCCGACAATATTACGGTGAAAGGCGGTGAGATATTGACAGCAAAAGAATTTGAAACTCTCATTCATATTCACGGAAATGATATATACCGTTTCTGCAGGTATATTACCTTGAATAAGGAAAATGCAGATGATCTTTATCAGGACACGATGCTGACTGCATTCAAAAAGGCCGAAACAATAAAACTGAACAATAACCCAAAATCATACCTGCTTTCTGTTGCGATTAAGCTTTCTCACAATTTTTTTCGTAAAGAAAAAAGACGAAATGAACACTCTTCTTTTCAGTCAGAAAAACCGTTTGATGAAATCGCTGACAGCGCCGATACACAGGCATCATTGGAGGATAACGTACTGAAAAACGCTCTGAGACTTGCTGTTGCTTCCCTTGATGAAAAACACCGGGTTCCAATTGTTCTTTATTACTTTGATGAACATAACTTGGAATTTATTTCCAATGTTATGAAAATCCCCGAAGGCACTGTCAAAAGCAGATTACATAAAGCACGTGAACTTATCGCTCAAAAGCTCAAGAAAGAAGGTTTCGACAATGACTGAAAAAACTGAAAATATGCTCCGTGAGATTCTAACTGAGGAACATACCGCCCCCTGTGAAATCAACCAAAAACTTCATTGCGAACTCATCAAGCTCGAAAGAAAAATAATTATTAGAAATATAATCATTGCTGTTTTTTTGGTGTTCTCGGTTACTTTCTTCGCCGTTTCCCTCACCTACATCTTCTCAGGCAGTCTGACCGCAATAATAGGCATATTATTCTTTTCTTTGATCTCAGCCGCAATGTCTGTTATCCTTGCAGTATCTGCCGGAAAATATGAAATAAACAATCTCTTGGGAGGTCTCGTTTAATATGACTGCCACACTATTTACACTGTTTGTCGTCCTCACTGTTTTATCGGTGGTATCTCTTTATACATTCCTTTGTATGTATGTTTACAACGATGCAAAGCTTCGCACCGACAAGCCTTTTATATGGCTTCTTATAACGCTTTTCACTCCTAATATGTTCGGTTTTCTTATTTACATTATTGCCGGCAGAGATAAAAATAAGCCCGGCAGCAGTAAATATAAGACACCTGCAATCATAAGTGCCGCAGCAGCCTTCGTTATGACCGCTGCACTTCTGTCAACCGTTATATTTTCAAGCAATGTGCCGCTTATAAACAATGTTTCCATAGGAATGGTAAACAATAACATCGGCTCACAATGGTCCGTATCCTACAAATCCTCCGGGGAGACCCTTGAAAGGACTATCACATTCACCAATGAAGAGCTCGAATCTCTGACCTTGGAATCAAGCTGTGATGAAGGAAAAATCTATATACTCTGGCTTCAGGGTGAAAATGCCAAGGTCATTGATATTTCCGATTATGAAAAAGGCACACCTGACCTTTCGATGTTTTCCGACGGAAAGATAAAGATTTCTCTCTATAACGAAGGCGCCAGAAATGCGAAAATAAAACTTGACTGGTAACAGATTTGTTTATCGCCTTTGCATACAAAAAGGAAGTCTCAAAAGAGACTTCCTTTTATTCTTAGCCTGCGTTGTAGGTTCTCCAGCCGAAAGCAGCGATCTGCTCCTCAACTGCGATAAATGCCTGTCTGTTCTTTTCCATACTCTGGAAAAGACCATGCTTCTGATCCATCTCGAATCTTACGTGCACATCATAGAAAAACTCATAATAAGGAACATCAGCATTATTATTGTGACGTCCTATTATATTTTCATTGCCCGGCTCTGTTGGCGGAACAGGGTATCCGTCCCAGGTAAGGAAAGCATCGGGATTTTCTGTTGCCTGACGCACCCAGTACTGATGACAGCTGTTGAAAAGAAGCTTTCTGCGCTGCTTAAGCTCATTGACGTATGTAATGCCGTCAGCGTCGATTGCAATTATGTCGGAAACGGTAAGTGCCAATTGAATCTTCCTCCTATGTATTTATGACCTCTATATTTTAACATATTTTGCGCAAACTTCAAGTGCTCTTATGCTGATTGGCACATTTTGATAAATTTTATTTTTTTATAAATTTGTCTAGCAAAGGTGAATTCTGTGTGATATAATTTTTAAATGCCCGGGTAATTGTTCTTCGGGTAATACATTTGTAAAAAGAGGTGAATGATATGGACGCAGGAAGTAGTTGCTCAGGGAAGCCCGGCAGTATAAGCGCGGAACCTGAGCCTCGACCAACACGTCGCTTCTGCGCGCCGTGTTGTTTGCCCGGATTTACCGCTTAAATTGCGGCTTCCTGTCACCGCTTCCTACCTGCAGCAACCAAAAGCAAAGGAGGAAAAGATATGGAAGATACAAAATTGCTAGCGCTGACTCAAAAGCTTCTTGATGAAAAGAAGTATGTCACGCTCCGAAAGATCCTCGAGGAAGAAGAGCCTGTCGATATCGGTGAGCTTTTTGAGGAGCTTTCCCCATCTCAGCTGCTCATCGTTTTCAGGCTCCTTCCAAAAGAACCTGCCGCAGAGGTTTTTGTTTATCTTGACGGCGAGGTTCAGGAACAGCTTATCCGTTCCTTCAGTGATTCCGAGCTCAAGGAAGTTCTCGATGAGCTTTATATGGACGACGCTGTCGATATGATCGAGGAAATGCCTGCGAATGTGGTCAAGAGAATCCTTCGTCACGCTTCTCCAGAGATGCGTGCCAGCATCAACGATCTGCTCAAGTACCCTAAGGACAGTGCCGGCAGTATTATGACCACTGAGTATGTCGATCTCAAAAAAGATCTGACTGTTCGCGATGCTATCCGCAGAATCCGAAGAACAGGTGTTGACAAAGAAACCATCTACACCTGCTATGTAACCGATAACGACCGTGTTCTGCAGGGTCTGGTGTCGGCAAAGGATCTGCTTATAAACGAATCAGATACGCTGATCGAGGATATTATGGAGACAAGTGTAATCTCCGTAAAGACCCTTGACGACAAGGAAGAAGTTGCAAATCAGCTGAGTCGTTACGATTTTATTGCTATGCCCGTTGTTGACGGCAGCGGCAGACTTGTCGGTATAGTCACCGTTGACGACGCTATCGATGTTATAACTGAAGAGGCAACTGAGGACATTGAAAGAATGGCAGCTATCACGCCATCTGACAAAACATATATGCGCACCGGCGTTTTTGAGACCTGGAAAAAGCGTATTCCCTGGCTGCTTATTCTTCTTGTTTCCGCAACCTTTACGGGTCTTATCATTTCTGCAAATTCCGCTATGCTGTCCAGCGCCATTTTTCTCGCCGCATTTATCCCCGTTCTTATGGACACCGGCGGTAACACAGGCAGTCAGTCTGCGGTATCTGTTATCAGAGGTCTTTCTCTTGATGAAATAGAATTTTCTGACATATTCAAAGTTCTCTGGAAAGAATTTCGGGTCGGTGCTCTTTGCGGTGTCACCCTTGCCGCTGCAAACTTCATCAAGATTATGCTTTTTGACAGACTCATCTGCGGCGATGAGAACATTACCGTAACAGTCGCTTTCCTTGTATCGCTTACAATATTTATCACGGTTCTTTTTGCAAAAATGATTGGCTGTTCATTGCCTATTATTTCCAAAAAGCTGGGCTTTGACCCTGCAATTATGTCGAGTCCTTTTGTTACCACTATCATCGATACAGTCTCTCTGCTGATATATTTTGCAGCAGCGGCTCTGATTCTTTGAAAACGCTGCTATCAATCGAATTTTAAAAAAGCACACAGAGAATTTATTCTCTGTGTGCTTTCCTTTTTCAGTTATTAAACAACAGTATTGTCAAAGCTGTCAATGACAATGAACTCAGCACTGCCAGCACTATTCTTTTTTTCTTATCCTCAAGATTCAGAACATACAGAACTATTTGGAACAGAATAAACACAAGAGCAAAAATCTGGTATGGAATATTTCTTACGAAGTAAGCAAAATGCAGAGCGAATTCGGCACTTAAGAACAATATCGGAAGCATATAAACGAAAACGCTTAGCCAGTTCTTTTTATTAGCAAACCACATTATCATTGCCCCGGGAAATGTCAGAACAGTCCACACAAACCAGCCAGGATAATCTTTGAATGCACCCCAGCCCAGTTCACTGAACGGAACTTTTACCAAATACACTAACGGCTGGCTTATCAGAAAAAACATGAAGGTTTTCAGCGCCGCCTCCAAAGGCTTTTTTGATTGCAAAATGATAATCATTGCCGCAAATACCCAGAATTCAAAACAAGTTCCTATATTGAATATGGAAGTATTAATCAGCAAAGATTCAAGATTTAAAATGCATCCTGTAAGCACACCGCAGACAACCGCCGAAATAATTACTGCTTTCCAGCTTATTTTGTCTGCCTTAATAATTTTTCGACATATTTCCATTATGTATCTCCTCACACTTCCTTATGAACGTCTTTGCCATTATATCAAAAAAATCATAAATGTCAAAAAATACACTCCCGAAAACGTCGGAAGTGTATTTTTCTCTAGTAGTGCTTATCGGAAACAGTATATTTTATACTGTCTTTTCTGTTTTCAGACTCTTAAACTGTGCCTGATAGAGCTCGTAATACTGTCCCTTTTTTTCGATAAGTTCCTTGTGACTGCCCGACTCCTGTATGCAGCCGTGATCTATAACAAATATACGGTCTGCTTTCTTTATGGTCGACAGACGGTGAGCAATTACAAATGACGTCCTGCCTTTGAGCATATTTTCTATACCCTGCTGAACAAGCATTTCCGTATGTGTGTCGATGCTTGATGTAGCTTCGTCAAGTATAAGTATTCTCGGTTGGGAAACCATCGTTCTTGCAAAGGCAAGAAGCTGTTTCTGTCCTGAGGAAAGAGTCGAACCTCCGTCAGAAAGCTCTGTATCGTATCCGTTCTCAAGCTGCATTATAAATTCGTGGGCATTTACCGCCTTTGCCGCTTCGATTATCTCTTCATCGGTGGCATCCAACTTTCCGTAACGGACATTTTCCTTTACAGTTCCTGAAAAATGGAAGTTATCCTGCGTCATAACACCCATCTGACCGCGAAGGCTCTCGATGGTTACATTCTTCACATTGTGTCCGTCCACAAGTATATCACCCTCAACCGTATCATAAAAACGGCTTATCAGGTTTACTACCGTCGTCTTTCCTGCACCTGTGGGACCTACCAGCGCTATTGTCTCGCCGGGTTTTGCCGTGAAGCTTACATCATGAAGCACCTGGGTCTCTATATCGTCTGCATAGGCAAAGGACACATTCTTGAATGTTACTTCGCCATCTATTTTCGGAAGAACCCCTACATTTTCCTTGTCGAAAAGCTCCGGATCGGTGTCCATTATTTCAAACACACGCTCTGCAGCAGAGATATTTGTTACAAGCTGATTGTAGAAATTTGCAAGGTTTCTTATCGGTGACCAGAACATACTGAGATAGAATGCGAATGCAGTAATTGTTCCTGCCTCTGCTGTTGTTTCTATTCCGCACCAACGGATAGCAACAAAATACAGTAAAAACGAGGCGACCGCTGTGCATATATCAACCGACGGTCCAAACATATCATTTATTCGCACTGCGCTTACCCACGTACTACAATGCTCATCGGTAAGTTTTTCGAAATCTTTCATCGATTCTTTCTCTGCGGAAAAGGATTGAACTATCTTCATTCCCGACAGGTCCTCGTGGAGGAACGCGTTAAGGTTTGAGGATTTCTTTCTGTGCTTCTGCCAGCGTATGTGCGACACACGCTGTATGGCAATCATTATTACCGCAAGTATAGGCAGGGTCAGAAGTCCTGCAAACGCCATCTTCACATCGAGTATGAACATAATAACCGCTACGGCGATTATCTTTATGAAGTCCGGAAGAAAGGTTATTACCGCATTGGTCAGAACGTCCTTCAGACCGTTTACGTCGCCTATGATTCTTGCCAGTATTTTTCCTGTGGGTCGGCTGTCGAAAAAGCCGAAGCCCAGTGTCTGAATGTGATTGTACAGCTCTTCACGTATTGTAAAAAGTATTCTGTCAGTCATCAGCTGCATTATCTTCATTCTGCATCTTAGTGCGATCAGATAATATACATACATCGCAAATGCTGCGCCTGCAAGTATCAGCAGTCCCTGCCAGTCACCCTCTGTAAGATTAACATTTATCGCTCTCTGGATTATCAGAGGATTGACGAGCGTTATTGTTATCATTGTTCCTGTCAAAAGCAAAGCTGCCGCTATCTGCTTTTTATATTTAAGAAGATACTTGAACAGTCTGATAAGCGTTTCTTTTTTGAGCACTTCCTTTTGTTCTTCATCTTCTCTGAAAGAATTGATGGACATTATACCTCACTCCTTTCCACCATATCCTCTTCTGTATTATACTGTGCTACGTATGTGTTGAAATACATACCTCTTTTCTTCATAAGCTCGCTGTGAGTACCACGCTCGGCTATGCTGCCGCCGTCGAGCACGATTATTTCGTCCGCGTCTTTGACTGCACTTATTCTGTGGGCAACAATTATCTTCGAGCACCCGCTGAGTTTGTCGAGTGACTGCTGGATCTCATACTCTGTCTCCATATCGAGAGCACTGGTTGCATCGTCCAGAATAAGTATCTTCGGCTTCTTTGAAAGTGCACGGGCTATGCTTATTCTCTGCTTCTGTCCTCCGGACAGACCTACACCGCGCTCACCGACAACTGTCTCGTATCGTTCGGACAGCTTGTCTATAAATTCCGCCGCGCCTGCATCCTTCGCCGCCTTCTCCATATCCTCCTGCGAAAGCTTTCCGTCTGTTCCAAGCTTTATATTTTCTGCTATGGTGTCGGAGAAAAGGAATACATCCTGCATTACTGCAGCCATACTGCCTCTGACTGTTTTCAGTTCGAGTTTTCTTATATCTACTCCGTCAAGAGTTATCTCTCCGTCAGTTACATCATAGAACCTTTCGGCAAGATTTATTATTGAACTCTTTCCTGAACCTGTCATTCCCATAATACCGAGAGTTGAGCCCTGCGGCACGGAGAAGCTGACATTTTTAAGTACCGTCTTGCCTTCGGGCTCAAAAGATACGTTTCTGAACTCAAGATCTCCCTTGACTTCGGCAAGTGTTACAGGATCTTCAGGGTCTGTGATATCTGATTTCTCACCCAATATGGCGTTGAGCTTCTTTGCCGAAGCAAGCGCTGATGCGATCTCATTTGCAAGCCACCCGAGACATTCCATAGGCCAGATTATTTCTGTTGCATAAGAAACGAACGCTATAAGCTTGCCTTCATCCATATTTCCTGCTATGGGCTCAAGAAATCCGAGACTGAGATATCCTTTTTCGGAAAGCACAAGCACCGCACCGAGTACCGTAACAAGCACTGTCAACAGACTGCCTATGACATTTATATAGGGATAATATTTGCGGAACACCTTTGCAAGAACCTGGCTTGTTTCAAAGTATTTGCGGTTCTTCTGTCTAAATTTTATAATCTCGTGTCCTTCTCGCGAAAAAGCTTTTACAGTACGCACACCTGCAAGATTTTCCTGGGCTACGGTGGTAAGCTCTGCGTTGACCTCGCTCAGGTCACTGAACGCCTTGTCAAGTCCTTTCTCCATACCCAACGCTACTATGCCGACTATTATCATAAATACTATGGGCACCAATGTCAGAAGAGGACTGTAATTGAACATACATACAAGTGTTGTTATTGTGTGTACGATGCACTCAACCGTCAGCACACCTGCAAAGCCAAGAACAAACCACACTCTGTCCACGTCGTCCTTAAGACGCGCCATAAGTTCGCCTGTGTTTGTTTTATTGTGATAATTCATCGACAGTCCGGTAACGTGTGCAAACATATCACGTCTCATATCACGGCCGATATAAACGCCTATCTTATCGGCTGTGTATTCCTTGAAAAAGTTTGCAACAGCTCTGATTATGCCCATCAGGAGCACCGTCAGCAAAAGCGGAAGCACAATGTCCATTCTCTCATCCATAGATGATATTCCGGGAGCAAGACCTTCGTTGATTATTCTTTCCGTCACCCGAGGCATAACCGCCTTGAGTCCTATTACTGCGGCAAGCATTACAATTGCAAAAATGTACATTGCCCAATGCCTTTTCATATAGGAAAGTATGGTCTTTCGCTTTTTCTTCGGTTTGATCATTTGATTCATTTTGGATTACCTCCTTTTCTGCGAAGCCAATATAAAAAATAAGAGCCGCAGTCAGCCGACTGCGGCGCCTTGATTACAGATGTAAGACATTGCATCTTTTTTATGCTATGCCTTTTAATCAAAACGATATCGTAAGCCGGATGAACAGATTATAGTTTTGTTGTTCGCCAATACGGCACAGTTATCCCAATTGGATACTGCTGCAGATACGTTATTGTATGCATATACATTCATAGTCATTTTTCTCCGGCTCCTTTCGTTTAATATTTTTGCTTATCGCAACAATGCAATAATAATCGCATAAAATTTATTTGTCAACCGTATTTTTTAATTTTTTGTAAATTTGTCAGCACTTCACATCGCTAACGCTTTTTAGTAATAAAACGATCGGGTTTATTTTATTTATTGCAATCATATTCGATAATATTTCTATGGACAAATCTGTTTTGCAAGTATATAATAGATGTAATTGTTCATTATGAATCAGGAGGATGTACCAATATGAAAACTTCCAAAAGAATTTTGGCTCTGCTTCTTGCTGCGCTGACTTTACTCTCTATGCTTACCCTCACTGCCTGCGGAAACACTTCGTGGTCTGCAAAGTATAACGGAAAAGAAGTTCCCGGCGGCATCTACCCCCTCGCAGCAATGATCGCTTATCAGAATGTTTGTTATACCTACGGTCCTGTGCCTCTCACAGAAAATCTTGAACTTGTCGACGGCTCCAAGATCACTATTGCGGAATACATCAACCAGTCTGCAAAGGATTCTCTCGAAAATTATGTTGCTACCAAGGCAATGTTCGAAGAGCTTGGCCTTTCCTACAGCGAAGAGGATTATAATGCTTACATGGATCTTTACGGCAATTATTATTCTGCTCAGAGTGAGATATACAAGAAAAACGGTATCGGCAAGGATACTTTCTATGAGCTTGTAATAGCTCACACTCTCAGACACGATGCACTTGTTGAGCACTTTACCGCTAAGTATGAAGACAGTGCTTCCGATATGTATATGTCTGACGGCGATATCAAAAAACATTTTGATGAAAACTATATCCGTTTCAACTATATGATGTATTATGCTATCGATGCCGAAGGCAAATACCTCACAGAGGACAGCGCTGAATATAAGGCTGAGCTTAAAAAGCTTACCGATATCACCGAAAAGAAACTTTCCATCAAGGATTATACCGCTCAGGCAAAGGCTTACACCGACATCGCCGCTTACAAGGAAGGCGGCACAATGGATCCTGTTGATGCAGAAACTGCTTTTGCAGACACCACTATGGGTGATGTTTATCAGAAGATAAGCACTCTTGAATTCGGCGAATCCGACGTTTACACCTTCTCTCTTTACGACGATTCCTACAACACCTGTTATGCAATATGTGCTGCACAGCGCATCAAGCCCGACCTTGACGGAAATGACTACCTCGAGAAGGCAGATGAAATAATCTCTTCTGTATGTCTCGACAACCTCACCGCTGATCTTGATGCTTATTACGCTGAGCTCAACGTCACCGAGAACAAAACTGTTATAAAGAACTTCTCTATTGATAAGCTTGTTCTTGACGGCTTTACATCCATCGATCCCAACGCATAATTTTTCCGAAGGCAGATCAATTTGATCTGCCTTCGTTTTTTATTTATAAAAACAGTGGAAAAGATATTCCGAATGTGATATAATAATTATATATGCGATTATAAAGGTGGTTTGCACAATATGGCAAATAAATGTGCAGTTATCCTCGCCGCAGGCGAAGGAAAACGTATGAGATCAAACAAATCAAAGGTTCTTCTCGAAGTTCAGCTTAAACCTATGCTCGGATGGGTCACCGACGCTATCCGCAATGCAGATATACAGGACCTTTGTGTTGTTACAGGTCACAGACGCGAGCAGGTTGAGGCTTATCTTGCCGGCTCCTGTGAAACCGTGGTACAGACCGAACGTAAAGGAACCGGTCACGCTGTTATGATGGCTCGTGAATTTCTTGAAAAACATCACGGTGGACACGTTCTCATTTGCTGCGGAGATGCTCCTTTCCTTGACAGCGAGACTATTTCCGACGCATTCAAGCAGCACACCGAAAACGAAGCATCTGCAACGGTTATTTCCGCTGTTCTCGACGATCCCACAGGTTACGGCAGACTTATACGCGGTGCACGCGGTGAGCTGCAGGCTATTGTTGAACACAAGGAAGCCACTCCCGAACAGCTTTCTATTCAGGAAATAAACTCCGGCGCTTACTGGTTCGAAATAGATCCTCTTCTTGAGGTTCTTGACAGCATCAAGGCCTCCAGTGTAACCGGCGAATATTATCTTCCCGATGCGGTAAAGCTTTTAATTGGCGCAGGTAAATCAGTGGGTGCATTCATTGCTCAGTCCGATGATGTAGTTCTCGGCGCAAACGATCCTGCTCAGCTCTTTGAGCTCAATCGTCTTGCCCGCGATAAGATACTCTCACGTCATATTTCCAACGGCGTTGCAATGCCTTGCATCGACGGAATAATCATCGGCAGTGACGTTGTTATCGGAGACAATGTTACCATTCTCCCGGGAACAGTCCTCAAGGGTAAAACTATTATCCGTGACGGCTGCCGTATTGGTCCTACTTCATATATCGACAATTCCGAAATTTGCGAAAACTGTCTTATCAGCCTTTCTCAGATACGTGACAGTAAAATATACGAAAATACAGATATCGGACCGTTTTCCGATGTTCGTCCCGGCTCAGAGATCGGACCTGATGTTCACGTCGGCAACTATGTTGAAATAAAAAACAGCACTGTCGCATCAGGCACTAAAATTGCGCATCACACATACATAGGCGACAGCGATATTGGCTCAAATGTAAACTTCGGATGCGGATGCGTCACCGCAAACTATGACGGCATCAATAAAAACCGCTGTAAGGTCGGAGACAACGCCTTTATCGGTTCCAATGTAAATCTTATCGCTCCGGTGGCTGTAGGTGACGGTGCATATGTTGCAGCAGGTTCTACTATCACCGATGATGTTCCCAGTGATGCTCTTTCCATCGCCCGTGACAAGCAGACAAACAAACTTGGCTGGGCTGCAGAAAAAAGGCATAAATAAAACATAACTAATTTCTTTGAGGGTGGGGTATTCTGTACTCCGCCCCAAAGCTGTCTGAGGAGAAAATATATGATATTCAAGAAAAGTCCTATCGATTTTATTATTGTCGGTCTCGGAAATCCCGGAACAAAATACGAAAAAACACGCCACAACGCAGGTTTTATGGCAATTGACAGGTTTGCCGCTAAAAACAGCGTTAAAATTGACCGCTCGAAATTCCACGCCCTGACCTGTACCTGCACCTTGGCAGGCTGCAAACTGCTGCTGCTCAAGCCACAGACATATATGAACAATTCCGGCCAGGCAGTTCGTGAGGCGATGGATTTCTACAAACTTCCCCCCGACCGTGTGCTTATAATGTTTGACGACATCTCGCTTGAACCCGGTGTTATGCGTATTCGCCGCAAGGGTTCTGCAGGCGGTCAGAAGGGAATGAAAAGTATCATCGAGCACTGTTCATCAGAGGACTTTCCGCGCATAAAAATAGGAGTAGGCGCAAAGCCTCATCCTGATTATGATCTTGCAGACTGGGTACTTTCCAATTTTACCGCTGCAGAACTCAAGAAGATCGATGAGATAACAGACGATGCAGCGGCTGCGGCAGAGCTTATCATAAAAGGTGAGATAGATGCGGCTATGAGCCGTTACAGCAAATAAACGGAGAAAAAGATATGAGCTTTTTGACCTCTATCACCGACAAGCTCTCTTCTTACAGAGAGCTTCGGGACGCCATACAGAAAAACAAACTGCCCGCTGCTATCAGCGGGCTTTCCACCGTTCACAAAGCACATTTTATTTCGTCCATCTGCGCTCAGACAGGGCGCAAGGCCATAGTTGTTGCCGCTGATGATATGGAAGCGGGAAAAATATGCGGTGATCTTTGTGCAATGGGCCTTGAAAGCGTTATATTCCCCACCAGGGATATGGATTTCTTCCCTCTTGAGGGAAGAAGCCACGATTTTGAACACGCGAGAGTAAACGCTCTGAGCCGTATGCTCACAGGCGATTTCGGCGCAGTTGTTCTTTGCGCATCGGCTGCAATGCAGTTCACCCTGCCTCCCGAACAGTTAGAGGATCGTATGCTGACTCTGCGTGCAGGGCTCGAAATAACCCTTGACAAATGCGCAGCTGCACTGACAGCTTCAGGCTATGAGCGTGTATTTCAGATAGACGGCACCGGTCAGTTTTCTATCCGAGGCGGACTTCTTGACATTTATCCCCCTGATTCTCCTGCCCCTGTACGACTCGAATTCTGGGGCGATGAAATAGACAGCATTAATTACTTTGACCTTGATTCTCAGCGCCGAACCGATTATGTCCCCGAATTGAGTATTCTTCCTGCAGTGGAGCTTTCAACCACCAACTGGGGCGAACTTGCAGACAGTATTGAAGGAATCGCAAGTTCTCTTATTTCCCGTTCCTCAGCCCCTGCAAAGGAACAGCTTCTAAAAGAAGCCGATGAGATTCGCGGAGGCAGGAAGCTTGCCTGTGTTGATAAATTTCTTCCACTTATCTGTCACAGAGAAGCAACTGTTCTCGACTACCTTCCCGACGACGGACTTATATTCGTTTCCGAACACGTATCTGTTCGCGAGCAGGCAAAGGCCTACGAATCAGCTCTCAACGAGGAAATAAAATCGCTGTTGCAAACAGGCACTCTCTGTAAGGATCTTTCTCATTTTTCCATAAGCTCCTCCGAGCTTATGGAATGGTTCGAGCTCCGCACTGTATTTATGGACACATTTGCAAGAAGCGCATATGATGTAAAGCTTAAATCTCTGTTCAGTGCATCGCTCCATCAGAATGCTGTGTGGAGCGGTTCTGTTGCTGTGCTCAAGGAAGATCTTCATTCTCTTCTTGGCAGAGGCTACAGTGTGGCTGTTATGGCAGGTACAGCCAAAGCCGCTATGTCTCTTGCACATTCCCTGTCTGAGGGCGATGATGCAGTTTCCGCATTTTACGCAAACTCCCCGGAAGAGCTTGCTCCCGGAAAAGCTATGGTTCTCGAAGGTGCTTATACTGCTGGCTTTGAATACCCTGAAGCGCTGTGCGCTGTCATTACCTGGGGAAAAAGCAATTCTGCAAGAAAGGTTCCTGCCAGAAAATATAAAAGAGGTCTTGCTATACAGGATCTCAGTGAACTTTCTGTTGGAGACTATATTGTGCACTCAACTTACGGCATAGGTATTTTTGATGGTGTTCAGTCACGCACCTCCGACGGTGTTACAAAGGCCTTTATGAAGATTCTTTACGCTCAGGGTGATATAATGTATATCCCCATCACTCAGCTCGATATGGTAAGCAAGTATATCGGCGGCGGTGAAGGCGGTAATGTTAAAATAACAAAACTCGGCAGCGGTGAATGGCAGAGACAGAAAACACGAGTTAAAAAAGCTGTAAAGGATATCGCAGCCCAGCTTACGAAGCTATATGCAGAGCGAAAAAATGCTCAGGGCATTGCGTTTGCTGATGACGATGACTGGCAGCGCGATTTTGAATTGCGCTTTGATTATGATGAGACAGACGATCAGCTCAGATGCATAGATGAAATAAAGCGCGATATGCAGTCAAGTTCACCTATGGACAGACTTTTGTGCGGAGATGTGGGCTTCGGCAAAACCGAGGTCGCCCTTCGAGCGGTTTTCAAATGCGTTATGTCAGGAAAGCAGTGCGCCATTTTAGCGCCGACCACAATTCTCGCCTGGCAGCATTATCAGACTGCATTAAGACGGTTTGACGGTTTTCCTGTGTCTATTGAACTTCTTTCAAGATTCCGCACTGCAAAGGAGCAGGAAGCAATACTAAAAAAAATAAAGCACGGTGAGATAGACGTTATCATCGGAACACACAGAATAGTCCAAAAAGATGTTGAGTTCAGTAATCTCGGCCTTGCAATTGTTGACGAGGAACAGCGTTTCGGCGTCGCTCAGAAAGAGCGGTTCAAGGAGATTTTCAGAGGTGTTGATATGCTTACACTTTCTGCTACTCCTATTCCCCGAACCCTGAATATGGCACTTGGAGGACTTCGCGATATATCAGTCCTGGAAGAAGCACCTCAGGACAGACGCCCTGTTCAGACCTATGTTCTCGAATACGATGAGGGTATCATTGCCGAGGCTATCCGCAAGGAACTCAGACGAGGCGGTCAGGTATTCTATCTGCACAACAATGTAGGCACTATAGAACGCACTGCAATGAAAATTCAGGAGCTTGTACCTGAAGCTGTTATCGCTGTCGCTCACGGTCAGATGGGCGAAGGCGAAATGAGTAAAATCTGGGCAAAGCTGTGCGAGCAGGAAGCAAATGTGCTCGTTTGCACGACTATAATCGAAACCGGCGTCGATGTTCCAAATTGCAACACACTGATAATCGAAAATGCCGACCGATTCGGGCTTTCCCAGCTTCATCAGATTCGCGGAAGAGTCGGACGCTCCACCCGAAGAGCATATGCATATATGACTTTCAAGCGTAACAAGGAGCTCTCGGAGATAGCCACAAAACGTCTTGAGGCAATAAGGGAATTCACGGAGTTTGGTTCCGGTATGAGGATCGCTCTTCGCGATCTTGAACTGCGCGGTGCAGGAAACCTGCTCGGCGGTGAGCAGTCAGGTCATATGGAAACCGTCGGTTACGAAATGTATATGAAGCTCCTTTCTCAGGCTGTAAGCGAGGAAAAGGGCGAAGCTGCTCCCGAACCCGAGACAGACTGCCGTGTCGATCTGCACATCGATGCTTTTATTCCGGAAAGCTATATCGAACTTTTGCCTATGCGGCTTTCTGTATATCGAACCATTGCATCCATCCGCACAGAACAGGATCGAAGTGAGGTTATAGATGAGCTTATCGATCGATTCGGCGATCTGCCCGATGAGGTAATAGGCCTCTGTGATGTGGCACTGCTCCGCAACAAAGCTGCTTCTGCAGGCATATCTGATATTAAACAAATAGACGGCAACTATGTATTTTATCTTTCAAGGATCGATATGCCCAGAGTATCTGTCCTCGCTCAGAAACTGCGCGGCAGAGTTATGTTTTCTCCCAATGGTAAACCTCATATTACTGTGCGCCCTGACAACAAACTTTCTATTCTGGAAAATGCGCAGGAAATTGTCAACACATACATTTCAATCACTGATTAATTTTCACAATTTTTATATTGCAATATAACGATAAATGGTGTATATTGTACTTGGATATATATTCCTTTATGGAGGTGCTTTTCTTGTTATCCTCACAGAAGGTGTTTTACCTTGTTCTTATCTCTATAATGCTGCTCTGTTCTATTTTTGGAATAAGCGTACAGGGTGCTAATACTTATTTTCCCGTAGAACAAATTGAGGTTATCGGTATGCCCGAAGAATCTCAGTCCGTAGGTGTTGTCGGTCAGCTTTCCGATATGGAACACGGCAGTGTCGGCTTCGACAGCACTTCTATGGGTGTTGATGTTTCTTCCGGAAACACAACCACCACAGAAGAGGGTTACACCCATAACGATAACGTTTCTTATCTTGAAACAACCACCACAACCACCGCACCCACCGAACCTGATCCCGGAATTGATCCCAATGGCTCCGGAAATGGCGGAAATAGTGAAAGCAGCAACGACGGAAGCGGCAATAACGGAGGAACTACCGCAACGGCTTCTGCCCCTGCTCCTACCACTACTACTTCCCAGACCAACGTTCCGGCCCCCAACGCTCCAGCACAAGCTACGACAACCACTACAACTACGGCATATGTCCCACCCACAACAACTACTACGACTACAACCACCACAAGAACTACAACTACCACTACAAGAGCAACCACTACCACCACAAAACACTACACTAACTCAGGCAGCATCAGCTTTTCACTTTCTTCCGGCGGTTCAACAGTTACAGAATACAGAATGTACGTCGGTTCAAGTGTAAAACTTTACCTCAAGTCGGGATTTGCTGATACTCCTATAGCAGTGTACAACTCCGATTATTCATATGTCGCTGATGCTGTCAGCAACGAGATCGGTTCTGTTGTCGTAACTGCATACAGCGTAGGTACAACCTGGATACACGCATCCAACATCAACGGTTCCTGTCACATAAAGATAACAGTTGATGACTTTGAATCTCGTGTCGTATATCTCTGTAACGAGCAGCGCGCTGCTAACGGCATAGGTCCTCTCTCTATCGGTGGAAGTGATCTTAAACGAGTTGCGGATCTCAGACTCTCTGAGGCAAGCACCAAGTTCTCACACACACGTCCTAACGGTTCAAGATATATAACCGCTTACAATTATTACGGTCTTGCTTATCTGTATGCCGGTGAAAACCTTGCCCGAGGTCAGACTTCTCCCGAACAGGTTGTCACAGAATGGATGAACTCACCCACTCACAGAGCAAATATTCTCAACCCGAATTTCAAATATTGCAGTGTCAGTGTAGGTAACGCACGATACGCCGGTGTAACGCACACCTATTGGTCACAGCAGTTCTACACGCCGCAATATTAAATAAAAAGCATAGTTTAATAGCCCCGGAATAACATCTTCCGGGGCTATTTTTGTTATATTGTAAATGTGATCTTATCCTATTTTTTCTGTCAGCTTTTCGTAAAGCTCTTTTGTTTCTTCTTTTTCAATGAGTCCTATTACCAGCTTTTTGCCTTGAGAATCAATAATGATAAAGCCATTGTTTTCTGTGTGAGTATAGCGTGTATAGTATCCGAATTCTTCGTTCCGAAATGTTCCGCAAAGCAGTCTTGCACTTCCAAATCCATTGGTGCGTTCGCCTCCGTCAAAGCTTTCCCTGAACTCTGCGCTGTCGATCTGGTCATATCTGACTTCTATATTCTCCCAGTACGTTGCCTTTATCTCAAAAGTCTCTTCTTTACACTCGACTTGTACATCTCCTGTGAACATTATCACTGCAGCCGCTACCAGAACAACCACTGAAAGAACTATCGAAAGAATGATATATGGTGACTTCTTCTTTTCTTCTGTATTCGGAAGCTTGCCGCCCTTCTTTTTAAAAATAACATACGAATAAATTGTCGGGATAAGCACAAGCAGGATAATAATCGATATCAAAACTGCAATTGCATACTTTGCTGATAAAAATGCAGTAGCAATAACGATTACTCCGCCGACAACCCAGAACCAGCTCGTGAAGCGGTGTGTTCTGTTCCATACCTCTTCATCGTTTATAGTCCAGGGCAGTTTGATTCCAATGGTATGGTTAACTCTGCATTTGGGGAGATAATTGCCGATAACAATAAGCATCACGCCCAAGAGCACTGACATAATTACAGTCATATTAAACTCTGCTCCCAACGCAATTCCATACATTAAGCCTGACACAACAACAGATAATACCGGCACTATCCACAGCACAAGATTAAACGCTTTTGGACTTTGATTTTTGTTTTTGGGATCGGCAGCTGTTGCAATCACACACAGCCACTGAAAAACAAGAAATATCAATGGCATAATAAATACAGCCATCGCCTTACTTCCGTTACCGTCTGCTTCGCCGTTTAAGTTCCAATGAGTAGCAAAAGTTCCCGGCAGTTTATCCCACAATATCAATCCTGCAGCTATGGGCAACAGAATTATCACTGAGCTGATAAGAAGCTTTCCCATATTTTTCCTAATCATTTTCTTTATCCCCTTTCAAATCGGTTATCCACAGCATTATTTCTTCCAGAACTGATGCATTGAGTTCATAATAAATATACTTTCCCTCTCGGGTATCTCTTATAAGATCTGCTTCCTTGAGAAGTGACAGATGCCTTGATATTGCAGCAGCAGTGATATCGAAGCAATCGGTTATTTCCCCCGCAGACATTCTGCCCTTTTTCAGAAGATTCAATATATCCCTTCTTACAGGGTCAGCCAACGCCTTGAGCGTACTATGTATTGACATACCTTCGCCTCATTTAACCATTTTGTTAAATGTATGATATCATCGTTTTTTACTGTTGTCAAGTATGAACGAAGCCGCTCGGAGTGGAGATACTCCGAGCGGCTTCGCTTTATTACTTTTCAAGCTCTATTCTGGAAAACAGGATTGATATTTCTGAAGGTATTTCTTTTTTATCAGTTTCTTTTTCTCCCCAGCTTAGATCTATACCTAACCATTCTGCTATTTTTGACGACGAAAAAGGTAAAAACGGGCTCAGCAAAACAGCTGCGTTGGCTATCAGATATATGCAGTTACCGATTGTCTCTCTGCACAGTTCCACGTCCTCTGTTCTGGTTTTCCAGGGCTGCTTTGCATCATAATATACATTTCCGAAGCGAACGATCTCAAATATCTCTGCAATTGCATCGCGGAAAGCGCCTTTTTCGATTTTTTCTCCAACGGACACATACAATTGCTTTACCCTCTCTTTTATTTCACTGTTGATACTTATCTGAGGGATTTCACAATTGAAATACTTTACTGCAAAAGCAAGGGTTCTGTTTACAAAATTCCCCCATACACCTGCAAGCTCAGAGTTGTTCTGTCTTTTAAATTCCCTTATCGAAAAGTCGCTGTCCTTTTTCTCAGGGCCGTTTGCAATAAAGAAATATCTTATTGAATCGGAATTGTATTCGTCTGCCAGTTCATTTGCCCATACTGCCCAATTCTGACTTGTGGATATCTTTCTACTCTCAAGAGTCAAATATTCGCTTGATATTATTTCGTCAGGCAGGTGAAATCCTTCACCGTGAGCGAGCAGAAGAGAAGGAAGAATGATCGTATGAAACGGAATATTGTCTTTTCCGTGAACATAATAATGGCGGCTTTCACTTCCGAATAATTCGCCGAAGTCAATTCCTCTTTCCTTGCAAAGGCTGTATGCCGCCGATAAATATCCCAGAACATTTTCTGCCCAGATATATATCTTTTTATTTTCGAATCCCTCCTTGGGAACATCGATTCCCCAGTCAAGATCTCTTGTTATCGCTCTGTCTCGCAGTCCTTCGTCTATATATCTTTGTGTAAAAGCAAAGGCGTTTTTTCTCCAGTATGAATGGCTGCGCAAAAATTCTCTGAGCTCTTTTTCAAGCTTTGATATGAGAAGAAACAGCTGCGTAGATTCTCTGAACTCCAATTCTGCTCCGCATTCTGCACATCTGGGCTCCAATATTCTTTCAGGATCCTGAACTTCGCCGCAGATATCGCACTGATCACCCCTTGATTCATTGCCGCAAGACGGACATATGCCAACTATGAGCCTGTCGGCAAGCACCTTGCCGCAATTGGGACAATATGCCTGTTTCTCATTTCTTTCCTCAATATATTTGCTTCTGTACAGCTGTTTATGGAACTGCAAAACGAATTCTTTGTGCTTTTCGTCTGATGTTTTTGTGTAAAGATCGTATGAAAAACCCAGTTTTTCGAAGACTTTGCAAAATTCTTTGTGGTAGTGCTCGCTTATCTTTTCCGGTGTTGAATTTTCCTGCTTTGCGCGTATTGTAATCGGCGTTCCGTGACAATCACTGCCGGATACATAGAAAACTCTGTCTCCTTTTGCTCTGAAATAACGCGCCAGTACATCTCCCGGAAGAAGAGCCGCAATATGTCCGATATGAAGCGAGCCGTTGGCATAGGGCCAAGCTCCACCAATAAGTATGTTGTTCATAATTTATACCTCATTTCTTTAGTTGATAACACCTTGTATGACTTTACAAATCAATAAAAAAACGCTCTCACCCCCATACATTCGTACAAGGGACGAGAGCGACATACTCACGTGTTACCACCCTAATTCACCTGCTTCTCACGACAGCAGGCCTTATCGAGTTCGGATAGGAAATGATCTGTCGAAACTCTATCGCTGTTACGGGCGATCCCGGCGCAGCCTAACCTCAATGGGCTCGGTACGCAGCTCGGAGACCATATTCGACAGATTCCGCTTTACCCATTCACAGCACATCCAAAAGATGATGGGATTCTCTGAAAAGCTTTGGCTGCTTACTCTTTCTCGTCATCGCTGTTACGGTTATTATATCACGCAAAATTCAAATTACAATATCATTTTTGAAAGATATTCCTTTGTTGACTCTCTGACCTTAGGCGCGAGCACTATAAGCGCCGCGAGATTTGGAAAAGCCATCACCGCATTCAATATATCTGAAATGCTCCACACCGCACTAAGCTGCATAACACTGCCACACACAATTGCTGCAATAAATATTATTCGATAGACCAGTGTATATTTTTCTCCGAAGATATATGTAAAGCTTTTTTCTCCGTAACAGCTCCAGCCAAGTATTGTTGAAAACGCAAACAGTGCTATTGATACCGTCAGAAATATTCCCCCGAAATCACCAAGCACAGATTCAAAGGCAGCTGCAGAAAGCAATGCACCGTCAAGCCCGCTGTCAACAGCTCCGCTTGTAAGAATTGCCAAAGCGGTAAGCGTACAAAAAACTACCGTATCTGTGAAAACCTCAAATATCCCCCACATTCCCTGTATTACCGGGTGTTCCACATCGGCACAGCTGTGAACCATTACAGAACCTCCAAGCCCTGCTTCATTTGAGGCTATTCCTCTCCTTATACCGATCAGTAATGTTCCAAGTACCCCTCCTGCCGCACTCTTAGGATCAAATGCTCCTTTTATTATATCCTCCATTGCTTTAGGAATATTTGCTCCGTTGACCGTTATTACGATCAGACAAACTGCTATGTACGCAATGGATATTGCAGGAATAAGCTTTTCAGTAAGCGATGCCACTCTTTTTAATCCCCCTAGCAGCACAGCACCGACTACGGCTGCAACAACCGCTCCTGTGACAACAGGCGGAATATTCAGACTGTCCTGCGCAGATTGAGACAATGCATTTACCTGCACCATATTTCCCATTCCCAGTGCCGCAAGAGTACAAGCAAACGCAAAAATTATCGCCAGCCACCTGCAGTCCATACCGTATTCCATATACTGCATCGGTCCGCCGCACCATTCTCCTATTGAATTTCTTTTTCTGTAAAGTATTCCGAGCACGTTTTCTGCATAACAGGTTATCATACTGAAAACAGCGCTTACAACCATCCAGAATATCGAACCTGCTCCGCCTATTGTTATTGCCGTTGCCACTCCAACAATGTTCCCTGTTCCAAGTGTCCCTGCCAATGCTACAGTCAAACTCTGAAACTGCGATATTGATTTTTCGTCTTTTGTTTCTGTAGCTCTGCCTCGTTTCAGTACAGAACCTATCGTACTTCCCAGCCACTTTTTTCCGTATCTTATCTGAAAAGCTCCTGTGTTGACAGTATATATAATGCCCACTATCATAATAATTCCAATGGTTGCAGGCCCCCACAACAAATTAGCTGTCTCTTCGAGGAAAAAATTGTTTTTTTGCGACATTTTCGCTCCCCCTTGACTAATAACGTTAGTTTGTTGTATAATATATTTAGTGAGAGGACAGTTTATGAAATAAATTTCTTTTGGGAAAAGTTTTCTTATCTTCTTCACTTAACTGACATAATTGCAGTTTATAATATGTCCATTACAGGACATACGGAGGTCGTTTATGGAGCAGAACAACAATATATTGCCTCAGGAGCACCCTGAAGCTTTTGCTTCCCCGTCTGTCTCTGCCGAACCTTCTTTTCAGCAGGAACAAAACATTTCAGAGGATTATATTGTCACGTCCTACGGCGTAATCTCCCGTGAAGATGTCGAAAAGATCATCAGTGCAAATTACGATCTTGGCGGTATATCCAAACCGTCCCGAAAAAAGCGTATTCTTCCCTGGATTTTTGGTATTCTCGGCGGAGTCGCTATACTTCTGTTGTGTTTGACTCTTTGTTTTCTTGCTTTCAAACTCAACATTGAAAAGAAGCCCGATATTCAGGCTCCTCAATTTTCATTTGACGAGGATTTTTTCCACATACCGGATTTCAATATTACACCGAATGTTTCCGGTTCTGACCAGCCTGATGCTTCCCAGCCCTCTGAAACATCAAATGCAGGACTTGGAGTCATCGTTTCCGCTCTTGATACTTCCAGTTCCACTATGTACGGTATCCCCGGCGGACTTGTCATTGTCGGTATCCTTGAGCCTTCCTCTTTTTCAGGTACTGAAGTCAAGGTTTATGATATTATAACCTCTGCAGAAGGTATTCAGATCACATCTACTACCGCTCTTGCAGCTCTTTTGGACAAACATCAGATCGGCGATAAGTTTACTATGACTATCACTCGATTTACAGACGGTTTCGCCGAGTCATTTGATGTCACTGTCAGTCTTATTGATAAAACTAAATCAGAATAAAGGCTGACACATTAATTACGCTTACGTCTTTATCCCCAATATACTCTTTTCAAAACCCAAAACGGGCAGTCGCAAGGCTGCCCGTTTTGGGTTCTATTGATAATTATTCTTCGGGTATGATATAATGTGTAAAAATATATTCTATGAAGGTGCGTACAGATGGTTTTGCTTATCGTCGATGCTCAAAAGCTTATTACAACCGACAAATTATACTGTTTTGAAAAATTTGTGTGCAACGTTAAATCGCTTATAAACACTGCCAGAGAAAACAAAATCGAAGTGATATTCATCCGACATGACGACGGCGAAGGTATGCCGCTTTCAGTCGGAACCGAAGGCTTTGAAATATACGATGAATTTATGCCCCTCTCCGATGAAAAGATATTTGATAAGACCGTCAACAGTCCGTTCAGGGACACAGGGCTCCTTGAATATCTGAGATCAAAGAATGTAAAATCCATTATTGTCGCAGGACTTCAGACTGATTACTGTATTGATGCAACTGTGAAATGCGGTTTCGAGCACGGTTTTGATGTTATTGTCCCTGCCTATGCAAACTCGACCTTTGATAACGAATTTATATCTGCCGAAAGCAGTTACCGATACTACAATGAATTTATGTGGAAAAACAGATATGCAAAATGCATTTCACTGGACGATACCCTGGCCTTAATGCACAGCTGAACACAAGAAAAGCACTTGCATAAAATGCAAGTGCTTTCGTTTTACCAACGTACTTTATCGTTTATAGTACCGATCGTACTTCCGATAAAATTATTATTTTCATCATATACAGCCCGCTCGAAATGAGTGGCGCTTCTGTAATCTTCCGCAACATATTCCCCGTACGGTCCCTTTCGGAAATAGTACGTAACAATATACTGTCCTTCGCCGAGTTCCGAACGAATATGGGTTATCTTCTGAGTATGAACAGGAACCTGAACTGTATTTTTCGGTGCTGATTCCACGCGCTTTATTCCGGCTACGTGCACCGGTACTTTCTTATATATCCTTGCCATATCCGTTCACCCCTCTTTACTTTCATTCTATTATATTATACACCACTCAAATTTAAAATCAATAACAAATATTTATTATAAATTTGACTTTATAAACAAAATTATCACATCATTTCCGTCATATTCTCTTAACTCCACAACCTATTTTAACCCTTTTGATTGTTGAAATATTGTCAATATTAGGTTATAATATATTGCGTAACCAAAATATTATTTGGAGTGTGAAAATTATGCCTTTGGTAAACACAAAAGAAATGTTCAAGGCTGCTTATGAGGGCGGCTACGCAATCGGCGCATTCAACGTAAACAATATGGAGATCGTTCAGGGTATCACCGATGCCTGCGCAGAGCTCAAGGCTCCTGTTATTCTCCAGTGCTCTGTTGGCGCTCGCAAGTATGCTCGTTCCAACTATCTCGTAGCTATGGTCAAGGCTGCTGCTGAGGAGACCGGTCTCCCCATCGCACTTCACCTCGACCACGGTCCTGACTTCGAAGCTTGCAAGAGCTGCATCGACAGCGGCTTTACTTCCGTTATGATCGACGGCAGCCATCATTCTTTCGAAGACAACATCGCTCTTACCAAGCAGGTCGTTGATTATGCACATCAGTTCGGCGTAACAGTCGAAGGTGAGCTTGGTCAGCTTGCAGGTATCGAGGATGATGTTAATGTTTCCTCTGAGGATGCTTCCTACACCGATCCCGCTCAGGTTCAGGAGTTCGTTGAGCGCACAGGCGTTGACTCTCTTGCTATCGCTATCGGTACTTCTCACGGTGCATTCAAGTTCAAGCCCGGTCAGAAGCCCCAGCTCCGCTTCGACATCCTCGAAGAGGTAAGCCGTCGTCTTCCCGAGTTTCCCATCGTTCTTCACGGTGCTTCTTCCGTTATGCCTGAGTACGTCGAGATGATCCGCAAGTTCGGCGGTCAGATGGACGACGCTATCGGTATCCCCGAGGATATGCTCCGTCAGGCAGCTTCTATGGCAGTCTGCAAGATCAACGTTGACTCCGACCTGCGTATTGCTCTCACCGCTGCAGTTCGCCGTCACCTTGCTGAGAACCCCACTCACTTCGATCCGAGACAGATCCTTACCCCTGCTCGCGCTGCAATCCACGATGTTGTTGCTCATAAGATCAACAATGTTCTCGGCTGCGCAAACAAGGCATAAGTATAATATAAAGTTACCCCCTGAGAAGAAAATTCTTCTTAGGGGGCTTTTTTATTCTTCAGTTATTTCAAACAGTTCGTTTGGACTACATTCAAACAATAAACAAAGAGTCTCTATATTCTCATAGCGTATAGATTTTGTCTGATTGTTTATCATTCTGCTGAAATTTTGGTAGCTCATACCCAATTGCTTATAAAGCCAATATTTTGTCTTTCCTTTTTTATCCAGCAACTCCAACACTCTCAATTTTATCATAAGATATTTCTCCATAACTTACTTTTTTATGAGATAATATCTTATTCTCGCCCTTTACATATAGATTAATGCATTATATAATGTATTAGTCTATATAATATTTGTTTTTGGAGGTGCAAATTTGAGCTCTGATGAAATTTTGACAGTTGTTCCAGGATACAATGGAAACGATTGTCCATACAATGGTGAACACTTTGACAATAACGGCAATCTTATTGAGTGTCAATGTGACGAATGCGATTTTATGATGTGTTGCGTTGATATTGCACAAGTTTTTTATAAGGTGTAATTCAGAAGGGATGGGCAACGCCCATCCCTTCCGCTATAGTTATTCTTCAGCTGCTTTTCTCAGCGCATCGAATGTATTTATATCATTCTGCCTCGTAAACAGCATATCCCGTTTTTCTTTCGGCAAGCCGAGATAATAATCCCGAGCCTCGGAATCGACCTCAAGCAGATTGTTAAGGCCTCCTGTGAGTATTCCGTTATAGGTATCAGGCAGTTCGTTTGCTCTGTTATTCATCTTCTCCCATCCTTTCACTATTATTTTGCCGCGTGATATTCCGTATATACATAAAAAAGAGTCCGTAAACGGACTCTTTTAATTAATCGAATGTATAAATCAAAAGATACTCATCGCAGAGTGCCTTTATGTTTTTTGCATCTTCGCTCCACGACAATTTTTCAAGTATTGGCTGTGCTTTTCTGCAAAGCACAACTATCTCTCTGCTGCTTAAATTCTCCGGGTTCCCTTCCGGCGGCACAAGCTTGTCTGCTTCCTTGCAGATAAGCGACACATACTCCGATGTCTGTTTATAATCACGCAGAAGTGAAAAGCCCTCTGCAGCCGTTTCATATCTTCCGCTTTCATATGCCTTTACAGATGCATTATATGTATCTTCTATAAGCTTCTTACGCTCTTCGCAGTCTTTATATCCGCCGAGCTGTGTGTATATTTGCATTGCCAATTTTGCGCTGTTTTCCTGCTCGACTGAAAGGGCACAATGATAAAGAAGCTCATTTTTATCCTCAAAATCTGGAAGACTGTTTATTTCATCTGCCGCTTGAGCGAAATTACCCTGATACATCTCAAGCCTTGCATAGCAGTAACGTGCACGGAATCCGCTGTCCTTGTAGCTGTATCGCTCTGCCAGGTGTTCAAACTCAACATACGCCTGGCTGAACGCCTCTGTATCCTCAAGGTATACTGCATCCATATATTGCCTGTGAACAGTATTTTTTGCATTTGCAGTAAGCGTCAGTCCAAAAATCACTACTGCGATCAATGCTACTGCAATACAGCTTACAGCCGGAACAGGTGAAAATTTACGTGCAAGCTTTTCGCCGCTGCAACTGTCATTTCCGCAAAGCTCTGCTATGTCTCTCAGCGCATTATCTGCCTGATCTTTGCCAAGACGTATTCTATAAGAAGCTTTTGAAGTACGCACTTCCAGATATCCGTTTAAAAACGCTGCATCATACATTTCTGATGCTTTGTCTCTGTCTCCCTTGAGCAGTGCAGAAACAAACGCAAAAAACGCCTTTACAACACCCATTCGCCCTGCGGTTATTCTGCAGGCACGTTCGATCTCCTCGCGAGGCACTCCATCCAGTGTGTTTCTTCGAAAACAGCGCGTTCGATAAATAATAACTCTCTTGCCTGTAACTGCAGCACAGCCCGACGAACAGATAAAGCACAGCGGTAATCCTGCCGCTATTAGCAAAAATCCCAGAATCAGATACCAAATAAAAGTACCGCTGAATGTATGGACCGGGTCTGTATATATCTTCGATACAAAATACAATCCTGCAATGCACAGGACAAGTCCCTCGATTACTCTCAGGCGTTCATAATAAACCGTATATGGCTGTTCACTGTCCTTTATCTCTTTTCGGACAAGGTACGCAATTTCTCTGCTTTTTCGTTTGACAAGCTGTATCAGCAAACGCACTGCAGCCAAAAATACTATTGTCAATGTACTCCATATAAAAAAAGCGTTAATATCAGATCACCTCTTTCTTTGGATTTTACTATCTCTGTGCCCCCTTGTCAAATCGCTGCACTTGTATTCAATTATTAAAAGTGCTATAATCACTTCATCAATTGATACTCGGAGGGGTATTTTATGAAGAAAAATATATTTCTTTCTGCCATGGCAGTTTTGCTTATACTGACCACCCTTTTCAGCTCTTCTCTGTATTCAGCCAAGGCTGCTCCTGTCGTTGAATCAGAAAAAACTTCCTATGAAAACCGTTCTCTCGGCTTTCCACTCTCACTGCTTAAGGAATGTGCAAAAAGCGGTGAAAATGTTCTTATTTCTCCGCTGTGCGCTTCCACATCTCTCACCGCTGCAGCATTGGGTGCTTCCGAAAACACAAGGGCTCAGCTTGAAAATGTGCTGACTTCGGGCAGTGATCTTTCTGAGTATGCCGCTTGGGTTGGATCGGTTCTTTCAGGCAGTGACTGTGCGCTGTCTCTTTGGGTCAGCAATGACGGTCGCCTTGAGCTCAGCGAGGATTATGCAAAACAGGTCAAGAGCACATTGTCTGCAGATATTTTTGTCTCTGATTTCAGCAATGCCGCTGATTCTATGAACAGTTGGGTCCAGAGTGCCACTGACGGAAAGATAAGCTCCATTGTAGAAGATATTCCTCCCGAGGCTGTTATGTACATTCTTTCCGCTCTCACCTTTGACGGTGAATGGAAAATGCCGTACACTTCCGAAAACATATCGGAAGGTGAATTCACTTCTTCGGACGGTACTGTTTATAGCGCGGAATTTATGATGTCCACCGAAAATATTTATCTCGAAAATGAACTTTCAACAGGCTTTGCTAAGCAGTATACCGATGGCAGCAGCTTTGTTGCTCTTCTTCCCAATGAAGGCACAAGTATTTCGGAGCTTATTGCTTCTTTGGATTCTGAATCATTTGATTCATTGATGTCCTCTGCTCAGCAGAAAAACGTACGGTGCGCTCTGCCGAAGTTTACCGCAGAAAACAAGCTGTCTCTGTCCGACGCAGTTATTGCAATGGGCGCTCCTGATGCTTTTTCTTCAAAAGATGCAGACTTCTCTGCACTCGGTGCAAAAAACGGCAATGTTTATATCAGCGATTTTCTTCACAATTGCTATCTTAATGTAGATGAATCCGGAACACAAGGCGGCGCTGCATCCGGTATTGAAGTTTCAATAAAAAGCGCTCCTTCAGATTCTGTAATACTCAACAGACCTTTTGTATATTTCATCGTTAAAAACGGCGAGTTCCTGTTTGCAGGTATTCTTGAAAAAATGTAACTGTTTTATCTTTCGTTATATTGCAAAGACACAGCCAATGCAATTTGCATTGGCTGTGTCTTTAATACTGTGTCAGTTCTGCGCTGCCGTCGTCATATCCTTTTTCTATTGATCGGATAACAGCATAATAAGTGTAGCTTTCGTTTGCTTCCACCTTTACTCTGTCTCCAACCTTTTTTCCGAGTATGGCTTTCCCAAGTGGCGCATCTTTGCTCACAAGCCCCGAAAGAGGATCTATTCGCACAGTGGTTACTATTTTATAGTACTCAACTTCGTCACAGTCTTCCATATAAATACCCACTCTGTCATACAAACCTACTGTATCTTCTGTTGAGGTATCCTCTATTATATGTGCTGTCTTTATCATATTTTTAAGATAGCGTATGCGGCTTTCATTTCGGTTTCGGGCTCGTTTTGCTTCCTTATATTCGAAGTTTTCGCTGAGGTCTCCGAATTCACGGCATCTTTTAACTTCCTCCAGCAGAAGCGGTCTCAGACGGCATTCTCTATCGTCTATCTCTTCCTGCATCTTCTCTATATCTTTTTTGGTCAGCTCGTTATGCATATCTTTGCCTCTTTCCTTTTTATCCTGTATATTCTATCCCTTGTCCGCTGCAATGTCAAACAGTTTGACATTTACTTAATATTGGGTTATCATTAAATAAAACATATCAAGGAAGTGTTTTTTATGAATTACAGAGTCAAATGTCCAAAATGCGGTAACGTTCTTGATGTTACTGGCTCTCTCCCCTGCCCCAAGTGCGGCACTCCCATCGATATTAATCTCGGCGGCATGGTTCAGATCTACCGTATGGGTTCTCCTATCGGTGTAGCTGCAGGCTATGGCATTTATCTCGACGGTCAGCCTATGGGGCATCTTGCAAACAAGCAGAGCATCCTTATCCCCATCCCCTTCGGCAATCATCAGCTTCATATGACCTGCGGTATGACTCGAAGATGCAAAGATCTCCTTTTCAATGTATCTCCCGAATCTCCCAATGTCTATGCAAAGGCTCACCTCAAGCCCGGTTTCTGGACTAACACCATCGTCGTCGAATTTGCAAATCCCGCCGAAATGCCCAACGAATAATTTACCGCTTCTGATAAAAACTCCCACATTGAATATGTGGGAGTTTTTGTTTTATTCGGATGTTTCTTCCTTATTGTTTTCTTCTGTTTTATTCTCGTCTTCGCCGTTTGCCCAGTCGTCAACCTTATTGACAACATTCGCACCAGTCTTGATAAGTGTCTTTCCCAGATCACGAAATGCGTGACCAAGACCCTTTCCTGTTTCCTTCCAGCTATCCTTCAAGCTGTCAGCCATAATAACATCTCCTTTTTAAATTTTATCCGTAAATATTATATGATTTTTCCTCTGTTTTGTCAATAAACCGCTAGCTGCGCAGACATTTGCATCACATTAAATTCTGACGCAAATCTGCAACCAGCTGCACATAAAACTCACGCACATCAAAACCGGAAATATTTTCTCTGTTTAAATCTATCATATCCCCGTGAGATATACCCCTGTCACCCGGTGCAGTCAGCAGTTCGAACTTATCCCCCCACTCAAAGGATTTATCAGACACCAGTCCGTCATTTGGGCCGTCAAAATATTTGACCAGGTGATATGAAAAATTGAGAGGGAATTTTCCGCTTCTTGCTTTTTTCAGTACTGAACCGAAACTCTGACAGAGTATTCCTTCAGGCATTTTCATTTCTTCATCGAGTTTCTTACAGCTTTCTTCTGTAAGATCCCTCACTGCTGCCATAAAGTCAGGAGTCGTATCACCAAGCTTTTTAGCCGCAGCATTATATGCCCCTGCAACTTTTTTCTGCACTGATACAGGTATTTTTCCAAGGAGATAATCCGCAAAGCCGCAGCCTCTGTGAGGAGTGTTTATGGTTGTTACCGATGCGACATACGGTGCTGCTCCGCAATATGCGATAGCATAACGGCAATCAAGTCCGCCCTTTGAATGGGCTATGATATTGACTTTTTCGCAGTTGTATTTTTCTGTTATTTCTTTTATTCGCTTTGCAAGCTCTTCTGCGCTGTCCTTTATTGATAACGCAGACTGATGCTCACCATAAAACACCGTTGCACCGTTGAGCTCCAGCTGCTTCGGTATTCTGCCCCAGTAATTGAGCAGATTGCTGTCTCTGAAAAATACTCCGTGCACTAAAAGTATCGGGTATTTGGTTTTGCATATCTGCAGTGCTTTGCGCTCATTATTCAGCCTGTGTTTTTCGGACTCCATATTCACTTCTGCAAGTGTTGTCTTTATTATATTCTTAAGAGCAAAAAGATGAGCGATCGGTATCATTCCGCAAAGTATTCCTATAACTCTGTGCTTTATTCCAAGCTGCGTGGAAGTACAGTATACACATATTATACCGTTCCAGAACAAAAACGCCTGCATCAGAATACACATAAGTACACTGAATATATAGTCTACATAGCTGCCCGGGATAAGTACAAATGCAATAACAATATGATATATTACAGAAATTACGGTTGTTATTGCAAAAAGAAGCAGTGCCTGTGCTCCGTGATTGCATATCTTCATACGCATGCCGTAAACTCTCTTATTAACAAAGCCAATGACTGCATTAGCAAAAATAAAAATCGGAATAACTGCCGCCAATATCAGCGGATCTTCCTTTATTAAGATATATGAGTTTGACGCAAATGCATACAGAATTGTAAATAATAATATTGAGATAATATTTGTTTTTCTCATTTTACCACCTTTTTTAATATCCGTTATAATATCCACATCACTCTTACAAACATCTGTTAACCCCTACAGCTCTGATTGAAGATTTCCTCATTCGGATGCTTTGCCTCAATTATGTGTTCAGATGCCCATTTGCTGTAATTATCGCGGTAAAACGCTTTGTATTCATCAAAGCTCATTTTACAGTTAACTCCAAGCAGCTCCATTCGAACTCCAAAAACATCCGCCATAACATCCATCTGCTTCATTCCGTTTTTTATATAAAAGCTTTTTCGCTTTTTTCTTTTGTCAGAATCTCTGCACTGTTCATACTCGCTTTCTATTTCAACAAAAACAGCTTTTCCCTTATACTTTCCAAATATCATCTGAAGCATTTTAGACCCAAAACCCTGTCCGCGGTGCTTACTTCCAACAGCAAAATAATCAATAAGTACGGTTTCTTCGCTGTTGATCGTTGTTGCAAATCCTATAAATTCATTTTCCTTAATACAATACCACACGTCAGCTTTACCGCTTTCATACATTTTACGTATAATTGAAAACGGTTTTCTTTCAGTTCTTGGAAATGCTTTGCGGTACAAGCTATACATTTTTCTCCAGTGACTGTTCTTTTCCGGTCTGATTATATTTACTGAAAACATCATTTTTCTCCTTGGCATTGCAATTAATTATTAATATACCACCTTGTGTTTTTTATATCAAGTCTTCTTTATACTGCGTGTTTCCCCTTTTGTTAATAAAATAAATCATTTTATTCCATATCTTATTCCATTTTCTGTAATATTAAGTCCATATGACTCTGATAAACTTATTTAAAAGGGAGGAATTAAAATGGACAATAGTGATGCAAAACTCAGTTTGAGCAGTAAAAAGAAGCTTTCTCTGCGTATTATTTTGCTTCGTACTGTTTTTGTTTTATTAATTATCGGAATATTGGGATTAATTTATATATATTCAGTCAACGCTTACGTAAAACATACTGCCTCTAAGCATATTATTTCTGCGCAGGATGCTCAATCAATAGATCCCGATTGTATTCTGGTTCTCGGCGCCGGTGTCAGCGACGACGGAGTTCCCAGTCTTTTGCTTCGTGACCGTCTTGATACAGGTATAGCGCTATATATGGACGGTGTATCTAATCGCCTTCTGATGAGCGGCGATCACGGCCGCAAGGATTATGACGAGGTTAATTCTATGAAAGATTATGCGGTGAGCAAAGGTGCGGAAAGCAGCGAAGTCTTTGCCGATCACGCCGGATTTTCCACCTACGAGAGTATGTATCGTGCAAGAGATGTTTTTGGTGCTCAGAAAATAATCATTGTCACTCAGGAATATCACCTTTACCGTGCTGTATACATAGCCCGTCAGCTTGGTCTCGATGCTTACGGCGTCGCCTGCAGGGATGTCCGTTACAGCGGACAGACATACAGGGATGCCCGTGAGGTTTTAGCCAGAAATAAGGATTTTATATACTGTATGCTTGAGCCTGAGCCCTGGTCAGTGGGTGAGCTTCGTTATCCTCTTGACGGTAATGCAAGCTCAACTGACGGTTGAGCCCCTATATGTTTAAAACCACCTGAGAAGTTACTCTTCTCAGGTGGTTTTTCAGAAGCAGAAATATGGCAGATCTTTATATTGCTTCGGAACTTTTCTGATGTCATATACACCATTGAGCACCTCTGTTTTTGCTGCCTTTCCATCACAGATGTATCGGTTCAGATAATAGATGAAATCTTCTGCATCGTAACACAGACACACTTCACCGTCAACTATCTCACGATATTCTTTTGCATCAGGGCTATTGCAAAGCCAGTCTGTACAGAAATCCATACAGTATTTTCTGAAATTGTCTGCAATCTCATCGGGTACGCTGTATACCGATATCTCTCCGTCTGCACTGAGCAACACATTTTTCATAAGGCACGTTCCTTTCTTATGTATATTATTTTCTTTCGCTCCTGCACAGTGCACCCAACTGACCGAGCAGGTCAGCACCGCCCGAGACACTGATAGAGTCTACTCTTTCGCAGATTCTCTCCAGATACTCGAGCTCCTTAAGACGCATAAGTGTGGGGTTTTCCTCCATCATACGCGCTGTGTTCAGCAGGCTTCTCGTGGAAGCTACCTCTTCACGGCGTACAATGACACTTGCCTGCGCCTGCTTTTCTGCCACCAAGACAGTGTTCATTATCTCTCGGATATCACCGGGGATGATAACATCCTTGATGCCTCCGTTTGAAAACTCACACCAGCTTCCGCAGTCTGATTTTCTCAGACGCTGGAGCATAAAGCCTGAAAACTCAGACTTTTTCTCCAGAAGCTCTTCGAGCTTCAGTCCGCCTACATAATCACGCAGGGCAAGCTGAGCATTCAAGCGAAGCTGTTCCTCTCCGTTTGCAAGGCTCTCGGCGTACATTTTCGGATCAGTTACGGTATACTCGAGAGCCATAGTAACACGTACTGTCACTTTATCGGCGGTAAGGAGCTCCTGGGCAGGAAGTCCGAGCAGCTGTTTTGCGACATTTACATATCTTGCAGTTACTTCTGTACCGTTCTTCCAGAAGCGGTACACTCCTGTAGGCAGCTGACGCACAAAGCGATTGTCATAATAAAGCATTGCAACTGTACCGATAGGCACAGAAACAGTGCTCATATACAGGCCGTCGGCTGCACCGATCAATTCACGGGGAAAATCTTCGGAGACCTCCGGATCTTCAGGTGTAAACATCTTTATTTCCACCTGCTCAAAGAGATTCCAGTAAAGCAGATTGCATCCGCTTGCACACTGTACATGCACGCCATCCGCAACTATAAACGCAAAGGAATTCTTGGGAACATTCTGCAAAACGGTGTTTTCAGCAAAGAACTTATCCTCGCAAAGCTTCTTTACGGGGATAGAGCAGGTGTCCACCTCACCCTTTGCAGTAACTGTCTTCACAGTATATCCGAGCATTTCGGAATAACGGTACACACCGGGAGTAAGCACTTTTTCAAACTTGCCGTTTCTTACAAGGTATCCTATCTGATTTTCATTGATTATGTATTTCATATCTGTCAATCCTTTCAAATCTTATCTTTATAAAACGGAATTTCCGATTGTATGCGTAAATTCCGGCTGAATTGCCACGTTGCATCGGCGGAGCGAAAATTGAGCAGTATCGTCGGGGTGCGGTCATTAAGATGGCAACCCTTCTGATTGCTGCGGTATCCTTTCCGCTGCATAGCCTCCGTTCCGCTGAGCATATGCGGCACACGCCGTATATGCTCAGGCAAATCAGCCTTCCTTCACTTGAATGTGAGCATAAATGATCCCTAATCATCTGCAAAATTGCTGCCAGCGCTGTCTTTTCAGGACAGTGGCGGAATTGAACCGCCTACACATTCTTCAGCCTGCGGCACGCCCAACGCTTAAAAAGCCGGCGCCTCACGGACGGACCTTTTTGCTATGTCCAAGACCGACGAAATGCAAGCTGTTAATTAATATATAAAAACCCTTTCGGTTTTTATCCCTTGATAACTGCTGCGGTTTTAAGGCGTCTGACAGGCTTTACGCAGTCAGACTGATTTTTCATAACCTCATCAATATCCTTGTAAGCAAAGCGGCTTTCCTCTGCTACGTCCTGACGGTCACGTTTTCCGAGAACTACCCCTTGCTTTTTGAGGTCTTCCATAACAGACTGGACAGAGAATTTTTCCATTGCACCTTTTCTCGAATACAGTCTTCCTGCTCCGTGAGAAGATGTGCAGAAGCTTTCCTCGTTTCCCAGTCCTTCCACTACATAGCTGTAAGAGCCCATTGCACCGGGTATTACTGCCAGCTCACCTGCACGTGCTCTGACTGCACCTTTGCGATGTATCCAAAGATCGTGCCCATTATGATGCTCAATAGCCGCATAATTATGGTGACAGTTTATCTCCTGTGAAAACACTGTCTGCTGACGGGTAAAATCATATACTCTGCGTGAGAATATTTCTTTTACCACACTTATCATTTTCGAGCGGTTTTCAGCCGCGAAGTCCATCGCAAGATTCATCCAGGCAATGTAATCCTTTCCTTCCTGTGTATCAATCGGCAGAAATGCCAGATCCCAATTGGAAGGCACAGTTGAATACCATTTCTCGTTGAGATTTCTTGCAATTTTATTGAAATATTTACATACCTTAAGTCCGAAGTGGCGGCTGCCGGAATGGAGCATCAAACCGATATATCCGTCATCATCAACCTGGATCTCAATAAAGTGGTTTCCGCCGCCGAGGGTTCCTATCTGATAATATCCGTCTGAAAGACTGTCGATCAGATCCTGCTGTCTTGCAAACATATCAACGTTTGCAGCAGCTCTGTCAATGGCCTCACAGGGATGCATTGTATCGTGATGACTGAATCCTACGGGAATGCTTCGCATTATATCGCTGACAATAAGCTTCATCAGCGAGCCGCTGCCTGTTGCGATATCCTTGACGGAATCAATATGGATATTGGTTGAGGCAAAGCTCATTCCGCATCCTATATCCACTCCAACTGCGTTAGGCACTATAACGTCCTTTGTTGCAAGAACTCCGCCTATAGGCATTCCGTAGCCCGCGTGAGTGTCGGGCATAAGGCATATTCTGTCAGCTGCAAAAGGTAAGTTCGAAAGATTGTCCGCCTGTCTGCGGCACTCCGGTTCGAGCTGTCCTTCATTTTCAAGCCATACCTTTATAGGCAGTCTGTTTTTCTCCTCTTTAATAACGAACATAAGCTTCACCTCCGTGTATTTTTATTTTGTGTTCGTTTGCAAGCAAATATTACCATAGCGTTTTACCTTTATCGTGTAAAAAAAGTTGCGACATCTTTTTCTTGCTGATATAATTACTTCACAACGCAGGGAGGCAGAAAAATGTCCGAATACAGAGAAACCATTAAAAATCTTGATAAAGTGCGCAGTTATATGCGTGATCTTTATATATACGGTTTTCGTACACGCAGGGATTTTTCCGCAAAATCTGCACGAACTTATGACAATGAACGCAGACGAATTGAAAACTGGCTGAGTGACTATATTACCTGGGATTATTCCGCTAAAGGCAAAAGTGTGTGCATATCTGTTGATTCATCAAAAATAGAGAGCAACCCTCTGTTTGCCGCCTGGAAAAGCAAGAGTTTTACCGATAATGATATTACTCTTCATTTTCTTTTAAATGACATTCTGTCTGACGGCAGTGAATACTCAGCCCCTCAGCTGACCGAGCGGCTTTCATCAGATTACGATGCTGTTTTTGATCTCCAGACTGTGCGCGGAAAGCTCCG
Organism: Acutalibacteraceae bacterium; assembly: GCA_045604965.1. Taxonomy (GTDB): domain Bacteria; phylum Bacillota; class Clostridia; order Oscillospirales; family Acutalibacteraceae; genus JAISGQ01. The sequence continues at coordinate 51,601 of JAZUPB010000053.1, forward strand.
CGAATACGAACGCGAGGGGATATTCAAAAGCAGAAAAGAAGGCAAAGCCCTAATGTATTCCCTGACAGACTGCTTTTTCGATTCTCTTCCCTGCTTCGAACGGCTTTGCGATGCCGCCGCTTTTTTCAGTGAGGTTTCTGTCGGTGGTTATATCGGAAACACTATTATTGACAGTGTGAAAAAATATTCCTCTGTTTTCAGATTCAAACATCATTTTATTGCACACACCCTCGATGACGGAATTGTTCTTCAGCTTCTTTCACTTATAAAGCAGAAGAAACTATGCACAATCTCGGGTGTGAGCCGACGCACAGGACAACCCTTTTCAATGCGTGCTGTTCCATTGCACATTCTTGTAAGTGTGCAAAGCGGTCGAAGATATCTGACTGCCTACACTGAGCACCGTCACAGTCTTACAAATCTGCGCATTGATTCCATAACTGACATAGAACCTATTTGCGAATTTGCAGATTACGATAAGTGCGAAAAGAACGCTGAAAGTCAATCATCCAAAAGCTGGGGCGTTTCACTTGACGGTTCGCTCCGCAGTGAGCAGATCTTCGTTAAATTTTATATTGATGAAGAAAAAGAACCTTTCGTTATTCAGCGCATACTGCGTGAGGGACGTTCGGGCGAGCTTGAAAGGCTTGAAAAAAACCTTTACTTATACAGCGTCACAGTATATGATTCCCACGAGCTTATCCCCTGGCTGCGCACCTTTATGGGAAAGATTCTCGAAATAGAGGGAAGCAACCGCCAGGTTATAGACCGGTTCTGGGAAGATGTGATTGCTATGCGGAAAATGTACGAAGGAGATGATTAAATGGAGTACTTCTCCGAAATTTACGGCATCTACTACAGCGCTGTGGCTGCCGTCCTTTCACGTGCATTCTCTTCGCCGCTTTCGGAAAAAGAAATAACTGAAATTGTAAATGAAAATGCATTCGGTGAAAGTGCACTGTATATACTTCCCAAACTTCTTTCCGGAGAATGGCCTCTCCTTCGCAAGGACGAAAACAACCTTTACTTCCCCGTTATAAAAAATCCTGTCAGACTGCCTCTGACAAATCTGCAGAAAGCCTGGCTCGTTTCCATTTTGTGCGACAATCGCTGCAGTGCTTTTTTTAACAAGGCTGAAATTGAAAACATCAAATCAGCACTTGATTCAGAGCCGCTGTATGATTTTAAAAAAATAAAAACCGTTGATGCCTGCGCAGACAGCGACAATTTTTCTGAAAATAATTATTCAGAAAATTTCAGAACTATTATCAACGCTATCAGAAATAAATCCATTCTGCGCATTTCATACACAGGCGGCAGCGGCAGCCGTGTATCGGCTGACTATCTTCCCTGCAGGCTGGAATATTCACCAAAAGACGATAAATTCCGTCTTCACTGCATAAAAATACGCAAAGGAAAAGCAAGTGTCTTTGCAACTGTCAATCTTGGACGTATAATCAAATTGGAGGTGCTCTGTGAGCATTCTGAATTTGATGCAGATATTGATTTCTTTATTCAAAAAGGCAAAGAGTCAGAGCCTGCAGTAATTGAGCTTACCGACAGACGAAACGCATTGGAACGCTTTATGGTTCAATTTGCAAGCTATGACAAGCACACGCGCCACAACGAGGAAACAGACAAATATATTTGCTCTGTATTTTACAACAAGGCAGATGAAGTCGAACTGCTTATACGTCTTCTTTCTTTTGGGCCTGTTATTAAAATTCTTTCACCGGAAAGTCTTGTATCTCAGGCAAGGGAACGTATACACAGACAGACTGAACTTATGGGAAAGTAATGTAATGTAAAAAAACTGAGAGCCGAAATGCATTTGCACTTCGGCTCTGCTTAATTTATCTTGTGTGTTCGGGATGCGTATTTTCCCCCGATATTATTTTGGGAATTGACAAAATACAATAAACCGTGATATAATTTTTGGCAATGAGGGAGTAGCAAGCGCCCGATGCGTAACAAGTCAACATACTGGCCTTTCGGTCTGGCTTGTTTTAAATTGCGAGACTCATGTACAGGCATTATGCTGTGCATGGAGTCTTTTTATTTTGTTCCAAGTACAGTTTGATGTGCTTGGAATTTTTATTTTTCAGGAGGTCTCTTATGTTAAAATTTGTTTTACTGCTCGCTTGTACCGGACATATTCTGTGCGGAATTACCGATTGTCTTTTGACCTACTCTCCCAAAGGTAGACTTGATTTCCACAATTTGAATGATTCTGATAAAATGAGGCAAATGTTTGTTGATATGCCTCTGAAATCCCCTATGTTATCAATGATACTTGGTACGTTTGCTTTATTGGCGGCTGTATTCGGATATTTGGGGCTCAGCAATTGGATGTCAGAATATTCTCAGATTTATTCCGTTATTATGCTCATATCATCTATGGTGTTTTTTATACCGATTTTACCGCACCACGTTTTCTGCGGTGCGGTCGAATGGTTCTACATACGTTTGGGTAGAACCGATGAAGCGAGAGATGCTGTGCTAGACTTTCAGAAGAAAACAACAATTTTAGGAGTTGTGGGATATATAGGATTGATAGTCTTTGCAGTTGCGCTGTTTATTGCCGTAATCACGGGAGCAACTCCGCTGCCTCGTTGGGCTTGTATTTTCAATACATTGCCCATATTTCTTCTGCTTTCGCCCACAAAACTTCCTGCCAAAGGAAATATAGCAGGAATGACAATGTTTTTGGGGTTGGCATTAATTATATGAATTGATTTTGGAGGAATAAAATGGAACTCGGGTTTACTTTCTTTTTTAACAGCATTCTGCTTGGTGTCGGACTTGCAATGGACGCTTTTTCCGTGTCCCTTGCCAACGGTCTCAATGAGCCATGTATGAAAAAACAGAAGATGTTCGGCGTCGCAGGTATCTTTTCGGCGTTTCAGTTTGCTATGCCGATGATCGGCTGGATTTGCGTATCCACTATAGCTCAGCATTTTAAGGCTTTTGAAAAATGTATTCCGTGGATCGCACTTATTCTTCTTTGCTTTATAGGCGGCAAAATGCTTTATGAAGGAATAAAGAACAAGGACACCGCCTGTGAGGACAAGCCTGCAGTCGGATTGTCAGCACTGCTTGTTCAGGGCATTGCAACTTCTATTGATGCCCTTTCCGTCGGTTTTACAATTTCTGATCATAATTTATTCGAGGCTCTGCTTGCCTGCATACTTATAGGTATAGTTACTTTCTTTATCTGTTTTGCTGGAATACTTATAGGCAAGAAAGCAGGCACCAAGCTTGCAGGCAAAGCCGGAATTTTCGGCGGTGCGATTCTCATATTCATTGGGCTTGAGATATTCATAACCGGGGTATTCTGCTGAAAATGGAGCAATCAATATGAATAACAGAGTAATTTCAAAAACATCGATTTTTCCTGCATCAAAGCAGGTTGTGTTTGGAAAAATCCAGAAACTCAGCACACTGCAGTATATAGCTTTTCCTTATGCCACATTCAAAGAGGTTTGCGGCAATGAAGATCTGATATGGAAAAGCGGACAGACTTTTAAATTTAAACTCCGTCTGTTCGGTATTATTCCTTTGGGTATCCACTCCATCAGCGTAATTGATTTTGATGAAGAACGGGGAATTTATACAATAGAAGGCAACAGACACGTCCCTGTTTGGAACCATCGAATAATTTTAGAGTCCATCAACCACACCTCTGTGCGATATACAGACGAAGTGGAAATAGGCGCAGGATGGAAAACTCCCTTTGTATTTCTTTGGGCAAAAATGTTTTACGCTCACAGACAAAGGAAATGGATCAAACTGCTCAGAAAAAGCAGCAGTGTATAAAAGTATCAGACGGTTATTCTGCTGCAGAAGCAGGTCTGCACTTTACAATTGCCTCGGTAACATCTGTCAGCACAAGAACGCCGTTCTGGTTGTATGCCTCAATGGTGATTTCAACCAGTCCGTTCTTTTCACTGCGCTTAACAAGCCCGGTAACAGTCGCCTTGCCTGTAAGCACATCATCTGCAAAAACAGGTTTATGCCATTCGATTCTTGTCGACTTCCCCGCAAGCAGCTCTTCTCCGAAAAAATCAACTTCCAAGTATTTTGCCCATACCGACATAAAGGACATCACTCCCGGAGCGATCAGCTTGCCGAATGGTGTTTTCTCTGCATATTCCTCATCGGTGTGCAGCGGAATATTGTCGTAGTCCAGAGCAAAAGCAATCATCTTCTCTTTTTCAATTACAGCAGGTGCGATCTCTGTCATCATACCTATTTTTATATCATCGAAATACATCGGTTCACCTTTTTCTCTTTAGTTTATTCGGGCAAATTATATACCTTTTGCAATCTAAGGACAAGGCTTTTGTATTTTCTGATTTTTCCGTCACGAAAATTTCAGTGAAAAATCTTGAATCTGTTTTCCAGAAAAACACCGGCAATTCTATCGACTAAATCCTCTTTTTGTGATATAATAATCTAACAGTGTAACCAAAATCGTAGATTTCGACGCCTGAGAGAATATTGAGCCATAATTATTAAGCTTCGCACAGCTGTTTATGATATAATATTCAAAATTTTGCACGGAAGGTGGCTTTTGCTGTGTCTGAACAACTGAAAAAGCGAAAGTGCTGTACGGCTCTGCTCGCCCACGTAGATGCAGGAAAAACTACCCTTGCCGAAGCATTGCTTTACTGCACAGGCAAATCCAGAAATCTCGGAAGAGTCGATAACGGTGACACCGCACTGGATACACACCGTCTTGAGCGAGAACGAGGAATTACCATATTTGCAAGTCAAGCGGTATTCAACGCAGGAGACCTTGAGATAACTCTGCTTGATACTCCCGGGCACGTTGACTTCTCAACCGAGACCGAACGAGTTCTGCAGGTTCTCGATTATGCTGTGCTGGTTATCAGCGGCATTGACGGTGTGCAGTCTCACACCCGCACACTCTGGCGTTTGCTTAAAATTTATAATATACCTACCTTTATCTTCGTCACAAAAATGGACTTTGCACGCCACAGTGAAGAAGAGCTTATGGAAGAGCTTCAGAAGGAACTAAGCGGAAAGTGTGTCAATTTTAGCGCCGATAAATATACACGCGACGAAAGCCTTGCAATGTGCGCTGAGCAGATGCTTGAAAATTTTTTGGAATACGGTGAAATCTCTGATGAAGATGCCGCTCGTCTGATACTTACCCGAAAGACATTCCCCTGCTTCTTCGGTTCGGGTCTTAAACTGACGGGTGTCGAAAATTTTTTATCAGGGCTTGAGAAATTTATTATTCCTCAGGAATATCCGCAAACCTTTGGTGCTAAAGTATACAAGATAAGCCGTGATAAAAACGATCGTCTTACTCACCTCAAGGTAACAGGGGGCGTTCTCCGTGTACGTGATACTATCGGCATCGGGGATTCTGCCGAAAAGATAAATCAGATAAGAATTTATTCGGGAGAAAAATATGTAACCGTCGACGAGGTCGGTGCAGGATCGGTCTGCGCTGTAACAGGTCCTGTAAACACATATAACGGTATGGGATTGGGGTATGAGGCTGCTTCCGAAAAGCCTGTGCTTGAACCTGTTATGAATTACCGTATCGTTCTCCCCGACGGCTGTGATCCTCAGACTATGCTCCCCAAGCTCAAGCTTCTCGAAGAAGAAGATCCTCAGCTCCACATAACCTGGAGCGAGCATCTGCAGGAAATACACGTCAGTCTTATGGGCGAGGTGCAGACCGAGATACTCAAAAGCCTTATCCATGACAAATTCGACGTGGATGTCACCATTGACGAAGGTCGGGTGCTTTACAAAGAAACAATATCAGACACTGTTGAGGGTGTGGGACATTACGAACCTTTGCGTCACTATGCAGAGGTGCACCTGCTTCTTGAACCTCTGCCAAGAGGAAAAGGCTTGATTTTTGACACAAAATGCAGTGAGGATTTCCTCGACCGCAACTGGCAGAGACTTATTCTTATGCACTTAAATGAAAAAGAGCACGTTGGAGTTCTGACAGGTTCGCCAATAACCGATATGAAGATTACCCTGATGTCAGGACGTGCTCATTTAAAACATACAGAGGGCGGAGATTTCCGTCAGTCCACTTACCGCGCAGTACGTCAGGGGCTTATGCAGGCAAAATCCGTCCTTCTTGAGCCCTATTACTCCTTCCGTCTGGAAGTTCCCTTTGAACAGATGGGACGAGCTATAAACGATATCAGACTCCGTAAGGGTACTATGGGACAGCCTGAAGAAAGCGGCGGAATGTCCGTTATTACAGGACGAGCACCTGTTATTCTTATGAACGGCTATGCCGCTGAGGTTGCAGCATACACAGGCGGCAGAGGCAGAATATTTTTTGAGTCAGGCGGTTATGATGAGTGTCACGACAGCGAAAAAGTCATATGCGATACCTGCTATCAGCCTGAAGCCGATATGGACAATCCTCCCGATTCCGTATTCTGTGCTCACGGAGCAGGATTCGTTGTAAAATGGGACAAGGTTCCCGAATATATGCATCTTGAGAGCTGTCTGAAAAAAGACAAGGGAAATACTCCTTATATAGGGCACCGCACTTACAACATTGACGAAAAAGAGCTTCAGGCAATAATGGAGCGTGAATTCGGCAAGGCGGCAAAGTATGATCTTTACCGACCGCCTCAGAGATTTGAGACAAAACAGAAGGAATTTGAACTCCCAGAACCGAGAAAACAGTATGTAATCGTTGACGGTTACAATGTGATTTTTGCCTGGGATGATCTCAAAAGCCTTGCAGATGACAGCCTTGATGCCGCTCGCGACAGGCTGATGAATATTCTGTGCAATTACAGCGCGTATACAAAGATAAATGTTATCCTTGTATTTGATGCCTACCGTGTACCCGGCGGCAAAGGCGCAAGGTTTGACTTCCACAATATCCACGTGGCCTACACCAAGGAAAACGAGCTCGGAGATAATTACATAGAAAAGCTGGTTGCTGAAATCGGCAAGAACGAATATGTTCGTGTTGTTACTTCCGACCGAATGATACAGCTTTCCGCAATCCGCTCGGGGGTGTTGAGGACGTCGTCGGCTGAATTTGAACGTGAGGTGGATGCCGTACACGCTAAGATCGCCGAAACTCTTGAGGAAATGAACAGCAATGCACCTAAAACTACATTGAGTGATGTCTCTAATCTGAAAAAGCAATGAGCAAAAGCCGAGAAAACAATTTTCTCGGCTTTTGCTGTATATTCAACGCTTCGTAGGTTGAGGTTGGATTATTATCCGCTATAATCAGATTATAGGAGTGATGATATGAATACATATATTACAGGTAACGTAATAAAACACCTGCGCGAATCTAAAAATATGACACAAAGTGAACTGGCTGAGAAAATCGGTGTCAGCAGCAAGGCAGTTTCAAAATGGGAAACAGCAAAAGGACTTCCCGACATTTCGCTTATTGAACCGTTAAGTGCGGTTCTGGGTGTATCTGTGATTGAGCTGATGTCCGGAGATATGGTCAGAAATAAAAATGTTGCCGCCAATATTCTGCGTTCAAAATTTTACGTCTGCCCTATCTGCGGCAATGTAATACGCGCAATGGGCGATGCTGTAATAAGCTGCTGCGGAATAGCTCTGCCACCCTTCGAGGCCGAAATATGTGATGATGCTCATAGTATCACTATAGAAAAAGTCGAAGATGAGCATTTTATTTCAATAAATCACGAAATGACAAAAAATCATTTTATTTCTTTTGTTTCCTTTATCACCTGCGACAGGGAGCAATTTGTAAAAATCTATCCCGAAGGTAATGCAGAAACAAGAATGCAGCTTCGCGGTCACGGATATCTGTACCTGTACTGCAACAGACACGGTCTTATGAAGCATAAGATATGATTTGTAATTATTTAATATTGTCAATTCGCTTTACTTTTTAATAAGTTTGTGATATAATTAACAAAAATCATTACTGACACGAACGGAGTAACTTCCTGACGTATAAGGGTGTATAAAATTCACTGTGCGTTTTTCGTGCGGTCTTGTGATTTTATGCTCCCGATTTCGGGAGCTTTTTGTTTTACAAAGGAGAAATTTATGGATAACCGAATTGCACTGCTTGGAATAATCATCGAACAGCCCGACTCGGTGGAGCAGCTTAACGCTATACTTCACGACTACAACCAATATGTTGTGGGAAGGATGGGTCTTCCCTACAGACAGCGCGGAGTCAGCATCATAAGCATCGTACTCGATGCTCCCACTAACATTATCAGCGCACTTTCAGGGAAGGTCGGTATGCTCAGCGGCGTTACCGCAAAAGCTGTATATTCAAAAATGCCGGAGGAATCAAAATGATTCGGCTTATTGAAAAATTAGAGCGCGAGCGCACCTTGTCTTCCGAAGAGTTTGCTCTTCTTATCGACAACAGAAATGATGAGCTGGCAGATATACTCTTTGAAAAGGCTGTAAATGCCCGCAAAACCTATTATGGAAATGATATTTACATCAGAGGACTTATAGAATTTACAAACTACTGCAAAAATGACTGCTACTACTGCGGTATACGCAGAAGCAATAAAACTGTTGAGCGTTATCGCCTGAGCCCCGAGGATATTCTGCTTTGCTGCAAGGAGGGGTATGCTCTTGGCTACCGCACCTTCGTACTGCAGGGAGGCGAAGACCCCCGATATACTCCGGAACGAATAGAATCTCTGGTTCGCAGCATAAAAGAAAACCACCCTGACTGTGCTGTTACCCTGTCATTCGGCGAACACCCGAAGGAGGTGTATCAGAAGTGGTTTGACGCAGGGGCTGACCGCTATCTGCTCAGACACGAAACTGCAGATGAGTGCCATTACGCCTCTCTTCACCCTGCCGAGCTTACACTCGAAAACAGAAAAAGATGCCTTTACGATCTGAAAGGTATCGGTTATCAGGTGGGCTGCGGATTTATGGTTGGTTCTCCTAATCAGACTACGGAGCATCTTGTGAAAGATCTGCTGTTCATTCGGGAATTTGAACCTGATATGGTTGGCATTGGCCCCTTTATCCCTCACCACGCAACACCCTTTAAAAACGAAAAACAAGGCTCTCTGGAGCTGACCTTATATCTTCTGGCAATAGTACGTCTCATGCTCCCGAATGTTCTTCTCCCTGCAACCACTGCGCTTGGTTCAATCGATCCTCAGGGACGCGAAAAAGGCATTCTTGCAGGAGCCAACGTATGTATGCCAAACCTTTCACCTGAAAATGTTCGAAAGAATTACTCACTTTACGACAACAAGCTTTCCACCGGTGCTGAAGCCGCTCAGAGCAAGGGTGACCTCACGCTCAGAATGAAAGCTATAGGATACAATATCGTCACCGACAGAGGTGACCATAAAAAACTGTAATTTACTGCGAAAGAAGGAAATAAATATGTATGATCCGAAATCAATGAAAGCCGAAGAATTTATAAGCCACGAGGAAATTCTCGACACTCTTGCCTATGCTGATGAGCATAAGACAGACGTTGAGCTTATCGATTCTATCCTTGAAAAGGCAAGGGAGCGCAAGGGACTTTCCCACCGCGAAGCTTCCGTTTTGCTTGCCTGCGAAATCGAAGAAAAAAACCAGGAAATTTACGCGCTTGCCGAACAGATAAAGAAGGATTTCTACGGAAACAGAATCGTTATGTTCGCTCCCCTTTATCTCTCCAACTACTGCGTAAACGGCTGTCTCTACTGCCCTTACCATTACAAGAATAAGCACATTGCAAGAAAGAAGCTGACTCAGGAAGAGATCAAGGCTGAGGTAATCGCCCTGCAGGATATGGGGCACAAGCGTCTTGCTCTTGAGGCAGGCGAAGACCCTGTCAACAATCCTCTTGAATACATTCTTGAGTCCATCAAGACCATCTACTCCATAAAGCATAAGAACGGCGCTATCCGCAGAGTCAATGTCAACATTGCGGCTACTACCGTTGAAAACTACCGCAAGCTCAAAGAAGCAGGCATCGGCACTTACATACTCTTCCAGGAAACCTATCATAAGGAGACCTACGAAAGACTTCACCCCACAGGTCCCAAGAGCAACTATACCTATCACACCGAAGCTCACGACCGCGCTATGCAGGGCGGAATCGACGATGTTGGTCTCGGTGTTCTCTTCGGCCTTGAGCTTTACCGCTATGAATTTGCAGGTCTTCTTATGCACGCAGAGCACCTTGAGGCTGCTTTCGGCGTAGGTCCTCATACCATCAGCGTTCCCCGTGTATGTCCTGCCGATGATATAAATCCCGATGAATTTGACAACGGTATCTCTGACGATATGTTTGCAAAAATCGTCGCCTGCATCCGTGTTGCAGTTCCTTACACAGGTATGATAATTTCCACCCGTGAGAGTCCGAAGGTTCGTGAGCGTGTTCTCCATCTCGGTGTTTCTCAGATTTCCGGCGGTTCGCGCACAAGCGTCGGCGGTTACGCAGAAGAAGAACCTGAAGAAGAAAACTCTGCTCAGTTTGACCTCTCTGACCGCAGAACTCTCGACGAGGTCGTCAACTGGCTTATGAAGATGGGTTATCTCCCCTCCTTCTGTACTGCTTGTTACCGCGAGGGACGTACAGGTGACAGATTTATGTCTCTGTGCAAATCAGGCCAGATATCGAACTGCTGTCTTCCCAACGCACTTATGACTCTGAAGGAATACCTCACCGACTACGCAAAGCCTGATACTCAGGAAGTCGGCGAAAAGCTTATCCTTGAACAGATGAAGGATATCCCCAACGATAAGGTTCGCGGAATCGTTGCAGAACGCCTTGAAAAGATCGCAAACGGCGAGCGTGACTTCCGATTCTGATTATATAATTTCACCTCATCACCGCCTACGGCGGAGCTTCCTCTCGAAGGGAAGCCTTATGGCACATCGATAATATTCCGACAAATATTCCGTATTCAGATTTATGTGAGGTGTTGTATATGAGTAATTTAAATCAGACACCAAGCGGCGAAAGAGTGCACATTGCATTCTTCGGTCGCAGAAATGTAGGCAAATCAAGCCTCGTAAACGCCTTCACAGGTCAGGAAATCGCCATTGTCTCTGATGTTAAGGGTACAACTACCGACCCTGTCACAAAAGCTATGGAGCTTCTTCCTATGGGTCCTGTGCAGATAATCGACACCCCCGGTATTGACGATGAGGGTGATCTTGGCGAAATGCGCATAAAGCGCACCAAACAGGTTTTAAACAAGACTGACCTTGCAATCCTTGTGGCAGATGCTTCTCTTGAATTGGGCGATGTCGAAAAAGATCTTATCGCTTCATTCAAGGATAAGAATATCCCTTATATTCTTGTTTACAACAAGGCAGATCTGCTATCTGTCGTTCCCGACGCTGAAGGAAACACTATATGGGTCAGTGCACAGACAAAGCTCCACATTCACGAGCTCAAGGAGCTTGCCGCTCGCACTGCTGTCAGAGACGAGCCCGTTCAGCCTCTTGTTGCCGATCTGCTCTCTCCCGAAGATACTGTTGTACTTGTTGTTCCTATTGACAAAGCTGCACCTAAGGGCAGACTTATTCTGCCCCAGCAACAGACTATCCGCGACATTCTTGAGGCAGGAGCCAATGCTCTTGTCTGCCGTGACAGCGAGCTTCCCGCAACACTCAGAAAGCTCGCCGATAAGCCTCGAATGGTCATCACAGACAGTCAGGTTTTCGGCAAAGTCAGCAAAATGGTTTATCAGGATATTCCTCTTACCTCTTTCTCTATCCTTATGGCGAGATATAAAGGCAATCTGCCGCAGGCTGTAAAAGGAGCTGTGGCTGTTGACTCTCTAAAAACAGGCGACAAGGTACTTATCGCCGAAGGCTGTACTCATCACAGACAGTGCGATGATATCGGTTCTGTAAAAATCCCCAATTGGATAAGAAAGCACACCGATGCAGAACCCGAATTTGTTTTCACGTCGGGAACTTCATTTCCTGACGATGTCAGCGAATACAAAATGGTAATTCACTGCGGCGGCTGTATGCTCAATGAAAGAGAAGTTCGCTACAGACTCCGCTGCTGTGAGGATCAGGGAATTCCTGTTACAAACTACGGCATTCTTATCGCTTACTTGAACGGTATTTTAAAGCGCACAATTGAGCCGTTTCCATCTATTGCCGGATTACTGTGATTTTGTAATGCAAATTATTGATAAATAGCCAAAACAGCGCAGTCATTAAGCGACTGCGCTGTTTTTTATTATTCTGATTCCTTCTTTTCGTCTTTCTTTAGCTTAAGACAATAGTTTACATACAACAGATGCGACACCGCAATAACAACATCCCGAAGAATGTGCTTTTCTTCTGTATTGGTTACTCCGACTATTTCTGGAATTTCCTTCAGTCCGCAAACAACCGAAAGCATATTTTCAAGCTCCATACAGAAATAATTATATGCTGTTTCTGCATCATACACCAGCTTCTGCATTGTAAAAAGTTGTTCTATGTTTTCTATTGATAACACGCTTTTTCCGATACTGACAAATATCAGGTAGGCGATCTGTTCGGCATAGTACTGTTTTTTTATCGGAGCCGCAATCAGTCCGCCTTTTACATAGTTACTCACCATCGACGAAGTTATATTCGGGCATCCGAGCGGTACTATACAGCCGTTTATGAATTTTACGACCTGTTCAAGATACAATCCTACATTCGGTATTTCATTGTAGCGCGGAAGTTTGAATTTTGAAATCTTCTCTGCAAATAATTTTTTAATGTTATTTTCCATAGCTTAATATTATACTCATTCATCCTGCCTGTCAATCGGTTTTTCAAAAACTCTTGACAGGTTATCTAAAAACACATATAATCATATTATCGGTTGACAATTTCCGATAATTCATACATCTGCGAGGTTCCTATGAGATATAAGATAATTACCGATTCCTCTTCCGATATGCTTTCCGTCACTGAAAACTGCTGTTATTCCAGTGTCCCGCTCAAGATCATCACCGATAATACGGAATATGTTGATGACAAAAATCTCAACGTAAACGAAATGATATCGGATCTTCAAAAATACAAGGGCACCTCAAAATCTTCCTGCCCTAATCTTGAGGATTGGAAAGAAGCTTTCGAAGATTACGAATGCGTTTTCTGCGTAACAATCACCAGCGGTCTTTCGGGCAGCTACAACGCCGCAGTCCTCGCTATGAACGAATACCTCTCTGAGCACCCCGACAGAAAAGGTGCTGTTCTCGATTCTCTTTCCACAGGTCCTGAAAATGCTCTTATTATTGAAAAGCTTATTGAACTTATTTCTTTGGATCTTCCTTTTGATGAGATTGAAAAACAAGTCAGGGAATATATGAAGCAAACACATCTGATATTCTGTCTTGATTCGCTGAGAAATCTCGCTAATAACGGCCGAGTGAACAAGGCCGTTGCAAAGGTCGTAGGTCTGCTTGGTATACGCATTCTCGGAATTGCAAGCAATCAGGGTACTCTTGAGATAACAAACAAGGTTCGCGGCGCAGAAAAGGCATATGCTGAGATACATAAAATTTTACTGGAAAAGGGCTACAAGGGCGGAAAGATTCGTATCCATCACTGTCAGAATGAAGCTGCAGCAAATATTGTTTCTGCTTCTGTCAAGAGGGATTTCCCGAATGTTTCTGTTGTGATCCAAAGCACAGGTGCTCTTTGCAGCTTCTATGCTGAATCCGGTGGCTTGCTCGTAGGCTTTGAAGGAAGCGAAAAATAAGATATAATTTACAGCTGATGTTACTTCATCAGCTGTTTTTTCTTGTATTTTTTATTTTTTTGCTGTAATATATTTATTATTCATAGTAAGAAAGAGTGTAATCAAATGCCTGTTGTTAAAAATGAGATTCCTATTCTGGAATACGACAAGCGCGGTTGAGAAATGGATTCACATCAGAAGGCTTTTGCTCTGTGCTTGATATTATCTCGGAAATGTAAGAAGCACCAGGATTTTCAAAAGAGCAATAACCACGATATGAATGACAGGATTTTTATATCCTTCTATCCCTTTTTCTGCTATAATAAACGTAAAATCTATTATACACTGCCGAAAGGAAGGGTTTTTATGAAAGAAAAGAAGAATCTCCGTCTTTTGATATCAGTTTCCTTGGCTGTTCTCATAGCCGCGCTTTTTACCGGCTGTTCCTCAAATAACGGTGATGTCCTCTCTGCATCTGACATAAGTAAAACAGATGCGATATCAAGCTCGGCAGATATTACCGCTCCCCCTTACGCCGATTCTCCTGTTGAATACTACGGCGAACTCAAGGTGAGCGGAAATCAGATAATTTCTGAAAATACAGGCAGAAATGCTCAGGTAACAGGTATGAGCTTTTTCTGGAGCAATTGGTCCGCTAAATATTACAAAGCCGAATATGTCCGCAGAATGGCCGATGAATTTGGCTGTGAGATAGTCAGGGCATCCTACGGCATCAACGGCTCTGTTCCTTACGATGTAAGTGACGTGGACAGAATAAAGGTCATTGTCGAGGCGGCAATCGATGAGGGGCTATATGTAATTATCGACTGGCACGCACACGATGCTCACTTGAACTGCGCCGAAGCGGTAAGTTTCTTCTCTATGATGGCAAGTGAATACGGTCAGTATGATAATGTTATTTTCGAAGTATATAATGAGCCCACACAGGTAAAATGGTCCGATGTTAAGGCATACGCAGAAGAGGTCATCTCTGCTATCCGCAAGCACTCTGACAATCTTATTATAGTCGGAAGCCCAACCTGGTCACAGGACGTAGACAAAGCCGCTGCTGATCCTATAGATGATCCCAACACAGCATATACTCTGCACTTCTATGCAGGAACTCATAAAAAATGGCTTCGTGACCGTGCCGAGAGGGCTATGGCTGACGGCATCGCCCTCTTTGTTACAGAATGGGGCTCTGTAAACGCCGACGGCAACGGCAAGGCAGATAAGACATCCACTTTGGAATGGGTCAACTGGTGTAACAAAAACGGTATTTCTATGTGCAACTGGGCTATAAACGACAAGGCAGAAGGTTCAAGCATATTTACCTCTAACGATACACTTACAGAAACAGGTGAGTTTATTATGTCGCTGATAGCCGAACGCACAAAACAATCTGAATGGCGCACCGGTACACCTTATGAATACAGCGAATAGATTTAAACTAAAACGCCGCCGAAATAATTCGGCGGCGTTTTCTTATTATTCAGTTTCTTTCATCAATGCCTTTTCCTGCTCTGCCTGTATTGCGGGATCATAGGAAAGCAGCGGAGATACGCCTTCCTTTTTCTTGATAACACGGTCTATGTAATTCTTTGTGAGCTTGTATACCAGCGGCGAGAGTACAAGAACGCCGATAAGGTTCGGGATCATCATAAGTCCGTTGAATGTATCGGAGATATCCCACGCAAGGGAAGAAGTCATAACCGCACCAAAAATGATAACAACGACGAATACCACTTTATATATAACCGCAGATTTTGTTCCGAAGAGGTATTCCCAGGCCTTTGTACCATAATGAGACCAGCCCAGTACCGTTGTAAATGCAAACAGCAAAACTGCGATTGCGATGAACATACTTCCGATATTTATGCCATTTACCGAAAACACACTGTCAAAAGCCTTTGCAACGAGGGTTGCATCGCTTACACCGTCAACGGTTGCTCCTGTATTAAGATCAATAACCCCTGATGTTAATATAACAAGAGCTGTCATAGTACATACGACCATAGTATCTGCAAAAACCTCAAAGATGCCCCAAAGTCCCTGATGTACAGGCTCTTTTACGTTGGAGTTTGAGTGAACCATAACAGAGGAACCAAGACCTGCTTCGTTTGAGAAGATACCTCTCTTGAAGCCCTGAGTCATTACCTTTGCAATACCGAAGCCTATAGCACCGCCAAATGCAGCCTTTGCATCAAATGCACATCTGATAATAGCTGAGAAAGCTGTGCCTACGGCATCATAGTTAACAGCTATTATAGTCAGTGAGCCTATTACATAAAGCACTACCATAAACGGAACTATCTTCTCTGCAACATTTGCGATTCTTTTGATGCCGCCGAGTATAATAAGCGCAGTTAATACAACCAGCACCCCGCCGATAATAATATTATAGAGGTTTGTGCTCATAAAGGAGATTTTTATCTCGGTATTGGACAGCGCCGGTGCAGGAAATGCACTGACAAAGTTTGCGACAATTTTATTGACCTGGCCCATATTTCCGATACCGAAAGAGGCAAGCAGCGCGAAAATTGAAAACAGCACTGCAAGGATCTTGCCGAGCCACTTAAGACCCTTTTTGCCGCCGAGACCGTCCTGCAGGAAATACATTGCACCGCCGGACCATTCGCCATCTTTATTTTTTCTTCTGTAGTAGATGCCAAGTATATTCTCAGAGTAGTTCGTCATCATTCCGAAGAATGCAGCGACCCACATCCAGAAAACCGCACCGGGACCGCCTGTAACTATCGCTGCAGCAACACCTGCTATATTACCTACGCCGATAGTTGCCGCAAGAGCGGTACACAGTGCCTGAAACTGTGAGATTGCCGAATTATCCTTTACGTGGCTTGTAATATCCTTTTTAAACAGGCTGCCGAGAGTCTTTTTCATCCAATGTCCGAAGCGTGTAACCTGAAAGAACATTGTAACTGCAGTCATAATTATACCTGTTCCGAGCAATATCCAGATACCTATCTTTGACCACACGAAATCATTGACTACAGTATTGACTTTCTCAACACTGTTTGTCTCACAGCCGCTCAGCAGCGCAAATCCCATAACCGCTGCCATAACTGCAAGAATTTTTGACTTTTTCATAGTCTCAACCTTCTTTGCAAAAAATAAAAGAGTATGCCAAAAATGACAATACTCTTCGTCTATCATTAAATCACGTCTGTCCTTTTGCCTGAGAGTTTCGGGTCACCCCTTGCACCTTCGGCCCCTGCTTTTTGCAGATGTCTCCAGAGTATCATCAGTTACCGGTTTGTTTACCTGAGAGCGTTACTCCTTCGGTGGACTGCTGCGTCCGTTTCCCGATAACGTCATATGTTTTATTAATTTTAGGCCATTCTATCACACATTTCCCGATTTTTCAATATATTTTTCACATATTTTCTTTATGCTTGCACTTCTTTTAATTTTGTATTAAGATTACTTTTGAAAGGTGGTATAAATATGAAAAAAATACTGGTTGTTGTTGACATTCAAAATGATTTTGTAGATGGAGCTCTCGGTACTCCCGAGGCTGTCTCAATCGTAGATAATGCTGCAAATAAAATCCAGGGTTTTGACGGAAAGATATTTGCAACCTTTGACACTCACTTTGAAAATTATATGGAGACAGCAGAAGGAGCAAAGCTCCCTGTTCCTCATTGCATAAAAGGCACAGACGGCTGGAAGCTCAACGCTAAAATCGCTGCCGCACTGCACAACAAGGGCTGTACTGCTGTTGAAAAGCTTACATTCGGCTCTGTGGAGCTTCCTAAACTCATATCCGAGGAAGTAGGAGATGAGGACTTCTCCGTTGAGCTTATCGGTCTGTGCACTGATATCTGCGTTGTGTCAAACGCACTTATACTGAAGGCAAATTTCCCCGAAAAGGAAATTTCCGTAGATGCCTCCTGCTGTGCAGGCGTCACCCCCGAAACTCATAACTCAGCCCTGTCTACAATGAAAATGTGTCAGATAACCGTTACAGGTGAATAAAAAATGTCTCCCGAAAGGGAGACATTTTTTATCTAAAGATTTATCTTTGTCCATTTTCCTTTTTTTACTCTGGGCCAGTACATTATAAGTCTTACGCACTGGTCAAAACACATACTCAGCCATGCTCCCACAAGTCCCCATCCGATAACATTGCAGAATATATATCCGCATATGGGGCGCATAAGAGCTATACTCAGGAAGCTTACCAATGCCGTATATTTAGTGTCACCTGCACCTCTAAGAGCACCTGCGCATATTACCTGCGCGATCTGCAGAAATACGATTATTGCTGTCAGCGGCATTATTATCCGTCCATAATCGAGAACCGCCTGGTCATCCTGTGTAAACAACCAGAAAATACGCCAATTCAAAGTTATGAATATTATTGACAGCACAAGGGAGCATATGAATCCGAGCTTCTGACAAAAGCTTACATAAACACGCGCAAAATCTGGACGCTTTTCGCCGAGGCTCTGTCCTACTAATGTTACAGACGAAGCAGACAGTCCGTCCGCAAAAGCAAAACTTATTGTTATGACATTCATTCCTATCTGATGAGCTGCAAATTCGGTGGTTCCGAGATTCGCTATTATCATCGCAAACAACAGAAAACCTGTACGGATAAATATTTGTTCGAGAAATGTGCTTGATCCAACCTTACATACAGCACCCACTGTCTTTTTGTCAAAGGCATTGGGTCTTTTCATTTTAAATTTCAGACTTATATAACTATCCGCTGAAAGAATGGACGAAAATGCCATCACGCAGCCAACCACTGTGCCAGCCACTGTAGCAATAGCTGCACCTTTTATGCCAAGTGCCGGAAAACCCAGATTTCCGCCTATGAGCAGATAGTTCAACACTACATTTACAGCATTGGCACAAAGATTTGTTTTCATCGCGATCTTTGTATTTCCCACACCGCGCTGTGCTGCATTTATCATCATATTGAATATCATAAAAAAGCCGCCGCCCATTATGATACGGTAATATGCAGCCGCATCCTCCAGTGTCTCCCCTCTTATGGCGCCTGCCGCAAGCATAAACTGTTCAGCAAAAATAACACACACCGAACATATTACAGCTGCCAACACAAGGGTTATTATTGAGACCTGCCTGAATGTCCTGTTTGCCGCCTCGCGGTTATTTTCACCTCTGCGTCGTGCAACTACTGCACTGAGCGCTACATTTATGCTTATAAACAACGCAAGAGCTATCCATTTCGGCTGATTCGTAAGACCCACTGCGGCAATCGCAGAGGTTCCCAATGAACCTACCATTATTGTATCGACAAAGCCTGCAAGAGCATTGAAAAAAGATTCCACAGCTGCAGGCCATGCTACACGCAGTGTTTTTTGCAAAAACACGCTGTCGTCCGGCATCTCTCCGCAAATCTCATTGCCACGAACTGCCTTTGACGCACTGAAGTACCTTCTGACTAAGATACCCATTTAAACTTCATCTCTTTCTTTGATTATAAAATTCCGAACTGCTCAAGGAGCACCTTGACTCCCATCAGTATAAGTATTATTCCTCCTGCCGCTTCGGCACGCTTTTTATATCTGTCGCCGAAAACACTGCCGATCTTGACTCCCAAAGCGGAAAGGACAAATGTTACCACTCCAATAAGCGCTACGGCATACCAGATATTCCCCTTCTGTTCATTTGTGAATACCATTGCAAAAGAAACACCTACAACGAGCGCATCTATACTTGTAGCAACCGCTAACGGAAGCATAGTTTTAAAAGACATATCAGGCTCTGTCTCTTCCTCGTCCTTTGAAAATGCCTCTTTAAGCATATTTGCTCCTATCAATGCAAGCAGAGCAAAAGCTATGTAGTTTGCGATTCCTTCTATTCTGCCCTTAAATATGTTGGCAAGATAAAACCCGATTATCGGCATTGCCGCCTGAAATACACCAAAGTATCCTCCGCAGATAAATGCGTGCTTCGGTTTTATCCTCTGCAAGGATAGTCCCTTGCAGACCGACACCGCAAATGCATCCATAGAAAGTGCCGCCGCAATGGCAAAAAGTTCAAACAGCCCCATTTTCTAACCTCTCAAAATTTCAATAAGAATCTGTTTTGCTTCTCCTGCATCAGCTCTGCCCTTTGTCTTCTTCATAACTGCTCCAACAAGCGGCATTATCGCTTTTTCTTTTCCTCCAAGGAAATCATCGCAGATCTTCCGATTTTCAGATATAACCTGCCTGCATATTTCCTTAAGTTCGTTCTGATCTGTTTTTTTCAGGTCATCTTCGGAAAGGTAATCATCTATTTCTCCGCCCTGTTCAATAAGCTTTTCCAGGGTTTCCCGTGCAACTGTCGCATTTATTGTTCCGTCTTTCAGCAATACAGCAAGCTTTGACAGCTCGCCTTCCGAAACGGAAATACTGCAGTTTTCATAATCCTCTTCGGTTTTAAGATACGAAAAAACTTTTCCGAGCAAAAGCTTTGACACAGTTTTTGGATCTGCTCCTTTTTCACACACTCTGTCAAAATATTCCGCTATTTTTCTGTATTTTGAAATAAGATACGCATCATCAGCCGATATTCCCAATGATATATATTTTTCCCTTCTCTGTGACGGAAGCAAAGGAAGTGAAGTGCGTATATTTTCTATTAATTCCTCGGAAATATACAGAGGTGCAAGATCAGGTTCGCGCATAAATCGGTAATCCTTTGCGCTTTCCTTTTCTCTCATAAGCTCTGTGCAGTTGTTTTTCTCACTCCATCTCAAGGTTCGTGAAATTACTTTTTCTCCCTTTTCGAGAACTTCACACTGTCTTTTGTATTCATATTCCACTGCTTTCTGGGAAAACAGTATGGAGTTTACGTTTTTGACCTCTGTGCGTGTTCCGAGTTCTGTTTCGCCTTGAGGTCTTACAGAAACATTTACATCACTTCTCATTGATCCTTCCTGCATTCTGCAGTCTGAAACTCCTATATGCTTCATTATAAGTCGAAGCTCCTCAAGATATTCCTTCACCTGCTCTGGAGAATAAAAACAGGGTTCAGTGATAATTTCTATCAGAGGTACACCGCACCGATTGTAATCTGCAAGAACTTCTCCGTTTTCATATGTAAGCTTTCCTGCGTCCTCCTCAAGGTGTATCCGCTCGATAAGAACTTCCTTTCCTGACGGAAGGCTGAGTTTCCCCTTTCCGCAGATGGGTCTGTCGTACTGAGAAATCTGATAACCTTTGGGAAGATCAGGATAAAAATAGTTCTTTCTGTCAAAATATGACAGATTATTTATTTCGCACCCCAGTGCGACTCCTGCTCTTACCGCAAGCTCTGCGGCTTTCATATTGAGGGCAGGCAAGGCTCCAGGCATACCGAGACACACAGGGCACACTGCGGTGTTTGGCTCACCGCCGAAAGCTGTGCTACATCTGCAGAACACCTTTTCCGCTGTCATAAGTTCTATATGCGTTTCAAGTCCGCATACCAGCTCGTATTTCATATGACAGTCCTCCCTTTCTGCAGAATATAAGCGTTTTGCGTGTGCATTTCAAAAGCATATGCACAGTTCAGCATTTCTGCTTCGCAATATTTTCTGCCTATTATCTGTGCTCCTATGGGAAGACCGTTTTTATCAAATCCGCAGGGCATACTCAATGCAGGAACACCTGCCAGGTTTGCACCCACAAGATATCTGTCTGTTATATACTCATTTATAAAGTCATCGTTTGAATTTATTTTCTTTGCTGTCTGAGTGCTTACGGGGCTTATTATGATATCACACTCTGTCAGTGCCCAATTTATAGAAGCTGAAATTGCGGCCCTTACTTTCTGCGCCTTTTCATAGTACTGAGCTCTTCCGTCTGCAGAAAGAACCATAGTGCCCATCATTATGCGGCGCTTGACTTCCTCTCCGAAGCCTTTGTCTCGGGTTCTTGTGATAATCTCCGATACGCTTTCGCCATTTTCTCGACTTCCTACTCTCACTCCGTCGAATCTGCTCAGGTTACAGCTTGCCTGTGCGCTGCCGATAACGCAGTACACCTGCGTAGCATATTCAATGTACGGCAATGAAACGGTTACCGTTTCGGCTCCCGCTTTTCTCAGTACATCTATGGTTTCATTTACTGCTTTTACAACCTCTTCCTCTGCACCGTCAAAAAGCTCAGGCGCTATGCCGATTTTGAGGTCCTTTATATTTCCGTCAAGAAGCGGAAATACAGGCTTTCTGTTATTTGCAAAGGACGTTTCGTCCATTCTGTCCTGCTTGTTCAGTGCATCGAAAACCAATGCACAATCCTGTGCATTTACAGTTATCGGTCCTATCTGGTCAAAAGACGGTGCAAAACTTATAAGCCCGAATCTTGATATGCTTCCGTAGGTAGGCTTGAGCCCGACTACTCCGCAATGTGACGCAGGAAGTCTTATACTGCCTCCTGTATCTGAGCCCAGTGAGTACACCGCCAATTCAGCGGCAACACCCGCAGCACTGCCTCCTGAACTTCCTCCTGCCACACTTTTTAAATCATATGGATTTCCTGTAACTGCGTAACAGGATGTTTCACAGGACGAACCCATTGCAAACTCGTCCATATTCGCCTTGCCCAGCATTACAGCTCCGCTGTTTCTGAGTATTTCCCAGACAGAAGCACTGTATGGCGGTTTCCAGCCTCTCAAAATATCGGAGCAGCAGGTGGTTTCTATGCCTTTGGTGCATATATTGTCCTTTACTGACATAGGTATGCCGTCGAGCACTCCGAGCTTTTCGCCCTTTGCAATGCGCTCATCGGCTTCTTTTGCCGCCTTGCAGGCAGTACGCTCTGTTACAAGGCAGTATGCATTTAGCTCTTTGTCTTTTTCTTTTATTTTTTTGATGATATCCTCTGTAAGCTCGGTACAGGACATCTTCTTTTCGTCAAGCAGTGCACGAACCTCTGATATAGTCATTTGCGGTCACCTGCTTTCATACGGAAGAATCCATCTTTCATATGCATCCCACCGCTGCTGAGCTCTGTCGACTCTATCGGACAGTGCAGTCTGTCTTCTCTGATGTTCTCCATAATTTTTTCATCAGATTCATCTATTGCTTCTGCCGCTTCGCTTATCTGCCGGGCAAATTG
This sequence comes from Acutalibacteraceae bacterium, assembly GCA_045604965.1. Classification (GTDB taxonomy): domain Bacteria; phylum Bacillota; class Clostridia; order Oscillospirales; family Acutalibacteraceae; genus JAISGQ01. The sequence continues at coordinate 74,353 of JAZUPB010000053.1, forward strand.
TGCCATTCTGCACAGTTCTTTCTGAACCTTCAGCAATTCTTCGCCCTTAAGTTCTATTTTCGCCATCTCGGCTATTCTCTCTGTTTCTTTCACAGTTATCATAAAAATTATCCTTTTTGAATTAATACCGCTTTTCTTTTTATTCGTTAACTTATATTATACTCCACTCTTCACTTAATAATCAAGCGTAAGACTTTTCGCCTGTCTTTTCTTTTTTATGTCCTTTCCTTTTCGTAAATTAAACGTATAATGCTTGCTTTTTCTTTATTAAAAAAGTATAATTTACATAATAGGTATTTTATATTTTCGAATCACCACTTCCCCGGAGGTTTTCTGATGAACAACAGTAAATTTTCTCACAAGCTCAACGATTTTGCGTGGGAACATTTTCTTAATACTACAAACGATCTTATATTCTTCAAAGATCTTAATTCTATATATATATCCGCTTCACTGCCCTTTGCTCAGCTTCTGGGCAAAAAAGACATTGGCGAAATCATCGGCAAAAACGAATTTGATCTCTTTGATAAGGAATTCGCTGAAAGCTACATAAGAAGCGATGCACTGCTTTTTGAAGGAACTGAAAAAAGCGTCACCGATATAACTCCCGTTCCCCTTCCCGACGGTTCTCAGGGACATATGCTTGTTACAAAAACACCCTTTTATGACGATAAGGGTAACGTCTGCGGTGTATGCGGCATAGGTCACAGCTATATTAAGGGTGCGCCCGGAATACTGAATTCAGATACAACAAATTCCTGTATTTTTGACTACAGCGTATCCGAAGATTCTCTTCATCTGCAGATAAACAAGGGCTCTAAATCTGAAAACCGACTTTTTGACAACTATTTGTATCATTGCGGTAATAGTGGATTGCTTCATCCGGACAGCGCCGAATCCATTAAAACGCATTTAAAGCTAGCCTGCAGTGAAAACCGTTCCGGACAGTTTGATATAGTCTGCAATCTCTTCGGATCCGGATTTATGGTTCACTGCGTTCACTACAAACCTCTAGCTGACGGCAATGGAAATGTTTTCCGTGTCATCGGTCAGATAAACAATATACACGAAGAAAAGAAACGCGAGCTTCTTATTGAAAACCTTGCAGGTCAGATGATGAAGCGTGCAAAAACCATCAGTTACGATCCTGATATTGTAAGCAACGTCTTCTCTCTTATGTATAATTCCTCTGACATAAACCGAACCGTACAGTCTATTCTCGAAAATATCGGTTCATACTATGATGTTAGCCGAGCTTATATATTCGAGGATCACGAATCACATATGTACTGCGTAAATACATATGAATGGTGCGCTCCCGGCATCGAGCCTCAAAAGGATTTTCTGCAAAAATACGAATACCAGTTTGAAAACGGCGAAAATGTCTATATAAAGAACTTCGATGAAGAAGGAGTGTTTCTCTGCAGAGACATCAATTCTCTTCCTCAGGATCAGATCGATGTGCTCGAGCCTCAGGGTATCCGTTCAATGATGCAGTGTGCTATGCACGATAACGGTGTATTTTCCGGCTTTGTCGGCTTTGATGAATGTTCACACGAAAGAGTCTGGACCGGTGAACAAATCGGCACTCTCAACCTTATCAGCCGACTGCTCAGTATTTTCATCGCAAAACGGCATCGACAGAACGATGCTGAATTTACCGCTGATTTTATGTCTGCTCTCGACCAGAATGCATCCTTTGTCTACATTGTAGACCCGGAAACCTATAATGTGATATTCTGTAATCAGGTCATAAATGACACCTTCGGCACTTCCTTTGTCGGTCAGAAATGCCACAAGGCGTTTATAGGCTCAGATACTCCCTGTGAGCGATGCCCTATACGTCTTTACAACGAAACGGGTAAACCTCAGGCAATTGATATTCTCAGACCTGACGGTATGTGGGTCCTTTCACAGGCATCGCCTATGCACTGGCAGGGTCGTCATATGATGATGATAACATCTACTGACGTTACGAGACACATGGCGGCTACCGAAGAGCTCCGAGTGAGAAATGAAGAATACTCAATCGTTATGAAACAGAGTGGAAAGCATATCTTCCGATATGATATTCCCACTATGAGAATAAACCGTTTCTACGATCATACTCTTGTTTTCGGCGACCGTGAAAAAGTTCCTAATACGCCTATGGGTATTGTTTCTCAGGGACTTATCTCCCCTGAAACTGTAGACAGCTTTACGGACTTTTATAACTCTATGGCAAAGCAAATTCCCAACGGAAGTGCCGATGTGCAGATCCTTCAGGGTGACGGTACTTATCGTTGGTTCCACTACGACTACACTCTCGTCGACAACCCTGACGGAAATGCTGTTTCTGCTATAGGTTCTATCGGTGATATTGATGCTGAAACCAAAGCCACACTCGAACTTACCCGCAGAGCTGAACGTGACGGTATGACCGGTCTGTACAACAAGGCTGCCACCGAGGAGATTTCCCACAGAATACTCTCGATGAACAAGGACGAACCCTGCGCTCTTGTTGTAATAGATCTTGACAACCTCAAAACCATAAACGATACGCTTGGTCATTCAGAAGGCGACACAGCAATTAAAACTATCGCTTCCCTTATACGCGATCATTTCAGAAATACCGATATCGTCGGTCGAATCGGCGGCGATGAATTTCTTGTTTTCCTTCACGGTACAATAAAAGAATCTGTTCTCCGCTCATCTCTTTCAAACATAGTGCGAAAAGTCTCCAAGAAAAAGATCGGCAAAACAGAAAACACTCTCGGATGCAGTATAGGCGCTGCTATCGGTGTGTGCGGTTCTGACTCATACGAAGCTCTGTTCAAGCAGGCGGACACCTCTCTTTACCACGTAAAGCGCAACGGCAAAAGGGGCTTCGCCTTCTATTCACCCGAGATGGAGAATGAGGATTATCTTTTCAGCAATACCAGTCATCTTACTTTGAATAAAACAGATTCATTTGATGAGTCTGAAATAGAGAAACTCTTTTCTGCACTGTCTGTTCTTTATCCTCTTGTCATTTCCGTTAACCTTACCAAGAACAGCTATTATATGATGGAGTATGACACATTCAAATCTAAATCCTGTCCCGACGCAGGTCTTTTTGATGAGCTTATCGAAGGCGGTGCAAGCACCTATCACCCTGATGACAGGCAGTCCTTCATCAACGCTTTTTCCCGTGAAAATCAGCTCAAGGCATACAAAGCCGGAAAGCGCACCATAGTTCACACCGGACGGCAGCTTGGCGATGACGGAATAATGCGTCTTGTAAAGACAACTGTTATCTTTACAAAGGACGCAAGCGGAGATGTCTGTCAGATAACTCTTTCCAAGGCTCTTTAATTTTCTCACAAAGAATTAACCTCCGAAGCACTTTGAATGTGCTTCGGAGGTTTTTGGCTTTTTTAAATGGAAAACATTGTAATTTACATACTCAATATACCCAACAGAGATAAATATCTTTCAGTTTTTTTGCTGATGTCATTTTCGCTGACACCATAGTAAACATACAGATCCTTTGCTATTTTCTTAAAATACTTCATTTTCTTTTTGTCTCCCGAAAAAGACACACCAAAAGTATCACGAGTATAATCTATCTCTATTTCAAGACAATCACCGTCTGATTTTATTTCATAAATACGAGAAGCGACTGTGGTTTCCTCTGTTTTTCTTTTTACTTCTGCAGCGCCGTAGGTATCTGCTGCATAGGCCGCTACCTCATTAAGTGTGTGACAACCTGCGACAATTTTTCTTTCAGCCTTTCTGCGCCTGTGATTATATATACAATTTCTTATTCTGACTTTGAGAGGCTTTTTTACCTCTTTGCCACCAATGTAAACACAGGTCGGACCATCTGCGCTTCCTATTATACCAATAGACTCTGCGCCCTGATGTTCACCGTTCATAGTATTCTCACCCCGTAAATTAATTCTTTCACTGCGCAACTGCAGGCATATGCAAAGCAAGCCACAGCATCAGATGATGCCGTGGCTGTAACTATGTTATGACTTTCACTCCATAGCCTTGCAATTTTTATTATATGGTTGTAAAAAGATATTCAGCTTTTCCCGAGACCTCAACAGTTCCATAACCCGCCGGTATAAACGCACATTCGCCTCGTTTCAGCTCAACATCATCAAATGATGCCGTGCCTTCAACCACCAGAACACATGCAAATGACGTTCCGTCTACGAACACTGTACTGTCTTCACTGTTTTTACAGAGCTTTGTCTTGAAAAACTCACAATCTGCAAGCAGCTGCTCGGTATGATTTTCAACCTTTTTTTCCTCTCCTGCAGGTCCGGGTTCGTCTACAGGCGGTGACGTTATTGCAACATCGATAGCTTTATCGATATGAAGCTCTCGTTTGTTGCCTTCATCATCAGTTCGCTCATAATCATATACTCTGTAGGTTATATCTGAGCTTTGCTGTATCTCCGCTATGACAGCGCCCTTTCCTATTGCGTGAAGGGTGCCTGCCTCAATGAGAAACACATCGCCTTTCTTTATGTCATAACGATGCACATAATCAAGAAGCGTACCGCTTATGATCGCCTGTCTGAACTGCTCTACTGTCAGTTCCTCAGAGAAACCGCAAATAAGGCTTGAGCCTTCTTCACAGTCAACAACATACCACAGCTCGGTTTTGCCTGACGCATTTTCTACCTCTGCGGCATATTCGTCATCAGGGTGAACTTGTATCGAAAGATCATCGTGAGCATCTATAAGCTTGACAAGTATGGGAAATCCGTTAAAGTCCTTGCTGTGCGTACCGATAAAATCAGGATTTTCGTGAACCACCTGATGGAGCACCTGCCCCTCGAATTCACCGTTCAATACAACACAAGCTCCATTCTTATGACAGGAAAGCACCCAGCTTTCCGCAACTCTCGTCAGATCTGACTCTACAGAAAATTCTTCCTTAAGCTTTGTGCCGCCCCAGATATAATCCTTGACAGCCGGCTTCAGCTTCATTATATCCATCAAAACCCACCTTTTCGGGCAAATTATTCCGCTATCTTGTTTGCTTCAGCTTCCAGCTTGTCGAGCATCTCTGTGCCCAGCTTCGGGCTGCTTTCAACTGCGGTGAGATATATCTTCATCTTAGGCTCTGTGCCGGAAGGACGAACGATAAGTGAACCGCCGTTTTCAAAGATATATACAAGAACATTGCTCTTAGGAAGAGTTATCTCGCTCTCTGTTCCGTCTGCCTTGATCTCTACACTTTCAAGGTAATCACGGCGCACCGCAACCTTGAGTCCTGCGATCTCGGTAAGGGGATTTGCTCTGAGCTTATCGGTGATCTCAGCCATCTTCTTAAGGCCTGCTTCACCCTTAAATGCATAGTTGCAGAGTCTGTGGCAGAAGTAGCCGTACTCTTCGTAAAGCTCGTGCATAACATCAAGCAGACTCTTTCCACAGAGCTTGTAGTAAGAGGCCATTTCGCAGATGAGCATTGCTCCTACAACAGCGTCCTTATCACGTGCATATGATCCTGCGAGATAGCCGTAGCTCTCTTCCCAGCCCATTATGAATCTCTCTACTTCGCCTGCCTCAAGAAGTTCAGTCATCTGTTCGCCGATATACTTAAAGCCGGTAAGAACATTTCTGCACTCACAGCCAAAGCTTTCTGCAATGCGAGCGCCGAGGTCGCTTGTAACAATAGATTTAATAACAACAGGATTTGCAGGAAGTGTACCCTTTTCCTTGCGTACGGAAAGCAGGTAATTTACAAGCAATGCGCCAACTTCGTTGCCGCTCATAAGGACATAATCGTCATCCTTGAGAACTGCGATTCCCACTCTGTCACTGTCAGGGTCGGTTGCAAGCAGAAGCTCGGGCTTTATATCCTCAGCAAGCTTAAGTGCAAGTGTAAATGCTTCTCTTATTTCAGGATTCGGATAAGGACAGCCGGGGAATGTTCCATCGGGCTTTTCCTGCTCGGGAACTACTGTTACGTTCTTTACGCCTGCCTTGTCAAGAGCCTCTCTGACAAAACGGTTGCCTGCGCCGCAGAGCGGTGTGTATACAACAGAAAGATTTGCCTTTTCACATGCTTCTGTATTTATCTCACAGGAAAGCACATTGTTTATATAGGCCTGGCACACATCCTCAGAAACAAATTCAATTTTGTTTTCAGCAAGAAGCGCATCAAAATCACCGTGCTTGACATCTTCGAAAATATCAAGCTTATCCATACAGGAAGAAACTTCTCCTGCATCGAAATCTGTCATCTGGCAACCGTCTGCGCCATAGCACTTGAAGCCGTTGTATTCGCTGGGATTGTGGCTTGCAGTGATGCAGATACCGCCGTCACACTGAAGTTCACGTACAGCAAAGCTGACAACCGGAGTCGGAACAAGCTGCGGAAAAATATATGCGTGGATACCGTTCATAGCAAGAACAGCAGCAGATGTTTTTGCAAAGACATCTGAATTGATTCTTGAATCGTGTCCGATAACAACTTTGCCGTTTTCAACACCCTTGTTCTTGAGGTAATCGGCAAGTGCCTGAGCTGCTGCACCGATGGTATAGATATTCATTCTGTTTGTTCCTGCACCCAGAACACCGCGAAGTCCGCCTGTTCCGAATTCAAGAGATTTAAAGAAACGGTCGCGGATCTTATCATCCTCATTTGCGATCGCTTTCAGCTCTTCCTGCATCGCATTGTCCGATGCCTTTTTGAGCCATTCGTTGTAGAGTTCTTTTATTTCCATATTTAATCCTTTCCTTTCTGAATGCTGTGATATTCACAGCTTTGAAAGATTGATCACGTAAATTATTCACACACCGACATATCTGTTTCGTCAGGTGCAAAGCTGTCTGTTCTGCAGGGTTCCGCCGGTAAGCCGTTTTCGCCGTACAGATCAGAATATATATAAGAAGCAAAAGCATATCGTGCAGCACAGGGGTCACTGACCTCAGGGCTTGTTACCGTTACACTGCACCCCGATATAATACCCTCTGCCTGATGCCACTTCAGATTTTCATCGCAGAGAATAAAACCTTTTGCTTTTTCTCCTGAAAGGGGCTTATCAAAGTATATTACAAAACTCCCTTTTCTTTTTTCATATTTTACCATTTTTGCAGAGCATACGTCAATAGCTTCACCGTTTTCTGCACACATAATATTGAATATTCGCTCTCCGATAACGCGTTTTTTTCTCGGATGTATATCATTCTTATCCCCGCAGTCCGTTGTAACTATCAGACTTGTGTTTTCTGTTTTCGAAACGATTTCTGACTGTTTCTCACGAAGATACGGCGGCTTGTTGTATGCTTTTTCATCATCCGGATATGGATAGGGCGCTATCTGCACTATATAAAAGGGAAGCTCTCTGCTGCGAAAATATTTTCTGAAGCAGGAAATAAGGCAGGTCATCAGTTCAAAGTACCTTTCATAAACCCTTACGTCCTCTTCTCCCTGATACCACAGCACTTTGGATAGGGAATAAGGTATTATTTCTGACAGCATTCCTTCGTACAGATTTGCAGGCGAACCAAAGTTCCAAGGTCCGTGAGGCGGCGGCCATTCGGGCTTTCTGCCTGCACGCGGATCTTCTGATGCATCTTTTTCGCTGAGGCCTTCTTTTTCTGTAAGGTATCTGACATTATCTTCCCAAATTTTCTGTCTGTTATAATAATCTGTATAAATTAAAATGTAATCCTCAAGAGTTTTACCTTCCATCGCCCGTGCGTAATCATCAAGATACAATGCAGTTGTTTCGTTTTCTGCAAGATCCTCTCTGCTTATCCAGCAGGAAGCAGATGTTCCGCCCCAGCAACAATATATTATCCCCACAGGGACACCGTATTTTTTACTGTAATTTATTGCACTCCACCAGGCTACAGCAGAAAACTCCTCACAGGTGTTTCTGTCTGATGTTACCCATTTCGGCTTTTCTTTGTAATTTTCGGGATTAAGTATACGCGCGTTCTTATGCGACGCCTTAGGAACCGCAAACTGTCTCACAAGTTCTGTTCCTGCGATGGTCTTTGCGTATTCCTTTTCTTCGTCACCGGAAAGGAGAAATTCCATATTGGACTGACCTCCCGCAAGCCAGACCTCACCAAAATATATATCATTTAAGACTATTGATTCTTTTTCGGTTTTTATTTCCAGAGTATGCGGACCGCCTGTTTTCTGCGGAGGCAGCTCGACTTCAAACCGTCCTCCGCTGCTTTCTGCCGCTGCTGTGCCATCCAGCATTACCCAAACTATGTCCGAATCAGTTTCTCCCCATATCACCAAAGGAGCATTATGTTTTAATATCATCCCTTCAGTTATTATTTCAGGGAGTCTAAGCATTTATATTCCTCCGTTTATATAATGTGACTGCGCGTGGTTCGTCCTGCTACAAGTTTTCCTCCGACTGCTATTCTTCCGACGATTCCTTTGCCTTCTCCCGAAAGTTTGCTTCGCAGTGCGTCCACAGCAAATCGAGCCATTTGCGAAGGATCACGGCACACGCAGGTTATCTCTCTCTTTTCATTAATCTTAAACTCCGCCGTACAAGCTACAGAAACCATATCAGGAACTATTATGGATTTTTCTCTGAGCTTCTTCATAAGCACTTCCGCTATCGGGAGGCTTTCGCACAGATATGCCGTTATCTTTTCATTATCGAAGCACTCTAATGCATCCTCAATATTTCGCGGTGCAGCAGGGTCAATTTCGCTTTCCGCAACAGCGCGGCAGTATCCCAGATACCTGTCTCTTTTTATTTCTTCTGGATTTTCTGCAACATAACAGATGTTTGAATGTCCGTGAGAAATCACAAAGCAAGCAATGCGGTACATATCGTAATAATCGTCTCCTGCTATGCTCGTAAAGTCAAAATCTCTTATAGAAAAGTCCAGAAATACTATCGGCAGTTTTCTTTTGTTTATCTCATTTAAGAATTTCAGATCCGGCTGACCTAACATTATGACTCCGCACACCAGGTGGTTTTCTATTATTCTCGGCATCTTAAGTTTGCTTTCGTCCTCTTCGCTGACTACATCAAGAATCGCATATCTGTCATCCTGCTTCAGCTGTGTTACAAGCTCCTGGTACAGCTGCCAATGAAATCCGTTTTCGCCCGATAAATATCTTTGTGTTGCAATTATGCCGATATCTCCTGTCTTCGCACTTACCGCTTCGCGCTCAGCTCCTTCTGATACCCCTTCTATGTATCCAAGCTCACGGGCTTTCAGAAATACTGCGGCACGTACCTCTGCGCTGACTCCTTTTTTTCCTGCAAGGGCATTTGATACCGTGACAATACTTACTCCCAGTGAACTTGCAATATCTGCCATTGTTACGTTTTTTGAATTATTGTCACTGCGTTTCATTTTCATCCCCCGCTTTTCTCAGGATATTTTAGTAATTTTAACTCTTTTCGACATATAAATCAAGACGGCTGCTCTTCTGTCAGCTGTTTTTCAATTTCCGCCTTTTTCTGCTCATAGATAAACTTTGTTTCGGGTGCGGTAACTGTAAAATACACTCTTAATTCTGTCCAGTCACGAATTCGGTTACCTACGATCATAGGAGAACACTCATCAACGCTTCTGTATGCACATCTTGCATTATCATCTATAAACTCAACTTTCGGATTGAATATATAAGAATACACATTCATATCTTCATCTGCGCAATTATACGCACTTGCAAAATTGATCGGTTTGCCGTTTACCGTAATCGCTGTTATGGTGTAATAATAGCCCGGGAATATTTCTTCTCCGTTATCTATGCACAATGCAGCATACGCTGTGTTTTTTATTTCCGTATCACAGTAAAGCCCTACCGAATAGTCTCCTTCTCCTGTGATTTTTACATTTTCGCTTCTTAGTGTGCACGGAAGTCCATTATATTCATAGAAATATACTCTCGATTCATCCTCATAACCAATATATGCTGCCGCCTCATTTTCACCACATTCGAGCACAGGATTGTCATAGTGCTTCGCGGCTGCTCTTTTCTCTTCTATTTCAGCTGTGTTGTCGATTTCTTCCTCTGCAAGTAAATCTTCCGGCTCAGCAAAGAAATATATCCCCTCCGAACTGCCGGCATCTGAACCGGATATCGCTTTTGCTCTGTGCTGCAGTCCGTTCTCTCCGCTGAAAGGAAATATGCATTTACCATCTACACTGTATATTTCAGCTCCGAAACCGATAACCTTTTCAGCGTCCCACAAAACTTCTATGCACGGATATCCTGTTTTCTCAAACTCATACCAGTACTTAACTTCGATCATTTCTATCGGAGCACTGCTTAAATCCATATAATTCACTCTGACGCTATGATCCTGCGATTCTTCATCCTTCATCTCTATCCATCCCGAAAGATAAAAATCGATTATATTGTAATTAGTTCCTTTATATGTGAAAACTGTGCTTTTTATGTCCTTTATCGGTTCTTTCTGCTCATCATCTCTGTTTTGCGAGCAGCCTGAAAGCATCAATCCAAAAAGTACGCTTACAGAAAGAATTATTGCAAGTGCAGCCTTTTTCATTGTTTTCTCTCCTTAAATTATGCTGAGACAATCAATCACATTTCTTATGATATAATAACACATTATTCATATATTTCAAATGTCTTTACGAAACAAATCGATCTTCTCTATGCAAAGCTGCTTCGATTGACAAATCACGGTAATTATCCTATAATCTGAACCGTATTATACCATTTGTTTTGTGGTAATCTGAGCAGAAAACAAACAAGTGCTTCGGACCAAAAAAGCCCGAAGCACCGTTAATTATACGTTTCCGCCGAACACTTTGTCATATCTTGCAAGACAGCTTGTAATTATCTCCATTGCTGCTTCTTTGCCCGATACTTCCTGAACGACTGTTTTATATCCCTCAAGAGATTTGTACACCTCAAAGAAGTGGCGAATCTCATCAAAAACGTGTGCAGGGATCTCGTTTATGTCCTTATAGTTGTTATAGGACGGATCCTTGAATGGGATAGCAATTATTTTTTCATCGGCATCATCGTTGTCTTCCATTGCGATTACTCCGATGGGGTAGCACTCTACAAGAGTGAGAGGCAGAATCGACTCAGAACAGAGAACAAGGACATCAAGGGGGTCGTCATCGCCTGCAAGGGTTCTCGGAATAAATCCGTAGTTTGCAGGATAGTGGGTTGAGGTGTACAGGACTCTGTCCATTTTCAGCAGACCTGTCTGCTTGTCAAGCTCATACTTGTTTTTGCTTCCCTTGGATATTTCAATACAAGCCATAAATTTTTCAGGGGCAATACGCTCTTTTGCTATGTGATGCCAGATATTCATATGGATCATTTCCTTTCTTCAGTCTGGACTTCTCTTTTTTGGTTACAAGCGGATTTTATCACATTGATAATCTTCTGTCAATTTAGTATTTAATTTTTGGGTGTTTGAATACACTGCACAATTACAATGTGTATTTTTTGTTTAATTTGCGAGGTGCTTTTTATGAGTGAAATCATTTTACTGTGCGGCAAGGTTTGCTGCGGAAAAAGTTTTTATGCCAATAAACTCCAAAACGAAAGAAATATAGTCATTCTATCCGTAGATGAGCTTATGCTGAGTCTCTTTCCGGAGCATCTTGGCAACAGGCATTGTGAGGTAGTAAGACAGTCAAAGGAGTTTTTGACTCTGCAGGCAGAGAAAATTGCTGCCGCAGGCTGCGATGTGCTTTTGGAGTACGGACTTTGGGGAAAAGCAGAAAGAGATGAACTGAGAGCAAAATTTGAGTCACTTGGTCATAAGGTACGGCTTGTATATATAAAGGCAAGCGACAAACGTATCTTGGAGAATGCAAAAAAACGTAATGCCGATAAGGCTTCCGGTATGGAAAAATTCAGCTATGAAGCTGATGAAGCTTTGCTCTCAAAGTGCAGTGCCATGTTCTGCGAGCCCTCCGAGGACGAATGTGACGAGATAATTGATATTGGATAAATAAAAGTTCCGAATTCTTTTGTGAATTCGGAACTTTTATTTATCCCTCTGATATTTCGTCAAGACTGAATATGTACTTAAATTCCATTATGCTCTTTGAATCTGCTTCCTGGCCTTTCAGTTCTTCCTTTAAGCTGTTATCCTTATCGATTATAAAAAATATATATTTGCATCCGTACTCTGCAGCTTTGGGCATAAAATACTCTGCCACCCATTTGGTGTCCTCGGGTATGTTTTCAAATCCACTTCGGGTATCTGCCGCATAGCTGCACTTATGCTCCTTTATAATCTCAAGGGCATATTCAAGAGGCTTTCTGTAATCCTCATTACAGCAGAATTTTTTCCATACTACAAAAGCCACATTATGCTTTTCTTCATATCTGACATCACAGTATTCTGATAAATACATATCTATACCACCCCTTTTATTTCTCTGCAATTATATGCTTGTACTTTCCGCTTATTGGGTTTGTTTCAGGCCTTTTTTCAGACAGATATACATTCGCCGCAATACCTCTCTCAGCAAGGAAATTTTCAACAGCATTCTTTGCTCCGGAAAAAGCCTCCTGCATATTTTCTGCAATCAGGCGAAGTTCAAGCATATCTCCATCGTGATGGACAAGCTGGAAACGAGTAATTCCGTCTACCTCCTTGAGCACAGCATATAACGAGAGCGGTGCTATTCTGCTGCCGTTTCCGAAGGTGAGTATATCGTCTGTCCTTCCCTCAAGAGTAAGCCAAGGACGTGTATTTCCGCACTTACAGGATTCTTTGTGCATAACAACTCTGTCGGTTATTTCAAATCGTATGACAGGACATACCTTATTTGCAAGGTTTGTAAGAAGCACTTTGGCAGACTGAGTTCCGAACGGTACAGGCTCATTTTGTTCGTTTACTGCCTCAAGAATGACCCAATCATCATTTATATGGAAATGATGCTCGGTACACTCGCACGCCATTGTACCTCCTTCTGTGCATGAGTAATTGGTCTGAACATAGCAGTCAAACACATTGGACAGGTACTCCCTAACATCGTCATTGAGTTTTTCTCCGCCTGTCATAATTATCGCAGGATGAATGTTCAGTCTGCCCTTTTCCTGCTCCGCAGCAATAAGCTCCATTGTAGTGGGATAGCAGCCTATCATTGATGGCTGAAATTTGTTAAGAGCTTCCACTATTTCTTCTGTCGGTCTCCGAACATCGCAGGTTTTCATCACATTTTTCTTCCAGGGCATTTTTTTGAGATTGTATCTCACCGACCCGCAACCCAGATAAAATCCGTTATCGGCAAAAAGCGCCATCGTCTTTTTGCCCGATTTCATAAAAGCAGATAAATCTTCCTTTCGGGCAAAGCTTCGAAGTGCTCCTATGGCAGATGATACGTTGATCGTTGTATCGTCATACAGCATAATGCAGGGCTCTCCTGTAGATCCCGATGTCGTATATACCAGGTACTTTCCGTCAAGCTTTGTTCCTACATTTGAAATGTCTGACATAAAATTTTCTACTTTTTCTCTTGTAATTGATGTGTCAGTCATCCATTTATCAAAGTTATTCATCATATCCGATTTAGTTGTAATCGGGAACGACTCAAGTGGCATTTTTTCATCCAAATTCTTATACAATTCGGAAAAATACGGACTGTTTTTCTTCACATAAGCAATAAGCTCGCTCAGTCGATTTTGCTGAAGCTCTGCTCTCTCTTCACTGCTCATCTTATCCGCTTTACGCGTAAGTGCCAATGCTTTCAGCAAACCTATTTTCTTCATAATATGCCTCTTTTCTGTTTTACCCTTTTGCCGCCTGCACGATATCTGCCGCGTCTGCTGCAAAAGCGTTTTTCGGCGGCAAGTTTTACTTCTTTTACATCTTTTGATATATCATTTTGGGAACTATTTGTCAATCACTAAGCAAAAAACCGCCTCTCATCTGAGCGGCGGTTTTTCATTTGACATTTTATGCCAGGCCTTCGCGCATTCTGCGCTCCATTATGGTCTTTTCCACCATCATATCCTTGACCTTCATAAGTCTTGCGGTAGAGCTTCGCTCGTTTTCGTCAAGCTTCATTGTGATCATTCGTATGGTTTCAATATACTGAGGTATCATTACGTGCTCGAGTGCATTTACTCGGCGGCGTGTACGCTCGATCTCAGCAGCCAAGAGCTGCGTTGCCTTTTCCTTCTCAGCAAGTTCGAGAAGACTCGGCAGCAGATCCGACAGCTCATGAACAGCAGAATCCAGATCGCCCGATGTAAACGCAAAGGAATAAGGATAGATGTCCGCCGGATCGGGAGTTCTTGTCTTTGCATCGTAAACGGGAATATCCACGCTCATAACGTTTTTAAAGGATACATCAAGAGATACCTCCTGCTTCGGCATAAGCAGAGCGGTGTCCATCATTTCGTCCTGCATAACGCTTCTGGCAAGGATAAAGCTCTTGTTTGCCTCTATTACAGCTGCCTCAACTCTTTCGCGCAGTGCTTTGTTCTCACGCACCAGATCGAGGAACTGACGCATAAGCTCGTCGCGCTTATCCTTCAACAGCTTATGACCTCGTCTTGCTGTAGCAAGGCGCTTCTTCAGCCTTGACAGCTCCATACGGGTAGGATTTACATTTAAGGTTGCCAATTATCACACCTCCAAAATGGGTGTTATGCGTTGTAATACTTGTCGAGGAATTCATCCTTGATTCTCTTGAGCTCGCTTCTGGGGAGTATTCTCAGAAGCTCCCAGCCTACTTCGAGGGTTTCCTCGATGCTTCGGTTGGTATTATAGCCCTGAGATACATATTCCTTCTCAAAGCGGTCTGCAAACTCTGCATACAGCTTATCGATATCAGTAAGTGCGGCTTCGCCGAGGATGACCATAAGTTCCTTGCTTTCTTTGCCTCGTGCATAAGCTGCAAATAGCTGGTTCATTGTATTGGCGTGGTCAGCTCTTGTCTTACCTTCACCGATACCCTTATCCTTAAGACGTGAAAGAGAAGGCAGAACATCAACAGGGGGCTGCAGTCCCTTTCTGTAAAGCTCACGGGAGAGGATTATCTGACCCTCAGTTATATATCCTGTAAGGTCGGGAATTGGGTGAGTCTTATCGTCTTCGGGCATTGTAAGGATAGGAATAAGAGTAATTGAACCGTCCTTGCCCTTGAGTCTTCCTGCTCGCTCGTAAAGACTTGCAAGGTCTGTATACATATAACCGGGATAGCCGCGTCGTCCGGGGATCTCCTTACGTGCGGCGGAAACCTCACGAAGTGCATCGGCATAGTTGGTGATATCGGTAATGATAACAAGAACGTGCATTCCCTTTTCGAATGCAAGATACTCAGCTGCTGTAAGGGCCATTCTCGGAGTTGCGATACGCTCGATCGCAGGGTCGTTTGCAAGGTTTACAAACATAACCGTTCTATCGATAGCACCTGTCTCGCGGAATGAATTTATAAAGAAGTTGGATTCCTCAAATGTAATACCAACTGCTGCAAAAACAACGGCGAACTGTTCGTCCTTGCCGCGCACCTTTGCCTGTCTTGCGATCTGTGCAGCAAGCTGTGCGTGGGGAAGTCCGGAAGCTGAGAATATAGGAAGCTTCTGTCCGCGAACCAGTGTGTTAAGTCCGTCAATTGCAGAAATGCCTGTCTGGATAAATTCCTGAGGATAGTTTCTTGCAGCAGGGTTCATAGGCTGACCGTTTGTGTCCATTCTCTTGTCGGGAATGATATCGGGGCCGCCATCAATAGGTCTTCCCAGACCGTCAAAAACACGGGCAAGCATATCTTCAGATACAGCGAGCTCCATACTTCTGCCAAGGAAACGAACCTTGCTGTCGGAAAGATTTATACCTGTACTTGATTCGAAAAGCTGTACCAGTGCGTCTGAACCGTTTACTTCGAGAACCTTGCAGCGTCTTGTTTCTCCGCTCGCAAGCTCGATTTCACCCAGTTCATCATAGGTGACGCCTGAGACGCCGCGTACCAGCATAAGAGGACCTGTTACCTCTTCAATCGTTCTGTATTCCTTCGGCATCAGATATCCTCTCCTTTCCCTGCGTTTGCAATATCACGTGCCAGCTGCTCAAGGATAGATGCAGCTTCTGCAGCAACATTCTTTTCTTCCACATACTTGATTCTGCCGATTCTCTCTCTTGCGGGCAGCTTGACCAGTGCCTCAATATCAACACCTGTGTCGAGAGCCTCTGTTGACTGATCGAAATACTCAAGGACAAGCTTCATCATAATGAGCTGCTTGGGCAGTGAGGTGTATGTGTCTATTTCGTGGAATGCATCCTGATGCAGATAGTCTTCACGTATAGAACGTGCTGCTTCGAGCTTCAGGCGATCCGGCGCGGAAAGTGCATCCATACCTACCATCTTGACTATTTCCTCAAGCTCGGATTCCTCCTGCAGGAGATACATAATTCTGTCTCTGCTCTTCATCCACTCATCGCTTACGTTCTTGTCAAACCAGCCCTTGAGTGAATCAAGATAGAGCGAATAACTGTTAAGCCAGTTGATTGCCGGGAAGTGTCTCTTGTATGCAAGTCCCGAATCAAGTCCCCAGAACACCTTTACTATACGAAGTGTTGCCTGGGAAACGGGCTCTGAAATATCGCCGCCGGGAGGTGAAACCGCACCGATAACGGAAAGTGCGCCGAGTCTCGGTTCAGAACCAAGGCTCTCTACAAGACCTGCACGCTCATAGAACTGTGCAAGACGGCTTCCGAGGTATGCAGGGTAACCCTCTTCACCGGGCATTTCTTCCAGACGTCCTGACATCTCACGAAGAGCCTCTGCCCAACGGGACGTGGAGTCTGCCATAAGTGCTACACTGTAGCCCATATCACGGAAATATTCCGCAATGGTTATACCTGTATATATAGATGCTTCACGGGCTGCAACAGGCATATCGGAAGTGTTCGCGATAAGCACTGTGCGCTCCATAAGGGATTTTCCTGTTTTCGGGTCAACAAGCTCGGGGAACTCGTTGAGAACGTCGGTCATCTCGTTGCCGCGCTCACCGCAGCCGATATATACAACTATATCAGCCTCTGCCCACTTTGCAAGCTGATGCTGGACAACTGTCTTGCCTGAACCGAAAGGACCGGGAACAGATGCAACACCGCCCTTTGCTATCGGGAACAGGGTATCAATAACTCGCTGACCTGTGATGAGCGGCATTTCGGGGCTGATCTTCTGCTTGTATGGTCTGCCCTTACGTACAGGCCACTTCTGCATAAGGGTAAGATTTTTGGTCTCGCCATCCGCAGTCTCAACGACGCAGACAGTATCAGTAACCGTATGCTCACCTGCGATGATATCCTTTACAACACCTGAGATGCCATATGGAACCATTATCTTCTGCGTAACGACATCGGTTTCCTTTACAGTACCGATAATATCGCCGCTCTGTACCTTTGCACCGACATACACAGCCGGCTCAAAGCGCCATTTTTTATCTCTCTTGAGAGAGGCTACCTGAATACCTCTTCTGATATTTGTTCCGCAGACCTTCATAATATCGTCCAGCGGACGCTGAATACCGTCATAAATGCTTGCAATAAGTCCCGGACCCAGCTCAACGCTCATAGGCTCACCTGTGCTTTCAACAGGTGCTCCCGGTCCGAGTCCGCTGGTCTCTTCATAAACCTGTATAGATGCCTTATCACCGTGCATTTCGATGATTTCACCTATCAGCTTTTCGTTGGAGACGTGCACAACGTCAAACATATTGGCATCTCGCATGCCGCTGGCTATAACAAGCGGTCCTGCGACCTTTTCAATTATTCCCTTGCTGGTCTTTGCCATACTGACCCTCCAATACGAGGTTTATTTATTGTTGAATATAATATCTGAGCCGACTGCCTTTTCCACAGCCTCTCGGACTCTTGCCATTCCTGCACCCGTATTACCCGTAACACCGGGAATCGGAATTATCGCCGGAACGGTAAGTTCGTCATATTTTGCTATTTCTGCCGTAAGCTCGGCAGCTGTTTTTTCTGTGATATAAATAACTGCATATTCACCGCCTGCCAAAGCAGAAAGAATACGTTTTGCATCTTCTTTGTTTTCAGCAGGATAAATATCGAGACCGAGAGCTGCAAAGCCGTAAATGCTGTCGCGTTCGCCTAAAACTGCGATTTTGTACATTGCGAGCCCTCCTTAATACAGCTCGCGCAGGCGAGCTCTTACTTTTTCACTGCTTATGCCGTTTCTCTTTGCCGAAAGAATTATACGCACAGAGCGAATCTCAAGCTCTTTGGCACAAAGATATGCCGCCAGAGCATCGGGACCGAGAGACTTATATTTAGCAGGAGCAATAATATCGCGAAGCTTCTCATCACTCCACTTTTCAAAGGCACTCATACCTTCACGCAGCTTTGCTGCCGCTTCGTCCGATACCTTCTCAATGTATGAAAGCAGTGATTCAACGCTGTCCACTGCCGCTGTGCGCAATTCATTAAGATCAAGCTTGTCGCACGGGGCAAGGGATGCGTCCATAAAAGAAAGTGATTTCTTTGTTATCGCACAGCGCATTGCCACCTTTATATCGGTGACAAATATTTTATGTTGTGCAAGAGCTTCCAGAAGCTCACCGCAGCCCTTTGCGGTCTCCGCAGTTGCCTCCAGACAGGCTTTGTCTATGATGGCCTCACCAAGCTGAGAATCTCTCGCCTCCACAAAAACCGTATAAGCCTGCTGAGCACATTCTCTCATATGCTCCGGCAGAAGCTCGTAATTCTTGGTTTTGATTGCCTCAAGAATCGTATCCGGCTCTACTGTAACAGGATATACGAGCATGTTTGTGTAATCAGCGCCGAGAATATAACTCTCTGTAATGGCTTTTAAATTGTGATAATCATTTGCTGTTTTGAGGGAATCAAACACAGCAATATCGGGAGCGATTTCATTTATGAGCTCCCACGCATTCTCCGACTCGGCTTTAAGAAGCTCACGTTCGGAGGCATACGACGCGCCCTTGCCGCCATAGCCCTTATCTGTCAGACGTTTTATACAATCCTCCACACCGGGCGATGATAGCAGCAGCTCAAGATCTGATTTTGTCAGCAGCTTGAGCTCATTGCACCTGATTCTGGCAACGGCATAGGCGTAATCTGTATCGCGCAGCATACTAAAACCTCCCTTCGGCATCAGCCGAAGATGTACTTGTTCAGCTTGTCGCTGAGCTGTTCGCGCTTGCCGTCTATGAGGGACGCGAAGGTGCAGTTTATTTCGATTCCGCCGTAACGAAGGATAAGTCCTCCGTTGGTAACGGCGCTGTCAGAAGCCAGCTTAAGAGTGCCCTTTCCTGTAAGCTTTTCGTTGAGCTTCGGAATAAAGTCCGCAGGCATTCTCTTTTTATCCTCTTCGGAAAGCAGGATCTCTCCGTCGCCGCTCTCAGCATTTTTGCTTGCGAGACGGTGGAGAACGAGAAAATAGTCATTATCAGGCAACGAACGCAGCTTTGTGAGTGATTCGACGAAAACATCTTCTATGATTTCGCGCTGTGCGGCAAGATTTGCCTTTCTCAGCTGCTGTTCGGCGGATGAGGATGCTATTCGGTCTATGACCTTTGCATCTTCCTTGCCCTTTCCTATTATCTCCCTGCATTCGATCTCGGTTGCATTCATTGCGTCTTCTATTATCTTGTCCGCTTCTGCCTGAGCGTTTTCGATAATCTCAGCAGCACTCTGCTCCGAATCGATTCTTATCTGTTCAATTATTCTTTCTAATCCGGTCATTTTATGACCTCCCGAAATGTATTAAGCAACTATGTCAGCTACGGAAGCTGCGACATCAGATGAAGTAATTGCGTCAGATGCGGATGCGATCATATCAGTGAGGCTTACATCAGCATTGGATATAACATTTACTGCCTCAACAACATCGCCTGCGTTTGCGTAGTTAGCAATCTGGAGAATTGAAAGGATGGAGATGAGAACTGCGAAAATAGCATAGGTCTCAACCATTGCCGCGAGCATCATACCCTTACTCTGCTGGTCAGGCTTCTTTGCAACGATAGCAATACCGGAAACAGCGGTCTTGGACTGATATATAGCGGAATAGTAGCCAACAAATGTGATAGGCATACAAGCGATGAAATAAAGGATACCTGTTGCAAGATCAGGAGTGGTTCCGCCGAGAATACCGATCTGAGCAAGAAGCATAAAGGTGGTCAGAAGACCGTAGATGCCCTGAGTACCGGGGAGAAGCTGAAGAATAAGAACCTTCGAAAATTTCTTGGGATCTTCTGTTACAACACCTGCAGCTGCGTCACCTGCACGGGATACACCTGTTGCAGATCCGATACCGGGGAGAAGTGTTGCGAGAGCACCGCCTAAAAGTGCGATAATAAGACCAAGCTGAGACATAAATCCATTCATAATTCTTTTTCCTCCTCAAATTTAAAGGTTTTTGTTTTTGCAGAGAACGGTTTGAACTCACGTCCGCCGCCCTCATAAAATTTACCGAAGAATTCAACATACTGCAGTCTGCAGGTATGCACATAACAGCCGATAAGGCTTATCAGTATATTCAGAATGTGTCCTATTGCGCAGACGATAACCATTACTATCGCACCGGTCACACCGCCGCCGAACATAGATCCGATGGTATTGAAAACCTGACTTATAACACCTGTTGCCAGGGCAAGCGCCAGTATTCTCGAATAGGACAGGAAGTCTGAAAGATAGTTTGTCGCTCCGTACAGGTTGTACGCGCCTTTCAAAAGACTCTTCAAGGGGTTTTTGGAGCGTCCTGAAAGCAGAAGCACCATTATAAGTCCTGCAACCACGCACCAAAGACCGATCTTCTGGGCCAGAGGCGGAACTGTTATAATGTCCTGTCTGCCGAATATTCCGAGCAGCATATTGAGAGCGTATGTGATACCACCGCCGAGAAGCAACAGCCACGATACGCAATCGCCCAAAGCGCCGAGGAAATCTTTGTTTTTGAGATTTGTGATGACTCCAAGCAATAAACCGGTGAACACGTGAAGTATACCGATCGCCACAGAGAAGAGAAGCATACTTACGGGATCCTTTATGGGGTCAAACCACAGGGGATTGACTACATTTTCCGTTGCTCCGTAGAATGTTCTGGCTATGACGTTGGGAAGGTCTCCGAAATAGCTTCCGAATATCACTCCCCAGAATACGGAGCAAAGACCCGAGAACATAAACAGCTTCATATTCCGTCTTGCACTTCCCTCAGGCTTCAGGAAAAGAAGCACACCGCCGCAGGCCAGGAACATAATAAGTCCGTAACAGGCGTCGCCCAGCATTAGACCGAACAGCATATAATAGAAAATGGCAAGAACCGGAGTCGGATCGATATCCTTTTTGTTTGGCATCGAATACAGCTGAACTACCGTTTCGCCGCCTTCGGTTATTGCTCCGTTTCTGATGGCGGTCGGTTCTACATCTTTCTTTGACTGTTCAATTTCTTCTACGTATGCACCTAAAGGCTCAAGTTCTTTTTTTAGCCTTTCGTATGCCTTTTTCGGCACCCAGCCTTCCATTATAAAGGCATGTCTGGTACAGGACAGACGTCCGAGCATTTCGTATTTCTCGCGGCGCATAATGTAATAATCAAGCATCTGAGCGAACAGCTCTCGCCTGTATTCATAGTGCTTTATGCTCTCTTCGTTTTCTTCTATCTGCCTGCTTGCGTTTTCTATTCGCTCCTCAAGTATTGCCATACTCTCCTTCGGTGAACGCTTGCTCACCTCAGGCGGTCTTGCAAAACCTATGGAACGAAGTGCATCTTCCATTTCCTGCGCTGCGCTTTCGTGTACAACTATAAACACACATGTGGAATCTGCCAGTTGTCCCGATGTTTCCGCATCATAAAGTGTAAGATTTGGATTCTTCCGTGCAACAAGTTCTTTTATTGTCTGTGAAGTATGAACTCCCGGAACCGTTCCGATAAAAGTCTTCGTTCTCCTGGTTCCCGCAAAACGCATAGAAACGTCAAGATCAAGCCAGGGCTTCAGGGCCTCTATACGAAGCTGCAGACGTAGTATATCCGTTTTCAGCTCTTCAATCTGTTTTTCTTTTCTCAGTATGCCGTAACATCGCTCAATGTTTCTGTCCGAACGCTCTACAATCGACAAGAACTCATCATTGCTCATAACGGGTCTGCCCCGATACGATGAGAGCATCTTCGGCTTGTATTCGGTGTATTTGTCAAGTATTTCGATCGCCTGCTCAAATACGTCAATTGTATTTGAAAAGCTTTCGATCTGCTGTGAGGTATCGAGCTTTATCTTATCCTCCTGCGCCTTGACGTTTTCGATCTCGACTACGCCGAGCCGCTGCATCTTTTCAAGCACCATCTTGCGGTCACTCTGCAGCCCGTACACACCGATCTTCAACATTTTAAGCTTTGCCATACGACATTCCTCCCTTCTTATTAAAGAGTGGGCCGTATTACCTTAGTTTATTATATCTGCGATTACAATATCCACAGCGGTTGGCAGCTTTTCCTTTGCCTGCTCTCTCAGTCTTTCGGCAATGGCTTTGCTTTCCGTTTCGCTGCTCTTCTGCCGTGCATCGGCGTTTTCACTCGCGTGGGCTTTTGCCTGATCCACAATTTTTTTTGCCTTAGCTATAGCTTCATCGTGAGCCTCAGAGGCTCTCTGCTTTGCCTCTGCCACGATCTCCGCGGCCTGTGCCTGTGCTCGTATTTCAGCTTCATAAGCGGCATTTTCGGCTTCCTCGATCAGTCTGATTGACTCCTTTGCCAAATTATTAACCACCTTTCTGCAGTGAATTACAGTATTTACATTTACTGCAATTATTTATCACTTACTAATTAGCATAACATAGTTTTACCACTTTTACAAGCAAAAACTGGACTTATGAATGGACAAAAGAGTCAAAAATATACAGCAAACTCCTGTTTTTATGTAAATGTTTGTGAATATTTGCACAATCCGTAGCCAATCGCTCGAATTTAGTATATAATTAATTCAGCAAGCAAAGGAAAGGATGCAATCAATTATGGAAAAAATTGCAAGCTTTACCGTTAATCACAATAAACTTGAATGCGGACTGTATATTTCACGCCGCGACAACGGTATAGACACCTGGGATATTAGAACCGTCAAACCCAATACCCCTCCTTATATGGATCAAGCTGCTATGCATACAGTGGAACACCTCGGTGCAACTATCGTACGAAACAGTATGTATTCTAATAATATTGTATATTTCGGCCCTATGGGCTGCCGTACCGGTTTTTATCTTCTCACCAGAGAAATGAGTGACAAAGAAGTAGTTTCTCTAGTAAAGGATACATTTGAAAAGATCAGTCAATGGGACGAGCCCATTCCCGGTGCCGCACTTCCTGAAGAGTGCGGAAATTATCTCGAACACGATCTCGAGGGTGCTAAAAAAATAGCTGCCGGTTACACTGTTGTAATTAATTCCTGGACAGAAAATGACATTTTTTACAGCTGATTTACAGTCAATGTGCACATTTAAACTCCGCTTTTGTTAATTATATTTGCCGTAATTGTTTGAAGATTTCCAAAAAGGGTTGAAATGGGCGCAAAAGCTGATATAATTAACGCCAGAAGTTACAATTTTGTAACCTCCCATTCTTAATCAGAGAGGAGCTTTAACGCATGTTTAACCTCCTGAACGGAGCAGCCGCAGCTATCGGCTCGATGTTTTCAAGGAAGTCAGTGCATGGGCTCAACGATTCGGGTAACTCCCGACAGAATTTTTTCATATGGCTTTACCGTCTATGCTGCCTTTACGGTATGCAGATACAGCGCAAAGTCAATATGGTCATCAGAAAAACAAAAAAACTGCTCAGGCCTTTCGGCAGAGTTATCTCCCGTGGGTTTGATGCCGCAGTGGTCCAGCCCGTGCAGACCACCAAGGTCACTTTTTCAGAAATAAAGGAAGAATTTCAAACTGCAAAGCCGCGAATAGATGCAGCAAGAAAGGACGGCATTCTTTCTTCAGCCAGAGTCGGCGTCGGTGTCGCCGCCGCTTCTGCGGTAAAGCATAAATCATTCCTTGCCAGCGCAGTAAATATTATTCTGCCTGTAATTTGCCTCATAATCCTCGGTTCCACCGTCAGCAGTGTTTTCAGTAAAAATTATGCTCTGGCTGTTGATTGCGGTGGTGAAACAGTTGGCTACATATCCAATGAATCCACTTTTACCGAGGCATCACAGCTTGTAAGCAGTGAGCTTCTTAGCACCAGCACCGAGATTGAGGAAAGCCTTAAGCCTACCTACAAGCTCGCTGCGGTTGACTCTTCGAAAATGAAGAACTCCACTCAGCTTGCAGAAAGTATGCTTTACGGCAACAACGATATCGAAGAAGCATACGGTCTCTTTATCGACGGCGAACTGATAGGTGCTATCCGAAGCGAAGGTGACCTCAGTTTTATTCTCGATGAATTCACAGAAAGCTATGCTGACACATCTCAGAAAGGTTCCTTCAGCTTTGTTCAGGATGTGGAAACCAAAAGCGGTCTGTTTGCATCGAAAGATGTTATGACGACCGATCAGCTTCGTGAAACCATCAGAGGCACAAAAAATGTTATCAAGTCACACACTGTAAAATCCAACAACACGGTTTCAAAACTTCTTTCAACCTACAAAATGACCGAAGAGCGCTTTTACGAGCTTAATCCTCAGGTTGCCAAAAACGGTCTTATAGCAGGTGAAACCGTCAGTGTTGAAACAGAGAAACCTGTTCTTGAGGTCAAGTGTGTAATTGTACGTCAGTATACCGTAAGCGTTAATTTCAAATCCACTACAGTCAAGGATGCCACAAAGTACACCACCTACAAAAAGCTCAAGACAGCAGGAAAGAAGGGTACTAATAAGGTAACCGAGGAGATAGTTTACGTTGGCGGAGTAGAGCAGAGTCGAAAGGTTATCAAAACCGAAGTCCTTAAAACTCCTGTTGACGAAGTTTACGTTGTAGGTACCAAAAAGCTTCCCTCCGGCGGAGGAGGCGGCAGCAGCGGTGGCGGCGGCGGAGGCGGTGGCGGCCGAGTTCCTACCGGTATGTTCACCTGGCCTGTTCCCGGTGTAAAACACGTTTCTTCTTACTACGGAATGCGCTGGGGCCGACTCCACAAGGGAATCGATATTTCTACCGGCGGAATTTACGGCAGAACTGTTGTTGCTTCTGCCAGCGGTAAGGTCACTCGCGCCGGTTGGTTCTCAAGCTACGGCTATTGCATTGATATTCAGCACAGCAGCGGTTATCTTACAAGATATGCCCATCTGAGTAAAATCAATGTATCAAAAGGACAGTATGTTTCTTCCGGTCAGGCTATCGGCAAGGTCGGAAACAGCGGTAACTCCACAGGACCTCACCTGCATTTCGAAATACGCCTCAACGGAAACACCAAGAACCCAATGAGCTATTTCAAATAATCATTAAATCGGCATCGTTTCGGCGATGCCGATTTTTCACAGCATATGTAAACAATTTGTAAAGTATACGTTAACAATATTCTATAATCAAAATTATTCTTTTCATTTTCAGCAACTCGTGATATAATGATTTGCGGCATTTTATATGCCTTGATTTGGTGCATCTTTTTTAGATTATATACTTCTGACTAAAATGTCAGGAAATGTTTAACATATAAACATAAAACAAGAGGAGTGCGTTTCGCATTGGATAAATTTGTCATTAACGGACCGACTAAACTGCACGGCAGCATTACAGTCGGCGGTGCAAAGAATGCAGCTGTCGCCATTATTCCCGCAACAATCCTTGCCGGTGATGTCTGCCGCATCGAAAACCTTCCCGATATAAGCGACGTAAATGTTCTGTCCGAGATACTTAAAAGTCTTGGTGCTGTTGTTTCAAGACCTGAACCTTCTGTTCTTGAAATAGACCCCAGACCGATAAACACTCATATTGCCGACCACGAAATGGTCAAGAAAATGCGCGCCTCCTATTATCTCTATGGTGCTCTTCTCGGCCGCTACTGCAATGCTCGTGTCCCCCTCCCCGGCGGCTGCTATTTCGGCGTTCGTCCCATTGATCAGCACCTGAAGGGTTTTGAATCTCTCGGCGCATCTTATTCTGTAGAAGACGGTATGGTTGATCTCCAGGCTGAAAAGCTTGTCGGCAACAGGATATATCTCGATATCGTCTCTGTCGGTGCTACCATTAATATTATGCTCGCTGCGGTAAAGGCAGAGGGTCTTACTATTATTGAGAATGCCGCAAGAGAGCCTCATATCGTTGACCTTGCAAACTTCCTCAACTCCATCGGCGCGGATATTCTTGGTGCAGGTACCGGTACAATAAAGATCAGAGGCGTTCAGAATCTGGGTGGTTCTACCTATTATGTCATTCCCGATCAGATCGAGGCCGGAACGTATATGGTCGCTGCTGCTGCAACAGGCGGTGATCTTACCATAGAAAACGTCACACCCAAGCACCTTGAGACCATTACTGCAAAGCTTGTAAGTATGGGCTGTAAGGTCGAGGAATACGACGATGCTGTCAGAGTTATGAGAGACAAGCCTCTTTCTCGCTGCAATGTTAAAACTATGCCCCACCCCGGTTTTCCCACCGATATGCAGCCTCAGATCGGCGTTCTTATGGCTCTTGCAGACGGTGTAAGTATCCTTACCGAAGGTGTATGGGATAACAGATTCCAGTATGTTGACGAGCTCCGTAAAATGGGCGCACAGGTAAGTGTTGACGGTAAGGTCGCGATCTACGACGGTGTCAACTCTCTCCACGGTGCTCCTGTCAAGGCAACCGACCTTCGCGGCGGCGCTGCTATGGTTATTGCTGCTATGGCTGCTGAGGGCACTACCACTATCGGAGATATATACCATATTGAGCGTGGCTATGAAAATATGATCGATAAGCTCACACGCTGCGGCGCTGATATTGAAAGACGATCTTTCCCAGATCAGTAAAAATCCCCGGCAACGGACGAAATAATAAAGCATTTACAGGCACAGCAGTTAAACTGATGTGCCTGTTCTTGTATCGCCCGCTTTTGTGTAATGGTATATAAACAATAATCACCGTCACGGTCTTTACAGTTCGTGACGGTGATTTCTGTTTATTTCAATAAAGTGAGTATCAAATTCAGTTGGGCGTCCACATCTTTCTGAGTCAGCGGGATCAGTACGTTGTGCTTGCCCATACCCTCCAGACTCCAAATAATAAGCAGAGCGGTTTCCCTGCAATTCTTACAGGAGAATATACCACGTGCCGTCCCAAGTTCCAATATCTGGGAGACGATCTCAATACAGGATTGGGCGCGTTTTTGCAAAAGCTCACGGCCCAGCTCGCTTCCCATAGCAAATTCTGCTGTGGCATTGTCAATAGAAATTGAGGGATCCAGCAACTGTGACATTCTGCTTCGCAGGAAACTGATCAGGAATTTATCCGGAGGAATCTCCATAGCCTTGGCGTTTTCCAACGCAGCAAAGGCTGCGGTCTGCTCCTCCTGAATGATGGCTGAAAAAACATTTTCGGTAGAAGTGTAGTGACGATAGAGCCCGCCTCTGGAAATACCTGCAGCATTACAGATATCTTGCATATTTACTGCAGAGAAGCCTTTTGCAGCAAACAGCTTCCTAGATGCTTCCAGTATTTTCTTACGTGACAGTTCTCCGCGGATGCTCATAAAATCTCACCTCACGGCCAGTATATCATTTGCTTTCCTGCTTTTCAAGCAGTTCTTTGGGTAAGGATTCACGTACAACTTCTTCTGTATAGCGCTTGGGCATTTTAAAGCATGCGAAGAATCCCAGAATACAGACAAGTGAGACTATTACAGGCACCAGAGAAACACCAATCTTCCAGGTTTCCCCTGCGACTTCCACTCCGTTAATGATTTTGGGCGACTGGATATTCTTGATATACTCATACACAAGTCCGGTGGAAAC
Organism: Acutalibacteraceae bacterium; assembly: GCA_045604965.1. Lineage (GTDB taxonomy): Bacteria > Bacillota > Clostridia > Oscillospirales > Acutalibacteraceae > JAISGQ01. The sequence continues at coordinate 102,161 of JAZUPB010000053.1, forward strand.
AGCGGATACTACAGAAGCGAACAGGGATTGAATTGCATAATACATACCGGAGTGATCTATTCCCGTGATGTTGAACTCCATAGCGGAAATTTGGGAGGGGATTATGTAGGGAGTGCAGAAAAATGCACCTATGGCAAAACTGCCAATGAAGCTTCCGATGCAGCCTATGACTACACGAGCGGTTACTGAATCGGGGAAAAGATACTCGCTGCCAACGCAGAAATTGAGGATGGCCACAGCAAAACACAAAAGGCAAACCTGATAGCTGAAACGGATACCCTTCTTTTTGATCATACGGTAGTAGAAAAACAGCATAAGCGGAACGGGTGCAAAGGCACAGGAATTTAAAAGTGCACCCAGACCTGCGTCAATATTCATAACACCGGAAATAAGAGTATTCTGGGAAGAAAGGAACATTTGCAGGCCAAAGAAAGCACATGAGTTTGGAATGAGCCAGCGAAGGAAATGGCGATTTCTTATGGTAAGGCGCAAGCTGGTCCTCAAAGGTATTTTTGCTTCGGGAAGGTAATCTTTGCCTTCGCCGTATTTTTCTCCTTCTTTTATGATGAAAAGCGGTGTGAGCATAGTAAGCATAATCGGGGAAGCGCATATAACAAGAGTGCGTATGTTTATTCCCTTGCTGATAAAAATAGGAATGAGGGCATATGCGATACAATATCCGATAGTCTCCCAGAAAGACTTATAGCTGCCTACACGCATACGCTGCTCATCATCTTTGCACACACTGGAAAGGCTGCCGTGGAAAGTGATAACAGACAAGGTATAGGAGGTAAAGAAAATCAGGAGCATTGCCCCCACCCAGATGGTGTTTACCAAAGAATTTTCACGGAATTCAAGAGGTGTCCATACCAGAAAATAGCTGATTGCCAGGGGAATAAAGGCGATGAGCAGCATTGGACGGCGACGACCCCAGCGAGTGCGGATATTATCTGTCAGGGAAGCAAGAGGAATGTCGATAAGACCATCAAAAATCTTAGCGATCATCCATACTGCACCAAAGAGGCTGGGAACGATGAGGGCATAGCCTGTGAGACTCCAGCTTTCTTTGTTTGCGGTAAGACCGGCGGGGTTGAGAGCATCAGTGAAATATGCTCCCAAAAGTACAAACAGGAGATTTGGTCCGAAAAAGCAGGAACCGTATAGGAATTCCTTCCATTTCTTGTCTAATGATACTACCATTGTTTTATACCTCTCTATATTTGTTTGCGACATAGGTGTCGCAAACAAATATAGCATCTTGAGATTAACCTGTCAAGTACGAAAGTACAATACAAGGTTTATCGGCGCGAAAATGACTTATCTGATAGCCGTTGCTCGGTCGTAGCGGCAAAAGGGAAGTCAGTGCAAAATCGTTGAAAGTATCAGCAAATTATGGTAAAATCGGTTTGATAAATTAGACTTTGTGGAGATGTTATCTATGAAGATTGAATATAGGAAGGCGGACATAGCAGATGCAGAATTACTGATAGATATTTATAATTCTGCGTTTTATAGTGATTATATTAAATATGGTGAATGTCCTGCGTATGGGAAAACAAAAGAAATGATGGAGAAATCCATTAAAAATTATCCTAAATTCATTATTCTATTTAATAACAATCCAGTTGGCTGCGTTTCGTGTAAACAGGTAGAAGCAGGAATATATGAAATTGGCTGTTTGTGTGTTGTTCCAGAGTATCAAGGTAAAGGAATTGGAACACAAGCAATTAAATTTGTAACGTCGTACTACGAGGATTGGGATAAAATTACGTTAATCACACCCATAGACAAAAAAGAAAATGTAAAATTTTATACAGAAAAATGCGGATTTGATATAGTGTCTACTGAAATGGATGGAAATGTTAAAGTAGCACGATTTGTTTTAGAGAGATAAATTCCAATTTATCGAATCGTTAGTATGGCACACTTCTACACACTGAAAACCATACATACTACAAAACCGGTCTATGTTTGCAAACATAGACCGGTTTAAATATCTTGCGGCTGCTACAGTATATTCGTGTTTTTATTTATTCCTTGAAATTCTCATCTATAAACTCGAGGAGCGGCTTTTTCCTAACCAGTTCACGATTGTTTCTGTACCACTCATAGGATTCTTTCAGACCCTCTTCGAGAGGTTTGGTATCGCTCATAAGCTTATTCATTTCCGTAACATCAAGCTCATACTCATAGTCGAGAAATGGGAAATAGCTACGCTGATTTATTTCTTCTCTTATGTATTTAAGTTCCGGATTCTTTCCCAGCACTTTATAGCACAGCTCAACCCACTTATTCACAGTTATCATTTCTGTATTACCTACATTGAAGATATGCTGCTCCGGACGTTTTTCCATAATCAGTTCCATAAACCTGCACATATCTTCTATATGGAAAAACTGCATTTTCATACTTCCATCCTTGGGCACGTAAAAAGGACGGTCATTTTCAGCACATTCAAAAACAAATGCCTCTCTATATACATTGTTCATCGGGCCGTAAAGGTAGGGCGGGCGTATTATGTATGCATCTGGAATTTTAGAAAGCAGATATTTCTCCGCTGCGATTTTATTTGTGCCGTAATCGCCCCAGTATTTATTAGGTCCGCACTCCTGGCTTTCGTTGAACGGCTGCGGCAGGGTTTCCGGATACACTGCGCTTGAGCTGACAAATATGTACTGTCCAACCTCTCCCAGTGCATTTATCAGTTCTGCTTCGTCCATTTCATTGTATGATGAAATATCGAGCACAGCATCAAAACTGTATCTTTTCAGGATATTTCCCAATTGATGTCTGTCTGCCTCAATAAGAGTTACCCCTTCAGACTGCGGTCTTGTATTGCGGTTAAGAACATAAACATTGTGCCCCTTCTTCGCAAAATATTCCGCCGTGAACCTGCTTGCGAACACTGTTCCGCCTGTGACAAGATAATTCATTGTGCTGCACTCCTTTTGTTATTATAAAAATAAAAACGGCAGTAAAACTGCCGTTTTTTTCTTACTGAATTGAGCAATCGATATAGTGCTCGAGCTCCTCATCTTCCTTACGCTTCTTTTCGAGCATAAGAACTGCGGTTGTAATGGATGCAACAACAGCTGCAATTGCAGTGATAACGCCGAGAATTACCCACGGATTGGTCTTTTTCATAACTGAATGCACCTCCAAATTAAAATATCTCTATATCTCTTACAGAACTTTATGTCCTATGTCTTTTCTTGCTTCTTATGATAATCTCTTTGATACCTCTTGTCAATTATATCCTTTTCATTTTTACATAACTTTTACGTTTTGTTGCGTTCTCATTCATTATCTTATTGCAAAGTGCATCAAAAATACGTCTAAATAGCAAAAAAGCAGAGCCAAGCTCTGCTTTTAAATCAAAGGTACTTAGGAAGCCTTATTTGCCTTGCGAGCGATAGCGGACTTCTTTCTTGCAGCGGTATTCTTATGAAGAATTCCCTTTGCAACAGCCTGATCGATCTTCTTAATTGCAAGGCGGACTGCCTCATCAGTATTCTCATGATTCTCGATTGCAGCATCAGCCTTTTTGAGGGTAGTCTTGAGGTTGGATCTGATAGCCTTATTGCGGAGATTCTTTGTCTCGTTGACCTTTACTCTCTTCTTAGCAGACTTAATGTTGGGCATTTACGGTACACCTCCTTGCTTTCTTACAGTCACGTGCAGATATTGTAGCACTATTCAAACGAAAAAGCAACTATTTTTTTTACCTGCCGTATTTTTTGTCTTTGATTTCGTCATTTATGATATTTTGAGCCGTTATTTATGCAAAATGCACGATATATCTGCTCACAAAGCATAACCCGTGCCAACTGATGAGGGAATGTCATAGGTGACATTGAAAGCTTTACCTTTGCTCGGCTCTTAACTTCTTCCGACAAACCGAATGAGCCTCCGATTATAAAACACATCCCCTTGCTTGACATAGCGGATTTTTCCGTCAGCACAGCAAGCTGTTCGGAAGAATGCATTTTTCCTTCTATGCACATTGCGATTATATCACTGCCTGCAGGGCATTTTGCCAGGATATTCTTTCCTTCCGCAATAAGTCCCGCTTCTATCTGTGCCCTGGAGGGGTTGTCCGGAAGCCTGTGTTCATCTATTTCCACAATAGAGAATCTGCAGTACAGAGACAAGCGTTTTGAATACTCTGCACAAGCCTCGCGCCAATACTGTTCCTTAAGCTTTCCCACGCATATTATGCGGACATCCTGCATCAGAACACCACCATTTCTCCGCCGTCGGGACTCAGTGCCGAAAGCATATAATCATAATTTTTCTTCATACCTGCTCCTGTAAGAGCATTGAATGAGGTTTCATACGCAAGAAGTGCAGTGTTATTTTCACCGCTTATATGTCCCAGATAAAATCTTGTTGAGCCTCTTCTTATCAGCTCTGCAAGCTCTGAGGCACAGGCAGGATTTGAAAGGTGACCTCTGTCCGAAAGTATCCTCTGCTTTGTAAGAGGAGGATAGGGGCCGTATCGGAGCATTCTTTCATCGTGGTTCGATTCTATAAGCACTGTATCACAGCCGCTGATGGCTCTGCGCACTGTATCTGACACATATCCCATATCGGTTGCCACTGCCGCTTTTCTGCCGTCCACAGTTTCAACCGTATAGCCGCAGCTTTCTGCCGCGTCGTGAGATGTTGCAAAGGAGCACACCTTCATTTCGGGCATCTCCAGAGTACCATTCATAACATAATGCTCAACACCGCAGAGATGTCCGTTCTTCTCCATAGCGCGGAGCGTTCCTTCTGTTGCGTACACCGGAATCTTATATTTTCCTGCAAAAACTCTTACGCCGCTTACGTGGTCAATATGCTCATGTGTGATGAATATCGCCGCTATGCTTTCAGGTGATACGTCTCTCTGGGAAAGTGCGGTGCACAGCTTCTTTGCGCTGACTCCTGCGTCAATCATTACATATCTTCCCGAACAGCCTATCAACGTACTGTTTCCTTTGCTTGATGAAAAAAGAGAGCTTATGCGAGCCAAAAAATTACTCCTCCCGGTTCTTTTGTCATACGCCGAAGAAGTCTATCGGCTTGCCCTTTGCCCAAAGCCTGAGAGCATTGTAATTGAGCATATATTTATAGGACGAACGCACACGCTCACTCTTAAGGTCAATGTATGTCTCGCCGCCTATCGAGAACGAGAGATGTGTACGGTTTGTTGCTCTGAGTTTTTCTATATTTTCAAAGTACCAGACCTCGTCAACACCGTCGCCGTGAAGCTCGAAACGGTCTGAATACATATAGAACGTGCCTTTGCCTGCTGTGGATTTTTCGTGGGCCTTTTCAGACTCTATGAACACTTCATCTTCATCAACAAAAATGGGTGTTTTTCCTGTCAGATCGTATTCGCCCTCTTCTATACAGCGGACGATTTCTTTTCTCTGCCAGTCATCCCAATCAGTGATCGTTTCAAAAATAACGTCGTCGCCTTCAAAGAAACCGTATTTATTATATGTCACGCTGTAACCGCAGGCTTTGCAGGAAAACACATCCCCTTCGCCGTGCATCCGGCACATTGCGCCGCACTTGGGGCATCTGTACAGGGATGTTTCCAGCTCCAAAGCCAGATTTTTTCCTTTATATGCATACATTTTTTCTCTCTGGGTTGCGTATGCATCGACCATAAGATTTTCACATATGCACTCGTGAAGCTCGTCACGGCTCATTTCTGCTACCTCTTCTGCAGTGAGTACCTTTCTCAGAACACACCATTCTCTGCCTTTGCGCATAGTCTTTGCTGCTATAGGCTTCATAAGGAAGCTTCCTTCGATTCCGTAAAGGTACACCGGCAGGCCAAGCTGTTTGACGAGTTTTGCTGTTGCAGGAGAAATGTATCCTGTTCGTCCTGTGTAAGTACAGCCGCCTTCGGGGAATATGCCTATGCTTCCCCCTTCTTTTTTACATTGCAGTATGTCCTTGATAGCTTTCAGATCAAGCTGTGCACGTGAAATAGCAATAGGTCCGCAGGCCCAGTTTATAAGCTTGCCGACTTTCCATTTCAGAATATGATCACTTGCCACAAACTGGCAGGTTCCGGGGATTGATGCAGCAAGACCCACTGTATCAAAATCATTATTGTGATTTGCCAGAACAACATATTGCTTGAATTTCGGCGTTCCCTTGGGCTTTATGGTTTTTCTCCATCCGCATTTGAAATATACAAAAACTCTCGCCAGTGGCTTTACAACTGCGAATATTATTTTGTGTCTCAGAAGATTGTAGCTTTTTTTCTTCTTTGGCATCGCAATCACCTCATACTGCATATTAGTAGTCTTTTTATATTACCACATTTTTTATATGTTGACAACAAATAATGTTTGTTTTTATTTTTTCTTAACTTATGACCCGTTTTGTCAAGGAAAAATAACTGTTTGTTTTGAATTATTCAATTTCTGTTAACATAAGCATCAGAGTTTTTAACATTGCAAATCGGCTTGGTTACGCGATTTTCGATTTTTAACATAACGGTACAATGCGAGTTTTTCACGTTTTCCACCTAGTTTTCCACTTTTATTATGTCAACACAGATTTTCACTTTATGATTACACTGCGTATTTGAATAAATCGCTGTATGCCGTCAATAATTTTTTGCAAAGATTTCCGCTTTTCACTTCCTCTGATATTTATAATTTCAAACAGAAAGGCTGATAATTTATGATTCGATCTGTAGGCCGTTTTGCCGTAGAGATAAATAAGCCGGACAGTCCCTATTTTGAGCGTGTTATCTGTTTTGTACGTCCTCAGTACGCCGAAAACGGAAGTATAGATCTGCACCGTGCCGCCCAACAGTGTATTGATGAGCTCAACGATGGGATTGAATATACAAATGAAGCCGGCGAGATCGTTCCGGAAGAAAAAAGCTCCTTTATGACAAAGATCCTCGGTCTTCCAAAATGGGCACTTATGGCAGGTGCCGCTGCTTTGGGCTCCGTTCTTAGCGTACTCGGAGTTTTGCTCATAATCTGAATCCATAAAGCGTATATATCAGACAAAAGGAGGTCTGATATATGCAAAATTTAGCTTCATTAAAACGTGTTTCTTTAAGTGAAAAGACCCGCACTGTGCTGGTCTGTGCGTCCGGAACAGCAGTATGCTTCGCTTTGTCTGCTTTTCTTCACATTGCCTATACTCTCAGTGGGAAGAACATTATCGTCGCTGTTTTTTCTTCTGTCAACGAAAGTGTCTGGGAACACGTCAAAGTCCTTGTTATCCCTTATCTTTTATGGAGTATCGCGGAATATTATATACTAACTCCGCATATAAAGAGGCTCATTGTTGCAAGATGCGCAGGAACTCTTGCAATAATGCTCCTTACCGTGTGCTTCTTTTTTGTTTACAGCGGTGTATGGGGCAGCAATATTCTGTGGATCGACATTCTCTCCGCTTTTCTCTGGATAGCCTGCGGCGAGCTTGTCAGCATAAGAATAATCAATTCCGACAAAAACGTACGCGATATCTTCCCCATTTCCGCAGCACTTCTGTGCCTTATCATCGTTATGCTGCTGTGCTTTTCCGTAAGCCCACCAAAAATCGGACTGTTTCAGGATCCTGTAACTCAACTTTACGGATTGGAAACAAGACCGTAAGTAAATACAAAAATAATGTGATTTTCACCCTTTCATTTGTCTCTGCACATAAAAATCTCTCCTTTATCTTGACTGTTAATGCCGCTATGAGTTAAACTATGTCAGAAAACTAACAAACGAAAGGTTGCAGTTACAAATGGCTATTGTAAAAGGCTTCAACGGTATGCGCTTCTCTGAAGCAGCAGGCACTCTCGAGTCCCTCACCTGTCCTCCCTATGACATTATCAGCGAGGAACAGCGTCTCGCATATCTCGAGACAAACAAGAACAACGTCATCCGTCTTGAGCTTCCCAAGGGTGACGATCCCTATGCTCAGGCAGGCGAAGTTCTCAAGACCTGGCTCGCTGACGGCACTCTTATCCGCGAAGGTAAGGATTCCATTTACATTTATGAGGAGGAATTCAAGGTAAAGGACACCACTATGTCTATCAAGGGTATGATCGCTGCTGTTAAGCTCGAAGAGTTTGACAAGGGTATCGTTCTTCCTCACGAGGAGACCCTTTCCAAGGCCAAGACAGACCGTCTCAACCTTATGAAGGCTACAGGCTGCAACTTCTCTCAGATATATTCTCTCTATATGGATGAGGACGGAAAGACCAAGTCCAAGATTGACGATTACTCTGAGGGCACTCCCGATCTTGAGCTCACTGACGAAGCAGGCGTTACACATCGTATGTGGATTGTTTCCAATCCCTCTATGGTAGAAAAGCTCTGCGCTGACTTCGCAGACAGAAAGCTTTACATCGCTGACGGCCATCACCGTTATGAGACCGGTATCAATTACCGCAACTACTGCCGCGAGAACGGTACTCCCGAAGGCGCAGACAGCGATTATATAATGATGATGCTTGTTGATATGGAAAATGACGGTCTCGTCGTCTTCCCCACCCATCGTCTTGTTCGCGATCTTGAGAACTTCGACAAGGACGCTATGCTCGAAAAGGCAAAGGAAAACTTTGAGATAACTCACGAAAACGGTGTTGACACCATCGAAAGCAAGCTCGATGCATATTACAAGGAAGGCAAGAAGGCATATGCACTTTACTGCGGCGGAGACGAGTGGGATCTGCTCGTTCTCAAGGACATCGCTGTTATGGAAAGCGTTCTTCCCGGCTGTTCCGATGCTCTTCGCGGTCTCGATGTCAGTGTTCTTCACTCTCTCGTTCTCGAAAACTGCCTCGGCATAGACAAGGAAAATATGGCTGCACAGATCAACCTCACTTATACCAGAGTATTTGATGAGGCTATCGAAGGCGTCAAGAGCGGAAAATTCCAGTGCTCCTTTATCCTTAATCCCACCAGAGTTGAGGAAATCCGCGACGTTGCCGCTGCAGGTGAAAAAATGCCTCAGAAGTCCACTTACTTCTATCCGAAACTCATTACCGGTATGGTTATGAACCGTTTCGGCGAATAAATGGGAATTCTTCTGATTTTCGCATAGCTTTGCGCTTTTTACCGCTTAAAATGACACCTGTCGACTTTTGCGGATTTAAAACCGCTCAACTGCACAGTTGAGCGGTTTTTATATGTTTTTTATACATTTTCCTTATTTTGTGTTTTATACCAAAAAAAAGCAAATTTACTATAGATTTAAAAAAAATTATAGTGTAGAATACTCTGCGTGGCGTATACTAGTTGTATTACTTAAAATACGCAGACCTATTTGAAGAAAGGGTAGGAGTTAATGAAAGAATACTTAAAGGACGTCTCCGAAGTTCTGAAAGAACAGGAATCAGGCGCTGAGGGTCTGAGCAGCAGCACCGCCGGCGAGCGACTTGCTCAGTACGGACCCAACAAGCTTGCAGAGGCAAAAAAGGTCAGTCTGCTTATGAGATTTGTCAAGTCTCTTGCAGATCCTATGATCATCGTTCTTATGGCTGCCGCTGCTATTTCTGCCGTCACTGAAATAATTGAGGGCGGTTTCCCCACCGATGCTATCATCATCCTTATTGTTGTTATCATCAATTCTGTACTCAGTGTTGTTCAGGAATCTAAAGCCGAAGCTGCAATCGAGGCTCTTTCCGAAATGACTGCCGCACAGTCCAAGGTCATCCGTGACGGCAAGTCCCTCATCGTTCCTGCTGCAGAACTCGTGCCCGGTGATATCGTTATTCTCGATGCCGGTGACGCTGTTCCCGCTGATGGACGTATAATCGAATGTGCAAGTATGAAGGCAGAGGAAGCCGCACTTACCGGTGAGTCTGTTCCTGTTGACAAAAAAGTCGATGCTATCGGCGGCGGTGAGAACGGTGAAGTTCCCCTCGGCGACCGCAAGAATATGGTTTACACCGGAAGCACCATTGTTTACGGTCACGGCAAGATGGTCGTTACCGGCACCGGTATGAACACCGAAATGGGTAAGATTGCTGACGCAATTGCTACCGCTGAGGAAGGTCAGACTCCTCTCCAGCGCAAGCTGTCCGAGCTCAGCAAGCTCCTTACATTCCTTGTACTCGGCATCTGTGTTGTTCTCTTTGTATTCAACCTTATAAAGGGTGCTGTGGTCGGCAATCTCAGCGGTCACACTATACTTGACACATTTATGATCGCTATCTCTCTTGCTGTTGCAGCTATTCCCGAAGGTCTTGCAGCGGTTGTTACCATCGTTCTTTCTATGGGCGTTACAAAAATGTCTGCAAGAAACGCTGTTATCAGAAAACTTACTGCAGTTGAGACTCTCGGCTGCACACAGATCATCTGCTCCGATAAGACCGGAACCCTTACAATGAACAAAATGACTGTTGTTGAGAATTCTTCCGACGACAGTGCTCTTCTTGCAAAGGCTATGTGCCTTTGCTGTGATGCCGTCCTCAACGAGGAAACCGGTAACTCCGATATCGGTGATCCTACCGAATGTGCTCTTGTTAATTTTGCGTACGGTATGGATATGCCCAAACCCGCTCTCGAAGCTGAGGCTCCCAGAATCGGCGAGGCTCCCTTCGATTCTATGCGCAAGATGATGACTACCGTTCACAATGAAAACGGCAAGATCGTTCAGTACACCAAGGGTGCTACAGATGTTATTCTCAGCCGCTGCACCTCTTATCTCGAAAACGGCAAGGCTGTTCCTATGACCGATGCCAAAAAAGCTGAAATTGTTTCCGAAAACAAGGCTATGGCCGATAGAGCACTTCGTGTCCTCTGCGCTGCTGTAAGATATTGGGATGCTGCTCCTGAAAACTTTGAAAACACCTTCCTCGAAAAGGATCTCTGCTATGTTGGTCTTGTCGGTATGATCGACCCGGTTCGTCCCGAGGTCATTGACGCTGTCAACGAATGCCGCAGCGCTCACATCCGTCCTATAATGATAACAGGCGACCACATCGACACTGCTACCGCTATCGCAAATACTCTCGGCATCCTTGAAAACGGCAAGAAAGCCATCACCGGTGCTGAGCTTGACAAGATTAGTGACGAAGAACTCGAAAGAGATATTGAACTTTATTCTGTTTATGCACGCGTTCAGCCTGAACACAAGACCAGAATCGTCAACGCCTGGCGTGCAAAGGGTATGATCACTGCAATGACCGGCGACGGCGTAAACGATGCTCCTTCCATCAAGAGTGCTGACATCGGCGTTGGTATGGGTATTACCGGTACCGACGTTACAAAGAATGTTGCCGATATGGTTCTCGCAGACGATAACTTTGCAACTATCGTTACCGCAGTTGAGGAAGGCAGAAGAATTTACGACAATATCCGTAAAACTATTCAATTCCTGCTCTCTTCCAATCTCTCCGAGGTCATCGCAATATTTGTTGCTACACTCTTCGGCTTTACTATCCTCAAGCCCCCTCACCTTCTCTGGATAAACCTTATCACCGATACCTTCCCTGCACTTGCACTTGGTACCGAAAAGGCTGAGAAGAACATTATGAACCGCGCACCCCGTGATTCAAAAGAAGGCGTTTTTGCCGGCGGTATGATGCTCGATATCATTCTCCACGGCGGAATCGTTGCTGTTATCACTCTTATCGCTTACTTTATCGGTCACGCAATGGGCGCCAACGCATCGGTCGACACCGGTGATCACGGCATCACTATGGCATTCCTTGCTCTTTCTATGACCGAGGTATTCCATTCCTTCAATATGCGTTCCAGAAGACAGTCTGTTTTCTCCCTCAAGACTCACAATATGCTCCTTTGGGGCACTATGGCTCTTTCCTTCGTACTGACCACAGCGGTCGTATTTATCCCCTTCCTGAGAGATGCATTCTCCTTCTCCCAGATCGGATTCCTCGAATATGTTATCGCTATCGCTCTTGCTATTACCATAATCCCCATTGTTGAAACAATTAAGTTCATTCAGCGCAAGACCGGTCACGGCGAAGAATAAAATCTGCATTGAACTCCCGGCGGTATACACTGCCGGGAGTTGTTATTTTTTCACAATATAAGAACCTTTGCTGTAAACACATTTCACAAAAACCTGCGTTGACTTTAAATTTTGAATATAGTATAATTTTAATTGTTAAACGGTTAATTGTTAATCGACTAATTTTTACAGGAGGTGACGGTTTTTGCCCATAGAAAAACGTGACATCCTTGGCAAAATCACGCAGATAAAGCTGCTCAAGCGTCTGGCGGTCCAGCGGGAAGATTTTCTTCTTTATCCCGGACAGTTTCCTATAATGGACACTATCTTCAGGCACGACGGCTGTACTCAGAAGGAGCTCGCAGATATACTTATGGTCAGTGCTGCTTCAATAGCTGTTTCCACAAAAAGGCTCGAAAAGTCCGGATTTCTTACCAGAAAGACCGATGAAAACAACGCGCGGTGTAACAGGCTTTCAATAACGAAGCACGGTCTCGATGCTCTTGAACAGTGCCGCTCTGTTTTTGAAAAGGTTGACAGCAGTGCATTCATAAGCTTTTCTGATTCAGAGCTAGAGGACTTTGTTTCCTATCTCGACCGAATTATAGTCAATCTCGGCGGCGATGCCGCTCGCAGCGGCCCCTATGCTATCGCTGCTCTCGCCGGCGAGGTCGCAGACAATGACAGAAAATTGGCAGAAAAACAGGAAGGTGATGCTGACAATGATTAAATATGTCGGAAAATACGCCAAAAATGCAATCATAACTCCCATCCTTATGCTGGGTGAGGTTGCTATGGAAATCATCATACCGTTTATTATTTCGCTTATTGTTGACAACGGAATAAACAATAAGAACGGCATGTTTACTGAAAAAGGAGAACAGATCGGATATGTTGCAATGATGGGCGGTCTTATGATCCTCTGTGCTCTTATTTCTCTCTTCTGCGGTGCTATGGCCGCACGAAGCGCCGCTGTTGCCGGTGCAGGCTTTGCAAAAAATCTCCGTCAGACTCTTTTTTACAAGGTGCAGGACTTTTCATTTGCAAATACCGACCATTTTTCCACGGCTTCACTTGTCACAAGACTTACCACCGACGTCACAAACACTCAGAATGTATTCTCTATGCTTCTGAGAATGGCCATTCGTTCTCCTTTTATGATGATCGGCGGACTTATTATGGCAACACGGCTCAGCGGAAGTCTTTCCACTGTATTTGCGGTCATTATGCCTCTTATGATCGTTGTTCTCGGAATCCTTATGGTTCTCGCTTATCCCCGCTTCAAAGCAATGCTCACAAGAGTTGACAGTATGAACGGTACGGTTCAGGAAAATCTTATTGCAGTACGTGTGGTAAAAGCCTTTGTAAGAGGTGATTACGAGGACAAGAAATTCCGCGACGCAGCCGATGATCTCCGCAATATGCAGGTCAGGGCAGAAAAGCTCCTCGTTTACGGTATGCCTATAATGTCTCTTTGTATGTACGCCTGCATTATTTTCGTCCTTCTTTTCGGAGGATCAATGGTCATAAACGACACCCTCGAAATCGGTGCAAAACCCTATCTTATAAACAGCACTATGTCAAGCGGTCAGCTCATAAGCTTCATATCCTATATAACCCAGATTCTTATGAGTCTTCTTATGCTTGGTATGATACTCATCAATATCGTTCTTTCCCGAGCCTCTGTTGCAAGAATAAACGAGGTTCTCAACGAAGAGCTTGATATTCCTGATGTCGAGTCTGAGCTTAAGGTCCAGAACGGAAGCATAGATTTTGAAAATGTCGATTTCAGCTATTCCAAAAACCCCGAAAATCTCACCCTTTCCGATATCGATCTTCATATAAAGTCCGGCGAGACAATAGGCATCATAGGCGGTACGGGCTCAGCCAAAACCACTCTCGTTCAGCTTATTCCCCGTCTTTACGATGTAACAGGCGGCTGTGTAAAGGTTGGCGGTATCGATATCCGCGAATATTCCCTTGACGAGCTTCGAAACAACGTTGCAATGGTTCTTCAGAAGAATGTTCTCTTCTCGGGTACTATCGCCGAGAATCTGCGCTGGGGCAATGAATTTGCTACCGACGAGCAGCTTGTTGCCGCCTGCAGAACAGCTTGCGCTCACGATTTTATAGAAAGCTTCCCCGATGGCTACAATACCGAGCTCGGTCAGGGCGGTGTAAATGTGTCGGGAGGTCAGAAGCAGCGTCTCTGTATTGCCCGTGCACTTCTTAAAAAGCCGAAGATCATTATACTCGACGACAGCACCAGTGCGGTCGATACTGCAACTGACGCTTCCATACGCGAAGCTCTCAGAACTGAGCTATCCGATACCACAACCATTATAATCGCTCAGAGAATATCCTCTGTTTCCGATGCGGACAGAATAATCGTTATGGATGACGGCAGAATCAACGCCGTAGGTACTCACGATGAACTTCTCCATAGCAACGAAATCTATCGTGAGGTTTATGAATCTCAGCAGAAAGGAGAGCAGGATTAATGGCAGGACCTAAAATGGGCGGGCCGGGCAAAAATATGCGTGCCGGCGCCAAGCCTCAGAACACACTTAAGACGCTCTCCCGCGTACTTTCCTATATGTTTGAATATAAGGTCAGTATGATAATCATTCTTGCTTTTGTCGTGCTTATCTCTATTTTTGAGGTTGCTGCGACATATTTACTCAAACCCCTTATCGACTCTATAAGCGATGCGGCATTCGGCACATCTCAGCTTCGTTTTGATAAACTTATCAACACAACTGCTCTAATTGCTGTGATCTATCTGTGCGCAGTTCTTTTCAACGTTGTTTCAAGCAGACTTATGCTCAACGTTTCCACCCGCACACTTCTGAAGATAAGAACCGAAATGTTCTCCAATATGCAGAAGCTGCCTGTTAAGTTCTTCGACACCCACACTCACGGAGAATTAATGAGCCGATACACCAACGATATCGATGCTCTCCGCGATTTTATGAGCAACACCATCACAAACTTTATCAGTTCTCTTCTGACGGTTGTCTCTGTTTTCGTGATGATGTGCATTTTGAGCTGGCAGCTTACTATCCTCGTTGTCCTTATGCTTTTCCTTATTCTCTATATTGTCAGCACTATAGGCAAAAAGAGCGGTAAGTATTTTATGGAACAGCAGAAAAACATAGGCAAGGTCAACGGTCACATTGAGGAAATGATAGAAGGTCAGAAGGTCGTCAAGGTATTCTGCCACGAGGATAAGGTAAAAGAGGAATTTGATGCTCTCAATACAGATCTTGCGGCAGCTTCCACCAAGGCACACACCTTTGCAAATATACTCGGACCTATAATGAATAATCTTTCCCACGCACATTACGCCATTTCTGCTCTCGTAGGTGCTGTTCTGGCAATTGCCACAGGTTCGATTTCTATCGGCGCGCTGGCTGCATTTCTTACCTACACCCGAAATTTCTCACGTCCCATCTCGATGATGAGTCAGCAGATAAACGCAATTCTTATGGCTCTTGCAGGTGCTGAGAGAATTTTTGAGATCATTGATTCAGAACCCGAGGTTGACGACGGCTATGTAATGCTGGTCAACGCAAAGATTGACACTGACGGCAAAATAACCGAAAGTGCCAGCCGCACAGGCGTATGGGCTTGGAAGCACCCCCACGGCGACGGCACTACAACCTACACTCTGCTTAAGGGTGAGGTTGAATTTGAGGATGTTGTTTTCGGCTACGAAGAAAACAAAACTGTTCTCAACGGTATTTCTCTTTATGCAAACGAAGGTGAAAAGATAGCCTTTGTAGGTTCTACCGGTGCCGGCAAAACCACAATCACAAACCTTATCAACCGCTTCTACGACGTACCCGACGGAAAGATCCGCTATGACGGAATCAACATCAACAAGATAAAGAAGGACGACCTGAGACGTTCTCTTGCAATGGTTCTTCAGGACACCCACCTCTTTACCGGTACAGTTATGGAGAATATCCGTTACGGAAAGCTCGATGCTACAGACGAAGAATGTATTTCCGCTGCAAAAATTGCAAACGCTCACTGGTTTATCGAGCATCTGCCTGAAGGATATAACACCATGCTCACCGCTGACGGTGCAAACCTTTCTCAGGGACAGCGTCAGCTTATCGCAATCGCACGTGCCGCTGTTGCAGACCCGCCCGTTCTGATTCTCGACGAAGCTACAAGTTCCATCGATACCCGAACCGAGCGCCTCATCGAAAAGGGTATGGATAAGCTTATGGAAGGCAGGACAGTATTTGTCATTGCCCACAGACTTTCCACTGTACGAAATTCTGACGCTATAATGGTTCTCGAAAAGGGAGAAATCATTGAGCGCGGAAATCACGAAACACTTATTGCTCAGAAAGGCAAATATTACCAGCTTTATACGGGTATGTTTGAGCTGAGCTGATAAAATAAAAAAGGACGGGTATCACCCGTCCTTTTTTTACTGTGCGCAATTATTTTTTTACACTGTACTTTGTCCCTGTAACAAAACACAAAAGCGGTATTCTGACACATATTTCACAGCAGACAAAAGTCATAAAATAAGAAAGCAGCATTGTTATTGCAAATATAATTTCAGTCCGATTTCCAATGATGCCGTATATCAAATACTGGAACAGGACTATCCAAATGAAATGCCAGGTATAAAACAAAAATGACCTTTTACTCATATAGGCTGACACTTTTCCGCTGAAGTTCAGATATCTTTTTGCCAGTCCTATCAAAGCTATTATCATAATCCATTCCGACACATATTTACTTATTGTATTAAGTAAATTACAATCTTTATCTATCCAGATAAAAAGATACACGTTAAGAATTGCCGCAGTAGTGCCAATACCGAATAACCACCATCTGTTCTTCTCTGCCTTGTTTATTACTTTTTCATCGGCAAACACAAAATAACCTATCATAAAGAGATATGTATATTCTGCAAGACTTTTTCCTCCGATGGAAAGCAGTTCACTGAGCAGCGGCAGCGGTAATCCTAAAATCAGAACCACCCAGAACGGAATAGTTTTTTCTGAATTAACAGCTTTTTTCTTTAATAACGAGAACACACCAACACTGACAACGGAAATAACAAACAGATACAGCAAAAACCAGAACTGCCCGAATGAAAATCCCCCGTCAGCACCTGTTAGATCGGTGAATTTTGTAAAAAACACAGCATAGTGCCGTAAAAAGCCTCCATCATATGCGCAGTTGAATTTATCTGCTATATACGCCATTATCGGCATAAGCACTATCGTTCCGAACAATGCAGGCACCAGCAGTCTTTTCGCTCTCTCTGCAATATATTCTCTGTTCGTTCTCTTTTGCAGGGCAAACCTTGTACCTATACCTGCCAGCACAAACAGCAGGGGCATAAAATAGGGGCTGAAAAACACAACAATACTGCTGATCAGCCTGTTCCCCTCAAAGAAAATATAATTCGGTTCACCCCACACATTCCAAGCCATTGCAGTATGATAAGGTATAAGTATCAAAAGTATTATCCATCTTAAATTATCAATATAATACCTGCGTGCGCCTGAACTCATATCATTTCATCCCCAATATTTTCTGATTATAAAGTCCTACCTGAGCTGTTTGATCAACGCCTTAGGATCGCTTTTCGGTGCAATCTTTTCCGCCTGAGCCATTATCTTCCCGAATGCTTCCTTTCGTGAAAGTCCATATGCCGAGGTTATATGCTCATAGGAGAACAGTTTCTCTGCAAGAGAATAAACTCCCACTGCCCAACCATAGCGCTCGCCCTTTTTATTTATTCGCTTTTCGAAACCTCGTGTGACTATATATGTCTGCATTTCGAGCTGAGCAGTTACAGTCTGAAAGCCTTTTTCACCGTTCTTTCCGAAGCCTGCAAGCGATTTAAGTTCATTGGACATCAGCTGACCGTGCTTTTCAAGTGTATCTATGATCTTTTTCTGACGAAGAGTTGCCAGCGAATCCTCCCACCGAGCGTCAAAATCGTATCCGTCACGTCGGTATGCGGCAAACACAGGAAACCATTCCTTTGAAATAAAACCTGATTTATTCCCGAAAAACTTGCCGTAAGCTACATTTCCTCTTGCTGCCAGTACTGAACGCCATTCCCATACATCCATATCATCACCTGTCCACCAGTGGTCATTGGGGCTGACTGCTTCAGCGGAAAAATCGGGAGTTCCTTCAGCACTGAACAGCGGCAGAAATCCGACTTCGTTTATATATTCCTCAAGCTCTTCCGGTGATTTAACTATGGCGTCCGCATCGCTCATTCCCTGCGGAACCCAATTTCCGTCAATTACTATCATCTGCAGGCATCTCCAACTCCCAGGTTTCCGGGCAAACCTCGTTTATTTTGTCTCGTAATTTGAGGAAATCCTCAAAAGCTTCAGGTTTTCTTCTCGGGTCGCGTAAAAGCGCGGCAGGATGCAGTGTTGCCATCATAAGTGTTCCGTTCTTTTCGATAAAATGTCCGTGATCCTTGGTTATCTTCATATTGGGATCCATAATTTTCATACCCGATATTCTGCCAAGGCACACAATTATTTTCGGGCGGATTATTCTTACCTGCTCACGAAGCCACTCTATGCATGCTTCCTGCTCAAAGGGCTCCGGATCACGGTTTTTAGGAGGACGGCATTTTACTATATTGGCTATATAAATGTTTTTTTCACGGCTCAAGCCCACTGCGTCAAGCATCAGGTCAAGAAGTTTTCCCGCTCTTCCCACAAAAGGTTCGCCCTTGAGATCCTCCTGTTCACCGGGTCCTTCTCCGATAAACAGCACCTTGGCATCGGGGTTTCCGACACCAAAAACCAGATTTGTTCTTCCTTTGCACAGCTCGCATTTATTGCAATCAAGGCACTGCTTGTAAAGTGCCGACAGTTTTTCACTCATATTATCATTCCTTTCTGCTTTATTATATTTGATATTCTGTATCTAAATCAATACATATCTATTGAAATTCCGCGACTTTTGCGTTATTATGTTATAAGTATTAATTCGGCCTCGAACAACCTGTGCCGTATATATTAAACTATCACTCATTTCGGAGGTATAATTCTATGAAAGTATTAGTTGAAACTTCTGCACGTCACGCTCACATCACCGCTGAGCATCTTGCTATCCTCTTCGGCGCTGATCATCAGCTCACAAAGAAGAAGGACCTCTCCCAGCCCGGCCAGTTCGCCTGTGAGGAGAGAGTTACTGTTGTAGGCCCCAAGGGCGAGCTCCCCGGCGTTTCCATCCTCGGTCCCGAAAGACCTGCTTCTCAGGTAGAGCTTTCTCTTACCGATGCTCGTAAGATCGGCATCATCGCTCCCATCCGTGAGTCCGGCGACATCGCAGGCACCCCCGGCTGCAAGCTCGTAGGTCCCTGCGGCGAAGTTGAGCTTACCGAAGGCGTTATCGCTGCAAAGCGTCACATTCACTTCACTCCTGCTGATGCAGAGGCATTCGGCGTTGCTGACAAGCAGATCGTAGAAGTTAAGGTTGAAACCGACGGCAGAACCACTACTTTCGGCGATGTTGTTGTAAGAGTCAACCCCAATTTTGCTGCTGCAATGCACATCGATACCGATGAGTCCAACGCTGCAGGCTGTGCAGGCGTTGTTTACGGCGAGGTCATTACCGGCTAATCATTCATTTATTCCATCGTAAAGGGAGTGATGCTGTTGCAGTACGGTTCGCGTTTTTTGCGTCACGAGCTTAAATTTCTTATTACTTATAATGATTATTATCAGTTGAAATCTTCTCTCTGTGCCATACTTGAGCCCGATGAAAATGCTGCCGAAGATGGATACACCATCAGAAGCCTTTACTTTGACGATATTCACGACAGTGCATATGTCGATAAGGAAAGCGGTATCGGCAGGCGCAGAAAGCACCGCATACGCATCTACAACAACTCCGACAGCGTCATTAAATACGAGATAAAAGACAAGTACGG
Source organism: Acutalibacteraceae bacterium (assembly GCA_045604965.1). Taxonomy (GTDB): domain Bacteria; phylum Bacillota; class Clostridia; order Oscillospirales; family Acutalibacteraceae; genus JAISGQ01. The sequence goes on from JAZUPB010000053.1 coordinate 122,037, forward strand.
CGATTTCATATCAAAGATCTCCGCTCCCATAACCAAAAGTGAATGTGCCCGTATGATAAATACCAATTTCGATTTTATGATTGATTCTCCGCACCCAACTCTGAGAGCAGGATATATCGATGCTAAATGTTCTCTGCTCAAACCGCGCGTTATTGTGGACTATGAGCGCGAAGCATATGTTTGTGAATCCGGCAATGTTCGAATCACCTTTGACAAGGATGTTCGTGCCGGGATCGACAGCTTCGATATTTTTGACAGTGGAGTAATCACTGCCCCTACTCTTGATCCGGGCACACTGGTTCTTGAGGTAAAATACGACGATTTTCTTCCCTCTTTTATCCGCAAGGAACTGAAAAAGGTGAATAAACGTCCTATGGCTATCTCAAAATATGTGCTATGCCGAAAGGCAAAAGAAACCTACTACAGGAGGGAGATTCCTTATGAATCTGTTTTTACAGTCGGACCAGTCAAATTTCAGTGATATTTTTAAGAATAAGTTTATCAGCCAGTTTACCGAAAACCAGCTTGATATAGGCACCGCTGTTGCAGCTTTGCTGTTTTCTCTTCTGTTGGGTCTTATAATCTTTGCAGTCTATAAAATCTGCTATCGCGGCGCAGTCTACAGCTTCAGCTTCAACGTTTCTCTTGTTATGATGGCTGTTATCACCTGTGCTATCATTCTGACCATCAGTTCAAACGTTGTTCTTTCTCTCGGTATGGTCGGTGCATTATCCATAGTTCGTTTCAGAACGGCAATCAAGGATCCTGTGGACATTATGTTCCTCTTTTGGGCAATAACTGTCGGTATCGTTGCCGGTGCTCATCAGTTTACCTTTGCACTTATCTCCACCGTTCTTATTGCTCTCCTTTGCTTCGTTTCTCTTATTTTCAAAAGCAAAGACGGTGCATATCTGCTTATTATAAAGTATGTTCCCGGTGCAGGTCCCAAGATCGATAAAATAATCGAATCTGTTCACGGAAACGTAAAGAACAAGACCATTCGCAAGGGTGTTGCAGAGGTCATAATTGAGATCTCCGGAAGAAACATCCAGCGCAATCTTGTCGAAGGTATAAGCTCCATTTCCGGCGTTGACAGCGTTGTTCTTGTAAATTACAACGGTGACTACGCTGAGTAATAAACCAGCTGAATATAACAAAAAGACGATGGATTTATCCATCGTCTTTTTTATTTTATGACTTTACATTGAATCGATTGCCGCACAAAGGGCAGTTTATATATCTTTCACCCTTGCCCTTTTTTACTCTCATATACTTTTTGCAGGCCGGACACTTTACATATTTATGAGTTTTTCTGTCGCGGAATTTAAGAAACGGCAGCTTAATAAACTGTGCAATGGGATTCCATATTTTAAGGAACACCGCATTTTCTTTTCTTCTTTGCACAAGGTTCTTGGAGAGTGTTCTCCAAACCATAACCGCCAGTACCGCGATCATAAGGATATAGAACACCAACCAGGGCCAGAAGATGGTTAATACAAAAAATATGAAATATAAAACAAAAAAGAATATGTTGAGCTGGTCGAAGCCATTTCGTCCGTAAAAAAATCTCTGTAATGCGTTCAATTTATCTGTTTACTCCTTTCAGAACGGTCTTCCGAATCCGTAGCAGCAGCCTCCGTTCAGTGCATAACAGCAAAGCTGTGATAAACACGCCGAGCAGCACACATTATTACAGTATGCATTGGGCAGTCCAAAAGATTGGCTCTGCTGACTGTATACGTGCCCGCCCCGTTCTATTATTGCCTGAAGTCTTCGGTACTCCTGATTGTTAGGATTCATATTAACTGCAGTCTGAGCGTGATTTCGCGCTGTTATTGTGTTGCCTGCTCCGTAATTTGCAATGGCACTGTAATAATACCACTCATCGTTTCTGTCTGTTATTTCGGACAGCACGTGAAGCGCCTGTGTATATTGATTTGCACGAAGATATGCGCGTACAGAATCCATTTCACTGTAGCTTCTCTGGGACGATGAGCTTTGCTGTCCGTAACCGCCGTAGCCAAAGCCTCCAAATCCGTCAAAAGGATTGTAGCCCCCGTAGCCTGTTCCGCCATAGCCCGTACCGCTGTATCCGGCTCCTCTGTTTCCGCTGTAGCTTGTATCGCCCGGTGTATATCCGTTTTTCAGCTTGTCATATGCAGCGTTTATCTCACTCATCTTTGCTGCTGCATTCTTATCCCCCGGGTTAAGGTCAGGGTGGTATTTCTTCGCAAGCTTTCGATAGGCTTTTGTTATTTCCTCTTCGCTTGCCCCCGGAGATACCCCCAAAACCTTGTATGGGTCACTCATCGGCGCTCCTCCTTTCTCTTTGACTGCTCCCAACGTGTCCACACACCTGAATATATTATATTCGAAAGCAGGTCTTTATTTTCACTTATATTTAAATTTTCAAATGCCGCCGAACACTCACCCATAAGCAGCGTAAGCGTAGGTTCAAAGCTGTCTGATGTGCTCTGCGCCATAGGATTGTATTTTTTCTTTTTCAGGTCCTTCTTGAAATCAAGGCAGGCGTCCATTATATATATGAATCTGCCAAGGGATCTGCCGAAAACTCTCAGTGCTTCTGAGTTTTCATCATCGCGCCAGACAAACAGTTCTCCCATCAGCTCCCCGAATATGGCCGAGGGAACATCCGGATTGAGCACTCCCGCTTTTTCTGCTTCGGAAAGCTTTTTAAGGCACGTTTTTACAGCACTGCTCTGTCTCGGATACTGTTCTTCAACTCTGTGTTTCTTTGCACGAATAGTTGCTGCAAACGCCAGTGACGGCAGACTTCTGTCATCTGACCAGTTATCGAGAAGATTATAATATGCCAAAAGAACATTCATCGCCCCTGCATAAGCAGTCGCTTCGCTTTCACGCACAAAACACTTCTTTATAGGATGCGCAGGACATCTTATTTCCTTTTTCTCTTTCGGCAGTGTGTACACTCCCTCAAGCAGCAGAGAAAGAAATGTCATATCGTATGTCAAGGTCAGTCTGCAAAGCTGTCCGAATCCGTCGCCTATTGACTTGCACACTCCGCAGTAGCATTCTTTATATTCTGACTTCTGCTCCTGTGTGAGCCTGCAGGAATTAGCAACAACATATCCAAACAACCAATACACCCCCATAGGCTGTATTTTACTATAATTTTATATTATTGGCAATAGTTGCAGCGTGAGAAATGCCGCAACTTATATTGTGAAAACGGCAAAGTTATGCCGAAAAAAGCAACCGCAGACATGCTGCCTGCGGTTGCTGATGCTTTTACGCCTTTGCGCTCTTGCGGATATAGAGTATGCCGAGACATTTCGGTCCGCAGTGGCAGGAGATGGTAACGCCTGCACGGGTAACGTTTATCTCGTCAAATTTCTGGAACTCATTAATCTTTGCCTTTATCTGATCGATCTCCTCGTCAGTAAATCCGCCGGAATGAGTGATGAATATGCGCTTTGTTTCGATATCTGTTGTATCCTTGAGTCTGTCCTCAACATATGAAAGTATGCTGGGCATTCTCTTGCCTCTGTATTTCTTGCCGACACCCATTGTACCGCCTTTAACTTCGATGCAAGGACGAAGCTTGAGAAGATTTGCACCGAGAGCTGCAACGCCTGAGCAGCGTCCGCCCTTCCACAGATAGTGGAGAGTATCAAGAACAAAGCTTGCATCTACTCTGGGAACAAGACCTTCAAGATGCTCTACAATCTCCTTTGCACTCTTGCCTTCTGCGATCATATCTGCTGCCTCAAGTACCTGAAGACCTACACCTGTGGAAAGGTTTGCAGAATCAACGCAGTAAACATTTTCAACCTCTTCTATTGCAAGTCTGATTGATGAATAGCCTGCAGACATAGCAGAACTTACAGCAAACACGATGACGCTGTAACCCTGACTTGTCCACTTTTCAAAAAGCTCCTTATATTCCTGAGGAGATGCTGCAGCGGTCTTTGCAAGATCGCCTGTCTTTTCGTGGTACGCAAAGCAATCCTCGGGTGTTACAGTAACGGTATCAAGAAGAGTCTCTTTTCCGAGAGTAACTGCGTGAGGACGGATCTCAATGTCATATTTTTTGATAAGCTCAGGAGACAGGTCGACGATACTGTCAGCTATAAGTTTGATTTTTTCAGCCATTTTCATACAATCCTTTCAAAATTATATAATGAATAGTTCTTCACTAAAATAGAGACAAAGGGTAAATGCAGCCGATACCACAAAGGGCAATACAGCAAAAAACTTTTTCACCTTTGAAAATCTGCCTGCGATGCAGTCGAAATACATTGCCCCAACTGCAGCAGAGCTTGCAAGAGATATAGAAATGTATCTGAAATCCATCGAGCATCCGTTAGGATACCGAATATTGAACCATATAAAAAACAACAGGGAAACAGCGCTCACCGCTGTCAGTATAATAGACTGTGAGTTCTTTTTCATAAGAAGCCACACTGACGCAAAAACACAGTATATTATTACAGCGCAATTGACCGCAAGCAGTATCTGTACCGCCCATTTCGGGAATTCAAAGGAATATTCCCCAAACATTGAGCATTTGACAATGTAAGAAGGAATATTATAATCCTCCTCAGGGAGACAGTACGGATTATCAAAAAGTTGTCTTACGGGGAAACTGATAAACCGCTCGAAAATGCTTCTGTCGCCGCAGTACAGGGCGTGATCTTTTCCTATAGGCATAACATAACCTACAGGCTGACCGAACTTTATAAAATTGCGTATCGGATACCACATTCCAAGCGGAATACTCAATGCTCCAAAGCACAATTCATTTACAAGCACATTTTTAAAAGTGCGTTTTTCTGCAGGCTTTATAAGCCTTATTATAAATACTGCTGCAATAATCGGCGCCAGTGTCACCGCCGAAAGCTTGGTCATCATAGCAAGGCCTAAAAACAACGCCATTAAAAGCGCATTTTTTATATCTTGGCTCTGCCAGAATCGAACAAGATAAAGCACTGTACACATTGACAGCAGCAGACATAAAATATCGTTATTTATGCTTCCCGAAAAAATTATAAGGGACGGATGAAGCGAGAAAAACGCAAAGAATAAAACCTGCGTACCCTGCCGCATTTTGAGAAAATTAAGGATTTTCAGGAATACATAGCCGCACATCAGCGAATAATATGCGGTGAGCAGCTGCAAGGTTTCAAACACCTGCTCTGTGGTATTTATCGCCTTCGAAAGCAGGTTCCCCACCAGGCTCATTAAATAAGGATGCAGGGGCGGATGATAGAAAAGTCCTGTGTTTGTATCAGGGAGTTTTCCTGTTTTCATAAGGGTATATATATAACCTGCATGCCCCTGAGTTTCAAAAACAAAGACATCGTGTTGACGTTCATTCCAGGGTGTTGCTAGAATATAAACCACCCGAATGGCGATGCAGAGCAGGAATATTACAGCTGTTATATGGCAACCCTTGAGTTTGCCGTTTATCTTCAGCAAAACACATCCAATAAACCCTGCCGCAAACGGCAAAAGCGAACATATTGCAGCAGCCTGTTCCGATATGGACACTGCCCAAAGCGACAGCGCATATATTATCACCAGCGCTGCAAACAGCCACATAGGAGCAAAACGACCGAAAACTGCGCTGTATACAGAATTTTTATCCGCTTTCATATGCGGTTACCTCCACGATGAAAACCTGATAAAACACAGTTCTCAATCTAGTATACACTATTAGATATTCAATTTCAATTAAAATTTGGTGAAGTTTGGAGATGCGCAAAATGCTGCCTGTTGTTATTCTTTCGGACAAGCCTCAAGCCGCGCTGCTTTCGCGTATTGCCTACGCCATTGAGCGAAATCTTCAGGACAGCTTTATACTCCGCGAGCATACAGGACGCGGAGAACTTGTGCTCGATCGCGGCATACTGATAGTAAAAGATCTGAAATTCCATTCAAGAAAAGCAAAATTCGGCAAAGGGGTTATACCGATTATGGAATCAGCCAACCGCAATGCCGTGCGACTCATTGAGCGGCATCAGCTCCCTGCGGTATGCTGCGGAATGAGCCCTAGAGACACTCTCATAGCTGAAAGCATCGACAACGGACGCAGTCTGCTGTGTCTCCAAAGATCCATACCCACTGTCAAAGGCGAGCGCGAACCCTGTGAACTAGTGGTGCTGACCGACTCAGAGTGCGATACATCGTCTCTTTTGCTCACTGCAGGGACACTTCTCGCTTCAGGAATAAACGAAAACAAGGATATAATTATTTAGCTTTTAAATGGTTCTGCCTGCATATTTTTCTGTAAGCTCGGCAACCGTATCCTTCCTGAGTACAGCAATAATATGTTTGCTGTCATAATCTCCCAGTTTTTCGGCTTTTTCTATGAATTCATCATAGGGCACTGAAATGCTGTCGCCGGTCATAACATACCACTCACTGACATTTTTCACGCAATTAAACGGTGCGTGTGCGTGTTTTGGCACTATGCACTCTATCTCTTCTCCTACAAAATACACTCCGAAAATAGTACCGTCCTTCTTTTTGTAAAAATGAGGATTTGAATAAAACGCATCTATCTGCTGGAGCCTGTCCATCAGATCTTCAAAATTCTTCAGTGACCCGTTTATTTCATTGATCTCTTTTTCGCCAAGTGTTATCGGATTAAGCGCACCAAACACATAGAAGCATTGCATCTCTTTCGAGCGTATATTCTCACTTACACTGTCTATTCCGTTTACACTTGCCTCAATATCGTTTGATGCATACAGATACGCGTCCCTTGCAGAAATACGCACCTCATCACGATACATACTCGTTTCGCCAAGGACTTTGCAGATTTCTTCAGCAAGGCTGTAGAACAATTTGATATCGCTTTCCGATGTCGGCAAAGGAAGTCTCAGCGATACATCTCCGTCCTTCTGGGACACTTCTATGCCCCTGCCTATTTTACGGGGATCGTAGACTATGGTGATGGAGCCTGTCCTATTCTGATCGAGTACAAAATAATCATCCAGTACTCCATATTCGAGATTCTTAAGTGCAGCTATCTCTTCTGCAGTAATTACTTTTTTCGGCGCTTTTGTCTGCTTTATTTCGATTGCTACTGCCATAATTTTTCTCCTTGTCCCAAAGCCCGTTTTTACAGCTCCACACCCATTTCTTCCGCACATTTTTTCAGTACGGTCGATGCTACCGAGCCTGCGGTTTTGCTTCCGCCGCCGCCGTGTTCTACCACGACCGCAAAAGCAAGGGGGAAATCCTCCCTCTGAGAGAAACCCACGAACCAGGAGTGGGGCGATGCTCCGTCAACTTCCGCTGTTCCCGATTTCGCACAGAGCTCCATCCCGAGAAAACGGCTTTCTCCATATTCATTGCGCACATTATTTCTCATCATTTCTGAGAGTATTCCTGCAGTCTTTTTGCTCATATACCTTCCGCCGGACTTTCTGTAATCAGCGGAAAGCTTTATTCCTATAGACGAGCGAACCGAAGATACCAGATTCGGATATTCTGCTTTTCCTTCGTTTGCTATAGCTCCCACAAAAGTAAGAAAGGAAGCAGGATTTACAAGATCGTTGCCCTGTCCTATTGCACTCCAGGCAAGGTCTCCCGTGTTGCTTACAGACACACTGCCTTTCGCTGTGGTTATACCGCTTACGGTGACTTCATTTGTTGTCAGGTTTATCTTTTTTGCGTATTTGCTCAGTTCTTTTTCTCCCAGGATCTGACCGAGATCAGCGTAAGCACAGTTGCAGGAACATGACAGTGCCTCTCCGAGCGTCAGGGTTCCGTGAGCGTTGGGACAGGTCACTTTAGTCCCTTCATATGGCGCTGAGCCTGTGCAGGTAAATGTATATTCATCGTAATCAAAGCCATCCTCCAGCAGTGCCGCTGTGGTCACAAGCTTATATACAGAGCCGGGAATATAAGTCGCTGAGGTAAATCGATTGACGAACACGCCGTCATATTTCTTATTTTCAAAGGATGACGGCGGATTGGCAGGATCAAAGGTCGGCGCGCTCACCATACAGAGCACGTCCCCCGTTTTGTAATTGTACACCGCCACTACGCCGTTTTTTTCATTCAAAGCCTCATAGGCAACCGCATTTACTCCTGCATCTATGGTCAGTGCAAGCGTTGCTCCGTCACCGTCCAGCGAATAAATCCCATTGAATTCACTGTAGCCTGTGAGGATATCTGCAAAGGCAGTCTGGGCCCCTGCTGCTATATTTCCGCTTTTATCTCCCACTGCGTGAAGTGTTGCTTTTCGCACAACCTTACTGCCGTTGTAGTGAGATACTCCTTTTTCGTCATTTTCAAGAAGCACTACCCCCGAAACATCGGTTATTGTCCCTCGGGTCAGATTTGCGTTATTGTAAATGTGCTTGTTTACGGGAAATGCTATCCAATTTCCTCCGTCAGCACAGAATCTTACGGTGTAAATAACCAGTCCTATTACGAGAAAAGCCGCTACCACAAGCACTACTGCCGAGCGCATACCTATCTTTTTCATTTGCGCCCACCTGCCTTTTTTACTACTTGTTTGGGTGTGTATTCTTCCTCAATACTGACTTTGAAACGGCGAGGCGCGGCATTTGCAAAACTTGCGTTCTTTCGGGTATCTGCCGCTTTTACAAAGGAGAGCAAACCCCAGGAGCATATCAGCGATGAACCGCCGTTTGATACAAATGGGAAAGTGACACCTGTAAGAGGAAGGATATCTACCGAACCCAAAACGTTGAGCATAGTCTGAAATGCAAGGACAGTCATTGCCGCGCAGGCAGCTATTACATAAAAGCTCGAACGGCCTCTTGCTGCAAAACGAACAGTGAATACAGCAAGTGCGCCTATTCCTGCCACTGCAAGCAGTGCGATGATAAGTCCCCATTCTTCGCACAGTATTCCGAATACAAGATCGGTATCTGCTGCAACTATGGATGACAGCCAGCCGTTTCCTACGCCTACTCCTGCCAGACCTCCGCTCGCCGCCGCACTCATAGTTCTTGTCTGCTGAAAGCCTGCTCCGTGAGGGTCACTCCATACGTGTCCCCAGGAAGCAAAGCGAGAAGCTATATACGGGGTGAATTTAAATGCAAGTATAGCAGCAAAGCCCACCGCTGCACAGATAAGTGCAAGTGCGGTGAGATCGCCTGATCTCATATATGCAATAACAAGGAATGCAACGAAGAAAATCGCCGCTGTTCCGAAATCGCCCAATATTGCCAGCATTCCTATGCAAAACGCAGAATATCCTATGAAAAGATAAAGATTTTTCTTTGTCATAAGTTTATCAAGTGTTGCTGTTCCGACATAAATGAATGCTACCTTGACTATTTCTGACGGCTGAATGGAAACAGAACCTATATATATCCAGTTTCGTGCGCCGTTTAGAACCGTACCGAAAACGAGATTTGCCAAAAGAAGCACCACCGAAAGCACAAGCAGCGGCATCTGAATGGTGGTTGCTCGTTTCAAATCTCTCAGATACCAGCCCAATGCCAGAAATACTGCCAATCCTGCAAGGAAGCAGAACATCTGCTTATAAAGCTCGTCAGGCGAAACAGTTGCAGACACCGAAAAACCTATGGTTGTCAGGAACATCGCAAGCAGTTCAACCTCGATTCCTGTGCGGCCCAACATACTCATTATGATATAGTACGCCAGTGTTGTTCCTATCATAACGGTAAAACACACTATGACACTTGCTGCATCAATCCCCGAAACCACCATCTGCACAGCAGTAAAAAGCTGGAACGATGCCAGAAGAGCTACTGTCTGTCTTGGGCGCAGACGTTTTTTTACGTCCTTATTTCCCCTCTCCGCACGCTTTTCCTTCGGATTGTTCACTGTAAAAGTTCCGCGCACGCCGCCTATTGTCACTGTTGACCCGTTTACCACTTTGGCGCTTTCCTTGACTTTTTTACCGTCAACTGTCAGCGGTGCGCGCTCATTGAGGTTGTGTATCGTCCACGAGCCATCCTCTTCACGGATAAGCGTGGCGTGGGTTCGTGAGACTGTGGGAAAATCCACCACAATGTCACTGCCGGACGATCGTCCTATTATGTTCTCCCAGTGACTTACAGGACAGTCTCCCACCCTTTTAAAATGGAGATTTGCCCATATTTCGGGAGTTTGTCTGCCTCTGAGCAAAGAAAGAACACAGCGCCAGACAATTACAAACGCAAGTACCGGCAGTATGAGCCTTGTAAAAAAGGCAAAGCCGTTTGCGCTGAAAAACAGGCTCTTTGCTGTTTCTCCGACATTTTCCCAAAAAGTCGAGCCTATCGTCACGCTGTGTTCACTCCTTTATTCTGTTTGATTTTTACTTAGTCTATCTTTGTTTTGCCTTCTGTTATTTCCTTGACCGCATCCTCAAGCCAATCGCCTTCGAAAAGCTCAATTGTGCCTGCGTCTGTAGCTGCAGCAAGCTTAGGATCAATGGGCAGCTTGCCGAGGATTGAAAGAGAATGTCTCTGTGCGATATCATCAATATGACTGTCACCAAACACAGAAATCTTCTTTCCGCAGTCGGGGCACTCAATATAGCTGTAGTTTTCAACCAATCCCAGTACAGGTATATTCATAAGCTTTGCCATCTTGACAGCCTTTTCGACTATCATTGAAACAAGCTCCTGAGGGGATGTTACGATTACTATGCCGTCAACAGGCAGAGACTGGAATACAGTCAGCGCTACATCGCCTGTTCCGGGGGGCATATCAACGAAAAGATAGTCTACATCCTTCCATATAACATCTGTCCAGAACTGCTTTACAACACCGCCGATAACAGGTCCGCGCCATACAACGGGATCACTCTCATTCTCAAGAAGAAGGTTAAGACTCATAAGGTCAATTCCTGTTTTGGTGGATACGGGAATTATGCCATTCTCATCGCCCAGCGCACGTCCGTGAACACCGAAAGCTGCAGGAATGGAAGGACCTGTGATATCTGCATCGAGAACGCCTACCTTGTAGCCCATTCTGCGAAGCGATACAGCAAGAAGGGAGGTAACGAGAGATTTTCCTACGCCGCCTTTTCCGCTGACTACACCTATGACCTTTTTGATCTTGGATAATTCGTGGGGCTTTTCAAGAAAGTCCGCAGGATTGCTCTGTCTGGAACCGCAGTTTGCACTGCAGTTGGAACAATCGTGGTTGCATTCGCTCATTTTATTCTTTCCTTTCTTTATTGACACCATCGAATATAATTATTCAGGTGTTAATTATTTGATCAATTCTGCAAAGCTGAGCTTTGCGGGTATTATTATAGCTGATTATTCCTCAAAACGCAATGTTTTATAAAACAGCTTGCCATAAAGCTCACTTAAGGCTATAATACTTCACAGAATGGAGGTCAATAATATGAATTTCAGACAGTTCAAGAGCGGTACAGATATCCGCGCAGTTGCAAGTGAAGGCGTTGCCGGCGAACCTGTGGCACTTACCGATGAGGTGTGTGAGGCAGTTACTGCCGGATTTATTCTCTGGCTCTGCGAAAAAACAGGCAAAAAAGCAAGCGAACTGAAAATGGCAGTAGGTCACGACAGCAGAATCTCTGCCGACAGAATTAGCGCTGCGGTAATTCGCACTATGGTCAAGGCAGGTATTACCGTTCTTGACAGCGGTCTTTCGTCCACTCCTGCTATGTTTATGATAACTCTCGATCATTCTCTTGATGGTTCTGTTCAGATTACAGCAAGCCATCATCCCTTTAACCGTAATGGTCTGAAGTTCTTCACCCCCGACGGAGGACTCGATTCCCCCGATCTTGATAAGATTATCAGCTTCTGCGAAAACGGCGATGTACCCGATGAGGTCATCGGCGGCAAAGTTCAGCAGATAGATTATATGACAGAATATTCCGCATTCCTTCGCAAGCTCATCTGTGAAAAGGTAAATGCAGAGAATTTCGACAAGCCCCTTGAGGGTTATCGCATCGCAGTCGATGCAGGCAACGGTGCGGGCGGATTCTATGCTGAAAAAGTTCTTGCGCCTCTCGGCGCAGATGTCTCCGCAAGCAGATACCTTGAGCCTGACGGAATGTTCCCCAACCACATTCCAAACCCTGAAAATGCTGAAGCTATGCGCTCTATTCGTGAAGCAACACTTGAGGGTAAATGTGATATAGGTGTTATTTTCGACACCGATGTTGACAGAGCAGGCGCTGTTGACAGCGAAGGTGAGGAAATCAACCGCAACAGACTTATTGCTTTGGCTGCTGCTATAGCTCTTGAGGGTAATGAGGGCGGTACTATAGTTACCGACTCCACTACATCTCTCGGTTTGAAGAAATTTATTGAAAACACTCTTGGCGGAAAGCATTACCGCTACCGCAGAGGTTACAGAAACGTTATAGGCAAGGCTATCGAGCTCAACGCAGAAGGCATAAACTGCCCTCTTGCAATCGAGACCAGCGGTCACGCTGCTCTTCGTGAGAATCATTTCCTTGACGACGGTGCATATCTCGTAACACTTATTATCATAAAGCTCGTTCAGCTTCGTTCTGAGGGCAAAACTCTCAATTCTCTAATCGCTGATATGGCTGTTCCTGCTGAGGAAGCTGAAATCCGAATCAAAATTACTGAAGAAAATTTCAAGGCTGTCGGCACAAGAGTTCTTGAGAACCTCGAAAAAGCCTGCGCTGAGCATGAGGGCTGGGAGATTGCAGACGATAATCATGAGGGCATCAGAGTTTATCTCGGCGAAAGCTGGTTCCTTGTCCGTCTCAGCGTTCACGATCCCATTCTCCCCGTAAATCTCGAGGCAGATAATATCGGAGGATGCAAAATGCTTGCTGAAGAATTGCTCTCTCTCCTTGAAAAGGAACAGGGTATCGACCTTTCTCCCCTCTCTTCTTTTATAAATAAGTAAAATTTCCCCAAAAAACTATGGAAATAGTGAAACAGCTGTGATATACTGTAGTATGAAATGATTTGTATTCTTATTGAAATGCTCTTTTGAAAGGGGTTCGGAATATGAAAAGAAATCTGTTTTGCATCGTTATGGCATTTATTTTACTGGCAGCTGCGGTAGTTCCTGCCGCCCTTCCTGTAAACGCACTTCAGAGCAACGAGACCGATGCAGGTACTCTTACCGTCGGTACTGTTACTCTGTCTTCCAGCGATGCTGTCAGCACTGTGTACTACATATATGCTGATGAGGTCAAGCTCACAGAATCCACAAAGTCTGCCTTTGCCTCTCAGCTTGCTGCAGCAGGATATTCTCTTCCCGAGCAGCTTGCAGGCAACGAAAACTCTCAGCTTGATTTTCTTATAGTCTCTGACGAGGACTTTGCGGAAATGAGTTTTTCTGATATGCAGAGTGCCAGTGATATCTCATACAGTGATATTTCTTACACTGTATTTGCTAACCAGGGTACTCTTGATGCTTCTCTTGCATCTGCTTATCCCGATTATATCTTCTCTGCGCCTTCTGCACTTCGCATAGACTCCCTCTTTGATACCGGAAGCGATGTCGAATTCTCAGGCGACGGCACAATCGGCACCTACACTGTTTCAGCAGGGGCTGCCTATGTTGATGTTCCCATCAACGGTGGTGTTATTCCCGTATATATGGTAAATGGGCTGAAATACATCTACTCATTCTGCTCTTACCAGTATAGCGGCACTGACAAGGCTCTCCTTGCAAGTGATTCCGACAGCACCTCTTCGGGCACCGGATCCGAATCCGCTTCCACTACTGAAACAACAACTACAACGGAAACTACCACCACTACCACAACAACTACGACTGCTACAACCACCACAACTACCGAGCCTACTACAACCACAACGGAAACCACCACAACAACTACGACTACCACAACCACCGAGCCCACTACAACCACAACCGCACCTACAACGGTAAAGGCTTCCGATGAACTTGTATATTATTCCTCTCCCATTGCAGGCTTTGTAGATACAAAAATAAAGCCCCTCAGACTGCGTACCGGTCCCGGCTTTAATCACAGCATAATCCTTGTTATGCCTCGCCACACTGCAGTAACCATATACGGTAAGGCAGGCGACTGGTATCTGATAAAGGATCCTATGGGCAACGAAGGATACAGCTACGTTGGATATATCACATTCGGTACTCCCAAAAATTAATTTCTCACTCCCCGATGAAAATCGGGGAGTTTTTTCACCTTGACTGCTTTCTTTGTAAATGCTATATTAAATCTATCTTATTGAAGGAGTGATTGTTTTGACTGACCCCATAAAGCTTTCTCTTGTTATTCCCTGTTACAATGAGGAAGAAAATATCGGCAATCTTTTCGATGAGATAGTCACTGTAATGACAAATGAAAATGTTAATTTTGAGATAATCCTCGTTAACGACGGTTCCAGCGACAACACTATGAGTGTTATGCGCAGTCTTGCCGAAAACACCTCTCACTGCGTCAAGGTTATCGATTTTTCACGTAATTTCGGCAAAGAGGCGGGAATGTATGCCGGGCTTTCCCACGCATCCGGTGAATACACCGTCATAGTTGACGGTGATATGCAGCAGTCACCTAAGACTGTTATGGATATGCTGAGAATTCTTGAGGAAAATCCCGATTACGATTGTGTTGCTGCCGTTCAGAAAAAACGCCGCGAGGGATGTCTTATCTCATTTTATAAAAGATGCTTTTATGCCATCATCAACAAGGCTGCATCAGTGCGCTTTGAATCAGGCGCCAGCGATTTTCGTATGATGCGTCGTCCTGTTGTCGATGCTATCCTTTCTATGTGCGAATATTTCCGCTTTTCAAAGGGTATTTTCTCATATGTCGGATTCAACACTTATTATATGCCTTATGAGGTTCGTCCCAGAGGCGGCGGAAAAAGCAAATTCAATTTCTTTAAGCTTCTGAGATATGCTTTTGACGGCATAAACAGTTTTTCAACTATGCCTCTTAAATTCGCCACCGTTGCAGGTGTGATATCTGCAATTGCCGCGTTTATTTATCTTATTGTGGTTATAATCCAGAAGCTGACAATCGGAATCGATGTCCCGGGATATGCAACCATCGTCGTGCTGATACTGCTTTTGGGCGGTCTGCAGCTTCTGAGCATAGGGATTATCGGCGATTATGTAGGCAAGAACTACGTCGAAACAAAAAAACGTCCCGTTTATATCGTGCGAAACATCATTGAAAGTGACAAAGCCAAATCAGACTCTAAGGAGGAAAAGTAATGACTCCAAAATATGTTGAGCTTACCGATAACATATTTCATATTTCAGAAAATGATGAGGTTTGTGTCACTCTGATAGTCGGAGAAGAAAGCGCTTTACTTATTGATACTGCCCACGGCAAACTCGATCTTAATAAGATAGTAAAAAGCTTTACCAATAAGCCTTTCAAGGTCGTTATCTCTCACGTTCATCCCGATCACGCAAGAGGCTGCTGTCAGTTTCCTGTCTCATATGTCTGCGAAGCTGATATTCCGCTTATTGACTTTCACTGCAGCGACGTTCCGTTCAATTACGATATCCTGAAAATCGGAGAAATCATTGATCTTGGAGGCAGGACAATCGAGGTTGTTTCTCTCCCCGGTCACACTCCCGGTTCTGTGGGTTTCCTTCTCAGAGAGGAAAGCATACTCTTTGCAGGCGACGCTCTCAACAGCAATCTCTGGCTTTTTCTTGATGAATGCCTGTCCCTTTCAGAATACCGAAAAACTCTTGACTATGCTTCCGGTCTTCCCTTTGACCGCTATGTATCACCTCATTCAAACGATTTCTTTACCAAAAATACAATAGAATGTCTCAAACAGATTATAGATACTCTTGTTATCGATGAAAGTACCCGTGAAGAAATTCTCGGTTTTGAGGTCTATTCATCATCCTGCACCCTAAATGGCGAAACTTGCAGGATATGTTATTCCAAAGCAAAGCTGTAAAAAATATATAAGTAAAGGCTCCCGATATCGGGAGCCTTTACTTATATATGCATGTACATCTCTATGACCTTATCTGTTCCTTAGGTATTAAATCATAATCAAACATTACCTCTGAATGGTTATCCCAGATAAGTTCATTTTTCAATTCTTTGCCAGTTGCCTTCTCTACTGTATTTCTGTAAATTTTAGATATTCGATAAAATTTTTCGCCTTCTTTTTTAAAATGATGATCCTCTTCAAAAATTTTGTACTCATACGGAATATCGTTGTCACTTCTCAACTCTGCATATAATCTTTCATTACTGCACCACACAGCAATCTGAAACACTTGATTTGTATTGTTGACGAATCTGTAGTCCACATAATTATAACTTATAGATGTTCCTGCGCTGAACGGAATTCTGCCGCCCTGATCCGGAGCAAGAGCATCAGAATGCTTATGAATCTCTGTAATATCCAGCGTACTTCGTAAAACCATCCAATTTATTGTGTTTGCAAGATTACACAAACCACCGCCTATTCCGGCTTTCAGTTTTCCGCCTTCTATTACACGTCCGTCCATATATCCTTTACGTCTCGTTATACTTCCTACTGTTTGCCAAAATGAAAATATTTCTCCCGGTCTGATTATTATTCCGTTTATTTTCTCCGCAGCCAATTCGATATTTACAGCTTTGTTTTTCTGAAGTGTAATATCTATTCCTTTACCGCGTTTTATCATATCCGAGCTGTGATTTGAAATAAGAAACGATAACTTATCATCTCTCTTTTCAGTCGCAAACTTTTTCTTATCTGACAAATTTTTAATATGTCTTTTTATAATTTCCTTTTTCAGAGATAACGTATAAAAAAAAGGATTGATCTCGCAAAAAAGCCGTCTTTTATGTTTCGGCATATTCTATACATCCTCTTTCGATATGTTTCCTAATATGTTATACATAAATTTATTTCGTTTGTAAAACTCAAGTATTACTTTTTCCACATGCCTTCTTATGCCGATCTTCTTCTCTCCCGGCAAAAGTATGTACTGAACAAGGATGCTTTTGCATTTGCATCTGTTAGCTCCAAGAATATCCGTAAAAATCTGGTCTCCCACAAATATTACTTCTTCTTTGTTTAACTCCAGCATATCTATTGCCTTTTTATAATTTTTCGTATTTGGTTTCTCAGCATCACATATGTACAGCGTGTCAATATTTGCAATAAACCTTTTTACGCGTACTTCGCTATTATTTGTAAGGAGCAAAGTTTTCAATCCTATTTTATGTATCTGCAAAAACAGTTCATCAACATCTTTATTGGAATTGTCTCCGTGATGAACAAGGGTATTGTCAATATCAAACACAATTCCTCTGTAACCCATATCGTATACCTTTTTATAGTCTATATCGAAAACACTTTCAACAAATTGACTGGGATAAAATTTTTTGAACATAATTACTTCACATCTTAACTTTTTTAATATATTCGCACACTTTATTTAACTGCTCCTCAAACGTGCCTCCAAACTTATTATCAAAAAAGGCGCTTCCGATTGTAAATGCCCACGGAGCAAACTCCATAACTTCGTCGATCTTTTCGTAGCTGTCTATGCTTCCCGCCATACACACTCTGGAATTCATTTCTGATATCACTCTTTTAGTCATTTCTCTTTGATTTCCTATGTATCTATAGCTCAGCAAATCAATTCCATATACACCTTTTTCAATATATTTCTCAGCATCTGACAATATTTCACTTGTCTCTCCGCTCATAACTGAGGGTATTCCTGACACCTTTCCCACAAACGGAACATATCTGATGTTATTCTCTTCACAAAACTTTTTTACCGAATCAAAATAAAGCGTACCCATCAATATATCACAATTACATTCAAGTGCCATTTCTGCGCCTTGCAGACACTCTTCCTCGGTATATGAAACCACTTCAAGTACAGTTATTTTGCCGCATTCCTTCATATAACTGTATATTCTTTTCATATCATCTATTTCAAGTGGTTTTTCTTTCATTCCCCAGTACATTATTTCTAAATCACTGCAGCGCTTAAATATGTCATATGCATTATCTACAGTTCGATCATTATGTGTCAGCATCACAATCAATATCGGTTTATTAGCCATTTTGATTTTCCTTTATATTAGATTTCTGCACAAAAACAATTAAAACGACAATTTAATTATAACAGTATTTTCTTGCATGTCAACTTGATACAAATCAACATTTATAATAGCCATACAGGTCAACGCCCAAGATATTGTGTTTCTCTTAACCATATTATGCTATAATAAAAAAGCAAAGAGCGAAAATTTTCGCTCTTTGCTTTTTTATTCTGTTACTGTTTAATCAATCGTCTGACTTTTGCTGAAATCGTATCCCTGCCAATCGATATTCTCGTTGTCAAACAAAGCGCCATACTGCAGCACTGCATACTTTTCAAGCCATTCGTTATCTTCGTCCCCCACTTCGTGCAGCTGACCGTCTGATGTATAGTACATACAGCCATTCATTGCAGGGATATCCTCTCTCATATCAAGCAGGAATCGATCATACTCTGTCAAGGGCAGCTCTGCAGCATCAAGCAGTATGCTTGACAGATAATTTACCGATGTCAATCCCATATCCTCAGCATTGATGCTGCCGTAATTTGACCATATGATAAACGGTGTTTTATGGCGGCTGAGGTGCTGCTCTGCTGTCCAGTTTTTCTTTTCACCCATAAGCTCTTCATAGAATTCATCCTCAAGGAGCGGCTGATGATCGCCGAAAACCAGTAGCACAACAGGTCTGTCACACTCAGACAGTTCTTCTACGAGCCCCTTAAGCGCTTCATCGGACTGCTTGACAAGAGTAAGATATCTTTCTGCATCGTAGGTTGCATCAAAGCTTGTGATCTTTACTGTTTCTGTGCCTATATCACATGTGTCAAAATATCCGCCGTGATTTTGTATAGTTATATTGAATATCATCTGTGGAGTATTTTTGTCCGTTGAGTAAAAATACTCCATCATTCTATCGTAGCACTGCTCATCATCAAGGAATCCTCGGGGACTTTCAAGATCATCAAAATATTCCTTGTCAAGGAACTTGTCAATTCCCATCAGCGGATAGTTCTGATCTCTTTTATAATTTATCGCCTGAGCAGGATGCATAGCAGTAACTTCGTAAGGGGTGTCATAATTTTTTAATGTAGTCGCAAGTGTAGGTATCTCACTGTCAATATACTGCATATACGCTACACTGGTGTACGGCAGAAGGGTCTGTGAGCTTCTTGTCAGAAGTTCGAACTCTGTAAGGCTAGTTCCTCCGCCAATTCCAAAAGTGAGCAGTTCTCCGCTTATACATTCTTTTTTGAGAGAGTTGAAATAGGACAGATATTCCTCGCTGGTTTCAAACTCTCCTATTGACTGAAGATCGCACAACGATTCGTTCATCACAATTATGATGTTGGGGTATACCTCTGCTTTTTCTTCCTTTTCGTATGCTCCCAATATCGCACTTGCTTCTTCCGGGCTGTATCCGTCAGGTTCGCTGATTTTCATCGATTTTGCATTGGAAATAAAGCTTACAATATATCCGTATTTTTCAAAATGCACGCCATCCGAGCCAACTACATCAAGAGTTGGAGATGTGAGTCCGTAGCATACTCCCAATGTTATACCGCCAATCACAAAAGCTGCACAGGAATACATAAACTTTCTTTTTATGCTCTGTTTTGGGTTTTTTGTGGGTGCTACGATAATTGCCGCTATATACGCAACCAGTATTACCGCCGACACAATAACACAATTCGGTATAATTACATTATATCCGTAAAGTACACTGCCAACTGTTGATGCACACTCGATATCTCCGAGATTTATCGGGATAGTACGCCACAGTACAGTGTAGTAGTTTCCCGTACATATCGCAAAAACTGCAGCTGTCAGTATTATGGATGCAGCTTTTGTGCTGCGCAGAATAGATATAAGTATTATATATCCCGCCAGATAGTAAACAATATTGAAAAGCGCATACTCCGGCGATACCGCAGTCAGAAAATTGATACCTGACTCAATAATTTCGCTGATTATATAGCATACAACAGGAGTCAGCACGGAAAAAATCGATATCCATACTAAAGAAGCTCGTTCCCTTTTTTCTTTTACTTTATTTAAATCGGTGTTTATCATAATTTTATTTTCCATATAAAACACCTCCGCATTCTTATTTTATCTTTTTTTCTTTTCTCGGTCAACATTTAACGGCTATTTTAACTATTTTTAAATAAATCTTCATTCTATGCTCTTTACGAAAAGCCATAAATCGAGTATGATTAAATACAAGTATTTCATTTGGGAGTTTATCAGATGGATCAGCATATAAGAACACAGATGCTTCTCGGACATGAATCTATGAAAAAAATAAAAAATGCTCATATTGCTGTTTTCGGACTTGGCGGTGTGGGCTCCTGGGCCGTTGAGGCTCTTGCCCGCGCAGGTGTCGGCCGCCTTACACTGGTAGATAACGACAGCATAAGCTTAACAAATATAAACCGCCAGCTCCCTGCGCTGCATTCCACTGTAGGAATGCAGAAAACAGAGGTGCTTCGCAGCCGTGTTATGGACATCAACCCTGAATGTATTGTAGAATGCCGCGATGAATTTTTCAGTGCTCAGACCTGCTCCGGGTGGTTCTTTTCCGGTTATGATTACATTATTGACGCAATAGACACTGTAAAGTCCAAGCTATTGCTTGTAGAACTTACCAACGCTGTCGGCACTCCCATAATCAGCTGTATGGGGATGGGCAACAGGCTCGATCCTACAAAAATTACTGTTTCCGATATAAGCAAGACTTCCTACGACGGACTGGCACGGGTTATGCGAAAGGAACTTCGTAAGCGCGGTATATCAAAGCTCAAATGTGTCTGGTCAACTGAGGAATCCCTATCTCCTGCAGATTGTGATGAGGAGCTCCCCGAAGGCTGTTCACGCAGGAGTCTCCCCGGAAGCATTTCATTTGTCCCCTCTGCCGCAGGATTGGTTTTAGCAGGAGAAGTGATCCGCGATATTTGCGAAATCAAGCGTAATGTTTAAAATAATTTTCAGGCAGGTATTGACAATTCGGTTTGCCCGTGATATTATATTCAAGCATTAAACGCAACGGACACTTAGCTCAGCTGGTAGAGTCCCTGCTTGACGTGCAGGTTGTCAGCGGTTCGATTCCGTTAGTGTCCACCATAAAAAGCAAATCCGAACCTTATGCCAATTGGCGATGGGTTCGGATTTGCTTTTTATCTTGACTTCGTTGAGATAGTTGTTATCTTACGTGCCAAATCAAAAAGGTCAAGGTTGTTGCTTAATTCAAGGCAACAACCTTGACCTTTTTGATTTTTCTGCTATTTTGTGCAGGAGTACAGAATACCTGTAAACGGAGTAATTGTCCTGCAAATCGTCTTTTTGATTGATTTAGCCGTTTGCCCACCGAACATTTCCCAATCTGTGTTCAGAAGCATAGTAACATTGCCATCAAACTCCGGTGCAACAGCCGCTTCCTTGTCGGAGAAGTTGAGAATAACAAGGACACTTTTCCTTTTTCCGGTACGAGTAAAGGCGAACACACACTTATTGTCGCTTCCGCAATCCACCCATTTAAAACCATCGTATGTATAGTCAAGCTCCCATAAAGCATTTCTCCTCAAATATAACGTGTTTAATTCAAGCATATATCGGTGGAACGAATCATGGGCAGGCATTTTCAACAGTTCCCAATCAGGTTCACGCTTTTCATCCCATTCTCTGAACATGGCAAGTTCATTTCCCATAAAATTGAGTTTTTTGCCAGGGTGTGTAATCATATACAGATATAGCAGTCTTGCCTGAGCAAATTTCTCCGTGTAGCTGCCATTTAGTTTATCAATAATTGTTTTCTTTCCATGAACGACCTCATCATGTGAGAACGGAAGAATATAGCGTTCGTTATAAGTGTAAAACATAGAGAAAGTTATTTTATTCTGCATATATGTTCGGTCATAAGGATGACATTCGAAATATTTCAAAGTATCGTGCATCCAGCCTAAATCCCATTTGTAATCAAACCCAAGTCCGCCATCGTCTACTTCCTTTGTTACCCCTAGGTATGCAGTGGAATCCTCCGCAACAAGTATTGCTGTAGGATGCAGAGCATGCAGTCCCTTATTCATCACTTTAAGGAAATTGATTGTTGTACCATTTTCTCCGCGTGCTTCATCGCCCTGCCAATAAATCAATCGGCTGACCGCATCCATTCTGAGCCCGTCAAAGTGGTATTCTTTGAGCCAATAGTTTGCAGCAGACTGGATAAAACATGCAGTTTCTCTTCGGGAATGATTGAAGTTATAACTTCCCCATTCGCTTTCTCTCACATCCTTGTGAGTATATTCGTAAAGAGCTGTTCCGTCATATTCTTTCAGGCCGTAAGCATCAACAGCAAAATGAACGGGAACAAAATCCATGATTGCACCAATTCCGGCATTATGGAGTTTGTCGATAAGCTCCATTAACTGTGCAGCAGTACCGTATCTGGATGTAGGTGCGTAAAAACCGGTATTCTGGTATCCCCAGCTGCCGTCAAAAGGATGTTCAGACAATGGCATAAACTCCACATAGTTGTAGCCGTATTCCTTCAGATATGCAATCAGCTCATCAGCAATTTCACTATACGAATACCATTTGCTGCCATTCATTTTCCATGAACTTAAATGAAGCTCGTAAATGTTCAAAGCCTTGTCATATCCTCTGGTGCGTTTCTTCATCCATTTTTCATCTGTAAAGATATATTCAGATAAATCACGGATAACCGAACAAGCTCCGGGGCGAAGTTCCATTCCAAAGCCATAGGGGTCACAATGCTCCACACGCCCATTCTGGCCATAAATGACATATTTATACTTCTGTCCTATCTGCGCGTCTTTTGAGAAACCTATCCATACACCGCTTCGGTGAAGCTGCTCCATTGGCTGTTCCTGCCAGCTGTTGAATTGTCCAATAATAGAAATTCGCTGTGCATTTGGAGCATAGGTGCGAAATACAACGCCGCCATCTTCTGAATGCGCTCCAAAATATTCGTATGCATCAAACACTTCACCCATATAGAATTTTTGAAGATTCATAGCAATCTCCCACCCGACACAGTTGTGTCGTTTTTCTTTTTATGCTATCATAACAAGAGAAAAAGCAAAATTCAATGCGTATGAAGCAACTGACACATTCAACGGAAAAGTGGGGCGGATTTATGTACTTCAAACAGAAAAACAAAACCGCAATAAAAAGCCAGCATATGATAGCAGCTGCTCTTTTCAGCCTTATGAAAAGAAAGTCCTTTCATCAAATCTCTATTACAGAGATTTGTGAAGAAGCAGCCATTGGTCGAAAAACATTTTATCGCAATTTTGAGGCAAAAGAGGATGTTATCGATTTTCAGCTTGACTTGCTGCTTGATGAATACAAAAACGAACTTATCTCGATGTCGTACAGACAAAATTTGCACCATCATTTTGAATTCATCAAGAAAAACGCAGGTTATTTTACCACTTTATATCAAAATGCACTTTCTTCATTGGCAAACGAAAAATTTTCTGCATTACTTCCAGAAACAATGCCTGTTTGGTCTGAAAATCTAATTGAGCAGGAATACCGTAGTGCATATATAATTTCAGGCATAGAAGCCATACAACGAGTTTGGATAAGCAGAGGGTGTATCGAAAGCATTGATGACGTTGTTGACATTGCACTTCGAGCACAAGATAAGCAAGTTCCTTTGCGATAAAGCTTATACATAGATATAATCTAAATATCCTACTTCGCATGTTAGGTGGATAAATCAGCGTGTGTATCTGGGTCAAAAACGAAATAGTCCATATGATTTCCAACTTTGATCCGCTTTACATATCGTCCACCTAACCTGCTCAAAGTCGCAATAAAATAGTTCGGACATGGACTGTTTAAGCCCACAAAAAGCCGTATCCAATGATATTGGATACGGCTTTTTATAAACTCTCCGTAAATTGCATGCAATAATATTTTATTCTCATTTCTGTTTTCATCTTAAAATAATCTTAAACTTCTTCCATCTTTTTTCTTAATATGATAAAGTATTAATATATACGTGGAAAGGGAGTCTGTTTTAAATGAACACTGTACTTGTCTGTGATGACGACCGCGATATTGTGGCCGCCTTAAAAATATATCTTAATTCTGAGGGCTATAATGTGTTGGAGGCATACAACGGTGCACAAGCTCTGGAAATTATCAGTCAAAATGATGTGCATCTTATTCTGATGGACGTTATGATGCCTGTTATGGACGGTATCACCGCCACCGCTAAGCTGCGTGAAGAAAGCAACATACCTGTAATTATGCTCACTGCAAAAAGTCAGGATATCGATAAGGTTCTTGGTCTCGGTATCGGTGCAGATGATTATGTCACAAAGCCATTTAATCCTGTGGAACTGATGGCAAGAGTCAAATCACAGCTTCGCCGTTTCACAAAGCTGGGCGGACAAACTGCCGCAAACGCCATCACAATCGGCGGAGTATATATTGATGACGATGAGAAAAAGGTCACTCTCGACGGTGAACCTGTTTCCCTGACCCCGATTGAATACAGCATTCTGCTTATGCTAATGCGTCAGCCCGGAAAAGTTTTTTCTTCAGCGGAAATTTATCAAAATGTATGGAACGATAATGCTTTTGGCGCTGAAAAAACTGTTGCTGTACATATCCGTCATCTCCGTGAAAAAATAGAGATCAATCCTGCAGAACCTCGATATATAAAAGTTGTGTGGGGACAGGGCTATAAATTTGAAAAGAGTATATCCTGACATCACTTTTGTGAAATGAGGTGTTTTCCGTGCAGTCGCTGAAACAAAATTCTACTGCAAAGTTATTTATTTCTCTCTTCCTTGCACTTTTTATCCCTGTATCTGTTTTGGGCTCTATCGCTACATTCCGTTTGCGAAATCTTGGTGCATATGATTCGAACCCTTCAGCAAATCTATGTAATCTGATTCTGGAGTTTGACGAAAATATACTTCTGGACGAGCAGCTGTACTCCGATGAAACCGCCGCTCATAACTTTCGGATGCAGTTTGCTTCCAATTATTTTGACGATCCTTTATGCAACGATGTAATCACTGTAGCAAACCCCGACGGAACCGTTATTCTTCAGAATTATTCTGCCGTCGAAAGCAAAACTCTTACAAAAGCACTTACTCTGTCATATTGCAGAAGCCCCCACACAGATGAATGGGTAGGAGTTTTTACAGACGGATATAATTCTCCCCCTGACTATATCGGCTTTGAGACATTAACCCCTTATCCCGATCCCAATGCTGATTTTTCACGCTGGCTGTTCGACGAAATGAACATAAACACCTTTGGATTGACAGAGGATGAAGTATACGAAATATACGGTGAGCAATATTTCGTTGAATTCTTTAACCAAATATCTTCTTTTTATACAAGTACCTCAACACTTGGCTATTATAACGTTACTATTTCCCGTGCTGAGGACTCCATTGAATTTCTCTCCCGTGACTATTTCATTATAAACGGCTTCCGATTCCGTCATATTATTGCCGTTTCAGCTGTTATTACATCTGTTCTGTCACTGCTTCTTATTGTTCTCTTGATTTATTCTGCTTCTTATCCGATACGCTCTCCCTTTAAGTTCGAGCGTATTCCTCTTGAATTATTTGTGTCTTTTTCTGCCCTTGCGATCTTATTTCTTGTATTCTGTCTGGACAAATCTCAAAGCTGTACAGACAGCAAGCAATTCAATCTGATACTTTTTCTTTTGTCCGCCTATGTGCTTTCACTTGTGTGTATTGGCGTGCTTTATTGGCTTTTTGTTCGCTTCAGACGAAAAGACTGGTGGAAATATACTCTCATATACAGCCTTTATCGAATTATCGACTGGATCCGCAGTAAATTCTCCGATATAGGCATTGTTCTTATCTGCTGCGTCGTATGGGTTATCTTAAATGTATTTTTTACAATAATTGCATTTAAAAAAACTTCACTTGGAATCGGGATGCTTATACTGTTTAATCTTGCAGTTATCTCTCTGATAATTATACTTACCGCTCAGCTGCAGAATCTCAAAAAAGCAGCCTCTGTCATAGCCGACGGACGTACCGATCTTAATATTGACTCTAAAAATTTGCTTCCGCCTCTTAAGACTTTTGCCGATGATCTCAACAGGATCAGCAATGATATGGAATCTGCAATAGAAGAGCAGCTTCGCAGTGAACGTATGAAAACCGATCTTATAACCAATGTTTCCCACGATCTCAAAACCCCTCTCACCTCTATCGTGAACTATGTTGGACTTCTCAAAGAACAAAAAGTAGAAAATGAAACTGCAAAAGGTTATATTGACACCCTTGACCGTCAAGCCGTGCGTCTCGGAAGACTTATTGAGGATCTTGTAGAGGCATCAAAGGTCACCAGTGGAAACATAAAGGTTGAGCTGGCTACATTAAATATAGTTGAGCTTCTTGAACAGGCTGTTTCGGAATACGGTGTGAGGCTTGAACAATGCAGTATTTCCCCTGTTATTACAGTCAAGGATACTCCTCTGACCGCCGAGGCTGACGGGCGTCTGCTGTGGAGAGTTTTTGACAATCTTCTTTCAAATGCCTGCAAGTACGCTCTTCCCGGCACGAGGCTGTACATTGACGCTTACCGTGATGATGAGTGCATCACAGTGTCTTTCAGAAATGTATCTGCCGCACAGCTGAATATTCCCGCCGAAGAACTTATGGAACGCTTTGTTCGCGGTGATTCCTCCCGAACCACTACCGGAAGCGGACTTGGACTGACTATAGCAAAAAGTCTTGCAGAAGTTCAGGGCGGCACCTTCAGCATTGAGATAGACGGCGATCTGTTCAAGGCATTTGTGACACTTCCTGCCTATAAGATTCAGGATATGCTCTCACCTATATCTGATTTGAATATTTAATCCTGTATACTGCGGAGGACAGGGTATGAGCTCTGACCCCTGTCCTCCGAGGTAAAATATCATCCCTGTGCGCCCTTCGGGTTTCATTTTAACACTATATTGGAGGAGATTATGAAAACAAAAATCACAAAAATTATTTGTATTCTGCTTTGCACTGTGCTAATTTCAGCAACAGCACTTTTCAGTGGCTGTGAAAAGACCGCTGAAAATACTGCACTTCCCCCTGTAGCATCTTCTTCCGACAGTTCTGTTTCTGACAGTTCTGTTTCTGAAGACATTGTTTCTGAAGACATTGTTTCTGATGAGTTTGTTTCCGATAGTTCCGCCTACATCTGCGAACACAGCTTCCGTTTCAGCGACGATGATACAAAAACCTGCAACAACTGCGATTTTTCGGTATCTCCCATTATCGAGATAAGCGAGAGCTTCATCACTGATGACACAACCTACATCAACACAGGTCACGTTATTCTGGTGGTGGAAAAAGGCATATTTGTGCCATACAACTTAATCGAAAAAATCGAAAATGCTTTTTTGGCTATGGAATCCTCTGCAGGAATAACGTTCAAAAACAATTATTTGACCGTTTTTGTGGAAACTAACCCTATTAACGAAAACGACGAAAGCGAATTTTCCGGTGGCGCTTATGCCTACAGCGACGGCAGCGGCATAATTTACATTGCTTCAGGTGATATGCCCCTCGGCAACAGCTATACCTTTCTGCACGAAGCCTCCCACGCACTCCTTCACTCCCACACCGTAAAATTTTCTTCTCAGGTCACCTCCGAAGGCTTTGCTCAATACAACACATACAAGTGCTTGAAAAATCTCGAAGCTGATGCTCCTGAGATCGCTTACTATTACAGCACCTCAACAAGTGCCTCTTCGGATATGTCTATATCTGACCCCTCTTCAGTGTACACCGAAAGCATAGAATACTGGATGGAGAATGGCTTCCCTATAGAATATTCGGGCAACGGCTCTTATTCCGTAGGCTTCCGCTTTATGGCTTACCTCGATAACGTCTACGGCAATTTCAGCTCGTGGATAGATCTGTGCAATAACGCAGAAACAGGTTTTGACCATCTGCTTACTGTTGAGCAGGAAGTTGAAATTCTCAAGGCCGCTTACGGCGATGATGTTTTCGATAATTTTTATCCATGGCTCAAAAAGAACGAGCATCTTTTTGAATACTATATTACAGACTCTCCCGATTACGACCTTACAAAGGCGGATTATGTAGAGCTTTATCCCTTCTTTATGGGCTTCGATTGTGCTACTACGCTTGTAAACGGTGCTTATATCAGTTACGACAATCTTACCGTAAATTTGCTTGAAACCAGAAAGTATCTCAGCGAATACAAAAACAGGGACCTCTCTTCTCTTAAGCTCCGTTTCATATGGGGTGACGGCGAGCAGACCATTGAGCTGTTTGACCTTAAGGGCAATTCAATGGGAACTGTCACGGAAGAAAGCGAGATTCCCCTTAAGGATGTTGGAAAGATAGTATTTGTCGGCAAGGGTACTGTGCGAAATGTTGAAATTGTCGGTTATATGGATTATAACGGAAATATGAAATAGCAAAACAAAGTGCGTGCAGAAAACTGCACGCACTTTGTTTTTAAAACCCTATTTCCATCAAATCAAGCATTCCCTCGCCTTTAAACTTTAGGTACAATGCTTTGTCTCCGTTTTCGAAGGAGACATTGGCTGTGATGGTCTGCCAGCAGTCTGCAGGAACTATATCAAATTCGCCTATTACTTCACCGTCAATGGTGTGGGATATACTCAGCTTTCCCTCTGCACTGCCGCGATATGTTATGCTGAGTCTGCTGTTATCGGCAAAGGCAAAATACTTATATCCTATCAGCGTTCCGTCTGCTATCTCTGCAATAAATCTGTCTTCTCCCTCGTGGTTTACATTCGGAAAACTGCAGGTGTATATGCTGTTTGAGCCGTGAGGCATATTTCCGTTTGTAATATTGCAAGCGATCGGTGCAGGATATGTGCCTTCTGCAGCGAGCGCTCCTCCGTTCAGTCCGCAGGAGGTTATCTCCACCTGGTCTATTGAACCATCAGCCTTGATCTCTATCCGCTCGGCGCAGGCCTGTCTGCTGTAGTCGGATTTATGGGTCAGCCTATGATAGAACACATACCACTGTCCGTTTATGTACTCTATACTTCCGTGAGTGGTACCTGTCATATTAAGTCTTTCTTTGTCCGTACGGCCTTTTATACCGACGTCTCCGTTGGAAACCACTGTGCCTCTGAACTCAAAATCCTTATCGGGATATTTGCTTGTTGCATAGCACAGCTCGTGGTTTTGCATAGAGGAATAGATAAAATAATACGTCTCACCTATCTTACGTATTGATGCAGCCTCAAAAAACGGATGCTCCTCAAATGATGTTCCTTTTACTCTGTAAGGAATTATATGCTTTGCCTTTTCCTTTACTGTCAGCATATCGTCCTCAACAACTACCATACAGGGACCCATTACGCTGTCTTTTTTCGCCATAGAAAAAATTTCTTCTCTTGTTTTTCCGAACATTTCCATTTCGGATCTGATGTGCTCTTCATTCTCAAAGAACCCCTCTTCTTCCTCAAATGGATATTGAGTTCCGTAATATATGCGTATTGTACCGTTATCGTTCATTACTCCCGGGTCAAAACAGACATAATCGAGCATCGGCGTTCCGTCGGGATTTTTTACATATCCAATATACTCATACTGTCCTGCCGGAGTGTCGCATACAGCTACGCTTATCGGTCCGTGATATCCCCCGTGCCCGAAATCTCCGGACATACAGTAGTAAAGATAATATCTTCCGTCGTTTCCGCGCACAACATCAGGCGCATACATATATTTGCGGTTTTCGTAATCGGGATCCTGATCTGCGCGGTAGATTACTCCCTCGCATCTCCAGTCGGTAAGATCGTCGACAGGTGCAGAGTATACGGTATAATCGAGCATACAAAATGTCTCTCCGCCCTCTTTATCGTGAGAACCGAAAAGGTACACTCTGTCTCCGAATACGTGCGGTTCACCATCGGGTATGCACTCGTTAAGAGGCAGGAACGGGTTGTAAATCTGTTTTTTAGTCATATCTGTTTCTCCATTAATTAATTTTATGTTCTGCTCAAGCCATACAGCAACACCGTCATCGTTGTTGCTGCCAATTATGGCTGTTGACATCTTCTTCAGTTCCTCTGCAGCGTTTTCCACTGCATAACACTCGTCCGATATTCTGAACATCGGAATATCGTTCAATGCATCGCCAAATGACACGATTTTTTCGCAGTTCCAAAGCTTTTTGAGTTTTTCTATAGCGGACGCCTTGGTTGCATTTCTGGGCATTATTTCAAACCAGTATTCAGGGCGGTTCAATTCCTGCTGAAATGTACAGGTGTATCTCTCATCATCTTTGAATATTTCATATACACCCTGCAGATCAGCTCTGTCTCCGATACAGGTAAAATAAAACACTTCACCGTCGTACAGATCTTTATGGGAAGTGAGCGGACGCAGTCTGCGGTCGCCTCGGCGGTTGTTCAGATAATGCCTCATTCCTTCAGTTTCTGTATATTCGCACCAGGATACTTTTTCTATCCCCTCTACAAAAGAGTAAACCAGAGGACTTATGCCGTTTTCCAGAAACACTTTCTTTACGTACTCAACCTGCTCTTTTGTAAACCATTCAGAGGAGAGAATTTTTCCGCTTTCCGGCTCAAAGATAAATGCTCCGTTGTAAGCTATTACAGGAATCTTCGCAGAAAGCCCTTTTGTGACCACCGAAGCGGATACAAGAGATCTGGCTGTTGCATAGGTGAACATCAGCCCTTTTTCAACAAGAGAATTTACAGTCTTAAGCGTATATTCACTGAGCCTGCTCTCTGAGTTGAGCAATGTTCCGTCAAGGTCGGTTACATACAGTGTTCTCACTTTCACATCAGCTCCAACAAGTAATCAACAGCTTCTTCCTTTGTTGCCCAGGAAGTGGTTATGCGAACAACACTGCTGTTTTCGTCATATGCACCCCAGTTATCAACAACCACTTTGCCTTCAAGCTCTGCGAGCTTGCTGTTTGGTATGATAAAAAACTGCTGATTTGTATATGAATCAAGATAAAGCTTGTAGTTCTTTTCAAGCAGTGCAGTTTTTATTTTCATTGCAAGCTTGTCTGCATAGTCGGCTATCTTTGTGTAAAGATTATCTGTAAAAAGCACATCAAACTGTATTCCAAGCATTCTTCCCTTTGCAAGCATTGCCCCGTGCTGCTTTGTTTCCGTAAAGAAACGGTTTCCCAGATCCTTGCGTGTAAAAACTACTGCTTCACCGAACAGTGCGCCTACCTTTGTACCTCCGATATAGAACACATCGCAGTATTCTGCTATGTCAGGCAGGGTCACATCTGTGTTGCAGGAAGAAAGTGCGTAGCCTAATCTCGCTCCGTCAAGGTACAGCTTCATTCCGTATTCATCACAAAGCAAGCGAAGCTCCTTGAGTTCATTTTTGCTGTACAGTGTACCGTATTCAGACGGATGTGAAATATATATTGCTCCGGGAGTTACCATATGCTCCCAGGTAGCATCTGCGTAAAAGGATTTCATATATTCACGGGCTGCTGCAGGATTTACCTTTCCGTTTACTGCAGGTATCGTCAGCACCTTATGACCTGAATATTCTATCGCTCCTGCCTCGTGAACACTGATATGTCCTGTATCTGCTGCCAGCACGCCTTCGTAATTTTTAAGTATCGAATCGAGCACCGCATAATTTGACTGCGTACCCCCTGTTAGAAAATACACCTTGGCATCTTCACATCCGCAGGCTTTTTTTATCTTTTCCTTTGCGCTTTTGCTGTAATCGTCAGCGCCGTAGGCGATAGTCTGCTCAAGATTTGTTTCCACCATTTTTTCTATTATTTTCGGGTGTGCTCCCTCAAGATAATCACAGTTGAATCTATACATATTTTTCCTCTCTCCCGTAAGATCGACTTAAATAAATTATAACCCTTCCTATATATATTTACAATAGATTCCGCTACAATACTGCATCAACAATTAATTATCGCATATTGCATATATTGACAAGATATGGTATACTATTTTAGCAACAAATACAGAATATGCAAGAAAGGAACGTTTCCATATGGCAGAAAAAAAGGAACGTCAGATAATTGACGTCAACAGCGGCACCACCACTACCAAGAAGACCGCAAAAAAATCCCCCACTGCAAAGAAGAAGACTGCAGAAGCAAAAGTTACCAAAAAGGCTATCATTACCCCTGAAAACAGAAAGAAAGCTGTCAAGTTCAGATGGGGTGCAGTTATTCTCTGGCTCCTTGCTATAGGTGCTGAGGTTCTCACTATTCTTGTTTTCAACAAGACAATCTACATCCCCGGCAACATTCTTACCTATATCCTTATCGGTCTTGGCATTGACCTTGCACTTGTTATCGCAGGTTCTCTCCTCTGGAAAAAGTCCAACCGTCTTGACCCCGCTTCCGAAAAGAATAAGGTAAAGTTCTTCCTCTGGAACAATATGGGACTCCTTGCAGCTATCGTCTGCTTCGTTCCCCTTATTGTCCTTCTTCTCAAGGAGAAAGATCTTGATCCGAAGGTAAAGAAGATCGCTTCTATCGTAGCAATCGTTGTTGCTGTTATCGCAAGTGCTGTTTCCATCGACTGGACTCCTGTTTCCGCTGAGGATCTTGCTCAGGCTCAGTCCGATGCTGCTGCTTACACCATCGACGGCAATGTTTTCTGGACTCAGTTCGGTAAGTGCTATCATCTTTCCGAAGACTGCGGTTCTCTCAAAAATTCCGCTAAGCTTTACAAGGGTTCTGTTGATCAGGCATTTGAGGCTAACCGCGAAAAGCCCTGCAGCTTCTGTGCTTCTGCTGAGGCTCTTGAAGAATACGCAAGACAGCAGTCCGAAGGTTTTGACGATCTCGGTGTCAGCGACAGCGATCTCCTCGATTACGTCGACGATCTTTTTGAGAGCGAGACCGATCTCGCTGCATAATACAGAAAGGACGAAATAACAATGAGTTTATTTTCTATTATAGATACAAGAGCTCCCAGCACTGAAGAAATCCTTGCTGTTGAAAATGAATATGATGAAAACGGCAATGTAAAGGAACCTTCCTGGGTCGATACATATGAGCTCGAAACCGAATTTTCTCTCCAGCGCCTTGCAGGTACCTTCGGTGTGCTTTCCATTGTTTTTGCCATTCTTGGCATATTCCTCAGCGTATGGTTCGCTGTAAACACTGCTGAAGGCTTCCTCTCCACATACAGCGCCATCATTCTTGTTGTCGGGCTTGCAGTTACCGCTCTTGTCTTTGCCGTGCTCAGACTTGCCCGCGCATTTGTCAACTATATGCTCGTCAGACTTCTCCAGAACGAAGAGGACGACTGATAAGCGATAATCGTTTTGAATAGTACGCAGGGACAGAGGCTAAAGCCTCTGTCCCTTTGCTTGTGTGTTGGTTCTTTGTATGGTAAAATCTAAACAAGTCAATAAGATTGAATTTGTGGAGGTATCTCAATATGGACTATCTTGAAATTTGTGAGAATGATTATGATATATTTTATGAATTGGCAAGTGCATATTATTGTGAAGGCGAGGATGAGAATACACCGCAGGAGAAAATAGACTCATTTATTCGCTTTATGTTTGAAAAGGTAATTAATCACGAAATCAGCGGATGTTTCGCAAAAGATGAAAACGCATATATTGGCTTTGCCCTCTGGACAATCGATACCGAGAATTTTGCATTTAGCGAAATCCCAGGATTCGGAACGATTTTGGAGATAGGCTTGATTCCATCCTGCCGCGC
The DNA here is from genome assembly GCA_045604965.1 of Acutalibacteraceae bacterium. GTDB lineage: Bacteria > Bacillota > Clostridia > Oscillospirales > Acutalibacteraceae > JAISGQ01. The sequence goes on from JAZUPB010000053.1 coordinate 155,719, forward strand.
ATCTGGTCGCGGCAAAGAATTCGTCTCCTTTGTAGAAAGTTGCTTGTGCAGCGAGAATGCAAAACAATGCTATGTATCCGCCTATGGGCCAGCACAAAAATTTTGGGAGCATTGTGGATATGCGGAGACTGGAAAAAAAGCCAGTAATGGGCTTCCGATTATGGTAAAGACTATTGACTGAACAAATCCTAATTTATCAGATAACCTCGCATATTACAAAAACCCGACCTGTTAATTCACAGGTCGGGTTAACTGTTTTACGAAGCCCTATATTACGGCACCGCTTTATTTGTTGTAAATAGAGTAGAACAGAATTATGAATACCAAAGCTACAGCAAGAAACAGTGCTCCGCTGATGTACAGAAAGCCATAGCCTTTGACTCTCTTTTCTCTCTTGCGCTCTATATATTCCTCATAGGTTTCTGTTCCCAGTCCCTTTCCCGGTATGAGCATACCAAAGCCCTGAGAAAGTACATATCCAACGCCTTCCAACGCACCTGCATTGGCAACTGACATAAGGGCTCCTGACATCAGAAGCACCACTCCGGGAATCGTAAAGGCATCACAGAGCATTCGGTATTTTTCCACGAGGGGTGCAGGAGAAAATTCTCTCAGTGCAATATACCCATAGGCAAGCAAAAGCCCTATGCCGATGGAAACACCGTATTTAATAAGCCGTACCTTCACATTTTTGCTCACTGACCAAGCTCCTCCTTGTAGCGCTGCTCCTCTGCATCATTGCAGTAAACAAAGTGTCCGGGAGCAACCTCACGCATAGTGGGCTTGTCAACAGAGTAATCGTGCTCTGCAAGGGAGTTGTAAACTATTCTCTGGCGGTTCTTCTCAGAATGAGGATCAGGCAGAGGAATAGCGGAAAGAAGCGACTTTGTATAAGGATGGAGAGGATGTGCAAACAGCTCATCAGAGGATGCAAGCTCTACCATCTTACCGAAGTACATAACACCGATTCTGTCGGAGAAGTACTTGACGACAGAAAGGTCGTGAGCGATGAAAAGAATGGTAAGTCCAAGCTTTTCACGAAGCTCATTGAGCAGGTTTATAACCTGTGCCTGAACGGAAACGTCCAGTGCGGAAATAGGCTCGTCGGCAATAAGCAGTTCGGGGTGCATAATAACTGCACGAGCGATACCGATACGCTGACGCTGTCCGCCGGAAAATTCGTGGGGATAACGTCCTGCGTGTTCACGTACAAGACCTACCAGCTCAAGTATCTCAAATACCTTTTCGTCGATATATTCCTTATCCTTTATGCCGTTTATAACCAGACCCTCTGCGATTATCTCACGGACCGTCATACGGGGGTTAAGAGAAGCGATAGGATCCTGGAATATCATCTGTATCTGAGTGATAAGCTTTGTGTTTCTTGCAATTCGGATCTCGTCGTTATACTTCTTATTATCTTCCTTGCTCAAGCCTTCGCCGTTATTGTATTTTACATTGACATTGTCCATAAGAGTCTGTGCATATCTCTTGTCACAATTCTTATGGTCAAATCTGGCTTTTTTAATTTCCAAATAAAGCTTGGGGATTCTCTTTCTGCAGCTTGCAATCTTTTCTTTTGCATCTGCAGAGCCCTTTAATCTGAGGCTTCGGATCTCCTTGCGCGCAGCCTTGATCTCTTCTCTGTAGCCTCTTTCGCCCGCACATATGCGCTGACCCTTGAAATAGATGCTGCCTGCTGTAATATCGTAGATCTTGATAATGGAGCGTCCTGTTGTAGTCTTACCGCAGCCGGATTCGCCGACCAGACCGAAAACTTCGCCCTTCTTTATGTCAAAGCTTACATCATCAACAGCCTTGACAGGTCCGAAGTACTGGCACAGATGCTCAACTCTCAGCAATGTCTCTCTTTCTTTGATATCAGACATCCAAAGCACCTCCTGCCTTTTCCTTCATTCTTGCGATTCTTTCTGTAATAATTTTCGGCATTTCAACCTCGGGTGCATCGGGGTGAAGCAGCCAGGTTGCTGCCTTATGTGTCTCTGAGACCTCGAACATAGGAGGCTGTTCCTCAAAATCTATCTGCATTGCATACTTGTTACGTGCTGCAAATGCATCGCCCTGAGGCGGATAGATCATATTGGGAGGTGTACCGGGGATAGCGTCCAGCTTTTCCTTGGTATCAAGGTCAGGCATAGATGAAAGCAGTGCCCAGGTGTACGGATGACGGGGATCATAGAAAATATCATCAGCAGTGCCCTGTTCAACTATCTTTCCTGCGTACATAACAGCTATATCGTCTGCCATATTTGCAACAACACCAAGGTCGTGGGTGATGAAAATAACAGACAGATTACGTTCTTTCTTCAGGTTGTTGATAAGCTCAAGTATCTGTGCCTGAATGGTAACGTCAAGAGCGGTTGTAGGCTCGTCGCAGATGAGGATCTCGGGGTCTGCAGACAGTGCGATAGCAATAACTATACGCTGACGCATACCGCCGGAGAACTCGAAGGGATACTGATAGTATCTCATACGAGGCTCTGCGATGCCAACCTCTTCCATAAGCTTTATGGCTCTTGCCTTTGCCATTGCTCTGGTTACCTTGTAAACTACCTTTGATGCCTTATCCTTAAAGTTATCGATAAGATCAACACTGCGCTGATGGATATCCACCTGTTCTGCAGCGGCGACATAGGACTCATAATGAGCACCGAGTACAGTAACGGTCTTTACTATGTCATTCTTGAGCTCACCAAGATCTGCAACGTTCTTAGGGATGACCTTCCAGTCAACTTTCTTGCCGCGCTTGATAAGAGCTTCTCTTCTTCTGCTCTGACGTGCAAAACGTGCTTCTTCTTTGGGGTTGCGCTTCTTGAAATCAAAATACTTATTGATTGCAGCTGTAATGCTTGAACGGAAGGTATAAGCAATGCTGTCCTTCTTTATTTCAAGTTTATCAATACTGCTGTCAACCTTATCAGAAAGCTCCTGTGCGTATTTCAGTGCGCTCTTTCTGTCAAATTTGCCGGAGAAATATGCTTCTGCTTTCTCCATTTCAGCAATGACTTCAACCTTCTTCTCAAGAGCATTTCTGAATGAACGCTCGACACCCTTTTCCTCAAGGGCTATAAATTCATCCATAAAGTTCTCATTGAGATACTCAAGGCACATCTCGTTCATTTCGGGCACAGGCATTTCATACAGCTTTTCAATAGGATTATTGAGAGAATAATATCCTATGCGGAAAAATGCGGGGCGCTCCTGGTTTATCATTTCGTTCAGGAGATCCTTAGTCTCATTGAGAGCCTTTTCAAGTCTTTCAGTGAGACCGCCTTTTTTGCTGTTGTACTTAGATGCTTCCTTTGACAGAATGTCTGCCTGTCTGGAAATTCTCGAAGAATATGCGTTTGTAAAGAACTTATCGTTGATTGCCTTGAGGTCTCTCGAATATCCACGAAGAGTTGCCTTGGTATCCATCTTCTGATTCTTGCTCAGACGGAAGGATACATCCTCAATGGATTCGAGAATAAGGTTCGCTTCGGAATTTGCATTATTATAGCTGTTCTCAAGACGGTTTGCTTCAATGCAGAATTTGTCAAAGGTCTCGCAGAGCGCATTGACCTTTTCCTCTTCACCTGTTGCAGCAATCATTTCTGCCTTGAGAATTTTAAGCAGATCATTGAATTCTTTTCTTGCCTGCTTACGGCTGGTCTTGTTCTTGAGAAGCATTGCTTCTGTTATCTGCTTACCTATCTTAACAATAGGATTGAGGGAAGAAAGGGGATCCTGGAATATCATAGATATCTTGTCGCCCCTGATTGTGCACATTTCTTCCTCGCTGATCTTGAGCAGATCACGACCGTTATAGATTATCTCGCCGCCCTCAATAATAGAGTTTCCTGCAAGAATACCGAGGATAGCCTTGGAGGTTACGGACTTGCCTGATCCGGACTCACCGACGATAGCAAGTGTCTTTCCGCGCTCTAAGTCAAAAGAAATATCTCTTACTGCCTTTACTGTACCATTGGCGGTACGAAAGGAGATTTTCAAATCTTTTACTTCTAAAATCTTATCCATAGTTTATTCCTCCACGCCGCGCAGTGCGGGATTAAATGCGTCACGCAAACCGTTACCGAACAGATTGAAGCAGATCATCATAAGGGAGATAACGATTGCGGGATAGATCATCAGGTGGGGGTAATTTACCCAGATAGCACTCGCATCCGCAAGCAGAGTACCAAGCGATGTGCTCTCTGCAGTGCCGAGCTTTACGATTCCGAGGAAGGAAAGCATCGACTCAGAAAGCATAGTACTGGGAATTGCCAGTGCAGAGGATGTGATAAGTGTTCCCAAGCTGTTGGGGAATATATGCTTCCAGATAAGTCTGCGGTCACGTGCACCGAGTGTACGTGCAGCCATAATATATTCCTGATTCTTGAAACGGTAGAACTGAGAACGTACACGGGCTGCTGTACTGATCCAGCCTGTTACGACGTACGCAAACAGCAGACACACAATCGGTCCCAGTTTTGCCGCCAGATGGATCTGGAAAAGAGTAGCAACAACAATGAACGGAACGTTTGCAAGTATATCGGAGATACGTTCGAGAACGATGTCAACTGCGCCGCCGTAGTAACCCTCAACAGCACCGTATACAGCACCGATGACAAAGTTGATAAGGCATACGAAAACTGCAACAAGTAAGGACAGCTTGATGCCGCCTGCGATTCTCAGTGCAAAATCATAGCCCTGAGAGTCTGTGCCGAGGATATAATCGGGAGCAGAATCGTAAAGATACTTGTAATAATTGTAGTAGAGAACACGAACCTTGAGCTGTGCGGTGTCAAAGTCACCGCCGCCGGTGTATTCGTAATAAATGGGGTTACCCTGGCCGTCACGCTTGTAGTTGTCCTCAAGCTTTTTGCCCTTTTCGAGGTCATCAATATCCATTGTTTTGGACATACCAAAGTCGTCAATTCTTACAGGGTTGCCCTTTTTGGACTTGTACCAGTAGTTAGCATCGGTGTAATCGACGTTCCACTCGTTGTTCTCAACAAGGGGATAAAGAACCTGGAAACCGGTCTTTTCCTGCCACTCAAGAATCTTAGGCAGTTCAGACTGAGGAATACTTCTGTAGATAAAGCCGACCTCAAGGTAAGCGTCGATTCGGCCTGCATAGATGCGGCTTTCCTTCTTGCCTGCACCAATGGTGATGGTCGGTTCGTCAACCTTGATCATAGGCTGGTAGTCGCTCTTGATGCCATCTTCAAGGGATATTCCCTTACCTTCATAATCTTCGGCACCAATACCTATTGCATATGCCTTGATAAGTCCCTTTTCAGAGAAATCGCGGTTTACACCGCCGTCCATAAAGCCCTCTGTCTTGAGTGCTTCCACTCTGGGAGGCTTCTTTGCGTAGGTGCTTACCATAAAAGTGGATTCGTGATTTGTTATAAGAAGGGGTGCGAGGAAAGAGTAGAGAATGATTATGATGATTATAACAGTTGCCACAACTGCAGCACGGCTCTTGCGGAATCTTCTCCACGCATCGCGGAAATAACCGACCGGCTTATCCTCAAACTTCTTATCTGTAAGTCTTTCACCCTCGTTGACGAAGGCGAATTTTTCTTTGGGAATATGAGTATAATTTTTTTTGTTATTTTCCATAAAATTTACCTCTCTCCCATTCTGATTCGCGGATCGATGAATCCGTAGCTCAGGTCAACAACGATACCTGCAAGCAGACCGACGAATACGTAGAATACACAGTCCATCATAAATACATCGTAGTCGAAAAGACTTATAGACTGCAGATAAAGCTGTCCGACACCGGGGATAGCGAATATCTGCTCGATAACAAAGGAACCGCCCAGGATTCCAACAAAGCTGGAGATGATCATAGGCAGAATGGGGACCATTGCGTTTTTCAGTGCATGACGTGAGGTTGCCTGAGAACGGGTAAGTCCCTTGGTACGTGCAAGGAGCATATAGTCAGAGGTAAGTGTCTCTGTAAGCTCTGCACGGGTGAAACGTGTCATACCTGCGATGGTACCGAAGGAAAGTGCCAGCACAGGAGGAATCATAGATACAAACATCTTGCCTGTAAACCAGGATCCGCCTGCGTCTGCGAGAGAATATACCTGCAGAGGAAGAAGATCGAGCTTAAAATACAGGAAGTACTGTACGAGGAATGCATAAACATAGGACGGTACGGATACAAATACCATAACCGCTGTGCTGATAAAGGAATCCTGCCACTTATTCTTCTTGACAGCTGCATAGATGCCGAGTGCAATACCGATGGGAATAGAGATAAGTGTGGAATAAAGGTTTACAAGCACTGTGGGTGCAAGACGGCCTGTAAGAAGATCCCATGCGGGCTCACGGAACTGAATGTACCAGGAAGTACCCCAATCCCACTCTGTGAAGATGTTTTTAAGGTATATCCAGAACTGTACAATCAAAGGCTCATTATATCCCAGTGCTTCCCAACGAGCCAGCATTACTTCTGCCTTTACTGCTTCCTGAGGCAGGGAACGAGGCAGCATACGAATCAATGCAAAACAGATAGCAGTAATAATAAAAAGCGTAAAGAACATCAGAATTATACGCTTTACAACATACTTTGCCATTTTCATTTATGCATCGCTCTCCTTTACTTTTTATTGAGAAAAGAAATCAGCACACGCTGAAACCTACTGTTCTTCGCTACAAATCGTTCGCTTTCCGGGACATTCTCGGGGAACTATCCATAGCGAAAAACAGTAGCAAACCTATTGGGCGACAAACTCCTTTTAAGTCGCCCAAAGCCAGGGGGGCATTTTGCCCCCCTGGCCATTGTTAACGAGTCATTAAACTATGAATTCGGGGGATAAATCCGTATACCGATTATTCGTAGTTAAGAGTACCGCCCTGAGAAGCAACAAAGTCTTCCCACTCAGCATCGGTATAGTTGTAGGTCATAAGCTCAAGGCCGCCGTAACCATACATGATGTTGTAATCCTGAGTATAGTAGTTAGCCTGATAGCTGAGCATAGCACATATAGTGGAAGAGCAGAGAGGAATACGATATACGAAGTTGAGGAATGCCTCTTCCATATTAGCAAGGATCTGGAGCTTGGTCTCAAAGGACTTGTTAGCCATATCTCCGGAACCTACCATGCAGCGGGACCACTCCTGCCAGGTCTTGGTTACTTCCTGACCCTCAACAGTAAGGGTAAGGGTCTCAGTTGCAGGATCCCAGCAACCGAGCTCGTTGATCTGACCTGCATACTCCTCGGTATCGCAATATACCTGGAAGTTACGGAACGGATAGAATGCAGCGCCGCCCCATGCACCGTAACCGATTGCATATTCGCCAGCGGGAACATCGCCGTAACGGTCAGTGATGTTGCCAACGCCTTCGAGAGTGATCTTGCCGAAGCCGGAACCCTCTGCTGCTGCGTTGAGGTACTTCTCGATAAGAACTACGCACTGGTTGTCGGAAGAAGTGAGAGCGCCCTTTGCCCAACCGAGACGGATGTGGATAGGATCGCCTGCTACGTAGAGACCGTCAGCAACGAGCTCCTCGCAAGCCTTCTTCATAAGCTCCTTAGCGATGGTAAGGTTGTAGCCGTTGATAGAATCATAAGCTGCCTTAAGATCTGCATAGGGAGTGCCTGCACCGTACTTAACATCATAGAAGTTGCAGATAGCCTGCATTGCGGGCTCAGAGTTACGGTAAGAAGAAGTAGGATCGTTGTAAACGTCGTAGTAATAGAGGCTGTTGAGCATAGAGTAAGCAGGCATATAACCAGCGGTTGCGCCTACAAACTCCTCACGGTCGATAGCCATAGAGAATGCCTTACGGAAGCTGTGGTTAGAAAGAACAACAGAGTTCTGGTTGCCCTTGGAGTTGTCCATTTCCTTAAGTGCATCAACACCGGAGTTGAAGAAGAAGGACATGGTGTAGGTCTCCGGAGCCTTGTAAAGCTGATCGGAAACTGCATAGGTGGGGAGATCGTCTGCAGAAGGAGTCCACTCGGTAAGGTCGCCCTTAAGGAATGCCTGCTTTGCAGCATCGTCGTCCATAACGTCGATAATGATCTTAGTGGTCTGATAAGCCTGTCTCTGCTCGCCGTCTACGAGGTAGTCGGTCATAGCGTAGAGATAGCCGCTTGCGGTCTTCTCATATGCATAGTAGTTCTCGTTTCTGGTGAAGACGATCTGCTTTGCATTCTGGAGAGACTCGATCTTATAAGGACCATAGGACATGGTGGTTTCCTTGGAGGTGCAGTAGTCGGTAGTTACAAGCTCACCGGAGGTGTCCTTGCCTGCCTCGTAAAGATCCTCGTAAACCAGCCAGTTGGAAGTACAGGATGTGAGGAAGTAGTTGTAGTCGATCTGGTTCTGGGTGACGTAACGGATGGTGTAATCGTCAACCTTGTAGCAGCCAACGGTGCTGTCATAGTCAGCAACTGCTGAGGTGGAACCGTCGTTGATCCAAAGAGCTTCCATAAAGAGCTGAGTCTGCTCTTCTTCGCTCATTGCTGCCCAATCCATACCGAAGGGAGCAAGACAAGCGCCAACGAGAGCCTTAGCAGTCTCAAGGTTCTCAGCGGTAAGCTTGGTGTAACCGAATGCATTAGCCTCTGCGCTGATAGCATCAAGCTCTGCAGCACCGGGAGCACCGTAGGTGTTTACGAGCTCGTTGAGGGTGTATCCAGCGAGAGTCATCTCGGTAGTATTGGTGTGGATGTAAACATTACCTGCCTCAATACCTGCAGCAAGATCATAAGAGTAGTCAGGAGTCTCACCTTCACCGTAAGGTGCAACTGCAGCAGTATAGATGGGTGCGCCGGAGTTGTAGTAAGTGTTACCGCCTGCTACTGCGGACTCACCGCTGTAGTAAAGGTTTGCACGGTAGTTACGCATCTTAGGATCAAGAAGAGCCTTCATGGAGTAGATGTAAGTGTCAGCGTTGATGGGTGTGCCATCTTCCCACTTCATCTCGGGGTTGAGCTTGATCTCAAAGACAAAGCCTGCATCGGTAGTGCCGATGGTCTGACCCTCGGGAAGGTTAACATTGTACTTTACGAGGTCAGCGTGGTTGTCAGCGGTAACGTCTGTTACGCTAACTGCTGCAACCCAGATCCACTGATAAACGCCGTTCTCGGAGTCATCGATGGACATTGTGCAGAGAGGTGCGGAAACGTACTGCTGGATAGCATCGTCACCGTTGGTCTCCCATGCATGGGGGTTCCAGTTGCTGCCAAGAGCAGTGGTGTAACTGTGATAAGTGAAGTCACCCTCAACAATATCGATTGCGGGTGTGTTTGCTGCGTCGGAGCCGGATACAGCAGGCTTGTCTTCACCCTTGCCAGCACAAGCAGCAAGAGAAAGAAGCATAGCTACTGCGAGCAGCATTGCCAGGATTTTCTTCATTGTTTTTCCTCCTTAAAAGTTAACTATTTGTGAAATTTATCGCGGTAAAGCGTCAAATTGCACAAATAAAGTTTAGTATATTTTAACTTATTTAACCTAAATTGTCAAATGCTTTTTCGTTAATTATATGATGATTTAGAACATTCGGAGTTTATAACCAAAAATCCTGACAGCATATTAGCACATCCGACTATATCTTTCAACGAGTATCTTCTTCCTGTAAACCCATATTGAAACAGTTTGTTATCTTTCTTTTTATATTGTATACTCTAAGCTTCATCAAACACGTGGTTAAAAATGTAATTGAAAAAATTTGAACAAAAATGCTTGACAAATAAAAAAACCGGGTATAAACTGTAGTTGAATTTAACGGTTTAAAGTTTCAACGCGTTAAACGAGACAAGTAAAAAGGAGAAAAAGTTATGAAAAAGTCGCTTCTCAGAATTTTAGCTGCCATTATGGCTCTTGCTGTTATGATTTGCTGCTTTGCAGGCTGCGGCAAAAAAGATGACGGCAAATACACAATCGGTATCTGCCAGCTTGTAACCCACGATGCACTTGATGCTGCAACTCAGGGCTTTAAGGATGCTGTTGTTGCAGGTCTCGGCGAAGAAAACGTCACATTCCTTGAGCAGAATGCTGCGGGCGAAAACAACATCTGCACCACAATAGTCAATGACTTTGTTTCAAAAGACGTCGATCTCATTATGGCCAACGCAACGGGTTCTCTTCAGGCTGCTGCAAACGCAACCGTTGACATTCCTATCCTTGGCACATCCATCACCGAATACAGTGTTGCTCTCGAGCTTGATAACTTTAACGGTACTGTCGGCGGCAACATCTCCGGTACTTCCGACCTTGCTCCCCTTACCGAGCAGGCTCAGATGATCATTGACCTTGTACCCACCGCAAAAACTGTTGCTATGCTCTACTGCTCTGCAGAGCCCAACTCCGCATATCAGGTAAAGGCTGTTAAGGAATATCTCGAGGATAAGGGTCTTACCGTTAAGGATTATTCCTTCTCCGCTTCCTCTGACGTTGCACAGGTAGCCGAGGCTGCTGCAACCTGTGATGTAATCTACATCCCCACCGATAACACTGCTGCTTCCTGCACAGAAACCATCAACAACGTTGTTCTTCCCACCAAGACTCCCATCATCGCAGGTGAAGCCGGTATCTGCAGCGGCTGCGGCATCGCAACCCTTTCTATCAGCTACTACAACCTTGGCTACAAGACCGGTGAAATGGCTGTTGAAATTCTTAAGAACGGCGCTGACATCTCTGAGATGGCTATCGATTATGATGAATCTCCCGTAAAGAAGTACAACGCTGCAATCTGCGCTGAGCTCGGCATCACTCCTCCTGAGGGCTATGAGCCTCTCGCATAAAAATCCTGTTTTCTGAGGAAAAATAAAACTGTGTCTCTGTAAAAACAGGGACACAGTTTTACGCATTTTATATAAGATTGGAGAAATATAAGCAATGGAATGGATAGGACTTCTAAATGCTTTGCCCGGTGCCGTTGCTCAGGGTATGATCTGGGGCATTATGGCTATAGGCGTTTATATTACTTTTAAAATACTCGATCTCGCCGATCTGACTGTTGACGGATCTATGGTCACAGGTATGGCTGTTTGCGCTATGCTTATGGTAAACGGCTGGAATGTATGGCCTGCAATGTTTGTAGCTTTCGCTGCAGGTATGGCTACCGGACTTGTAACCGGTATTTTCCACACCGTTATGGGAATACCGGCTATCCTCGCAGGTATTCTTACTCAGCTGATGCTTTGGTCTGTCAATCTCAAGATTATGGGCAAGGCAAATCAGGCGCTCCCTGCAAGAAACTACGATGTTCTTCTGACTCAGCTTTATAAATATAAGGCGCTCATAATCCTTCTTCTTTTCTGCGCTGTTATTATAATGGCTCTTTACTGGTTCTTCGGCACAAAGTACGGAACATCTATCCGCGCTACAGGCTGCAATGAGAAAATGGCAAGGGCTCAGGGCATTAACACCAGCGCCCAGAAGGTAGTCGGCCTTGTTCTTTCCAACGGTATCGTTGCTCTTTCCGGCGCTTTGCTGGCACAGTATTCCGGCAAGGCTGACATCAATGACGGACGCGGTGCTATAGTAATCGGCCTTGCTGCCGTTATTATCGGAGATGCACTTGTTTCCAGAATTTCTACAAGCTTTATCGTCCGCCTCTCAGGCGTTATTCTCGGCGGAATCATTTATTATATAGTATATCAGACTGTTATTTTCCTCGGTCTCGACACAGATCTTCTCAAGATGTTCTCCGCTCTGGTCGTTGCAGTATTCCTCGCTGTACCGTATCTCAAGAAGACTTATTTTTCGAAGGCTGTAAAGAAAAAGGGAAAGGAGACTGCGTAAATGTTAGAGATTAAAAATATAACCAAAATATTCAACGCAGGCACCGTTAATGAAAAGGTTGCTCTCGACGGTCTTTCACTGACTCTCAATGACGGTGATTTCGTAACGGTTATCGGCGGCAACGGCGCAGGCAAATCCACCCTGCTCAACTCTATCGCAGGTACTTATCCTGTAGATGAAGGTCAGATATTTATAGACGGCACAAACATTACCAAGCTGCCTGAATATAAAAGAGCAAAGTTTATCGGACGTGTTTTTCAGGATCCTATGGTCGGCACTGCCGCCGATATGTGGATAGAAGAAAATATGGCCCTCGCCGACCAGCGCGGCAAGACAAGAGGTCTCTCCTGGGCTATTTCCAACTCAGACAGAGATCGTTACAGATCTCAGCTTTCTGTACTCGGCCTCGGTCTTGAGGAAAGATTATCCACCAAGGTTGGTCTTCTCTCAGGCGGTCAGAGACAGGCTATAACTCTGCTTATGGCTTCTATGAATAATCCGAAACTGTTCCTCCTCGATGAACACACTGCTGCTCTCGACCCGAAAACCGCCGCAAAGGTTCTTGAGATCACTCAGCAGATAGTAGAATCAGAAAAGCTCACTACTCTTATGATCACTCATAATATGAGAGATGCTATTGCAATAGGCAATCGTCTTATTATGATGAACAACGGCAAGATAATCTACGATATTTCCGGTGAAGAAAAGAAAAAGCTCACAGTCGCAGACCTTATGGAGCTTTTTGCAAAGGCAAGCAACGGAGAATTCGCAAACGACCGTATGCTTCTCAGTTAAACTTTCTGTTGTATTGAAAAAGCAGACAGCTTATGCTGTCTGCTTTTTTCCTATTCTTTTGATTCGAAGCCTTCGTCAAGCATTTTAAGCATAATATCCGCAATTTTCGGATCAAATTGAGTTCCTTTTCCCTCCTCAAGCTCCTGTCTGATCTTCTCTGGTTCAAGCTTCGGACGGTATACTCTCGAGCTCGCCATTGCGTCGTATGCATCGGCGACAGCTATTATTCTTGCTACAAGAGGGATATTCTCTCCCGAAAGACCTTCGTAGTATCCTGCGCCGTCATATCTTTCGTGGTGATATTTTGCGCCCAATTCCACCTCAGGGATACCCTCAAATTCCTCAAGGATCTTTGCACCTGTTGTGGTATGGCGTTTAATAACATCATACTCCTCAGTTGTCAGTGCCGAGGGTTTCGTGAGCAATGAATCAGGAACGCCAATCTTGCCTATATCGTGAACAAGTGCCATATAATAGACATTCTCTGTCTCTTCCTCAGACCAGCCCAATCTTCTTGCTATTTCTCTTGAACATTCTGCAACTCTGAAAGAGTGTCCGTTTGTGTAGCTGTCCTTTGCATCTATACTCTTTGCAGCAACGCGCAGTGCGCTGTCTGTAAGGCTGTGATATCTCTCCTGCCTCTTGAGTATGATTGCAGTTCGTTTCTTTACTATTTCATAGATTATCCAGGATACCAGAGCGATTCCGAGCAATATCATTCCTATAATAAAGAATATATTCTCGTAAAAAGCCTTCTGCTTTTCTATCCTTATATCTATGGCATTTTTAGTGGTTATTCCTGCAGGATTTGTTACAGATACCCGGAATGTATAATTTCCCCCGCGCAGGTTTGTATAGTCTCTTGTTATGGTCTTGTCACCATTGATCAATATCGGTTCATCGTCAGATCCGATCAGCTGGTACTCGATCATACAGGAGCCAGTTGAATAATTCAGCGCCGAAAACTCAATAGTTATGCGCTTTGCAGAAGCCCCTACCGACAGCGAATCCGGATTTTCATACACCTTTCCATCCACAGTTATACTGTTTATAACAGCCTGAGGAGGAGTATCGTTTGCATAAATTTTTGCCGTGTTTATTGTGTAAATACCATCTGAGGTCGCAAGGTAAAGGGTACCGTCCTCTCCCAGATAGTGGCGTGAGTTAGACGTTATATCTGTCAAACCGTCTTTTCTACCAAGCACTATGTAATCAGAAGGAGGAGCGCCGTTGAGAATCATATCTCGTGTTGCTATTACAACACTTGTATTTCTCAGTATCCATACCTTGTCTTCAGCAAATACGATATCAAAAATACTGCCTGTTCCAACATTGAAATCGCTGAGATTTTTTATTCCCTCTTTTTCATTCCAGATTGCCAGGTTACTGCCTGTGCTGATCCAGACCGAATCCGTAGTTTCGTCATACTTGAGGTTGAGGATAACATCGGAACCGAGACCGTCGGCAGTGGTATATGCCTTTATCTTTCCGTCTGTTCCGACTCGGTAGATTCCGTTTCCGTCACTTCCGAAGTACATATTGCCTTCCTTATCCTGGCACATACAAAGTATGACCGGATTTTCAAATCCGTCCTTTTCGGTGTAGGTCTTTATTACCTCAGTTCCTCTGATTATACTTACACCGCCGCCTGAGGATATCGCAATATCTCCGCTGTTGAGCTCCATTGCGACTCTCGTCTTATCGCTCGCAAGACCTTTTGATGTATTTATGCTTACGTATTTGCCGTCCTTATATCGTACAACACCGTATTTCTGATATGTCGTTATCCACAGATAGCCTTTGCTGTCGACAAACAGTCCGCGTATGCGAATATCGTCAAGCATTTCTGACATCTTATGGTCTACTGCTTCAAAGCTGACAGGGTCAAGTACCGCCAAGCCTGTGTCTGTTGCCGCGAAAATATAATTTTCGTAATACATTGTCGCGTTTACCGTAGCTCCGTCAAGCTCTCGGAGAAGTGTTTTGTTGTTGAATTTTCCGCGTACAAGTTCCATTACACCTTCACGTGATGATGCAAGCCACAGATTGCCCTCATAATCTTCTTCTATGTACTCTATAGATGCGAACTTGACGCCGTGAGTCGTTATGAATTTTCCGTCTTTGAAATATCCTAGACCATCATCGGAGCATATCCAGATTCTGCCGAACATATCCTCAAGAATGCAGTTGACAGTCTGACTGTTTTTTATCCCGACCTTTTTAAATTCAAAATTATCTGCATTTTCAGTTACACGAATAACTTCAGAACCGCTTGTTCCGATCATCAGTGTTCCGTCACTGATCTCAGATATACAATTGCAGTCATTTTTTGTAACGTCTGACAACTGGCGGTTCAAAATGGTTTTTCCGTGACTGAGAACAGTAACGCTGTCTGTATCAATTATCCATACTCTGCCCTGTGAATCTGTTTGCATATCGGCAATCGTACTTTTGGATATACCCTCTACATCAACTGCCTTTACCTGAAATCCATCGTCTGAAATAAACGCGATTCCGCCTGTTGTTGCAACATAAATTCCGCCTTCGCCTTCGGTAAAAGCTCGTATGGAACGTGTTATTTTTGCGGCACTTGTGTCTATAAATCGAAATTCGCCGTTCTCGTGAAGATATACGCCCTTTTCATTAGAGCCTATCCACAGTCTTCCCTTGCTGTCTTCATACAGAGTACGTACACTCACGCCGTTCATTATGCTGTCGTGGTCATCTCCGTATGTCACAAAGCTATGGCTGTCATAACGAGCCAAGCCGCCATAACTGCCGACCCATATATATCCGTTTTCTGTATGCTCAATTACATTTGCTTCGTTGGAAAGCAATCCCGCATCGTCATAATATATCTGTATATATTCGCCCTCTTCAGGTGCTGACTCTGCTGCCTCCGCATTTAATGGCAGCGCACTGATTGCCAGCAGAACCCCAACAAACAGCAAAAATAATTTTACTATCTGCTTCTTCACTTATATCATCCCTTTATCTCTATAGCCGTTTCTGCTCAGGTAAGTATAATAACGCAATTTTTACATATTACAATTTTGTTAATATTATATAACTTTTTTACTTTGGTGTCAATGTTTTATATTGAGTTATGGCAATATTTTACGTTAATTATTACTTATTCGAAAATATAAACGCCCGGATGATTACTCATCCGGGCGTTGGTGGACGCAGAGGAACTCGAATCCCCGACCTCCTGCGTGTGAAGCAGGCGCTCTAACCAGCTGAGCTATGCGTCCATATTTTATTTACTCGATAATTTTATCACATCCGATTTATTTGTCAACCGTAAAGATATCAAGCAAAGATAAAAACTCCGCCCGGTGGCGGAGTTTTTACTAAACAAAGTAAACTAATTTTTATGCGATCTGCTCGCCTTTGACAAACACAGTGTCAATATTGCAGTTTTCGTCAAGAATAATAATATCTGCATCATAGCCGACAGCCAGAACGCCCTTGTTATTTACGCCGATATGCTTTGCAGGTGTCTCGGTAGCCATCTTGACAGCATCCTCAAAAGGAATACCGAACTCAATCGCTTTCTTGACACACATCCAAAGAGTACTGGTGCTGCCTGCAATAGCACCGTCGAGGCAGCGTGCTACGCTGTCCTTAACGATAATGGGCTGACCGCCAAACTCATACTCGCCGTCGCAGAGACCTGTTGCTCTCATAGAATCGCTGATGAGAACCATTCTCTCTGCGCCGAAAAGCCTATAAAGCATAAGAACGATAGATTTGTGTAGGTGCAGTCCGTCGGAAATTACCTGCACGTGTATCTGCTTCTCTGCTGCTGCAGGGATAGGACCGGGATTTCTGTGATGGATGGGAGGCATTGCATTGAAGGTATGGGTAAGGCAGGCTGCGCCGTTCTCAATTGCCTCGATGGCGGTATCATAGTCACAGGCAGTATGACCGATAGATACGACTGCCTCGCATTTCTTGATAAATTCCATACTTCCCTCAAGCTCAGGAGCAATGGTAACTATTTTAATGTTGGGAAGAGAATTGAATTCATCAATATCGGGCGCCTTGATGAACTTCTCGTTCTGTGCACCTTTTGCTTTGGGAGAGATATAAGGACCTTCCATATGGAAACCCAGAATCTCTGCGCCGCGGCAAGTGGTGTTTGCGTTCATAGCCTTGCTTATAGACTCATAGTCCATAGTCATTGTGGTCGGACACCAGGAAGTTGTTCCGTTCTTTGCAAGAAACTCGCACATCTCCTCAAACTTTGCATCCATAGTGTCAAAGCCTGCACAGCCGTGTGTATGGATATCAACAAGACCGGGGATTGCTGTTTTTCCTCCGAAGTCGATGCCTTCACCACTGCCCGGTGCTGCAATTTCAGCGATAACACCGTTTTCAACAACTACATCGCACAACTCACCGTTGATTTTAATGTTATTAATACGCATTGTATTGCTCCTTAAATTCAAATTAAAGTTTTACAAGGCTTGCTGCAGCAACGGACTGACCGATTCTGCGCTCATATTCACCGGGCAGGAAGATTGTGACCTTCTCTGCGATCTCAGGATACTCTGCTGCAAGCAGTTCCTTGGCCTTTTCAAGAATAAGCTCGCCGCCTCTGCCGGAGGTGACACGACCGGAGATCTGGATATAATCAACGTCATAGAACTGAGTATAGTTTGCGACGCCATAGCCAAAATATGTTCCGATACTCTCAAAAATCTGCTCGGCTCTCTTATCTCCCTCTTCGAGGAGTTTCTGAACATATGAAAGCTTCTGAGCAGGAGTAAAGCTCTCGTCAAGCTCGATACCTGCAAATCCTGCAAGGCGGATAACAGCATACTGGGAGAAATAGCTTGCGCCGACACCGAAGTCCTGAGACCAGTCATCGCGCTCTGCGTTGGTATTGTAGTCAACCGGAGCAAAAGCGAGCTCGTTCTGCCAGCCTGTAACAAATCCGTTGCGGTCAACATAGCCGCCTGCTTCACTTGTACCCATTGCAATGCCGAGGATCGCATTCTTGTCAAGTGCCATAGATGCTGCAAGCGCTGCAATATCGCCGTCGTTTGCAACTACCATAGGAACACCCAGTCTCTTTCCTGTCTCAATGTAGAGATTTCGGCAAAGCTCTTTCTGCTCGTCGGTATCTTTGGGCACTTCCATAAAGAGTGAGCACTGCATCGGTCTGCTCTTTACGATAACGCCTGCAGAAGAAACGCCGACAGCGTCGCATCTGGGCATCTTGGAAGCTGCAAGCTCAATAGCGGCCTTTACATTATCATAGTGATAGTTAATATCGGAAGTTACTTTGGGGTTCCAGACGATCTCCTGAGAGAATACTACTTCACCGTCAACAACAGAAGATACCTTGATATCACTTCCTCCTGCATCAAATCCTACTCTGCAACCGTCCAGATGTCTTCCGAAAGGCAGGGGGTTCATTGAATTTTCGGGCATATCCTCAAAGGAACGCTCCTCAACAACGAACTCCTTCTGATAAACAGTACCCCAGAAGTCAACATCAAAGGCACGAAGTCCGTCTTTAGTGTATGCATCTGCGATAAATTCATACACCTTATGGTCGCCTGCAAGCATTACTTTCCAGCCGCCTGCTGCCCAAAGGATATGCTTTACCTTACGCTCAACATAGAAATTATTCTTGTTTTCGTTATCACCGAGGAATGTATCCACACGGTAAATAAGCCCATCCTCACGCTCAACTGCGATCGAAAAAGGGCGGTCTGCAGTCTTGAGGAACTCATCGTTCCAAACCCTTGCGGGCATAAAGTTCGGGTCAAGTACAGGCTTAATCATTTACAAATACTCTCCTTCAGTCTGTTTACTATTGCTTTCATTTCTTCTTCGTGCTCTTCCATATCACGCACCAGCTTGAACTGAGCTCTTGCCCTGTCAAGATTGTGGCTAGGATGATGGATCTTGAAATATACGTCGCCGTTTAAGAAGTCGGTCAGGAAGCGCATACCGCACTCAAAAGTGATAAGTCTTGCAGAGAAAGGCATAAGCTCGATCTCTCGCTCTGTAATGCTTTCGTGAAGCTCCTCGAGATAGCCCTTGGTGAATGCTTCAAACAAGTCGAGGCGGCACCAGACCTTACTAAGATCCTTTTCGTCTTCAGCGCCTGCGTTGGTGCCGAATCGGAGAGAATCGCCGTAGTCATAAAGCATAGAGCCGGGCATAACAGTATCAAGGTCAACAACACAGATGCCCTCGCCTGTTACATCGTCTATCATTATGTTGTCATACTTTGTATCATTGTGAGTAACACGCACAGGAACACTGCCCTCTGCCATTGCATCAATGACAATAGAGCACATATCCTTTCTTTCAGTAATAAATGCAATGTCATCTTCGATAAATGCAGCTCTGTTTGCTCTGTCTTCCTCAAGAGCTTTTTCGAAGTCCTTGTATCTGGATACAGTATTATGGAAATTGGGAATGGTTTCATAAAGCTTATCTGCAGGAAAATCTGCCAGCATCTTCTGGAACCTACCGAATGAACGGGCTGCATTATAGAAATGCTCAGGCTTTTCTACTGCAGAATGAGAAGATGCTCCGTCGATAAAAAGAAATACTCTGAAAAAGCCTTTTTCTCCGTCATAGTAATGAGTGTTTCCATCTACAGTTCTCACAAGATTAAGAGTCTCTCTTTTAGGATCGCCGCCTGCAGCCTTTATCTTTGCTGCAAGGTGTTCGGTAACAAGCTTTATATTATGCATAACGTGTTCAGGTTCTTTGAATACGTGATGATTCAATCCCTGAAGAATATATTTTCCTTTTTCACAGGTAACAAGAAATGTGTCGTTAATATGGCCGCCTCCAAAAGGTGCAGCAGAAATAAATTTATCCTCTGTGTTAAATTTAGCGAATATTTTCGCTATTCTGTTTGAGTCCATAATAAAACCTCCGAAGGCACAGTAAAACATTCAGGATTTTCACCCGTGTTCCATACCTCTTAATATTCTAACTTAAATATTATACAAAGAAAATTTTATTCAGTCAACAAACAAACTATGAACGGATTTCATATTTATACGCTGGATTATGTAAAAAAAGCAGCACCCATAAAAACGGGTGCTGCTTTTTACTTGTTAATTACTCCCATCCCTGAGCGGACATATCATATGTGCCGTAGCTTTCCTCATCGTCATAGTAATCAGAATCGTCGTCACCGTAGTACTCGTCGCCTTCGTCATAGTCATCGTACTCGTCGTATTCGTCGTACTCATCATACTCGTCATCGTACTCACTGTCGTATTCGACGTATTCATCATCGTCATAATACTCGCCGTCTTCGTAGTCTTCCTCGTATTCTTCGGAATCCTCGGCTTCAGCATCATACTCATCTTCGTAGTAGTAATCATCTTCGTAATATTCGCCGTCTTCGTAGTCTTCCTCATATTCTTCGGAATTCTCAGCGTACATATTATTGGAACCAAACGGCATCTGATTCATACCGCCTGCATATGGATTTGCACCGCCATATGGGTTTGCATATGGGTTATTCATACCCATTCCTGCATATGGGTCGTAGGGATTATTCATGCCCATACCCATACCCATTCCGTAGCCCATGCCCATGCCCATACCCATTCCGTAACCCATACCCATATTCATTCCGTTCATATTCTGCTGGTATGGATTCTGCTGCATATCGGGCTGCTGGGTCTCTTTATCCGATGCTCGGCGTTTTTTCATCTTGCTGTCAAGCGAACCGTTCGCAAGCTTTACATCACGATACTCGTCTTCAGTCTCCTCGGTAATCTGAATCGGCTCTTCATAATCGGGAGAGCTTTCATCCGGTGCCGCAATGACTTCTTCAGGCTGTATATCTGTAGAGCGTCTTCCTCCGACAGCTTCACCTTTTCTTCTGTCGCCGCCTTTTCTTCTGTCGGCTACATCATACATTTTTTCTACATCTTTCTGCAGCTCTTCACCCATCTGCTGTGCAGCAGCCGGATCAACAGAAGGTTCTGCTGTCATTTCTCCGCCCTGCTGGAACGGATTTATCGGCTTGATTCCGATAAGTGATGTATCCTCTTCCACCGCTGTGTTCTTTGATGATTCGAGGACGTCAAGGGCAGTTCTGCCGCCCTTCATTTCTGCTCTGAAAGCATCCAGTCCGTCATAACGGAGCAGGTTTGTAGTTCTTCTTCGTGCTTCATTTCTCTGTACTCTGAACTGCTCTGCAACCTGCATACCTGCGCCTCTTGTGGTAAGCTCATCCGCCTCAAGACGATATCCTATCGGGACTCGGCGAGGGGGAACAGGCGCGGAATATCCTGCACGCTGACGTGCCTGCTGTCTCGCAGCACCTGTAGGCACACCGTCTCGGCGAGGGGGAACAGGCGCGGAATATGCTGTACCGGACTTTGCAACCTGCATTCCGGGTGCTTTTGTCTGTGCAGAGGGCATAACAGTTGTTACCATTGCTATTTCAGGAATATAGGTACTGTCTTTTTTTCCGTTTCTGCCTGTAAGGAGAGTCGGCTTTGAGGACACAGGACCTCCGTAGCCATCGCCCTCATCCTCGTTTATTTCCTCAAGATAATCTTCTATATCAGTGTTTGCTACATACAGACAATATCCGAGGATAAAAAGTACCATTGAAAAATCTGTTGCAAAATGTGTTTCAGAGGCAAAAGTCAGGATATTGTGTTCTTTATTTATTATTGACATAACAGGCTCAACCATTCCGAGCAGAATAAAGAACATTGCAGCACAACCGCTGCCTATCGCCCATTTTGATGAGTTTCCTGCAGTTCCTACTGTCAGCTTTGCGGAAGAAACAAAGAACAGCATAAGGAACACCATAATAAGGGTTTCGAGATAATTGGCGCTCATATCGGTACCCGATGCATTCTGAAGGAATGTGAGCACAACTCGAACTATGCCTCCCAGGATAGGTATAAATGGAACCATTACATAGCTTCCTGCAAAATTCTTTCCGCTGAAGAAGCCGAATGCATAGAAAAGGAATGTTACTGCCATTACAAGCATTATGGCTATATATATTATACCTACTGTGCCAAAGGTTTCAGATGCTGTTACAACATCCGTAACTACCTGACCGCTGGAGTCCACAGTAGTTTCTGTTACAGCCTCGGAAAATCCGAAAAGTCTTTTTTCGGGATGGATTATTCCGAATATAGCCACTCCACCGTGAGCTGCTGCCGCTATCAGTGCAGCTATACCGGCTCCTGCTGAACGCTTTTCATTTGGCAGGAAGCTGGGATACTCCGGACTTGAAAGAGAAAATACCAGCATAAGCAAAGCTGATGCCGCCATAAGGACGTACAGAATATAATTGAGCACGCCTTCTTCTCCACCGATTCTAATGAAGGCAAGCAACGGCACGCAAATAAGAGAAGCTATTAAAAAGGTTATGATCGATCCTTTTAATCTTTTCATTGCCGGCTTTCCTCCTTTCCACAAATTTTGCGTAATATTCAAGCAAAAGTGCGCGTAAATTTATAAAGACATTCCATTCCACGGTATTGTCTTTATTATATTATTTTAGTATACAAAAACTGCAAAGTCAATAGCGCTGTTGGATATTAACATTATATTGGAAAAGAAGGTTTATTATGGTAAAATATATTGTTCGGGTGTTTTGTATACTGATAATTCTTTTTATCGGTGTTCCGCTCATAGCATCTCTTGGAACTGACCATACATATTCCATACCCTTTGAGGAAAACAAAATTCTGCTCGATATGCCCGACGGAAAAAAACTGCTTATAGACAGACAGGAGATGTTCGCAGGTTCTGCCGCCGCATATCTCCCCGATGAAACCGACCCGGATACCCTACGTGCTGTTTGCATAGTATTAAATACTCCTCAGCTTACCGAAAACGGCATCAGGTATGCAGGCTCTGATGAACGGCTTAAGCTTTTCGGTCAAAAAAACACAGAAATGACCTCTCTGTACGGTAAAGTATGGGAAACATCTGAAGGTCAGAGCCTTATCCTCCCCGATAATTTTACATTCTCTCTTGCAGATTGTCTCGATCTGCTTCAGCATGCAGACGGAGATTACGCCCAAAAGCTTGCTTCTGTATTCCCGGGCGGAGGACTTGTAACCGAAAAACAAGAGAAATCATACGGTCTGTTTGCTTCTTTATCATAGGCAGTGTAATTTGCTTACAACAAAAACCTCTTCAGAATACTGAAGAGGTTTTTGTTCATAATGAACCTTTCAAGCCCATAAGAGTCGCGGCAGCGCAAAGCACTAACGGCATAAAAAGCTTTGCAGGAAAATACATAACCGCTCCGCCGCTCATACAGCATATCATCGTCACAAGAATTATTCCGAAGAAGTAGCATATAAGCTGCAGCAGGGTTGATGTGCGAAGTGCAGAGTACAGTTTTCTAACTGCACAAAGTGCCTGTGCAAATGAGGCAAGACCTCTTTCACAAGACATTACCGCAGGGCAGCTGTCGTGCACAACATTCGTAAGATCTTCGTAATCAGCGCTTTCATTGACTCCGAGGACATTTATATGTCTGCGTGCAATACCGAACGTATCGCTTATGAGTTTACCTGTAATATTGGGGTCTCGTGTGCACACAAATATGGACACGTTTTCTTGTACAAGTTTTCCGAGAGCCCTTTCGGCTCTTTCGTCTGCTCTGTAATCAAGAGCTATAGCACCTGCAAACTTTCCCGATATAGCTATATATATCATATGATTTCCGTTTTTCATCATATGGCTCTCATGGTCTTTGCCGGGTATCTCTATCTCTCTCTTTTCGAGCATTTCACGAGTGCCGACTATAACTCTTCGGCTGTTGACGTGTCCCTCAAGACCGCTTTCGTGTTCATAACGAAGCTGTTCAACATCATACAGCATATGCCTCTGATGC
Organism: Acutalibacteraceae bacterium; assembly: GCA_045604965.1. Lineage (GTDB taxonomy): Bacteria > Bacillota > Clostridia > Oscillospirales > Acutalibacteraceae > JAISGQ01. Next base: position 179,159 of record JAZUPB010000053.1, read on the forward strand.
CCTATCTCTTCGTCAAGAACATCTCCCAGAGTACCTCCTGCCGCTATTGCAAGAGATGCCGCATAAAGAATTATCTCATTGCGGCTGAGGTGAGTGAATGTCTTGGCACCAACAAAACGAACCGAGCCCTTCGGGAACAGATCCGCTGCAGATACAGCCACGCTGCTGCAGGAAGAAAATTCATCTACTGCCGCCCAGCCTGACATTGTAACTCCGTTCTTTATCAGACGTGCTGATGACACAAACAGCGGCATCGCAGATGTAAGAAGCCTGCAGGCAGGTATTGCCGTGACCGACACTGCACAGAAGCAGGTAAGGGCATACCAGAAATTTCCGCCCAGTGTCCAGCCGAGAATTGCAGCTAAAACTGCAAGTATGAGAGTGAACGGTGCAAGACGGTCAAGCTTTTCTTCACAGGCATCACGCTCATAAGAGTAACGGAGAAATCCGCTTAAAAACTTTGCCTTTACTCTGTAAATTATGCTCTTTTCTCTGCCAGTTGTGCTGAGCAGGTCGTAATAATTTTCTCCGTCCTGACAAAGCATTATGGCATTGTGCATCTTTTTTTGGGATAATACCGTAAAATTCCGCTCGATGCGTTTATTGAGAAGCACCAGCGCTGTATCGTTCACTATAAAAGATGCCGCAAGCACTGCTGTAAACACTCTGTTTATACTGCCTTCGGCATCACCGTTAAGATCAATGTGATCCGAACCATAGCCTATCATCTGAGACACTATGTGAATAAACGTCATCACCGATGCAATGAATATGACACTGTCGCTGTCAGGCTGTTTTGCAAACAGTTTTTTTGCGCCGTTAATCAGAGATTCTCTCTGCAGTATGAGTATGCATATAAGCAGTACTCCGTTAAGTACTAAATATATCATTGGTGTTTTCTCTGCATTGAGCATATCCGGAAGAGATGTCCCGAATGCAGGGAAAAGCTCAAGCACCATAAGGAACAGGCAAACAACAGAGCAGGCAGATATTCTGAACAGCGAGTTTTTTATCTGCTCCGACAGATCAGCCTTAATTGCACCGCTGTCACCGCTGTAGCGATAATCGTCAACATCTGCCGCCTCTCTTCGTATAGGATGAGGCGGTTCGGCCATCTGTGATTCCTCTGTTTCCGAAAACAGAGGTCTTGCTTCTCCCTGCGCTTCTTCATAATCATAAAGCATTTCTGTTTCCTGAGGGAAATAGCTTTCTGTTGTTTCCGGTTCCTGTGCTATCATCCTGATGTGCAGTCTTTCGAACACTATTGTTCCTTTTGTAAGAACAAAGCCGCCCTTTTGTTTCGGCTTTGGAAGCTCCACTCCCCACACAGTCGGCGCGGGAAGGACTGACAGCTCTGTTGTTTCGGCATCCGGCGACAGCACACGTTCCTTTATTTTTAATCTTTGTACATCAAAGCCGGGTTTCATCGTTAAGTCCCTTTCTCAAATCAGCCGCGTCTGTTAAATCTGCCGCCTCCTGAAGGCGCTGACGATGCGGAAATATCTTCGCTAAAGCTCTGGGCAGGTCTGGATGCAGAGCCTCGTGCGGCAAAACGTGACGTTGTCGCACCCTCTGTCGGCTGAGCAGAAGTACCTGCGTTTTCTGAAGAGCCTCTGCGTGCAAATCGGGAAGGCGCTGCGCTTTCCGTCGGTTTATCCATCTCTGCACTCTGTGCCGCAGAACTTCTTCGTGAGAAGCGTGACGGTGCACTGCTTTCTGTTTTTATCTCAAAATCATCCTGCATAACAGGCTCTTCAGGGATTTCTGCAGCAATCCTGTCATACTGGCTTTCGTAAACTCTTGCAGGCTCTGTATATGCTGCAGGCGGTTCAGGCTGAACAATCGGCTCCGGTTTTGGTTCAGGTATGGGTTCGGGAACTGGTTCCGGAATCGGCTCGCTCTTTGCAGATATTGCACGTACTCTCGGAGCTTCTTTGGCCGCCTGCTCCTCGTAAGGCAGTTCAGGTGCTCTGTCATATCTGTGTGCCGAACGTGCAGCAGACGGACGTCTTCTCCTCTGCTGATTTCCGTGGGTCATTTCAACCGGAACAAAACCTGCCTGGAACATATATCCTACAGGAATATACTGAGGCTGAGGATACGCGGGAGGATAACCATACGGATACTGCTGCTGTCCGTACGGCTGACCATACGGACTCTGGGGAGGATAACCGCCATAAGGTGAGTAGGGAGGCGGATACTGCCCGTACATATAGGGATTGGCGTAACCGTACATTTGGTTATCTGCGTACACTGCACTTGCAGCTTCCTGCTCAGCGGAAGACTGATCTGCGTATATATCCTCTGCCGCAGGCTCCGGGTAAGTCTCCTGCACAGGCGGAGTCATTTCTTCTATTGTAGGCACAACTTCGATCACAGGCTCTTCCTTGACCGGCTCGGGAGAAGCTTCCTTTGTCTGGCTCCTCCTTGAAAAACGCGATGCAGCAGGTTTTTCAGGCTGCGCGCTGTTTTCTCCGCGTCTTGAAAAACGGCTTGAGCCGCTTGCTCTCTGTTCGCTTGCCTCAGGAGTTTCTGTTCGTCTCTGAGGCTTTCCCTGTGAATGTATCACTGAACGTGTCTCTCTTTCAAATATATTTCCTGCATCTGCTTCGTCGCCCTTCATAGAGAGCGCTTCCACCGCTGCAGCTTTGCCTTGTACAGTTGACACTTCGTCCTCATCCTCCTCATCTGCTGAGAAAAGATATCCAAATTTGGAATTTTCACTCTGGAGCGGCTTGACCTCCTGCGGAGTCATCTCTCTTCGGGAAAAGCCGCCTGCAATTCTGGTGGGTTTATCGGGGTTGAGCATATCTGCTCCTACTCCTGCTTCCTCTCCGTCGCTTCTTCTTCCGAATCTGTCACGGCGAGGCTTTGAAAACGCCACTTCTTCTGTTTTTATTCCTTTTTTGCGCTGTGCTTTGGTTCTTCCGGTTCCCATAGAAAGATCCGCATCGCTGTCGAGATCTATCTGATCGCCCTCAAAGCCAAGCGCTTCTTTATTATCTTCAAAGCCCATTGCTGACTTTCCTTTCGTTATCTTTTGCCTCTGGGAGTAGCTCCTCTTTCAGGGCCTCTTTGTCCTTCCTGTCTGCGCTGCGCATACTGAGCCTGCTGGCTCTGCCACGCTGCCGCAGCCTGCTGCTGCATATCCCAGCGCCTTGTAGTGGGACGACCGCTGTCGGGAGTTCTTGCGGCAGGTGCTCCCTGACGCTGATGTCCGTAAGGCGGGATGTATGGCGGTACTGCACCCGATTCTCTCGGCGGCTGCTGTCTGTACGGATCAGGATTCGGGGGCGTCTGTCCCGACATTCTTCTTCGGTACTCCTCCTGCTCCTTTGCCCAGCGCTGTGCATCCGCCTTTCTCTTTTCCTCAAAGGCTCTTCTCTGCTCGTCCTGCTCCTTGCGCTTCTTTTCTTCCGCAAGACGGCACTCGTTCTCTTCTATTATTTTCTGTCTGCGCTCTTCTTCGCGCCTCATTCGCTCTGCTTCAGCCTGTCCCAGTGCATATCCCTGTGCAACAGGTTCACGATATGCCGAGGCCCGCTCTGCAAAAGGAACTCGCTGTATGTTTCTGCGTCGTTTCGGGTTTGGCGTTCTTCTCTGACGCTGTCTCAGCTCCTCCTGCTGTTGTGCCTCCAGCTTCTCTCTTTCTTCCCTTTCCTCTTCTTCGCGGTATTTTGCACCGTAGGTGCTGTACCACACGCTTCGAAGTTTAGGATCACGGATATCTTCGGGGAGAGTAAGCTGACCCGGTGAGCGGAAATCGTCTTTCATTATCTCATCGATCTGCTCCGGTGACAGTACGCAGTCTGCGGTGTACGGATTAATCGATATGGCTTTCATATCGTCATAGGACTCCAGTTTCGGCATACGCCTCGGCTCTACACCCGACAACTGCTTGTAACGGTTATTCGGATCGTACTGTTCATCCGATATATATCTGCCGGGATTTGTCGGAGCACTTTCCTTTTTCGCGCCGTATACAACCGTTTCAGTATTCTGCTGAATCTCCGACCAGGTCGGATTTTCGCTGTCTATTCTGCTCCAGTGACGCGTTTCACTGTACAGCTGAGGCATAGGACGCTCTGAATCTATAAATCCTGACTGCTCGGGAATCATTTCTTCCCTGTGACGGTCATCCAACTCTCTGCGGCGGAAATCGTCAGTAGGGTCATCATAATTTACTCTTTCCGTCAGCTTGGAAAAGTCCTCTTCGTCAAATCTCTTCTTTCTCTCGGTTCTGTCTATGATCTTTCCCTGCGCTATATCGCGCTTTTCGCGAAATTCATTGATCTCATTCGCTATATCTTCATATCTTTCCTGCTGCTCTTTCGGAAGCATCTCGATAAGCGCTGCGCGGCGCTGTTCGATAGGCACTTCATTTCGCACGGTGCTCCTGCGAAGCTTTCCGTTTCGTTCTTTCTTTCCCTCAGAATCTTTTTCGTCAAATTTATCCTTTGCCGCTGGGTCTGCAAGGAAGGAGAGATCTTTCGGCGCTCTCGCTTTTCTTCCTGCTAACGCAGAATATCTGAGGCGGCTGATCGTAAGGTCAGATATTTGCTCTCCGACTTTACCGCTGGGTCTGTAACTGGGCGAATAGCTCATTTTTTCGAGCATTTCGGGGGTTACTCTGCCGCTGTTCAGATCTTCCTCGATATCTATTTCAAATCTTGCAGAGTCGGGCTTCATTCCGTCGGGTCTTTCCGCCAGCAGCTTTTCTCTCTGCAGCGCAAAAGCTCCGCGCTTGGATTTTATCGTACCTACTCTGCGTGTTCTTGCTTCATCCAGAAGCACATCAAGCTGATAGGAGGCATCTTCTGTGACCTCGACATCTTTCAGATATGGATTTTTATAGCTTCCTGAAAACCTTCTTGCCATAGGTCGGCGCCTCCTTTCTTGATTACTTTTTGTATTTTCTGATAGTGTTATTACTTTGAGTTTACCGCTTTTATGCTGTCTCTTTGTCTTACAGCCTCATATATGATAATTCCTGCTGCAACAGATGCATTCAGTGAATTTACTTTTCCGTGCATCGGAAGGCTCAGCACCCCATCGCACTTTTCTTTTACAAGACGGCCTACTCCGCCATCCTCACCGCCGATAACCAGTGCAAGTCCGCCTGTAAGGTTAGCTCCGCACCAGTTTTCGCCATCCATATCTGCGGCATACACCCAGATATTTCTTTCCTTGAGCTTTTCGATGGTCTGCGGAATATTTGCAACTCTTGCAACAGGCATATATTCTACTGCTCCTGCGCTGGCTTTTCCCACAGCGTATGTAAGTCCCGCCGCACGGCGCTTTGAAACAATTACTCCGTGAGCTCCTGCTGCTTCAGCAGTTCTGATAATTGCACCCAAGTTATGTGGGTCTGCTATTTCATCAGCAATTATGATGAACGGTGCCTCGCCTTTTTCTTCGGCCAGAGCGAACACATCCTCAAGAGATGCATATTCCTTTATTGCCGCAGTAGCACACACGCCTTGATGATTTCCCCCTGCGCTCATTGCTTCGAGCTTTGCAGGCGATACTTCCTTGACGGTTATTTTCTTTTCTGATGCCATTGCTATTATTTTTGATATACTGCCGCTTCGGTCACCTCTTGCTACCCACACGGCATCTATTGCGCGCTCGCTTTTAAGAGCTTCCATAACGGCATTTCTGCCGATTATTACATCATTCTGTTCTCTTTGCTGTTCTTTTTCCTGCATTGTACGGATTTCCTCTCTGACCTTCGGAATATTGGATATATTATAATAACATTATATTGCGATTAAAACAACAAATTTTTTGTTAATATAATCGGAGATTTCTGGCAGCAACTAATTATCTTCAGAAATAAAAAACCAGCCGCAGTTTTGAACCGCGGCTGGTTTTTTATTATTTAGATTTTATCTGCCGGGTGTGATGAATGCATCGTGGATAGTAACCACTGCTGCATCTGCATCCTGCTCGTCGATAAGAACGCTGATCTTGATCTCACTGGTGGAAATCATACCGATATTGATGTGTGCGCTGTAAAGAGCCTCAAACATCTTGGATGCAACGCCGCTGTGACTCTCCATACCGGCACCGACAATGGAAACCTTTGCAACGCTGTTGTCAAGGATAACCTTTGCTTCACCGTCAAGAGTGGGCAGGAAGCTTTCGAGGATATCCTTTGCAGCCTCACCGTTGTCACGGCTTACAGTAAATGTAATATCCTTTGTTCCGTCACGGCCTACGGACTGGAGAATAATATCTATGTTGATGTCTTTTGATGCGAGACGATCGAAAATTCTGAATGCGATACCCGGCTCATTGGGAACTCCTACCACCGAGATTCGAGATACATTTGTGTCCTTTGCGACACCGCTTATAAGCATTTTTTCCACCTTGACGACCTCCTTGACTATTGTACCGGGTTTTCTTTCAAGAGAGCTGAGAACCTCAAGCTCTACTGCATATTTCTTTGCCATTTCAACGCTTCTGTTATTGAGTACCTGTGCACCGAGGGTTGCAAGCTCGAGCATTTCATCGTAGGTGATCTCATCGAGCTTAGTTGCGTTTGCGACCTTTCTGGGATCTGCTGTAAATACACCCTCAACGTCGGTGTATATCTGACAGCGATCTGCGTGCATTGCTGCTGCAATAGCAACTGCACTTGTATCAGAACCGCCGCGTCCAAGAGTTGTTACATCGTCATACTTGCAGATGCCCTGGAAGCCTGCAACAACGATTATCTTATGCTTATCAAGCTCACGGGCAAGTCTCTCGGTGTGGATCTTCTTGATTCTTGCCGCACCATAAGCGGAGCTGGTGGAAAAACCAGCCTGCCAGCCCAGAAGAGAAATAACGGGACATCCGAGACTCTCAATTGCCATTGCAAGCAGAGAAATCGAGATCTGTTCACCTGCAGACATAAGCATATCCATCTCTCGCTTACTTGCACGAGGATTGATCTCTTTTGCCTTTTCGATGAGATCGTCTGTTGTATCGCCCTGTGCCGAAACTACTACTATGACATCATTTCCGTCGCGGTAGGTATCGGTGATGATACGGGCAACATTCATAACTCTTTCGGCATTGGCAACGGAGCTTCCGCCGAATTTCTGTACTATAAGGCCCATAAAATATATTCCTCCATAAGTAGATTACTGATTTATGCCTCAAAGATACGCAGGGAAGAAAGTACATTCAATCCCTTTGCACCAAGCTTTTCGATTTCTTCCATATGCTCTGCGTAGGTCTTCATTTCGGTCACAAAACCTGCTTCGCCTGCAGGAGCATCATTGCGTGCGATGTATTCCGCATTGCCGCATATTTCACTGACAGATGCCTCAATGCCCTCGCCGCTGACTCGTATAAACATGCGGCAGGGCTCGTCACCGTGAGGTGCGACCATTCCCTCAACTGCATCTTCCCAGTAAAGGTATTTTCTTGCCTTGATATGCTTTACGCAGTCAATGACATCAGCAACAACTGCACTGGCAGTGGGAAGCTTTCCTGCTCCTCTTCCGTAGAACACAACGTCGCCTGTTGCGTCGCCTCTGACCAGTATTCCGTTGAATACGTCATCAATGGTGGAAAGCTGGCAAGTGTGAGGAACAAAGCGCGGAGCAACATTTATGAATACTCTTCCGTCGGAATTCATTACAACCCGGCCGATAAGCTTTATCGCTCCGCCCCAAGCTGCACAGTATTTCACATCGTCAGCGGTTATATTTCTGATACCCTCTGTCTTTACAGATTCGGGATATACGTGCTTTCCGAATGCAAGAGATGCAAGTATGCATATCTTTCTGCAGGCATCGTCGCCGTCAACGTCAGCAGACGGATCGCGCTCTGCATATCCAAGCTCCTGTGCTGTCTTGAGGCAGTCCTCAAAGCTTGCTCCTTCATTTATCATTCTGGTGAGAATGTAGTTTGTGGTTCCGTTAAGAATACCTGCTATCTCAGACACTTCATTTGCCGCCATACACTGGCTGAGAGGTCTTATGATGGGGATACCGCCGCCGACACTTGCCTCGAACAGGAAGTTCAGGTTGTTTTCCTTTGCGATGGTAAGCAGCTCATAGCCCTTGCAGGCAACCATTTCCTTATTGGATGTAACCACGCTCTTGCCTGCCAGCAGTGCGCGCTTTGCATAGTCATAGGCAAAGGTGCAACCACCCATACATTCTACAACTATCTTTATTTCGGGATCGTTTTCTATATCCGCAAAATCTTTTGTGAATTTGTCTTTGTAAGGTACATCAAAATCACGCAGATCAAGTATTCTTTTGATCTCTATCGGCTCTCCTGCACGTTTGTTTATGGACTCACTGTTTTTTGTGAGAACCTCTACAACGCCTGAGCCGACTGTTCCGTGACCGAGAACAGCTATTGCTACCATTCCTGATTCCTCTTTTCCATTCTATTCATCAGCCTGCCACATTGTCTATGGAAATTACTCCCGGCAGACTGCTTAAATTGCTTAAAAGCTGCGATATCGTTATTGTCAGATGCTCTACACTAGCCGAAACAGAAGCTGATGCAGCTCCGTTTACCGGAATGTTCTGATTCACGGTAAGGATATTGGCCTTTGCATCGCAGAGCACCGCCATAAATGCAGCCAGCACTCCGGGTGAATCCTCCAGTACCGCATGAACGGTGATCACCCGCTGCTGCTTTGCTCCGTCATAGCTCCAGACTACATCTTTGTATTTGTAGTACGCACTTCGGGAAATCCCGGCCATACGTGCCGCCTCTGACGATGAGGCCGCTTCTCCGGTACTCAGGAGGCGTTTTGCCTGCACAACCTTGGCATACACCTCAGGTAATGCGTCTGTTTTGATAAGCAGATATTCGTCCTCCATAAAAGCACCTCCCTGCTGTCAGAATTCCATGACTGGCGTACTGTTGTATCGCTGTGATGAACACTATAACACATACATTCCCACATTTCAAGTGCTTTTATCGTTTTTTTGAAATTGTTTTTCAATAAATTATTTCCAATGAAAAAAGGTGCAAAAAATAAGCCTTTCAAGGCTCTCCCACGCAGATCAGAATATAGAAAGCTGCTCACTTGCCTGTGGAAATTCTCTGAGATATGAAAACACCTTATCGTTTCCGAGCATTATTCCGTGTCTGGCACATTCATCCTCGATTATTGAAAAAAGAGCTTTTGTGTTGTCACTGGGAATTTCATAATTCATTCCGTATTTTTCAATGTACTTTTCTTTCATTCCCGGGAAATGCCGTTCAAGAGCTCTGAAAAAATATTCTCTGTTTCCGTCCCGCAGTGTAAGGCCTATTCCAAAGCATATTATCCCTTTGACTCCTGCTCTGACGCAATAGTCCATTATTCCGCGAATATTTTTCTCTGTGTCATTTATGTACGGAAGCAGCGGACAAATCCACACCACTGTGGGAATGCCGTTCTCCTTGAATTTCATAAGCGCATCAAAGCGCTCGCCTGTAGTGGATACATTGGGTTCTATTATTCTGCAGAGATCTTCGTCATACGTGGTCAAGGTCATCTGCACTACAGCCTTTGATTTATCGTTTATCTTTCTGAGGACATCCATATCACGTAGGATAAGGTCAGACTTTGTCTGCACCGCAGCGCCGAAGCCATAACGTTCGATTATTCCCAGGCATTTTCTGGTGAGCTCCAGTTCCTTTTCGCAATGCATATACGGATCACACATTGCTCCTGTGCCTATCATACACTTTTTTCGTTTTCTGCGAAGTGCATCCTCAAGCAGCTCGGGAGCATTTATTTTCACCTCAATATCCTCAAAAGGGTGTGTAAACTGATAACATCTGCTTCTTGAATCGCAATATATACATCCGTGAGTGCAGCCCCGATAAATATTCATACCGTTACTTGCGGAAAGTATTCCCTTTGCGTCGGCAAAGTGCACGGATATCACCTCACAAACAAAACAAAAGGAGAGCAGCATTTGCACTCTCCTTTTATCAAATTCAGCCATAATTAAACGGGGTACTGTCAAAGCAGAGCCTCGTGCCCCGTCAGTTGGTGAAGTCCGCCTTTGGTGACGGCAGACCTGCCGGAACAGCAATGCAAACTGCTGTTTTATCTTTTATATCTATCGTTCAGTATTTTACCATATAATAGTTTAGATTTCAAGTGTCAGTACGCTTATGATATGACAAAGTATTCTCCCATCTTTTGTGCAAGTATACAAAGAAACGATGATTTTTTTGCACAAAACACTTATAAAAACTCATTTAATCCTCATATTTCCACCTGTATTCAACAAGTTATCCACAATCCACCCCTGCTTTTATTGTGCAGAACGCATTTGTGATATCTTCGACATCGGAAGAATAAACAAGAAAATACAAGCATTTGCGAGAATAATCGGCACGCATTTACATTTCATATTGCTTGTATTTTTCTCTCAGATTTAGTATAATGGATTTGTATTTACTTTTATTGTGCCGTCGTGTTGCTGTTACCTCTTTCGGCGGTGCGCAAGAAAGGAGGATGAGTGATATGCTTGGATCTTCTGTCAAGGTTCTTGTAGGAGAAACTCTGGTTTCTCCGTCCAACGGACAGCATCGCATATGCCGCGCAAAGTCTGTCGATCTGAAAAACACCGATGCATCTCTGTTCCGCATACTTACTGTAGGTGCAGAGCCTGCACAAAACCCGCAGAACCTGCGCGTTATTGCAGTCACCCCCAGCATCGCCGGCACTCCCTGTGCCGTTGCCGCACCGGACAAGCTTAGGATTTTTGAGCCCCAGCTTCGCGAACAGCTTGGCGACTGCATCACGTCTGAGCCTTATGATATGACCTGTCTCAACGAAAAATCCTGCGGCGCTGTGGTTTTTCGCAGAAAAAGCGGAAATACCGAGTTTTTGCTGGTAAAAAATAAAAAAGGCAATAACTGGGGATTCCCGAAAGGACACATAGAAAAGGGAGAAACCGAGAAAGATACTGCTGTTCGTGAAGTTCACGAGGAAACAGGCGTTGAGATAACACCCCTCGATGGCTTCCGGGCAATAAGCGAATATCACCCAAAAGGAAAAATTGTCAAACAGGTGGTTTTTTTCATCGCAGAAATGAACGGCGAGGAAATAACCATACAGCAAAGCGAAATAGACCGTTTTGTGTGGGCTGACTACGGTCTTGCAATGAAGCTTTTCCGCTTTAACAACGACCGAAATGTGCTCACAAAAGCCCGTGATTGGCTTAAAAGACATTAACAGGTGTGTTTATGAAAAACTTTAAACGAGTATTATCCATTCTGCTTGCCGCTGCGATGCTTTTTATCCTTGCGGCCTGTTCAGAAGAGGGGGACCGTTCCCTTTCCGATGTTATTGATTCCAAAAAGTTCGTTGTCGGAATGGACGATTCACTTACCCCCGTGTGTTACAGGGACGAAAACCTGAGTCTCAATGGCATAGCTCCAAAAATCGCCGACGAGTTTGCTTCCGCTCTCGATGCAAAACTCGAAATGAAGATCATTGATGTCAACGATGCTGTTTCTGCCCTTGATAATGGGGAAATAGACTGCTACATCGGCTATCCCAATCTCGATTATCAGACCGGTCTTCTTGTTGAGAGTATGAAAATGCGTTTCGAGTGCAACTACATCGTTATAGTTCCATCCGAAAGCAAGGCTGAAAAGCTTTATGATCTGAGCGGTCAGTCCGTTGCGGTTGTTGCCAACACCGATGCGGCGGCTGTTCTTACTAACACCACTCAGTTCAGGTCATCACTTAAAGAGATCCTTCCGTTCCAGAGCGAGCAGGAGGCTCTCAGTGCTCTTGACTCCGGACTTGCTCAGGGCGCAGCATTCGAAGAGGCTTTCATTCTCTGGATATTAAAAGCACAGCCTGATAAATATCAAATAATCGACCAGAAACTTCAGAGCGGTGATTATTACATTCTTTTCAAAAAGGACGCAAAACAGCTCTCTTCCAGAATCGATCAGCTGTATTCTCTGCTTTACGACAGAGGTCAGCTCGACAGTATTTTCAGCAGTGAGATGAGTTCCACTGATATGGAAGAGATCGAAGGTCCTCTGCTTACTCAATCGGAATCTGACCTTATCTACGGTGACGGAAAACCGAAGGTCTCTCCCTCCGATGCCGCTAAGCCCACAACCGCCAGCAGCACCGATACAAGTGCTTCCGACACAACCGCAGCTTCCGCCTCCGCTTCAAATTAACAGTTATTCGAGGTGAATAAAATGGGCGCTACGATGAAGGATATCGCGCGCATTACAGGTCTCTCTATTGCTACTGTTTCAAAATGTATCAACGGACAGACCATAAAGGAAGAAAACCGCATTCTTATTGAGAAAACAATCGAGGAGCTCGGCTATATCCGCGACGAATCCGCACGTTCTATGAAAACAGGGCGAAGCGGTTTTATCGCTATGATCGTTCCTACTCTTGAAATTTCTATGATATGCGAATTTGTTCGTGAATGTCAGAGTCTTCTCATCGAGAAAGGCTATACCCCTATAATATGCATTAGCGAAAATGACGAAAAGCGCGAGCAGGCAATTATTTCTAAGCTTGATGCAAATCAGGTGGACGGTATGATAATCGTTCCCATCAGCCGCGGCACTACCCGTGCATATGACTTTCTTAAAAATCATAATCTGCCCTTTGTTTTCTTTGACCAGTTCATCCCCACCTATCCCTCGAATTGCGTTGCGCTTTGCGGAGACAATGCTGTTGAAGAACTTATGCTTGAACTGAAAACACTCGGACACATAAATATTGGCGTGGTTCTGGGTCTGAAAAAGCTGAACTCCTTCGACAGACGCAGTTCGATCATTTCAGAATATGCGAAAAAATACGGATTAAGCTGTCCGGAAGAACGAATTATCTCAGGCGGAATTTCAGGTCTTGATTCTGTAAAGAAGCTTATGTCCTGCAATCCTGCACCTACTGCAATCATATGTCTCAGTGAAAACGCCACTGTCAGTACATATTTTGCTTTGCAGCACCTCGGTTTTTCTGTTCCTGACGATGTATCTCTCATCGGAACACGCAATGGCGACGAGATCAACCACACCTTACCTGTTGACCTCGCTCTTCTTGACCAACCCACTCACCGATGTGCAAAGGCCTGTGCTGATACTCTTCACGATATGCTGAAGCTCAAATACGATAAACAGCCTGTGTGCGGAACAAGCAGACGTGTTGACGTGAATGTGGAGTTTTGCCGCGGTGGTACTGTAGGCAAGGCTAAAGTATAATATCTGTAAATAAAAGCAGGCGTTTCGCCTGCTTTGTTTTTTCGTTAAGTTAAGGGCGCTGTCCTTAAAACCCGTAAGGGGCTTTACCCCTTAACCCCACCAAAGGAACTAAGTCCCTTTGGAATCTGGTTTCACACAAAAAATGAGAGTCCCGACAGAGGACTCTCATTTTTTAATTATCATCGGAAACAGGTTCTGAATCAATTTCCTCAGAATGCATCATAGTTTTCAGGGTACACCCACTCACCGTCAACAAGTTCGAAATCTCCTACAAACACACTGCAATGTTCTTTATCGTCCTGCAGAGGCAGTCTCGCACCGCACTCAGGACATTCAAGGCATCTTGCACCATCAAAGAATATCTCAACATCGGAGATCTCGATTTCTTCTTCGCACTCTTCGCATATGATTCCGTCAACATCTGCAAGCAGGCGCATAAGAGACAGTTTGTTGTCCTTATATTCAAACTGCATAACAGCAACGTCACAGCAATTGTCCCAATCGCTGTAATAATCACCGTTGAGTTCAACATCAGGTGCTCTTTTTATAAACTCAAGCAGAAATTCCAGTACATACTCAGTGCCGTGATCGAACGAAAAAATCGGCTCTGCATCAAGCGTAAACATAATGTCGCCGTTTGTGTCAAACAGATCCAGCACATCGCTGATGTCCTCAAAAGGCTCATAAAGCCCTTCGTTCATTACCTCCATCAAGGTATCTGCAAAAAGCTCCATATGTTTTTCATCATCAAGAAAAATATTCAGACAGCCCGCTGTGCAGCTCATATTAAATCCCTCCGATTAATTTGTTTCTAAAAATATGTTCTAATAAATTATAATATCGAATATCTATCGTGTCAATTGCCGCACAAATAACAAAAGAGCTTCGAATGAAGCTCTTTTGTTATTTACTTTCTATTCTTTATTTCGTCAACCAGCATTGCAACGAAGTCATCAGCTGCCATAACCTCTGTAGCCTGACCGTCACGGCGGCGTACTGCAACAGTACCGTCTGCCTGCTCCTTATCGCCGAGAACCAGCATATAAGGAATCTTCTTCATCTGGGCTTCGCGTACCTTGTAGCCTGTCTTTTCCTGTCTCTTATCACTTTCAACACGGATACCTGCTGCCTTGAGCTTAGCCATAATCTCATCGGTGTAGTCATTGTGTCTGTCGGTGATGGGCAGGAGCTTTACCTGTACAGGTGCAAGCCATGTGGGGAACTTGCCTGCAAAGTGCTCAATAAGGATACCGATGAAGCGTTCGATAGAACCGAATACAACACGGTGAATCATAATAGGTCTGTGCTTCTGACCGTCAGAGCCTGTATACTCAGCCTCAAATCTCTGGGGAAGCTGGAAGTCAAGCTGGATTGTACCGCACTGCCAGGTTCTGCCGATGGAGTCTTCCAGATGGAAGTCGATCTTCGGGCCGTAGAATGCGCCGTCTCCTTCATTTACAACATAGTCGAGCTTGAGTTCGTCAAGGGCCTTTCTAAGACCTTCGGTTGCAACTTCCCAATCCTCATCAGATCCCATGCTGTCCTCAGGACGGGTAGAAAGCTCAACGTGATATTTGAATCCGAAGAGGTTGTAAACTTCGTCGATAAGACGCACAACACCCTTGATCTCATCAGTGATCTGATCTCTTGTCATAAAGATATGAGCATCATCCTGAGTGAAGCAGCGAACGCGCATAAGACCGTGAAGTGCACCTGACTTCTCGTGTCTGTGAACGAGTCCGAGCTCGCCGCAGCGCAGGGGAAGATCACGGTAGGAACGAGGCTCAGACTTGTAAACAAGCATACCGCCGGGACAGTTCATAGGCTTGATTGCAAAGTCGGTCTCGTCTATAACGGTTGTGTACATATTGTCCTTATAGTGATCCCAGTGACCGGAGGTCTCCCAAAGCTGACGGTTGAGCATCATAGGAGTCTGGATCTCAACATATCCGTCACGGGTATGGATCTGACGCCAGAAATCGATAAGAGTATTCTTGAGGATCATACCGTTAGGCAGGAAGAAGGGGAATCCGGGACCTTCATCAGTCATCATAAAGAGACCCATTTCCTTGCCGAGTCTGCGGTGATCGCGCTTCTTTGCCTCCTCTATGCGGGCAAGATATTCGTCAAGGTCTGCCTTATTGGAAAATGCAGTACCGTAGATTCTGGTGAGCATCTTGTTCTTTTCGCTGCCGCGCCAGTATGCGCCTGCGAGAGATGTGAGCTTGAATGCTTTTACAGCAGAAGTATATGTGACGTGAGGGCCTGCGCAGAGGTCAACGAAGTCGCCCTGCTTGAAGAATGAAAGCTCCTCGTCCTCGGGAAGATCGTTTATGAGCTCTACCTTGTAAGGCTCGCCTTTTTCTTCCATCAGTGCAATAGCCTCTGCTCTGGGAAGGGTGAATCTCTCAAGCTTGAGGTTCTCCTTGGTGATCTTCTTCATTTCTGCTTCCAGCTTTGCAAGGTCATCCTCGGTGAAAGGAGTCTCACGGTCAAAATCGTAGTAGAAGCCATCCTTGATGGAAGGACCGATTGCAAGCTTTGTTTCGGGGAACAGGCGCTTTACTGCCTGAGCAAGAATATGGGATGCGGTATGACGCAGGGAATTGCGGCCGATCTCATCTTCGAAAGTGTATTCAGCGATCGATCCGTCGTGGTTGATTACTTTCATAACGTTCATTTCCTTTCTTGAATAATAAAACCCCTGAGCAGAATTTTCTGCTCAGGGGTGTAAAATTACACGGTTCCACCCTGTGGTTTAACTCATTGTTCCTTAACGCGGAAAACGGCTCTGCTCATCGCAGGCAGCTCGGAAGTGGTTTTCGCCGTATCGCCGCAAAGGAAACTTTCAGCCATCGGTTTCCTCTCTCTGATACATCAATACACAGCTACTCTTCTTCGTCACAGCTATTGCTGACATAATAACATTTTACCGTAAAAAAGTCAATTATTTTCACATTAATATTCATTTTTTCCTTGAATATAAAAAAACACAGGAGTATAATTATTTTTATTAAATCACATTGCGCGGAAAGGAGCATATTATGGACGTACGTATCGAGCCTAAAACGTTACACGGCACCATAGATTCGATTCCGTCGAAGTCTGTTGCCCACCGTATGCTCATATGTGCGGCACTTTCCGACAGTCCCACTCAGATCACCATTTCAAAATCCAATGCAGATATAGACGCAACTGTGCGTTGTCTTCGCGCTATGGGTTCCGAAATAAATATCGAAAACGGCGTATACAGCATCACTCCCGTAAAAAAATCCGATGCTCCCGTTACACTCGACTGCGGCGAAAGCGGTTCGACTCTGCGATTTATTTTGCCGGTTGCGGCGGCGCTGGGTTTAAACGCTACTCTCGTCGGTGCAGGCCGGCTTCCCGACAGACCTCTAGGTGAACTGCGTCAGCAGCTCATAGAGCACGGCATCAGCTTTTCTGCAGAAAAGCTTCCTTTTGAAATTTCGGGCACTCTTTCCGGCGGAGAATTTACTCTCCCCGGAAATGTAAGCTCCCAGTATATAACAGGACTTCTTCTCGCCCTGCCTCTTTGCGGCGGAGGGCATATTGCTCTTTCCTCGCCACTTGAATCTGCCCCCTACATAGATATCACAGCTTATGTAAGCCGTAAATTCGGCGTCAATATTGAATGTTGTGAAAAGGGCTTTACGGTAGGCAATGAGCAGTATCATTGCGAAAAACCTCTTGTTGCCGAAGGGGACTGGTCGTCTGCTGCGTTCTATCTTGCTGCAGGCGCCATAGGCGGTGAAGTGACCGTTCGCAATATGGCACCCGACTCACCTCAGGGGGACAAAGCAATAGTGGATATCCTGCGTCGGTTCGGAGCTGTCGTCGAATTTGACGGCACTGATGTCACAGCCAAAAAAGGTGAGCTTCACGGCATCGAAATAGACCTTAAGGAAATCCCCGACTGTCTGCCGATCCTTTCCGTTGTTGCAGCCTGTGCAAAGGGTAAAACACGTTTTTACAACGGCGCACGACTTCGTCTGAAGGAAAGTGACAGACTTTTTACAACCGCAAGTATGCTCCGTTCTTTCGGCATCGAGTGTGAAGAAATGCCCGACGAACTTATCGTCACGGGCGGCGCTCTCACCTATGGCGAAACGGAAAGCTTTATAGATCATCGTATCGCGATGTCAGCCTGCATCGCTGCAACTCTTTGCGGCGGCAAGGTAACAGGCGCTCAGTGCGCCTCAAAATCCTATCCCGGATTTTATGACGATTTTATCCTGCTTGGAGGAATTATAAATGAATATCAACGAACTGAGAAATAAAATAGACGATGTTGACGATAAGCTCGTTGAGCTTTTTCTTGAGAGAATGAATCTCGCTGTTGAGATCGCTAGATATAAGAGAGAAAATGAGCTCCCGGTTCTCAACAAATCCCGTGAACGTGAGGTTCTCGCTCGTGTGTCTGAAAAATCAGGCAACCTCGAAATGTACTCACACAGACTTTTTACTACCCTGATGGATCTTTCCAAAGCACGTCAGAGCGAGCTTATGGATGTACATAATCCCCTCTCCGAAAAAATAAACGCAGCCCTTCTTCCTGCCGATGAGCTTTTCCCCAAAACAGGTCTTGTCGCCTGTCCCGGTGTTGAGGGCGGCAACTCACAGGCTGCCTGTGACAAGCTCTTCCCTCGCGGACGCCTTATGTTCGTAAAGAATTTCAACGCCGTATTCGATGCTGTTGATTCAGGTCTCTGTTCTTACGGTGTACTTCCCATCGAAAACAGCTCCAACGGCTCGGTAAGAGGTGTATACGAGCTTCTCGAAAAGAGAGGGCTCTGGATTGTCCGCTCCGCTTCTCTCTGCATAAAGCACGTTCTTCTTGGCAAGAAAGGCACTTCACTGTCCGATATAACCGAAATCCGCTCTCATGAACAGGCTCTCGGTCAGTGTTCAAAGTTCCTTGCCGCCCACAAGGATATTTCAACTGTAAACTGCCGCAACACCGCTGAGGCAGCTCAGTATGTTGCTGAGTGTGAGGATAAAAATATCGCCGCTATTGCATCTGCGGAATGTGCAGAGCTTTACGGTCTTGATATCCTGGCTTCAGACATCGCAGACAGCGAAAACAACTACACCCGTTTTGTTTGCATCGCAAAGAAGCCCGCTATTTACGCCGGTGCTGACAAAATAAGCCTTGTTCTCGCCTGTGCAGATAAGCCCGGTGCTCTCTGCTCCATTCTGTCCAACCTTTCCGCTCACGGCGTAAACCTTTCAAAACTTGAAAGCTGCCCTGTTGTAGGAAGTGATTTTGAATTCATATTCTTCCTTGAACTGGATGCATCTGTCCGTGAGCCGGGAGTTATCGCTATGCTCGCAGAGCTCGAAAAAAGCTGTGCTTCTTTTGCGTTCCTCGGATGCTATCAGGAAGTATAAACCCCAATACAGTAAAGAAAGAAGTTTTTGTTTATGGGAACACGATTTGGACTGCTGGGCAGAAAGCTTGGCCACAGCTGGTCTCCCATCATTCACAGTCTGCTTGGCTGCGAAGATTACGCTCTTTTTGAAAAAGAGCCCGATGAGCTGGAATCTTTTCTTCGCTCGGAAGATATTGCCGCACTGAATGTTACCATCCCTTACAAGATCGACGTTATGCCCTTCTGCGACGAACTGACCGAAGCCGCAAAGGAAGTCGGAAGCGTAAATACTATTGTTCGACGTGACGGTAAGCTTATCGGTCACAACACCGATACCGACGGATTTATTTACACCGTCACCCGTTCAGGTATCTGCTTCGAAGGAAAAAAGGTTGTTGTTTTCGGCGGCGGCGGTGCTTCAAAGGCAGTTGTTTATTCTGCCAAAAAGCTTGGTGCAAAAGAAATCATAGTTGTCGACCTTGATTCAGAGAACAATTACGACAACCTCGACAGACACTACGATGCACAGATCATCATAAACGCCACTCCTGTGGGAATGTACCCTCACAACGGTGATATTCTTGTCGATCCTTCTCACTTCACTCACTGTGAAGGTGCTGTTGACCTTATCTACAATCCTCTTCGAACTGCATTTATGCTCAAATGCAAAGCTCTCGGCATTCCCTGTGCCGGCGGTCTGCCCATGCTTGTTGCTCAAGCTAAAGCCGCCGAGGAGATGTTCTTTGAGAAGAAGATAGACGATTCTAAGGTGGAAGAGATCTATTCAATTCTTGTCAGAGAGCAGGAAAACATTGCACTTATCGGTATGCCCGGCTGCGGTAAATCCACAATCGGTGAGCTCCTTTCCAAAATAACCGGCAGAGAGGTAATCGACCTCGATGCACACATTGTTGATAACGAGGGTATCTCCATTCCTGAGATCTTCTCAAAGGACGGCGAAGATTATTTCCGTTATCTTGAACACTATGAGCTCGAAAAAATAGGCAAGGTCAGCGGAAAAATAATTGTCACCGGTGGCGGTATAGTAAAGAATGGACGCAATTATGCTCCTTTGGCTCAGAACAGCAGAATTTACCATATCACACGCGATCTTAATCTTCTCGACCGCACAGGACGCCCTCTTTCTCAGGGTGCAGATCTGGAGGCTATGTACGCCCAGCGCGAGCCCCTTTACAAAAAATTCCGTGATGTACAGATAAGCAATGATAGCACCCCCGAAGAATGTGCAAAAGCAATATGGAGTGATTTTAATGAAAATTCTCGTAATTAACGGCCCTAATATCAATATGCTGGGACTGCGTGAGCCCGAAATTTACGGTAAAGCCACCTACGAAGATCTTGTCGGCATCATAGGTGAAGAGGCACAGAAGCTGGGTGTTGATGTTGAATTCTTCCAGTCCAACCACGAGGGTGCCATTGTTGATGCTATTCAGAGTGCTTACGGAAGAATAGACGGCATTGTTATCAACCCTGCCGCCTACACTCATACAAGTGTCGCTATCCTTGACGCTCTGAAGGCTGTATCTATCCCTACCGTTGAGGTCCATATCTCTGATCCTGTTCTCAGAGAGGATTTCAGAAAGATTTCCTATGTGCGGCGCGCATGCATCGCAACTATCAAGGGCAAGGGTTTTGACGGTTATCTCGAGGCGATGAGAATTCTGGTTGAGGGATAAGGCAAAATCGTCGTTTTCAGCCACAGTTCTGTCAACATAAATAACTATAAATAACCAAGAAGCCGTCCGTCGGACGGCTTCTTTTTATCATATATGGATATTTTATAATTTTTTCCGATATATAGTAGAAAAGAACGATTCACCGTGTTAAAATATATTGAATAACTATTGTAACAGGAGTTGACCCTGCTATGGATAAGCTGAATCAGTTTATTGAGAAATGGAAAAAATTTGACACCAGGACAAAAATAATCTACGGAATAATAGCCCTTGTCCTTGTTGTCGCTCTTATTTTCTCCGTATCTTCTCTCGGTTCGGACAAAAATATTTCAGACACAGACCTGAGCGCACCTGAAAACGAAGAACTTATCGAAATCACCGAAACCGATACCGACGGCGAAGGCTACGATGCCGCTATGTCCTCAACCGATGCTGATGCAGGCGGTGATGAAAACGAAGATGACCTTTCCGAAACTACAACTGCTTCGGAGAAAACCACAACCACTAAAAAAACTACCACAACTACTAAAAAGACCACAAGCACAGAAAAAACAACAACCACAGAAAAGACTACCGAGAAAACTACAACAACTACCAAATCCAAAGGTGCAAAAGTTTCTTACGGTGAAAGCTACAGCTCTAAAAATGAAGTAGCTGCATACATTGCCGCCTACGGCGAACTGCCTCCAAATTATATAACAAAAAAAGAAGCTGAGGCACTTGGGTGGAAGAGCAAGTACATCACTGTTGCAAAGGCCGCTCCCGGTAAGAGCATCGGCGGCGACAGATTCGGCAACTATGAAGGAATCCTCCCCGAAAAGAACGGCAGAAAATATTACGAGTGTGATATTGACTATAAAAAAGGCAATAGAAATGCTAAGCGAATTGTTTTCTCCAATGACGGTCTGATATTCTATACTGACGATCATTACGAAAGCTTTGTTCAGTACGATACGGAGACAGGTAAATGGAAATAAAGATATATTCACGTTTTATGAAAACACGAGAGAAAGCTCACGCTCATATGGCGCGTCGTCTCTCCTTCCCAAAATACTACGGAAAAAATCTCGATGCACTCCACGATCTTCTCACTGAACGTATGGAGGACACCGAAATTATTGTAAAAGGCAGCGAAAGACTTCGTGAGGCCATGGACGGATACGGCGCACGAATCATAAAGGTTTTGCTCGCCTCTGCGGAAGAAAATTCCCATCTCAAAGTCACATTGAGCTAATTATCGGAGGAATATAAGTTGGCAGATTCAATGCGTATAGTTGTCAAGGTCGGAACTTCCACCCTGACATATGAAAACGGAAAACCCAATATCGGAAGAATAGAAAAACTTTGCAGAGTTATTTCCGACATCTGCAATTCAGGCAAGGAAGTAGTTCTTGTTACAAGCGGAGCAATCGGTGTTGGTGTTAGCAAGCTGGGTCTTGAATCAAGACCCACTGAGATCGCAGCTCGCCAGGCCTGTGCTGCTGTCGGACAGTGTGAGCTTATGTATATGTACGACAAGTTCTTCGGCGAATACGGCAAAAAAACCGCACAGGTGCTTATCACAGGCGACGTCATTGACGATGATCACAGACGAGAAAACGTAACAACCTGTATGGAAGAACTGCTTAAAATGGGTGTTATTCCCGTTGTAAATGAGAACGACGTTGTAGGCATTGATGAATTGTCAGGACATAATATAGGTGATAACGATAATCTATCATCTATCGTCGCTGTTCTTATCAATGCGGATATGCTCATTATGCTCACCGATATGGACGGTCTATTTGACAGCGATCCCAGATCCAATCCCGATGCAGTGCGTCTGCCCGTAGTTCTCAGTATCGATGATAATATCCGTTCTCTTGCCGGCGGCAGCGGTTCAAACCGAGGTACCGGCGGAATGATAACCAAGCTTGATGCCGCTGCACGTTCCTGCGGTTCAGGTATCGAAACATACATATGCGCCGGCGATTCGCCTTCCAATATACGCAGAATAATTGACGGCGAGCAGATCGGTACTCACTTTGTTGCAAAAAAACACAAGAAATGATATAATTTATAGGTTAAGGGGCGAAAAAGAGTATGACAGATTTAAGGCTTATGGGCCAAAACGCAAAACGTGCGGCGAGAAAGCTCGCCTGCGCTTCTACTGCAGATAAAAATGCCGCTCTGCTTAAAATGGCAGACGCACTTGACAATAATGCCGCAGAAATCCTTGCCGCCAACGCAAAGGATGTTGAAATCGGCATAGAAAACGGAATGAGAGAAAGCCTTGTAGACCGACTCAAGCTGACAGAAGCTCGAATCGCAGGGTTATCTCAGGGTATCCGTGATGTTGCAGCTCTCCCCGATCCCTGCGGTGAGATAATCAGTGGCGGAAACGGCTATCTTGGTCTCGAAATGAAATGCGTAAGAGTTCCTCTGGGCGTGTGCGGTATTATCTGCGAGGCTCGCCCCAATGTTACCAGCGATGCGGCTGCTCTTTGCTTTAAGGCAGGCAACGCCTGTATTATTCGCGGCGGCAGTGCTGCTATAAATTCGAATATTGTAATTACCAAGCTCCTTCGCAATGCACTTGAAGAAGCAGGGTTCGATGAAGATTGTGTAGCTCTCGTTGAGGACACTTCCAGAGAGACCGCTACCGAGCTTATGCGCCTCAATGAATATCTCGATGTTCTCATCCCCAGAGGCGGTGCAGGTCTTATCCAGTCTGTAGTACAGAACAGCACTGTTCCTGTTATCGAGACCGGCGTCGGAAATTGTCACGTATATGTTGATGAATCTGCCGATATAGATATGGCAGCAAACATTATTTATAACGCAAAAACAAGCCGTCCCAGCGTATGCAACGCTATCGAGACTATTCTTATTCACAAGAACATCGCAGCCAGAGCACTGCCTGCAATCAACGCCCGTCTTAAGGAAAAAGACGTGGAGATTCGCGGCTGTGAGGTCACTCAGTCTATACTCGGCGACAAGATCGTTCCTGTTGAGGCTGCCGATTATGCAACTGAATTTCTCGATTATATCCTTGCCTGTCGTGTTGTTGACAGCATCGATGATGCGCTCGATCACATCACAAAATATTCAAGCGGTCACAGCGAAGCTATAATAACAAATGATTACAATGCAGCCAGAAGATTCACTTCTGAAGTCGAAGCTGCTGCTGTTTATGTAAATGCATCCACACGATTTACAGACGGAGGTATTTTCGGTCTTGGTGCTGAGATCGGAATATCCACACAGAAGCTTCACGCAAGAGGTCCTATGGGTCTGAAACATCTGACCAGCCAGAAATATATCATTCTCGGAAACGGACAGATAAGAGAGTAGTGCCGAGATAACAAGTTTTAGTAAAGGAGGCGTTCGGAAATGGCAAATAACAATTCGGGATCTCACCGCACCGGTTCTTCCCCTTCATCAAGAAACAATTCCGGCAGCAGGCAGCGTCCCGGAAGCTACAGCGAACGCTATAACAGACCTAATCCGTATTCGGGATATCTGCCCCCCGGTTCTGCTCCTCCAAAACAGATTTATCATCCCGAAAGTGTTGATCCTGTACGCATAAAGCAGCTTGAGCGAGAGCAGGAACAGGCTCGTCTTCACTCTTATGAAGACAGGGCAAAAATGCCTCATTCAAATGCACCCTCAAGCACAAATAACCACGTCCAGAATCAGCAGAGCGCTCAACCACCGCGCTCAGGAAACAGCAGAAGTGTACAGGAGGCAGCCAGACGCGGAAAACAGACACGTCGTTCTCAGGTAGCCCAGCAGCACGCCGCAAGAGCAGGATATGTTTACCGCACACCTTCTCCCTCAATAGATGAGGCTCATTTGAATGAGATAAGACAGAACGCAATAGACGAGGCTGAAAGGCTTCGTTCAATGCCTCCCGAGCCTGTAGAAATTGCCGCGGTAACTGTCAGTGAGCCGGAACAGACACCGTCTCCTGCTCCTGTTCCAGCGCCTGCTCCCGAACCTGTTGCTGAGGTTCCTGTTAAGAATCATACAAACAGTGCTTCTTTTCCTGTTGCGGGTGCGGCTCAGTTTGCCGCTATCAACAACAAAAAGAAGAAGAAAAATAAATCTTCTGCAGTTGTGGTTGCTGCCCCGCTCCCTGTGGATACAAGCGAAAACAGCAGCGCGGACGATGCATCACCAGATATCGCTGCGATCCCCGTAGTTATCCCTTCTGCTGTGGAGGTTATAACTCCCGATGCACCGGAATTATCTGTCTCGTCTGAGTCTCCTGCTGAATCTGAAACCCCGGAAATCACAGAAAATCCTGAAGTTGCGGAAGCATTTGATTCAGAAGTTTCTTCCTTAGAACCTGAGGAAGACGATGCTCTTGACGATTCTGCATCTGCTGGAGAAATCGAAACAGAAGAGGCTGTCTCTCAGGAAGAACCTTCAGAAAACGAAAACACCGAGGAAGAAGTATTTGAAGAAACAGAAGCTGTTACTGAACAGGAAACTTCTGATCAAACTGAATTACCTCTGCCCCTTGTTGAGGATATTGTCGAAGAAGACTTTGACTATGAGGAAGTTTCATCCGACGAAGCCGAACCTCAGTCTGAGTCTGATGATGAAGAACATGCGTCGGAAGACACGTCTGAAGAAAACCTTGAGCTTACTGACGACGAATCTTATGATGAAACCGCAGATGATTCTGCAGAAGATATATCATCTGACGACTCTGACACTTCTATTGGCACTATTGAAGACGAAGAAGATATTGAATCAGAAGAATCCTCTGAGCCTGATGCTGAAGAAGATGAAGCGCCAGTTGAGGATGAAGAATATATTCAGGATGATAATTCTTTCTCAGAGGAAGAATATGAGGACGAAGACGAAGATGACGATGTCAGGGTCTATATCCCACCTGAAAAGGAATCCGAAAATACAGAGTACGCTAATGAGGATGACCATTATGAAGAAGAGGACGAATATTATGCCTCTCCTTCGCCTGTTGCTCATACCCCTGCTAAGCGCCGTAATTTCGAAACTCGAATTTCGTCGGAGCTTGCCGATCCTTCTGTATACTCCCCCGGAGTTGCACAGGACGAAACTCTGTTTATAAGAAAAAAACGCCCCGAAGAAGCCACTGCTGTATTTGCCGCATCAAC
Source organism: Acutalibacteraceae bacterium (assembly GCA_045604965.1). Taxonomy (GTDB): domain Bacteria; phylum Bacillota; class Clostridia; order Oscillospirales; family Acutalibacteraceae; genus JAISGQ01. The sequence continues at coordinate 204,578 of JAZUPB010000053.1, forward strand.
CCCGGGTCTCCCACCCGACTTTGATGATGACGATTTCTTTGAGCAATGGCTTGAGGAAGGAGACGACATGATTATTAAGGATAAGCGCCAGCGCCGCAGGGTCTCTGCGATTATCGGCGGTGTTACTATGGCATTTGCAATCATCGGATTTATTTTTGTAATTGCCTGGTTTATAAAGGGTATACCCACAGGCTCCAATTCCACCAACTCGCAGACAGATTATGCAAAATTTATTCTGCCTGTTGTAAATGCTGATCCCGAACCCTTTGAGACTATTTCTTCTGTAGATAATAACATCCTTGTAGAGGCGGCAATCAATCGCCTTACCTACGGTGAGGCTGCCAACGACCAAACATATACCGCTCTGGAAGTCGAAAACGAAACCCGTCTTCTGATCCCTGCTGCTGATGTAGAAAAATCCGGCAAGGTGCTTTTTGGCGACACATTTACTATCGATTACACAGTTATGTATGCCATCGAGGACGAAATGATTTACTACTACAGCGCCGCAGATGACTGCTTCCACGTTGTCACCACCAGTGGTGATATAGAGCCTGAGATCGTAAAGATAAGCCACATAGGCTCCCGTACTCAGGTGCTTCTTGAGGTCGGTTATATCAGTGCTACCGAAGAAGCTATGGAAGGCTCTGAGTATTACAAGCAGATGGAATATGTTCTTAATGCACTGGACAACGGTAAGTACTATGTAAGTGCCATCCGTGCTATAGAAAAATAATTTTATAATTCTATACTGAAATGACGCAGACAATAGTCTGCTTCATTTATTTATTAAACCAAAAGAGAGCAAGGCACAAACCTTGCTCTCTCCCGTATTGCTATATTATATGCCCGCCCGGTCGTATCGTGCTTTTGATAACCTGCCTACTACAAGCAGGTGGGTGTCCCCCCAACGGTTTCACACTCCCTTCGTCCAACACAGCTCTTGACTGTGCCGGGAGGTCTGCAATCCCCCGCCGGAGCAAAAGGACTCCCTTATATCAAAAATGTAGGGTTATAAAAGCACCTGTCCGCGATCCGGGCAGACCGGCAATCAATCTGGCTACAGTATATATTATGCACTCAACTGCATTTTGTATACCGTATTCTAAAATTTATTCTCCGCCGTAAAGCTCCTCAAAGCGGCCTTCAAATATATCCGCAAGAGTTTCTATGAGCTCATTATCCTCTACTTCGACGAGCTCATCCTGTCCGTCTCCTGAAACAACCTGGAGAATAAAATACTCTCCGTCACTTTCAGTGCCTGCTTCAGGAATAGGCAGCAGCGCGATATATCTTCCATCATCAGTCTCTATTGCGTCAAGAATTTCAAACTCCATCTGAGTTCCTTCATCATCTACAACAGTAACTATATTCATACCGTATTCGCCGGCCATTATTATCTCTCCCTTCGTGTCCCTTACCATTAATTTTAACTGTAAATCACCTTCAAGTCAAGTGGTAATTGCAGGTTAGCAAAATAAATAAAAAATATTTATTTTCTTTAAAATAAGTGTTGACAAACACTAAAACACATGTTATATTATAGACACAAACAGGAAACACATTAAAAACAAAAACTCAAGGGGGTGGATCCGATGGAAACAATACAGACAGCGCACCGCTTGAGCTTCGATAGTAACCGTTGGATCTTCCGCGGTACATTATCGAAGCACCGATAAAAAGCCGGAAACAAATAATATACAGATAAGCAATTCCGCAGAAGATATAGATGACGGAGAAAATGAATAAAATAAAATTAAGTGAGCTTATCTGAAAGGTGGCGGCTCTTAGCCGCAGAAAACAAAAGGCAAGGTATAAACGGAAATAAAAAAACCGTAAAAACAAGCGCGTGAATTTTATAAAAACTTTATATAGATAAAAATCCTGTTTAAATTGACTTGAAAATCTGATGAAAAGGTGAGTCCAATGAAATAGTTGCACCGGAAAACCGGACACCAGCTAAGTGTTAACTCACAAAATTAAATAAAAATTCAAACGGCTTCAGAAATATCTGAAGCCGTTGTTCTTTTAATTATTCTTATTAAATTTGACAATTGTATGAAGCACAGCGTTGTCCGCACTTCTAAACACTACGGTGTAAGCATCGTCACTTTCACAGTACAGACATCTTATTTCTGTGTTTTCCGGTATCTCCTGCTTATATACTACGTCAAAATCCAATTCCGAAGCCAGATCCCTTACTGCCTCAGGCAGAATGTGTTCTGCAATATCCAGGTAATATGTATTGTTCAAATGGCCGTACATATCCATAAATCGCCAGTCAGCCATAAAGGTGCGCTCAAAATCATATGTCTCCGGCTCAGTGATTCTGGGCATTCTGAATTCATTGTAATTGGTATGGGTGGGATCAGGAGCGTAGGCTTTCACCTCATCTGCTGTTATTTTTACAGGCTTTTTGGTGGTAATATCAACTCTTGCCCAGTCGGAAAGCACAGTTGCAAGAAGTTCTCCTCCGCTGCTGCGAATTTCATATTCTCTTGTGGAAGTTATATTTTTAAACTGTGTAGGCCAGGTAAATATCTCTATCTCAGTTCCGTACATCGGACATTTCATCATATTCACTCTGTAGCCATGCAGCAACCATCTGCGATCTGAATCACCCAATCGTTCGCCGCAGGTTTCTGCATGCATTGTTGCCACATCCACCAACATATTAAGCAGTTCACTGTTTTTCAGCTTAAAATTCTTATCTACTGCCCGAAATCCTATATAAAACTTTCTTGAAAACGCCATCTTAAATCCCCTTTTTATCTATCTTGTATTGCATATTATATCACTGTTTCAAAGCACAGACAAGCACAAAAACAAAGCCTCCGAGATATGGAGGCTTTGTTTTTTATACGCTTATTTAAAAAGGTTATCTAAAATTACAGTATAGTAGCTTGAGCTTACACCTTCCACACAGGATACAAGTGTTGACAATGTGCAGATACCGCTGAACACAGTACCGATAATGCCGAGAATCTTGCCGGCTTTATTCATACCGTTTGCGGTATTCTTACGCGCAATCCCCGAAGTGATAATGGCAGCAATGCCACCTCCAAGACCTATAAAGGGAATATAGCAGAAAACGATAGAACAAATTCCGCATACTAATGATATTATAGAAAGTGTCAGATTGGTCTTTTTTGCCACCTGACCTGCAGGCTGGGTGTAAACAGGCTGCTGAGTATACTGGGGCTGTGGCTGATATACCGCAGGCTTAGTTTCGGACATAGGAACGGGAGTCTGTGTGTTTTGGTTATAATTCTGAAGATAATTCTGATTGTTATCCATTATGTAGTATTTTCCTTTCACTTGTAATTTTGTGCTGCAGATAACTTTACACATTTATATAATATCATTTTCTGTTATATTATGCAATAAAATATTGGCTATTAGGTATTCGCCCTCAAATTATGCATAAAAAGAAGCCTCCGGTTTCCCGGAGGCTTCCATATTCACTCAATTGTGCAGATTAATAATCCCAATCGTAATCGCTGTAGTAGGAATACTCATAGTCGTTGAGTGCTTTCTCTGCTGCGCAAGTGCAAGCGGACCAAGCAATACCGAATACGATTGCAAGAGCAGCGCCGATGATACCAAGGGTCATACCAAGCTTTGACTTCGGTGTCTCACCGTTCTTCTTCTTAACGATGATTGCAATAACGATTGCTGCGATAGAGGTGGTAAGTGCAGACCAACCTACCCAGCACAGTGCAAGACCACAGATGCCGCATACAAAAGATACGATGCTGAGGATAACCCATACTTTCGGGGTCTGTGCCTGCTGTGCAGCGGGCTCCTGTACTACTGCTTCCTCTACTACGGGCTGAGTCTCATAGTTCTGATTGTTGTCCATTTTTCTTCTCCTCTCGTTATGTATGATTGCAGAAAACTTTTCTACATCATCATTTTATCACATTCTATGCCTATTTCAATCACAAAATTACTATTTTTACGTTTTATTAATGAATTAAACGTTTTTATTTTTGTAAAAGTGATATATTTTATCCCCTGAGTATTGCAAGTAAATACTCAGGGGATAATTAAGTTTAATTATTACTGATTGTTATCGTTCCTTCTGAGAGGTCTGCGATCATTGCGATCTCCTCTGTTATTGTCGCGGCGCTCGGTTCGGGGACGCTCTGAAATGGTGTTTTCAGGAACAAGACCCTCTATCTCAATAAGAGCATCGCGGCGGGAGAGGTTGAGTCTGCCCTTGTCATCGATCTCAAGAACCTTTACCATAACTCTGTCGCCAACGTTTACAGCATCGGTAACCTTCTCAGTGCGCTTTACATCGAGACGGCTGATGTGAACAAGACCTTCCTTGCCGGGAGCAATCTCAACAAAAGCACCGAAGTCCATAATTCTGGTAACGATACCGTTGTAGAAGGAACCGGGCTCGGGATCGTGAGCAATAGTCTCAACGATCTGGAGTGCACGGCGGCAGTTCTCAATGTCAACGCCGCAGATGAACACCTTACCGTCATCCTCGATATCAACCTTGACTTCGCACTCAGCAGCGATCTTCTGAATGACCTTACCGCCGGAACCGATGACCTCGCGGATTTTATCAACAGGAACTGTAGTGGAGAGCATCTTGGGTGCGTACTTGGAAAGCTCTGCTCTGGGTTCGGGGATAGCCTTGAGCATAATCTCATCAAGGATATAGTTACGTGCAACGTGAGTCTTCTCGATTGCTTCCTTGACGATTTCAGGGGTAAGACCATCGATCTTGAGGTCCATCTGGATAGCAGTGATGCCGTCGTGAGTACCTGCTACCTTAAAGTCCATATCGCCGAAGAAGTCCTCAAGACCCTGGATATCGACCATAGTCATCCAACGGTCGCCCTCGGTGATAAGACCGCAGGAAATACCAGCAACGGGAGCCTTGATGGGAACGCCTGCATCCATAAGAGCAAGGGTAGATCCGCATACAGAGCCCTGAGAGGTGGAACCGTTAGATGATACGACTTCGGAAACAAGGCGAAGTGCATAGGGGAACTCGGTCTCGGAGGGGATTACAGGGAGAAGTGCTCTCTCAGCAAGTGCACCGTGACCGATCTCGCGGCGTCCGGGGCCTCTGGAAGGCTTTGTTTCGCCGACAGAATAGGACGGGAAGTTATAGTGATGCATATATCTCTTGAATTCCTCGTCATCTATGCCGTCAAGAAGCTGACGGTCGCTGACAGGACCGAGAGTACAGATGGTGAGAACCTGGGTCTGACCTCTGGTGAAGAGACCTGAACCGTGAACTCTGGGAAGAATTCCTACTTCGGAAGCGAGAGGACGAATATCATTCATACCTCTGCCGTCAACACGCTTCTGCTCATCAAGAAGCCAGCGGCGAACTACAAACTTCTGGGTCTTATAGAGACACTCATCGATCTTTGCCTCAGATTCAGGATAAATCTCATCAAACTTTGCGTGTACAGCCTCATAGATGGGCTTGAGGTTAGCATCTCTGACAGTCTTGTCGTCTGTGTCGAGCGCAACCTTAATATCCTCGATAGCAAATTCCTTGATTGCTTCGAACATATCGTGATCGGGCTCGTTGGAGGGATAGGAGAACTTCTCCTTGCCGATCTCTGCCTGAATACCCTTGATAAACTCAATAACTGCCTGGTTTGCCTCGTGACCAGCCATAATGCCGTTGTACATTACATCATCGGGGATGCAGTCAGCACCGGCTTCGATCATTGCTATCTTCTTGTCGGTAGAAGCGACAGTAACGCTCATACGGTTGGTCTTCTTCTGCTCTGCGGTGGGGTTGATTACGATCTCGCCGTCAACATAGCCTACAGATACTGCGGAGATAGGACCGTTCCAGGGAATATCTGAAATGGAGATTGCAATGGAAGTACCGATCATTGCGGTGATCTCAGGAGAGCAGTCGGGGTCAACTGCCATAACGGTTGCAACGATTGCAACGTCGTTTCTCATATCCTTCGGGAAAAGAGGACGAACAGGACGGTCGATAACGCGGGATGCAAGGATCGCCTTATCGGAAGGTCTTCCCTCTCTCTTGAGGAAGGAACCGGGAATCTTACCTACTGCATAGAGCTTCTCCTCGAAGTCAACGGAAAGGGGGAAGAAATCGATGCCGTCACGGGGCTTTGCAGATGCGGTAACTGCAACGTGTACACAGGTTTCGCCGTAGCGAACAAGGCAGGAACCGTTTGCCAGCTGAGCCATCTTACCTGTCTCAACTACAAGAGGTCTGCCTGCAAGGGTAGTTTCAAATACTTTGAAATTCTCAAACATTTTAAGCTGTCCTTTCTTTTTATTTTAGTTTGGTTTCGGCAGACAGCATAGCAATAAAACCGTATTTCCACGCGAAATTAACACGTGAAACCACCGTTTTACCGCTAAGCCTCTGCCCTTTTCTTTCTGATTTGGGATTTGCCTGTGACCGCTTAAATAACGGCAAACGGGCAAGCGCATAAGATAACACGCTTGCCCCGAATTACGCCCTTATTACTTACGGATGCCGAGCTGTGCGATGATTGCACGGTAACGCTCGATGTCAATCTTGGTAAGATAGTTGAGAAGGTTTCTTCTCTGACCGATCATCTTGAAGAGGCCGCGACGGCTGTGATGGTCGTTCTTGTGCTCCTTGAGGTGCTCGGTGAGGTCGCTGATTCTCTTGGTGAGAACTGCGATCTGAACCTCAGGAGAACCTGTGTCGCCTTCGTGACGTGCGTACTTCTGCATTATAGCGGTCTTTTCTTCTCTGGTCATTGTTATAACCACCTCTTTAAATACTCCCGTAAAAATCGCAGGTAAGGGTATCGGTGCTCCTTAATAAAAGGCATTCGCCCATATCCGCGACATTCGGTGCTTGAGCATTTTACCATATGATTCGTCGTTCGTCAAGCATTAAAAGATAACTTGACATTTTTATTAATATAAGTATTATAATAAATAATAACAAAATTATTACAAAAAGCAAAGGAAGATGTTGTATGAAAAAGTTTTTCTGTATTATTCTTTCCACTATGCTGATAATGCTCTGCGCCTGCGCTCAGGCTGAAGCTCCCGAGAGCAGTTCTAAGGCGGGACTTACCGAAAAAGATATCGCTGTTGTTATCGGCGGAGCCAAATACACTATCAATGAAAAGGCCGCTTCCCTTATCGCCGCTCTCGGCGACACTACCACCTATGATGAAGCCGACAGCTGCGCTTACGACGGCCTTGATAAGTATTATTATTACGAAAAAGAGGATGGCACTTCCCTCACCCTCTTTACGATTCCTCTTATGGACGGCGAAGACACCATATGTCAAATCGAAACCACCGACCCCGCTGTGAAAACAGCCGCCGGAATCGGTGTGGGCAGCAGCCTTTCCGACGTTATCAACGCTTATGGTGATAACTATGCCTGCCCCGACGGAAGCACCTACTACTATCTGCTCGGCGTTTCCAACGCTGCTGAGGCAGAAAATCTTCTCGTTCCACATATTTACTTTGTAGTTGAGAACGACACTGTAACTTCCCTTAGCATTTACAGTGCAAGAAACAATGGGTGATAACGTATGAATAATCACAACAGAAATCCGCATTCTAACAGAAATATAAATTCTCAGAAGGAGCAATGGTGTATAGGCGCATTTGCCAGAGGCCTCAATGCACTGAACGAGCCTTCAGAAGACCGTGAACCGAAAGAACGAAGAACTTCATTTGGTTATGTTTTTCATTCTGCTGTCTCTCCCGAAATAAAGCAGGAGCGTTCGGTTTTTCAAAGGATACTTCCATTTTTGTTCTTGATATCCGTAATCGCTTTGGTTGTGTTTATTTTGGTCAACTATCTGCCAAAATGCGGTGCCCCATCTTTGCCCGGTTCCCTTGGTACAGTCTCTGAAAGTGACATTGTATCTGGAAGCAACTTCACTGAGGATAGTGTATTTTCTGTTGACAAGATAGAGGGCAATGTGCTTGGTACAGGCTTTTCCATCGCAGAACAAAGCGTTTATGCAGCACCCTCTGAGGAAAGTGCTGTTGTCGCTTCTGTTATACTGGACGAAATGCTCCTTGTATACGGTTATGAGGATGGATTTTATTATGTTTCTACCCTTGAAAATCCGGTTTACGGATATGTCAAGGCTGATAAGATCGACACCGGCGGCATCGATCTTACAAACCCTGATGCCCCTACACAGATTATTGACGAGGAAACCGGTGAAATCACCATCGCATCTGAGTCCGAGGAGACCAAGGTCACTAAAACCACAACAAAGGCTACCACCAAAACTACCACTTCTACCAAAACTACCACATCAACTAGGTCTAAAACAACAACCACCACAAGATCAACATCTTCCGGTGAAACAACCCAAAAGAGCACTACAACCACAACCAAACTTTCTCCGGAAAATTTCCCGACCAATTCTTCTCCTTATTTTATACTGGTGGAGAAGGGCTCTCACACCATAACAATATATTCAAAGGATGAGAACGGCAAATATACCCGTGAGCTGCGCTCATATCTAACTGCAACGGGACGAACCTCAAGTCTGACTCCTATCGGTCTTTTCAAGATCGGTGCAAAAGAGAAATGGCACGCCTGGGGATCCAAGAGTTTTTCTCCATATTGTTCTCGTTATTACGGAGGACTTTTCTTCCACGGCCCCCTGTATACACAAAAGAATTTCGGTGCACTTAAAGAAAGCAGTGTTGCTGCTATCGGAACGAATGCCTCTTCAGGTTGTATGAGAACCAGCTGTCAGGCTGCATACTTCATTTATCGATTCTGTCCTACGGGCACATACGTAAAGATCGTTAGCGGCTCTCCGCTTAAAAACTCCGCGTCCAAGCCCAGTATATCATCTCAGTATGTTGACCCTGCAACCGGTGAGGTTCCTGTTGCCGGAGTTTCCTTGTCTCCCGGTTCGGCAACATTGAAAATCGGTGAAACATTGACTCTCTCAGCTGATATTTCTCCGAATTCCGCCAGTGAAAAGGCCTGCAGATGGCTTTCAAGCAATACAGGTGTGGCCTCGGTAAGCTCAAAGGGCGTTGTCACCGCAAAGAAAGCCGGTACCTGTACAATCACCGTTACAACAGTTGACGGAGAATATACTGATAAATGTACCATTACTGTAGTCGATCCTTCGGCAACCACAACGACGTCGAAAACTACAGCTACTACAACTGTAAAAACCACTACTTCTTCAAAGACAACAGGTTCATCATCTTCTGCAACCACTCAGACTTCAGCAACAAAAACCACATCATCAACAACTGAAAAAACATCCGCTGAGCCTACTTCTGCTGAACCTACATCGTCTTCCACCGAAAAGACTACCACCACCGAGAAAACAACAACTACCGAATCAACAACAAGCACTGAAAAAACTACCACTACCGAAAAGACCACAACCACTGAGAAGCCAACGACTGAAAAAACTACCACCACTACAAAAGCGACCACCACAACTGTTTCCTCGGAGGAAAGCGGTACCGAATAGCCGTCCAAAAAGCTGCTGCACATTGTGCAGCAGCTTTTTTCAATATATGATTGTAAAATTATCTGCAGTATGTTATAATGTGGGCTACCCTTTTTAAAAGGACGTGTTTATTTTATGAAAGCAACCGAACGTTTCCTCAAGTATGTTGCCTGCGACACCACATCCAACCCCAAAGCGTTGGTAAGACCAAGTACAGGACTTCAGTTTATTTTTCTGAAATCTCTGGGTGAAGAACTGCAAAACATCGGCGCCTCAAACGTACGTATGGGCAATAAATGCAATGTTTATGCGGAAATCCCCGCATCGGAAGGCTGCGAAAACGAGCCTGTTATCGGTCTTATCGCTCACGTTGACACCTCTCCCGCAATGTCCGGCGAAAATATATTGCCCCGTATTGTTGAAAACTATGACGGCGGCGAAATCACGCTCGGAAGAAGCGGCTATGTTATGAGTCCTGAGGAATTCCCTTCCCTGAAGGCTTATGTAGGACAGGATCTTATCGTTACCGATGGAACTACTCTGCTCGGCGCCGACGATAAAGCAGGTATTGCAGAAATAATGACAGCCGCCGAAATCCTTCTCAGCAGTGATATTCCTCACGGAAAAATCGTTATTGCATTCACTCCCGACGAAGAGATTGGAGCCGGTGCAGATAACTTTGATATAGAAGGATTCGGAGCCGATTTTGCCTATACCGTTGACGGAGGTAAGCTTGGGGAGCTTGAAATCGAGTGCTTCAATGCTGCCTCGGCAAAAATAGAGATCAACGGCTTTTCAATCCATCCCGGCGATGCAAAGAATAAAATGGTGAATGCCGCTCGAATTGCAACCGAATTCGGCTCACTTATGCCCCTTTCCGACACTCCCGAGCACACCGAGGGTTATGAAGGCTTTTTCCACCTTTGCGAAATAGGCGGCAGCGAAGAAAAAGCTTATATGGAATATATTATCCGTGATTTTGATGCCGATAACCTTGAGCGTCGCAAGGATTTTATGCGCAGTGTGGCTGATATGCTCAACACCCGTTACGGTAGCGGCACCGTCAATCTCACTATAACCGACAGTTATCGCAATATGTATGAAATGGTCAGCCCTCATCCCGAAATCATAAACCGTGCCAAAGCTGCATTCGAAGAAAACGGAGTTGATGTCATTATGACTCCAATACGAGGCGGAACAGATGGGGCAAGACTTTCCTGGGAGGGACTTCCCTGTCCAAACATCTCCACTGGAGGTCATAATTTCCACGGACGCTTTGAGTATATCCCGGTACAGTCTATTGAGAAAATGGTCGAGGTTATCATCTCTCTTGTAAAAGCTCGATAACTCTGAATTAATTGAGTTACATCAAATAATGTGTGGACTGTGAAGACAGTCTACACATTATTTTTTATTTTTCTCATTTATTTACATTTATTCGATTGTAAACACATATGAAAAATGTTATTATATTTTGTAAGCTGCCACGCAGCAGCCTCTTATACATACGCATTGCCTTTCACTTATGAATTTTCTTTAGGAGCGTTATTTATGAAAAATTCCTTTAAATACATAATTTTCTTTCTTGCTCTGATGCTTATGCTTCTGTCGGGATGCTCCTGCGGTGACCCTTCTGATTATATTTTTGAAGATCCTTATACTGATATTGACAGTAATCCTGAAATATCTGTCTCTGATATTTCAGAAACAGACGCTCCCTCTTCTATTGTGTCTGATGCAGATGTTTCCGAATCTACACAGACTACAACTACAGTTGTGTCTGAAACCACTATTTCTACTGCCGTATCAACTACTGCCGCAACTAGCACAAAGGTCTCCTCTTCCGGCGGAAGTGATGACAGCAGAAATGCTGCAGGTGTTTACAAGCCCGATTACAAAGAAAAGTATTATATTGTTGTTCACACCGGAAGTCAGTCTGTTGCTGTTTACGGCAAAGACGATGAAGGCTTCTATAATCAGCTTATCAAGTCCTTCACCTGCTCAACAGGCAAGAAAGGCAGTGCTACTCGTACCGGAGCATATAAAGTCCGCCGTAAATATCGCTGGCGTTTGCTTGTTGGAAATGTGTACGGTCAATACAATAGCGGTTTTTCAGGCTCATACCTTTTCCATTCTGTTCCATATCTCAAGAAAAGCGTAAATGCTCTTGACGACAAGGAGTACGACAAGCTCGGATCCCCCGCATCTCACGGCTGTATAAGACTCTGTGTCCGAGACGCCAAATGGATCTATGATAACTGTCCTATAGGTACACAGGTTTATGTTACAAACACCTCAGGACCTGCCGGTGCAGGGGTGCCTGCAAGAAACAAGGACAATGCATACAGCGGCTGGGATCCTTCTGATAAATGGGCAAGCAAAAATCCCTATTTCAATGCCACAACTACAACCACCGAATCAACAACGGTATCTTCCGAAGCAACATCAGCTACTGAATCTACCTCATCCACTGTGGAATCTTCATCAACAACAGAGGCCACTGCATCAACAACTACCGCTAAACCCACTTCTGCAACAACTTCATCAACTGCTGCCACAACTACTACAACTGAATCGACCACTGTATCAACTACTTCCAAACCTACAGAAACTACCGGCACTGAAGGCGGCGAGTTATAAAATATAATCACAAAGGAGGATAAGCTGTGGGACACTACGCACAGGAATACAACAAAAGAATTACTTCGCGCAACCGCGCCGTCCGATCAGCTTTTCTGACTGTTGCAGTTATTCTTTTCTTCGGACTGTCTACCTGGATCAGCGTAATGATGAATAACGGTACACTACTGAAGGAACTCGGACTCGAAAAGGAAACCTCTTCCGCACCTTCAGTATATGAGGAAAACTATACTTTTCCCACCACAGAACCTACAGTTCCCGAATTCAATGACTATTCTTCCGACAGTGACATTCCCCTTGATGCAATGGACGAAGCTCCCCCTGTAGTAACTCTTACAGATGCAGAAAAAGAAAATCTCCCCGAAGTTCTTCCCACTCTTGTGGATGTTATTATTGAGCCAAACTACGAGTCCAAATATTACATTGTCGTGTATGTAGGCTCGCAATGTGTTGTCGTGTACGGCAAAAACGACGAGGGACAGTATGCTGTCGAGAAAAAGCTTTTTATATGCTCTACAGGAACTGAAAAGAATCCCACAGAGCCCGGTTTGTACACTGTTTTCAAGAAACAAAGATGGGGTATGCTTATGGGCTCCCCCGAAGACGGTATTGACAATTACTGGGGGCAGTATTGTTCATCAATAGGAAACGGTTACCTTTTCCATTCCGTTCCTTATCGTGCAAAGAGTGCCGATATGATGACTATGAACATGTATAACAATCTTGGCAAACGCGCATCTCACGGCTGTATAAGAATGACAACCGCTGACTGCAAGTGGATATACGATAATGTCCCCTATGGTACTCAGGTGTGTGTCACTGAAAAGGAAGGTCCTACTGCAAAGAAGCCTCCGAATCTCAATTATTCAGGCAAACATTGGGGGTATGACCCTACCGATAAGTGGACTCCCGACAATCCCTATTATGGAGGTGCAGGCAATACCACTACTGATCCCAATGCACCTACCACTACGGTATCTTCCGCATCTTCCACCTCAAAAACAACCGAAACCACATCTTCGGCTGCAACAACTTCCGCAACGACCACAACTGCAGCCACTACAACATCCACAACATCTACGACTACTACAACAACTACAACAATAACTACTACGACCACAACAACCACCGCCCCCGAAAATACCGGCGGTGAGCAAACTGAGGGATAACACTTGAAACGAATAGGCAATTTCTTTTCCGCTGCGCTTTCGTGGTTTGTTCGAATAACTATGATGCCCCTTATGCTTATAGGATTCCGTCCGAAGTTTCACTATGAGGACAAGGCCGTTCAGGGCAGAAAAATCAAGGGCGCTGCGGTAATAATGGCAAATCACACTCATATTTTTGATCCTCCGATGATCTATACAACATTTCCATCTGCAGGGGTCCGTATTATAGCCGGCGAGCTTCTTTACGACCGCGCGATTCTGCGCTGGTTACTCAAACAGTGCCGCGCTATCAAAATAGACCGCACACGTGTTGATATGCAGTGTATGCGAGAAGTTCAGGAGACACTTGCAAAGGGCACTCCGATCGGTCTTTTCCCTGAAGGTACAACTATCGGAAAATCCAAAGACGAACTACTGCCCTTCCACGCCGGCACCACTTTGTTTGCTTTGCGTTCAAAGGTCCCTGTAATCCCTGTTTTTACAAGCGGCGAATATAGTATAATTTTCGGTAAGCGTCTGCATATAATTATCGGTAAGCCGATAGTCTTCGAAGATTACTCTATGACCCCCGACAATCTGCAGAAACAAACTGATATGCTTTATTCAAAAATGAAAGAACTTCAGTCTGATCTGCAAAATCAAATGAATAAATAATAAGGAGCACGCCACATATGACAACACTTGAAAGACTTAAAAAGATCATGAGTCAGACTATGCCCGACAACGATGTCTCAAACGCTACAGAGGACACCCCTCTTGCCGATATCGGTGTAAATTCCATTTCTATGCTGCTTTTTGTTCTCTCTATAGAAGAAGAGTTTGGTATAGTTGCTGACAGTGTTTCTCCCGATGAATTCGTAACGGTCGGAGATTTCATAAAATATATCGAAAAGCAGACAAATGCATAAATATTAAGGCATATACAAAAAGTATATGCCTTTTTTATTGACACCGCTTTAACGCGATGATATAATCATTATGAGATATTTCCTTTTTATTGGATTTTTGAGAAGAGTATTTTATTATGGCTTAATACGCCGGTAAGGAGAGGATTCATGGATAATAACAATCTTGCAGAGCAGAATCAGCAGCCTGATGCTCAGGTGCCTGTTCTTAACCAGCCCGATTCCCAGAGTCCTGCTGTTTATGTGCAGCAACCCATTCAGCCTGTAGTTTATCAGCAGCAGCCTCAGTTCGCCGCTGTGCCGAGCACTCCCCCTGTTCCCGGTCGAGGCAAAGGCATAGCCCTGAGCGTTATCGGAATGGTTCTCGGCATTGCGTCATTGGTTTATTTTGTTCTGTTCTTTTTGATGTTCCTGGTATACTCAGAGGATCTGTCCTGGTATTTTTACAGGTTTTCACACTCCGCAGATAATATTTTTGAATTCATTCTGGAAAACGAAGAAGTTCTTCTCGTTGCAGAATACTTCATATTGTCTGTTTTGTACGCAGTGACTTCTCTTCCCTTTTCCATAAAAGGAAGAAGGCTTATAAAATCAAAAATGGCAGGCGTCGGTATTGTTTTCAGCATTATTACGCTTGTCGGCAGCGCTCTCTTAATTATGTTTCTTTTGCTTGGTTTCAGCATAAAATAAAAAATTGGAGGATAAAACATTATGGAAAACAACAATCTCAATCAGCAGAACGAACAGGTAACACAGCCTATCGTAACCGAGCCCGTTGTCGCAGCTCCCGTAGTAGCTGAGCCTGCAGCACAGCCTGTAGTAGTTCAGCAGCCCGCAGCACAGCCCGTTGTTTATGCACAGCAGCCGGTTGTCTACGCACAGCAGCCCGTAGCACAGCAGGGTCAGGTAGTTAAGCCCAGCAGAGGCAAGGGTCTTGCTTTCAGCATCGTTTCTCTTTCCCTCGGTATCTTTGGCTTTATCTTTGCTATTCTCACTTTCTTTATGGCTCTTGCAGGCTTTGCTACAGCAGAGTATGCTTATGATATGAGCGAGCTTGCTCCTATCATTGCTATCGTTATTGTTTACGGTCTCATCGTTGTTGGTGTTTCTATTCCCGCTCTTATCCTTGGCGCTAAGGGCAAGAAGCTTATCGGTTCCAAGATGGGCTCCACCGGCGTTGTATTCAGCATCATCAACTTTGTCCTTATTGGTCTTTGTGTTCTTATGCTCTTCGCTATGAGCGCAATGGTTTATTAATCGATAAATAATCAAATGGTGCGCGGACGCCTTTGTCGTCCGCGCATTTTATTTTCGGAGGTACTGTATGTACGGTTGGCTTGTTGTAAACGGATATTTCAAGTCCGAAAAATTTGATGAGCTTTTTTCTCTTCTGGTTCAGGCGGCAGAAAAACAGGGTGTTCATCTTGAAAAGATAGAAAACTGTTCTGTTCTTGCCGATGTGTTGAACGGTGAAATCATCGAACCCAAAACACCTCGTCCCGATTTTGTACTTTTCTGGGATAAGGATATTCGTCTTGCCCAGACTCTGGAAGCCTGCGGTTTGCGGCTTTTCAACCGCGCAGAGGCTATCCGCCTGTGTGATGACAAATCCCTTACTTACCTTGCTCTCTCTAAGGCAGGCGTAAAACAGCCTCGTTCATTTATTGCACCCTTTGCATTTTCACGCTCACCCAGAAATAACGCTGATTTTTTTGTCCGCTGTGCCCGTGAGTTGGGCTATCCTATGATAATAAAGGAATGCCGCGGCTCTTTCGGCACAGGGGTACATCTGGTGCATAACGACAATGAGACTGAAATTCTTGTCAGTCAGCTGGGTTCAACCCCCTGTCTTGTACAGGAATATATCAGCGAAAGCTTCGGCAGAGATATACGTGTAAGCGTTGTGGGCGGAAAAGTCGCCGCATCTATGCTCAGACAAGGCCGCGAAGGAGATTTTCGCTCTAATCTCACTCTAGGAGGCCACTTTGCTAAGATAGAGCCCAGCGAAGAACAGCTGGCATTGGCTGTTGCGGCCACAAACGCTCTCGGTCTTGATTTTGCAGGTGTTGATGTCCTTTTCGGTAGGGACGGAGAACCGATAATCTGCGAAGTCAATTCCAATGCTCATTTCAAAACCACTCTTGACTGTACAGGTGTTAATATGGCAGAGCTTATCATTGAACACATTGTCTCGGAGGTACGTCGATGAGAGCTGTAGTTTTATATGACGAAGAGCGTTATGAGCGAAACAAAAAGTTTGCTCAGATGCTTTGTGATGCCTGTGAAAAATACGGCGTATCTGCCGAAGTGCTTCTTAAAGATGAACTTGATTTTGAGAATCTTCCTGATCTTGTAATAAGGCGATGTGTTGACGATGAACTGGCTGAAAGGCTTGAAAAATGCGGTGTCTGTGTTTCAAACAGCAGCCGTGTTTCACGAATCGCCAACGATAAAGGCGAGACCTTCCGTTTTTTCTCATCACAGGGCATAAGAATGTGCGAAACCCTGAGCTTTGATGTTCTTCCCGAGGAATGCCCTCTCTCTTTTCCCTGTGTATTGAAAGCAGCGGACGGTCACGGCGGTTCTCAGGTTTTCAAGGTTGAAAACGATGAAGAATATATATCTGCCCGTGCTGCTCTTACGGGATTACGATCTGTTGTTCAGCCTTTTCTTCAATGCGCCTCAAGCGATGTTCGCGCATATGTACTGGGAGGCAAATTGCTCTGCGCCGTAAAAAGAACGGCTGAAAAAGGATTTAAGAGTAATTTCTCCCTTGGCGGGAAGATCGCTCCATACTTTCTTTCTGCCTCCGAAAATGCGATGGTTGAGCGAGTTGCTGAGCTTCTTGAGGCTGATTTTGTGGGTATTGACTTCTTCCCCGACGGTGACGAACCTATTCTCAACGAAGTGGAGGATGTTGTAGGAACCCGTATGCTGTATTCTCTCGGATTGTGTGATGCGGCCGAGGTTCTGGTAGATTTCCTTGTGAATAATAAATAAAGCCCCGTTTAGTCTATTGACAAATACTCCAAATTGTAGTATAATTCCCAATTGTAAAGACAATTTACTTTACACGAAGGATGTGAAACGAATGGCGGTCAATCCCGATATCACAATATTGATGGACTTTTACGGAGAAATGCTCACCGAAAAGGAAAGAGATGCTCTCGATTACTACTACAACGATGACCTCTCACTGGGTGAGATCGCTGAAAATATTGCACAGACCAGAAGAATGAACCGCGCTTACGGTGAGGTCTCTTCTGAACGCGACACAATAACCCGTCAGGGTGTGCGCGATACCATAAAACGTGCGGAAAACAAGCTGCTCAATATGGAAGAAAAACTTGGACTTGCAGCCCGATTTAAGGCTCTTGAACAGGGTCTTTACGAAATTTCGGCGGCAGCTGCCGCTATTGCAGATATCAACAGACGTTCATTTATGTCCCGTGAGATATCCGCACATACTGATACTATTATCAGCACTGCAAATAAACTTAAAGAAGATTCCTAAAAGGGTGAACTAAATGGCATTTGAAGGATTGAGCGAAAAGCTCAGTAATGCGTTTAAAAAACTTCGAGCCAAGGGTAAGCTTACCGAAGCTGATGTCAAGGAAGCAATGCGAGAAGTCCGAATGGCACTTCTCGAAGCTGATGTCAACTACAAGGTAGCCAAGGAATTTACCGCCAGCGTCAGCGAAAAGTGCGTCGGCGAACAGATTCTTGAATCTCTTACTCCTGCTCAGCATGTTATCAAAATCGTAAACGAAGAGCTTACTGCTCTTATGGGCGGTTCCACTGCCCGTCTTAACCAGCCCAACCGTCCGCCTATGATAATTATGATGTGCGGTCTGCAGGGTGCCGGTAAAACCACACATTCAGGAAAGCTCGGTCTTATGCTTAAGGGTCAGGGTCACAGACCTCTTCTCGTCGCCTGTGACGTCTACCGTCCTGCAGCTATCGAACAGCTTAAGGTTGTCGGAAGCAAGGCTAATGTTCCTGTTTTCGAGCAGGGTCAGGGCAATCCCGTAAAAATTGCCGAGGCTGCTGTTGCTCACGCAAAGACTTACGGCAACGACGTTGTTATTCTCGATACCGCAGGTCGTCTGCACATAGACGAAACTCTTATGGACGAGCTGAAGAACATCAAAGCCAAGGTTCTTCCTCACGAAATAATGCTTGTTGTCGACTCAATGACCGGTCAGGACGCAGTCAATGTAGCACAGAGCTTCAACGAGGCTCTCGGTATTGACAGCGTTATGCTTACAAAGCTCGACGGCGACACCCGAGGCGGTGCTGCTCTTTCTGTACGTCAGGTTACAGGCAAGCCCATAAAGTTTGTCGGTACAGGTGAAAAGCTCGGCGATATCGAACCCTTCCACCCCGATCGTATGGCAAGCCGAATCCTCGGTATGGGCGATGTTCTCAGTCTTATCGAGCGTGCCGAGCAGCAGATCGACGAAAAGGCTGCAGCTCAGTTGGAAGAACAGCTTCGCAAAAACACCTTTAATTTCAATGACCTTCTCTCTCAGTTTGAGCAGGTTCGCAAAATGGGTCCTATGAAGCAGATACTCGGTATGCTCCCCGGTATGGAGAAGAAGCTTGCCGATGTTGATATAGATGAGCGTCAGCTTGACAGAACTATGGCTCTCATCAAATCTATGACTCCCCGTGAGCGTGAGAAGCCTGAACTTCTCAACGCAAGCAGAAAACGCCGTATTGCGGCAGGTGCCGGTCAGGACGTCGCAGAGCTCAACAAGCTTATCAAGCAGCTTGAGATGATGCAGAAAATGATGAAGCAGTTCGGCGGCGGAAAAAACAACAAAAAGGGTATGCGTCAGGCCGCAAGGATGATGCGCGATATGGGTCTCAACGATCCCAGTCTCCTCTCTCAGTTTGAGGATTGATCATTAAGTTTTCAACGGAGTTAACAAGCGCATTTGCGCATCCGAAGAAATATACAGTATTTTATTAGCGGAGGTGAAATAGACTATGGCAGTAAAGATCAGACTGCGCCGTATGGGCGCTAAGAAGGCTCCTTTCTACCGCGTTGTTGTTGCAGATTCCAGATATCCCAGAGACGGCCGTTTCATCGAGGAGATCGGTACTTACAACCCCCTCAAGCAGCCCTCTGAGGTTAAGATCGATGCAGAGAAGGCTAAGGCTTGGATTGCTAACGGTGCTCAGCCCACTGATACCGTTAAGGCTCTGCTCAAGAAGGAAGGCATCCTTTAATCGGTTGCGGAAAGGATACTAACTAACATGAAAGATTTGCTCATTGCTATCGCACAGGGCCTGGTTTCCAAACCCGACGCAGTCGTAGTTGAGGAAGCCGAATCCACTGAAGACGGAACCATCGTTTTTAACCTTACCGTTGACGCTGACGACAAAGGCCGCGTTATCGGCAAGCAGGGTCGAATCGCAAAAGCAATTCGCACCGTTATGCGTTCCGCTGCGACCAAGCAGAACAAAAAGGTCAATGTTGAAATACTCTGACCTATAATCCGGAAGCCGCTTCTTCTTGAGCGGCTTCCGTTTTTATAACTGTAAATTTATGAAATTTTGTTTTATTTTATGAATTTCAATCCTGAAATTTCACGAAATGTTGATATATATTATGAAATCAGAGGTGTTTGCTATGATCAATTGGCTGAAAGGCTGGAAAGGTATCGCCGTCGGCGCTGCTTTTATCCTTTTATCCCTCTTCTATAATTCCTCATTTAAGGAACAGATTGCAGACAGTATCTTTCTTCAGATACCCGGCTACTTTCTTATCGGTGTTGGAAGCGTACTTATTCTTTACTCTTTTCTGGCAACCTCTGATACAAAAAAGACAGACAATACATCTTCTGACTGTGCTGATGCAGAATCTGAAAATGTATCTTCCGAGGAGGAAAACTGATGAAAAAATATCTGGAAGTCGGTGAAATAGTCGGCACTCACGGAATAAAAGGCGAAGTACGTGTCAATCCTTGGGCTGACAGTCCTCAATTTCTCACCAAGTTCAAAACTGTATACTTTGACGGCGGCAAAAAACCTGTCAAGGTAAAATCTTCCCGCGTTCATAAAAATATTACTTTGATGGTTCTCGAAGGAATCGACACTATCGAAAGCGCTGAGCTTATGCGAGGCAAGGTGTTATGGATAGACCGTTCGGACGCAAAGCTTCCTGAGGGAACTTACTTTATTCAGGATCTTATCGGACTGAAGGTAGTTGACAACGAGAGCGGAGAAGAATACGGCGAGATAAGCGAAGTCACAAATGCACCGGCAAATGATGTATGGCACATTGCTCACAAGGACGGAAATGAATATCTTATCCCTGTTATAGATCCTGTTGTCCGACGTACCTCTCTTGAGGAAGGCAAGGTCTATATCACTGTGATGAAGGGACTGTTCGGCGATGCGGATTGATATTCTCACCCTCTTCCCCGAAATGTGCGAAAGTGTGCTGGATATGAGCATCATCGGCAGAGCACGCAAAAACGGCATTATCGATGTTCGCGCCCACAATATCCGCGACTACTGCGAAAACAAGCACCGCAGAGTTGATGATTATCCTTACGGCGGCGGTCTCGGTATGCTTATGAGCCCCGAGCCCATAGCCGCCTGCTTCGAAGCGATCTGCCGACAGACAAAATCAAAGCCGCTGTTTGTCTATCTCAGCCCAAAGGGCAAGGTCTTTGATCAGAATATGGCTCTTGAGATGAGTAAGTGTGAAAATATATGTCTGCTGTGCGGTCACTATGAAGGTGTAGATGAACGTCTTCTCGACGAGCTTGTGGATATGGAAATATCCGCAGGCGATTACGTGCTGACCGGCGGAGAGCTCCCCGCTCTTATTGTAACCGATGCTGTTGCAAGACTTCTGCCCGGTGTTCTCAGTGAAAAAGGATGCTATGAAGACGAAAGCCATATGAACGGCCTTCTGGAATATCCTCAGTACACCCGTCCTCCCGTCTGGCGCGGAAGAGAAGTTCCTCAGGTCCTGCTTTCCGGGCACGATGCCAATATTTCAAAGTGGCGCAGAGAGCAGTCACTTATTCAGACAGCTGAAAGACGCCCTGATATGTTAGCTCATGCGGAGCTTTCAAAAAAAGATCTTGATATGCTCTCAAAAAACGGAATTGACCTTCCCAAACGCTGATTTTCCTGTTTTTAATTTTGCGCTGGATTTATTTTGTTATTGTCAGGTTTAACAATGCGTCTTAAAAACCTATGTATAATGTGCGCAAAATTTATTCCTTTTACGTCTCTTTTGCACCTGTAAATCCGTCATTTCCATAATGTTGTAAAACTCTGTTTACTTTTTCGTTACAAATTGCACAATCGTTCAAGGCCATAACGTTTAAGGCTTTGTGTATGGAAACGAATTTTGACGTTTTGCGTTGACGAACAAGCCTTTCAGGATTATAATAATAGCAGTTCAAATCACTGTGTTTGGTGCAATAAATGATAAAATAAAAACCGTAATTAATCCCTTGCGACAACTAATACGGTTTAATTTCAGGAGGTTTCATCAATGTACGTTCTTGAGGTAACTGTTCAGAATCAGGTAGGTCTCCACGCTCGTCCTGCTACTTTCTTCATTCAGAAGGCAAATGAGTTTAAGAGCACTATCTGGGTAGAGAAAGAGGAGCGCCGTGTAAACGCTAAGTCTCTTCTTGGTGTTCTCTCCCTCGGCATCGTAGGAGGCGCTAATATCAGAATCATTGCTGACGGTTCCGATGAAACTGAGGCTGTTGAGGCTCTCGTTAACCTCGTAAAGTCCGGTTTTGCTGACTAATTCTGAGTTTTTAAGCCCTGCAGGCCATTGGTCTGCAGGGCTTTTTATTTATCATATCTCTTCAAGCTCAAGTCTCGAATCCATATTGAATATAAGCTTCCACTCACCGTTCTGATTTTGCCAGGTGGAGGTTACGCAGAACAGTCCTGCTACATCGGCGTCCTCTTCGTTTGCGACCTCTGTGCGTACAACATAGCAAACCTGTGCAAGCTCGTTGGTTTTGAATATTTCCTCGAAATTTGTTATCTCGTATGAAGACATTGAAAACTCGCTGATGAATCCGGAATATTCCTCACCTGAACAGCGATATCCGCCACAGACCATTACTGCATCAGCAGAAACGACCTCAAGAAATTTCTTTGCATCGCCGCTGACGGCTGCCTGCCACATTTTTTCTTCGTATTTTTTCATAATGCTTCTCCTTTCAGTGTACATCTGTGTGTTCTGCTGTCTTAATTAATCCCACCAGAAATACCACACCTTTGATTTTGCAATACTGCCTGCTATTTCACCCATTGTTCCCGTTCTTGTGCATTGATCGAGTCTGTCGTTGCAGAAGGCAAAGTGTTCCTTTGCAGTTTTCATTGCCTCTTCCCGGGATATAGCCTCGGGAAGTATGAATATAAGCTCATCGTGAGTGATTTTTGCAGGTACTGCTCCGAATTTTTCGAACCAGTATTTGCACACCGCTGTCATTTCGTCAGGTGCGGGGCATTCATTCCAGCCTCCGAAAGGTATGTATGCAGTGACCTCCCACGGATTCTTCGCAGGAATTTTTATTATCTGAGTTTCATCTACCTTTTCTTTGCTGTCGAAAAGATATCTTTCGGTTATCTCTTCCCCCTCCGTTATTTCTCCTCCAAGGGTCTCTTCATCATAGTACTGCAGAAATTCCTCGTAGCGCTTTTTAAGATATTCCTCACCGCTTTCGGGCATTGAACTCAGGGTCTTACTGACGGAATATCCGTCTTCAGTCATAAGCTGCATCTGTTCATCAAGCACATCGTCATTTGTGGGTATGATTACCGGCACAAAGCCATCCTTTTCTCCAAGTTTTCGGAGTATGCGAAACTTCTCTATGGCAGAATCTATGGAAGTCCCCTTTTCAATTGTCTCATAGGAAAATCCAGCCGAAGGCTTATCTTCTCCTCCCGGGCGGAAATTTTCCTTTGTCATCGAAATCCCCTGCCGCTTAAGCTCATCATAACGCTTTTTCGCATATATATAATGACTGTTAGCGTCCTTATCGAGACCTTTTGAAAACGGACATATACTGAGTATTTTTAAGATCGTCTGTGATATATCGTTGTCTGATGCCTTGATGGGGCACGGAATATATATTGCACCTGTCGCGGTTGAAAGTCCGATTTTTTTGCTCCCTGCTAATCTGTACACAAGAAAAACCTCACTGATATAAGCCATCTGAAAAAGATTTTTCTTTGATGCTATGACCTTGTTTGAGTGAATAATAAAATCATCTTCATAAACAATGTTGTCAAACAGCTCCTCTGCCATATCCATAAGCCCCGGTGTCTGTTTTACGTGAGGGCATTTCTCAGGCTTGGTTGTCCATTGATGTATAAGCATAATAAAACCAAGCGCGGCGGCTGCAGGGAGCAAGGCAAGGGGCGTAAGCGACCAATCACCTGTTACAATCATTATAAGCAGCAGAAATGCCGTAAATATCAGGAACAATACCACTCCGATCATTGCAGCGATAAGCCTTCTTTTAATTCGCGAGATTATCTTTTTTCTGCCCATTTTCATTCACTCCTGTTCTTCGAAAAATCTTCTTTACCGCTCCTGCTGCAAAGCTAAGGCCAATATACATCACAAATGAGAAAACTGCTGCCAGCACAAGGTTCGTGCCTTCCGAAAACTGAAACAGCCGATATTTCCCTGCAAGCTTTACGGCAAAGCCGTGAAATATGTAAGGTACAAAGGTATCCATTCCCATTTTTGTAACAACGGGTATTTTTATATTGGGTATAGCAAGTAAAAGCAGCAGTATACAGCAAAAGGCCGTCAGCAGCACAACCGCTCTGTCATAAACAGCACAATCCACAGCTTTATGCGAATACGAGCCGTACAGCAGCTTTACAGGCAGGGGCTTTATAAAAATATATCCCATTCCCGCCACAATTCCTGCGACGCTCAACACACCCGATACTGCTCTGCCCTTACTTGTATGCAGTTTTTCCATTAGCTTAAACCTGCGTGCAAAAAATCCGCAGGCAAAAAACGGAAGAAAAACAACAAAACGTGAAAGGGAAAATCCGTAGCCTATAGGAGCAAAGCCTGCCAGAAGAGAACAGGCTGTAAGCACCAGAATACATATCCATGCTGCAGCTTCATTGCATCTTTCAAACAGCGGCACCAACAAAACACAGTATGTTACTGCCACGAGATACCACAGCAGCCAGTAGGGTTTTATAAACTGGATGGAGGTATTTCCGCCAAGGATATACCTGTCAAACAACAGATATATTATCTGAAGAACTACATAAGAGATAACCAGATTCAGAATTATTTTCTTTATTCTGAATTTCGCAAAGAATCCTGTTATGAACATAAATGCAGGCATATGGAATGAGTATATCACCTTGTAGATCACATCTGTCGTACTTCCCCCTTAAACAGCTCCAGTGTATGGCCGAAAATAACCAGAAGCATAAGGACAAATCGCAGATTGTCAAACCTGTGATCCCGTTTCTGTATGGTTTGTCCGCTCAGCACCGCGCCCTTCCCCATTGTCTCAGCTCCTTAAATAAGCCTGTCGCTTTCATAAAACACCTTGGATGCCTTTGAAAGATATTCCGCATCCTTTGCTCCTGCTGTCTCATAGGGAGAATGCATTGCAAGCTGTGCAAGACCTATATCCACAGTTACAATGGGGACCTGCGATGTGGATATGTTTCCGAGAGTTGAGCCGCCCGGAATATTCGAATTGTTTACAAAGGTCTGGTAAGGTACCTGTGCCTTATCACATATACCCTTAAACACCGCCGCGCTCAAGGCATCAGTTGTATAACGCTGATTTGCGTTGTACTTTATCACGATACCGCCGTTCATAACAGGACGATTTACGGGGTCTGCCGTGTCTCCCCTGTTGGGATGAACTGCGTGGGCATTGTCTGCGGAAATCATAAAACTGTTTGCTATTGCTGTATGATATTCCTCTCGGCTGCGGTCAAGAGACTCGTTTATGCGTTCAAGAGTGTCTTTGAGGAATGTTGATGCTGCACCCTGTCTTGTACCGCTGCCAACCTCTTCATTATCAAACACACAATGCATCGTAATATTATTGTTCGGCACAGCCTGCACAAAGCCCTCAAAAGATGCGTAAACACACATCTGGTCATCAAGGCGAGCAGATGAGATGTATTCATCAGACATTCCCCAGCGAGTGTACTTCACTCGGTTGTAAAGATACAGGTCTGATGAAAGGATTTCCTCTGCTTTTACGCCTGCGGTTTTAGCCACCAGTTCAAGCAGTTTTCCTTTTGCCGATATGTCGCCTATTATAGGAAGCATTTCGCTCTGCACGTTTATTTCGTGCCCTCCGTTTGCGTTTCTGTCCATATGAATCGCAAGAGAGGGCAGCATACAGAGATCTTTATCTATATCAATAAGCTTTGTCTGTATGCCGTTTTCTGTCTTTACGATTACTCTGCCTGCTATGGACAGCGGTCTGTCAAACCAGGGATTCATCAGCGAGCCGCCGTATTTTTCAACGTTCAGCTTAACGTATGCTCCGCAGCTTTCCATCTCGGGGTTTTCCTTCAGTTTGAATGAAGGAGAATCGCTGTGTCCTGCAATGATATAAAAGCCCTTAAAACTATCCTTTGGGATCTTGAATGAAATTATAGCAGAGCCGTTTCGGGCAACAAAATATTTGCTGCCCGGTGAAAGATTCCATCTTTCCTTTTCCGAAAGCTCTTCAAATCCTTCCTTTTTAAGCTCATCGCTGAGATTATTCACAAGATGAAAGGCTGTGGGGCTTTTTTCTATGAGCTCAAGCACATTACTTTTTGTATTATTATCCATAATTATTAACTCCTGTTGTGGTTGTGTGTTTTAGAATTTGCAGCGTGAATTAATTCTCAAACTCTGCTTCGTGCTTTTTGAAAAAAGAATAGTATTCACGTACATTTGAAAGCTCTGTCCATTTTTTGACTTTTGCTTCATCATCAAAATCGTAGATCTTTGCACCTTCCATTGATAACAAAAACGGTGAATGGGTGGACATTATTATCTGACAGCCGAAAAATCTCGCACTGTTATAAATAAACTCCGCCAGCTCCTGCTGTCTTTCGGGCGATAAACTGTTTTCAGGCTCATCCAGAAGATAAAGCGCATTTTCTTCTATCTTCTGAGTAAAGTACATAAAGGCACTTTCGCCGTTTGAGTTTTCTTTTGTATTGTCCATCAGTCTGCTTCTTACATACTTTGACTTGCTCTTTCGCCTCGCAAGACTGACCCTTTTCAGTTCTTCATAATCATCCATGGTCTTAAAATGGAAGTCGCTGTATTTATCTGACACCCACTCGTCAAACAGCTCTTCTCTGCGCGCATCGATACCGTTATTCAGAGAGCGTACATCAAGCATATAATCGAACACATCATCACTTGTGATTATCCTGCTGTGCTCCGGTATAGTTTTTATCTCCCTGTATCGGCATATTTCAAGATAGTCTTCATAGAAATTTGATCGGTTATACAAAGAGCTGCGCTGTAATCCAAGCTTTTCTGCAATAATATTAAGTGCTGTTGTTTTTCCCGAGCCGTTGCCGCCGTACAGTATAGTCAAGGGATTGAACTCAAGCGTTTTTACATTGCGTACGGACAGGATTCTGAATGGATAATATGTATCGAAGCAGGTCTCACGGATATCTCCGAGGAAATTATCCTCAGCTTCTCTCTCTGCAAATGTAAAGCTGTCAAGATAGAGCATTTTTTCGCATCCTTAATTCTTCGGCTCCTCAAAACCGCCCGTATATATATTGTCTCTCCAAATAACGTCTTTTCCGCTGCCTTTGTAAAGCGCTGCATTGGGGCAGGTCTTTCTAAACATACAATTCGAAACAATAAGTTCGCCGCTTCTGTGATCGATAGCGGTAATTCCGTCAAGATTATATCCGTAATTATTGAAATAGCTGCAGCCGATCAATCTCGCAGGCTCGGTTACAAGATAGCCTGTTTTTCCGGTATCTGCATAGCAGTCTGTAAGAATGATATCATAGGAGCTGAGCACAAAATTCACTGAGTCCACGAGCATCTCCGGCGGCTCTCCTTCATTTTTCGGCGGAATGGGACCTCCCCATACGTGACAGCGTGTAAGTCTGTTTGAGCCTCCGTCGAGCATTTCAAATCCCTTTGTATAATCAACTACTACACAGTCGATAAAATGGCTGTCTCCGCCGGTGGAGCATACTCCTGAATTTCCCGAAAGCCCTGGCATCGTACATTTGAAATAAAGATTCTGCGCTACAAGCTCAAATGTCCATTTACTGTCATTATCCTGAATACGCAAACCATATTTTTTGCCGTTTCTGAACGACATATCACGCATTGTAAAGTGCTTGAAGCTGTTTAGGCACATACAGCTCGCAATTCCTGCTCCGTCAATATATCCGCCTGTGACAAACAGATTCCAGTCCTCATCGTCGTATCCGTAATGAGGGGTAAGACACCAGTTTGTTTCGTCAAGCCCGGGGTAGGATTCTGCCGCATCGTATTTGAGAACATAATCCATTTCTTTTACTGCCTTGAGAACAGCAGATTTGTGCATAAGTATGGAACAGCAGTTCCTGATTTCCAGCATCTCTGCTATCTTATAAATCCCCTTTGGTATGTATAATACCCCTTTTTCACATTCTTTTACCGCACGCATTATGCGCTTTTCATCGGAAGTCTCTCCTTCTAGCCGCGGAAAATCGCTCAGGCAAATATCGTAAATACAGTTGTTCATATTCATTTTCCTTCATCTGATATTATTTTACTCAGTTCCTTCCAGTCTCTGACCGTCAGCACATCGTCATTTTCGGCGCAGGGCACTCTTTGCGCCCCTATGTACCACACAGGAAATAATCCTGCATTTCTCGCTCCTTCTACATCGCAGAGATAATTATCTCCCACATACCACACATTTTCAGAACTCAGTTCTGCTTTTTCAAGGGCAAGCTCAAAAATACGTCTGCTTGGCTTGCGGAACAGATACTCACTGGTGGCGATTATAAATTCAAAGTCATTTTCAATCAGCCTGTTTATCCGCTCGCTTACTACTTCTGCGTCATAAGGAATGTTGCTTATAACTCCGGTTCTTATTTTCTGCTCTCTCAGAAAGCAAAGAAATTCCTGTATCCCTTCTGTAGGGTCTCCCGGTGCTGCGGCGTCCCAGAATACTCTGTCGATTTCCTTGCCTGCTATGGACAGTTCTATTCCCTGTGACTGATAAAGATATGAAGTAAACATATAGTTCGGCACTTCTGTTTTCAGCTTATTAACTCCGTGAGATCCGTACCTTCCCAGTTCATCGTTGATTTTATCGGCTACAGCCTGTATTTCCTCCGCTGTTCGGTTGTATTTGTTTTTTACCGCATATTTGAGAACTGCCTGTGTTCCTTTTACACCGTCAAAGCTGCGCTCGTTCACCAGCGTCTGACCATAATCGAAAAGTATCATTTCAGGCCGCTTCATTTTGCACCTCATTTCAGTCTGCATATCATAATGAATTCTTCGTCATTTTCGTCTGCAATCTCAAAGCCGACCGCCTTGTACATTCTGACTGCATAATTTGCTTTCTGCACCGCAAGGGACGCCTGGCGGTATCCTCTTTCTCTGAGAACTGCAAGCATATGCTTCATCAGTTCTGTTCCTATTCCTTTATTTCTGTACTCCTTATAGAGCGAAATCGCAAAGGACGGTGTTTCGCCATCTACGTGACCGTAATCATCCATAATACGCACCCACACCGCACCGACAACTTTCCCCTCGACCTCTGCTGCGAGGCAGATATCGTCCTTATATTTTCCGAAATCCTTTATATACACCTGCAGATCGGGGCTTTGTATTATGTCTCTGTCAGGGGGAGTCACTCCTTCGGGGATAAAGATCGCCTCGTAAATAAAATCTTCCAGCAGATCGTATTCTCCCTCTTTCAGTTCCCTTATAATATAATTCATTGTTCCTCCATTTTGTCGTGCTGTGCTTTTGATTTCCGATTCATCTAAGTATTTTACCTACTCAGCAGAACAACGGATTCAACAGTCGCTTCAGAGTCCCAACCAATTTCCGATATCTCCTGCCCATCAAAGAATACGGGAAAACGGAATATGATGCGTTTTAGAAATCTGCCGTCTGGAAGCTCGTTCTCATACAGTTCCACCCGCTCAATAAAGCTGTTAAGGAATTTCTTTTTCTCCGCATCGGTAAACTTATCATATAGTTTATCAAAATATAGCAGAAATTGGTAGACCTGTTTTTCGGAAATTTTCTGCTGCTGAATATTTGACAGTCTGGTTTCTGTCTCATCAATTCTATCCTCAACAGCTGCAATCTCGTCGTACAACTTATACAGCCTATCCTGCATATCCATATACTTACGGTCATAATGTCTGTCAGACACATCCAAAGAATCCATTTGCTGTCCCAGTTTGTTTTTCGCTCCGTTGAGCTGGCGCAGCTTTTTGC
This sequence comes from Acutalibacteraceae bacterium, assembly GCA_045604965.1. Lineage (GTDB taxonomy): Bacteria > Bacillota > Clostridia > Oscillospirales > Acutalibacteraceae > JAISGQ01. The sequence goes on from JAZUPB010000053.1 coordinate 234,222, forward strand.
GCAAGGTTTCTATCTCCTGCTCCAGCTCGCTTGTATCTATTCTTGCTCCTATTTTTTCACGGATTGCATTTTCAAACTTCGGGTTCTGCACCAGCTTCAGTATAACCTCTTCGACCGCAGCATTGACCTTTTCCTGTCCCCATTGCTTTTTGTAAGTGCATCTATGTCCGTCAACCTCAAGGCGATGTTTGCAGGCATAGTAATAGTAATCCTTATACAGACTGCCGTCCTTTTTTCGCTTGCGATTCACATTGCCGTATAATGACGCTCCGCAAATCGGGCATTTGAGCAATCCCGATAAAAGATGTTCCCGCTCCGGATGGTATATTTTTTCCGTTTTGCCTCCGGTCGCCTCTCGCTTTTTTCTTGCAAGTTCCCATACTTCTTCGGATATTATCTCCTCATGAATACCGTCGTAAATAGGATACGACTCCTGTTTGACTATACGGTATTCATTTCTTTTGCCGGATATTTTCTCGTTTTTTCTTCGACCGTATGCGATTTTTCCGCAATAAACAGGATTATCCAAAACCATACGCACAAAGTGGGCAGAGAACATATCCAGTGTATTATTCTGCCGCCGCTTTTTAATATAGCCGTGGTTATTTAGAAAATGAGCAATTGAAGCTGCACCCATTGTTGTGTTGACAAATTTGTCAAAGATGAGGCGGATAACTTCCGCCTCATCTTCAGCGATAAGCAGTTCACCATTTTCGAGCTTATAGCCATACGGAGCAAAGCCGCCATTCCATTTTCCTTCCCGAGCCTTCTGGCGGCGGCCTTCCATCGTCTGAACAAGTATATTTTCACGCTCAATTTCTGCAACTGCCGACAATACAGAAATCATCAGCTTACCGCTGTCCTTTGAACTGTCGATACCGTCTTCAACGCAGATTAGATTTACACCATAGTCCTGCATTTCTTGTAGTGACCACAATACATCGGCTGCATTTCTTCCGAATCTTGACAGTTTGAAAACAAGTACATAATCGACCTTGTCTTTGCTGGATTCTATATCACTGAGCATCTGTCGAAACCCCGGACGACCATCAGTATTTTTACCGGATTTGCCAGCATCAGAGTATTCTCCGGCAACAACCATCTCCTGAAACTCTGCATATCTGCGGAGCTTTTCTTTTTGCGCGTCAAGGCTGAATCCGTCAACCTGCATAGCAGTAGATACTCTCGTGTAAATATAACATCTTTTAGCGCTCATGTTTTCCTCCAGATAGTTCCACATATGTTATATTTTCGTCCCAACTATTGTAACACTATAACGGAAAAATATCAACTACAGACATCGTTTGTGTCTTTTGCTTCGTTAGCAGCGACAATACTTTGATCGGCTCCACCGATGCGTTCTTCATACACGATTATC
>JAZUPB010000054.1:0-23441 GCA_045604965.1 Acutalibacteraceae bacterium
ATCGTATGTGCGGTCTGCCGCGCAGTCTACCCTGTTATGTAAGGCAAAGCGCCTTTGAAAAAACGTATATAAAATCTCTCATATAAAAAAGGAGTTACCCAAAATGCTTGACATCAGAAGAATTCGTGCAAACCTTGAAGAATGCAAAAGGCTGCTTAGCGGCAGAAACGGAAGCTACGATCTTGACGCGCTTTTGGCGGCAGACGACGAGCGCCGTGCCCTTATCGCAGAGGCAGACGCAAAGAAGGCGCAGCTCAACAGCGTCTCCAAGGAGATAGGCATCCGCAAGAGCAAGGGAGAGGACACCTCCGAGGTAATGGCTTCTATGAAGGCGCTCTCGGACAGCATCAAGGAGATAGATCTCCGCCTTCGTGAAGCAGAGGAGAAGGTCACCTCTATGCTGCTTGCCATCCCGAATATCCCCAACGAATCTGTGCCTGTCGGCAGTGATGACAGTGCAAACGTAGAGGTACGCAGAGTCGGCGACATACCGGAATTCGGCTTCGAGCCGAAGCCCCATTGGGAGCTTGGCGAAAAGCTCGGCATCCTTGATCCCGACCGTGCCGCGAAGGTAACGGGTGCGCGCTTCCACTTCTATAAGGGGCTCGGTGCAAGACTTGAGCGTGCCGTTATGTGCTTCTTCCTTGATACCCACACCGCAAACGGATATACCGAAATATTCCCGCCCTTTATGGCTAACCGCGCCTCTATGACGGGTACCGGCCAGCTTCCGAAGTTTGAGGAGGACGCTTATAAGGTAACGGGTACAGACTGCTTCCTTATCCCCACCGCGGAGGTTCCCGTAACCAATTACCACCGCGACGAGATACTTGACGGCACCACTCTGCCGCTCAGGTACTGCGCATATTCCGCTTGCTTCCGTGCAGAGGCAGGTTCTGCAGGACGTGATACCAGAGGTCTTATCCGTCAGCATCAGTTCAATAAGGTAGAGCTTGTTAAGTTCTGCCGCCCTGAGGACAGCTGGGACGAGCTTGAAAGCCTGACAAGAGACGCTGAGCGTGTACTCCAGGGTCTTGGTCTTCCCTATCGTGTAGTTTGCCTCTCCAGCGGCGACCTTGGCTTCTGTAGTGCCAAGACATATGACATCGAAGTCTGGATGCCCTCCTACGGCAGATATGTTGAGATAAGCTCCTGCTCTAACTTTGTAGATTATCAGGCTCGCCGCGCTCAGATCAGATTTAAGGCTGACCAGAAGAGCAAGGCACAGCTTATCCACACCCTCAACGGCTCCGGTGTTGCTATCGGCAGAACCACCGCAGCTATCCTTGAGAACTATCAGAACGCTGACGGCTCTGTCACCGTTCCTGAGGCTCTGAAGGCTATGATGGGATGTGACATTATAAAATAATGTCACTCACATCATAAAGCGAAAATGCTTGTCATTTTCGCACCTGATGGGAGAAACCTTAATACAATATCAAGTTGACAACAGGTACGGACTGTGTCTGCGACGAAAGCTCACCGCTTGCATTTATGTCTGTTTCTTGCTCGCCCAAGAAACAGACGAAAGAAGGCGTTCAAGGGGAAACCCTTTCGAGTGGGTTTCCCCTTAAATATCCCCTTCCTGAACGACCAAAAGGGGAATAACAGCACAGGATAGACAAAAGATTTGCAAATCCCCTTTTGGAATACCCCAAAGTGGAGCCTGCAGAAGGCTTCTGTTGTGCCTTTTGCAAAAAAATGCGTGGTTAAGAGGCAACGCCCACGACAATATATTTCAATATTTCAAAAACTCAGGCTGTCGTGAAAACGGCAGCCTGTACATTTCTTGACACAGGTGATAATATGGATGCAAAACTCAGAACATCGGAAAACATAGCCTGCGACGGTATAAACTGTACGTGGCAGTTTACCGTTGACACCAGAATGATGGATCTCAACCGCGTAATGCGTCCCGATTTCCTTCTGGGACTTAATCAGCAGTCGGGGGAATACCTTTTTCTTGCCAACGGACTGAACAACAAGGACCTGCAGGAAAACGGCATCGCCTGTGTATACACGCGCATTGCAGTTAACTATGAACGTCCCGTTATGCTGGGAGAAGAGCTGAATCTTCGTACCGCTCTCTCCTGCCGCCGTGCATATGTTATGAAACGTGATCTCCACGTTTATGACAATATCGGTGAGCGGGTCGCCAGTGTATTTACCGAGGCTGTTGCTATGGATACCTGCACACGCTCGGTGCTTCGCGGCGAGAGGTGTTCTACTTTTGATTGCATCGAGTGCATAGAATGTGCAGATTCTCCCAAGATAAACCGAGTAAAGCTTGCGGAAAATATGGAAGAAGTCGGCACATATCCCGTACTTTACGGAGATATTGACTATAACTGCCATATGAACAACACCAAATATATCAATGTTCTTTTAAATTTCATACCCGACGGTATGAGCGGCAAATGGCTCAGAAATGCAGAGATGGAATATCATTCCGAATGCAGGGCAGGCGAAATACTCAGGGTGCTTATGGCATCAGATGCAGAGGATGCCTACATCTTTTCCATTCACGGAACAACCCGTGACGGAAATGAGGAAGAAAAGTTCAGAGCAAAAGTAACATTAGGAGAAATTTGAAAGTACCGCATTTAAACAAATGATAATAAAAAAACGGGAAGCCGAAGCTTCCCGTTTTTTTATTCGTCTCTAACAAATTCAAAAAGGTCTCCCGGCTGACAATCGAGGACGTCGCATATTGCGTTCATAGTCTCGAATCTGATGCCCTTCATCTTCCCTGTTTTGAGATTCGACAGATTTACATTTGTCATATCTATCTTTTCCGCAAGCTCATTGAGTGATATTTTGCGGTCTGCCATCATTCGGTCAAGTCTTAATATAATTGCCATTGTCTGCCTCCTTTATGCTATGGAGTCTATATTTTCCTGGAGCTCATAGCCGTAGTTGAATATCTCGGAGAAAAGTCCCACAACAACGCCGAAAACCATAATCGTAAGGTTGATGCTGCTGAAACTCAAGGAGATGGAAACAGCATTGGGATCGAGGAAACCGTAGATAACGGAAGCTGCAGTGTTCGGGAGTACACTTGCAAAAATAAGTACAAAAGCCATAGCGCGCAGGTTCTTGATTATCTTCTTCGAAAAAGGTCTGCCGGTTTTGTGTATCTCGCCGAGGATAAGGCTGAACAGAAACAGTGCAGCTGCAATAAAGAGATAAAGAATGGAATCGGACAGCAGGATCTCGGGTGCGGTGCCGTTAAAATTTTCGCCTGCTATTTTCACTGAATCGACATTTACAAGGAAGTTGAGAAATCGGGTGACTGAAATTATTACGAGACCTGCGGTGATGATGTAAGTAAAAAGGGTGTCGAAATAGAGCTTCTTCTGTAATGTAGTTTGTGCGTTTTTCATTTTGTAATCCTCCAATTAAAGTGTTGCTTTAAAAATTTAAATCTTAACCGGTTGACTGTACTATAACACGACTTATTTCATTTGTCAACACATTTTTAAAGATTTACTTTAAATTTTTATGTTTTTAATTTTATAATTTAAAAATTAGCCTAAAAGAATTAAAGAAAATCCGCACAGTGTATTACATACTGTGCGGAAAAATTTATCTGACCATAAGCTTTTGCTTTCTCAGAGCGACCACCACAGCGGGGATAAGTATGAGTTGTACTGCAATGCCCGGGACTGCCTGCAAAAAGCCGTTTACAAAAAAATAGGACAGGGTAAAATCAAAGGGTACGGTGAATATTTTGGTGATAACCAACGCCCAGGTAAGTCCCCAGGCTATTCTGCCGATGAGCATTGATGCTATCAGCGTTACATATATATAAGGAATCTTTTTGGGGAGAAGTTTGTAAAGAAGACCGCAGGAAAGTCCGTAAAAAGCGAGTTCCACAGCCATTCCCCAGCAGGCAGGAGCCTGAGGCATTCCAAAGAGCAGATGACGCAGAAGCGGTGCGATAAAGCCCACAGCTGCACCCCAGGGACCGCCGCAGATAAATCCGCAGAGCATGGCAGGAATATGCATAGGACAGAGAGTGTTGCCTATTTCAGGAATCTGCCCTGTAATGAAAGGAAGCAAAATGGCAAGTGCCAGAAAGAAAGCGGAAAGAACAAGGCGCTGGATTTTAAGCTTTGTTTTTTGGGAAGCTTTTGAAATATTTTCACTCATAATTTATTTCCTTTCCTGAAGAAGACGCGAAAAGGCATTATGATCTCCTTGGGAGATCATAATGCCTTCATAGCATCTTTTAAAAATATTATAAGTAACATACCTGATGCGGCGGCTTCCTGCCGCCTGCAAAAAGAGTTTAGCACATTTGGTGTATATGTGTCAATAAAAACACAAATAGCCTATGCTGCATTTCCCAATGCAGCAGTATCGCACTGACCGTGAGAGTTATCTCCCAGTGCAGTTACAGTTCCATCGGCATTAAGAAATACAAAATGTCCGGCACCGGCGGCACATTGACAAGCGTCATTTACAGAAGAAAAATCAACTGCACTCTTTTTACGGAAGAAATGACTTTGAACATTTCCGTTTGCATCAACAGCTACAATCGCAGTAGATCCCGCATCAATATAAACGATGTTTTTCCACTCGCTGACAGCATCTAATTTTGAAATACAGCTGCCGTCAGATTGCAAGGCAATAATGTAACCCGTATTCAGAGCAACGGAAATAACCTCTCTCTCTGCTTTAATGGAATATGTTTTATGAGAAGGAGAGAAACTGCCGGAAGAAAGCATAGCCACTGCGGCATAGGAGCCGGCATAAATATCAGTAACATTAGATGCTTTCTTTATGTTGCTGTAATTGTGATAGCCGCAATATTTAACTGTACCTTTTGAGGTAAGACCGTAGGTATCACTGTCGCCTGCGGCGATGGATGTTATATTGGTCCATTTGCTGACGCTGCACTGACCGTGTGTATTTTTGCCTACAGCTAGAACTGTACCGTCGGATTTAAGCCCAACTGTGTGGTAAGCTCCGGCGCTGACTGTAATAATATCTGTCCAGTCTTCTACATTACACTGACCGTAGGTGTTATCACCAACTGCAGATACAGTACCGTCAGAATGAAGAAGAACTGTATGATATGCACCTGCATCTATCACTTTATTTGGAAAAATGGAACGGCGTTCTGCGATTTGCAGAGATTCAGAAAGACCATCTGCGGTAAGTCCGTCAGAATAAAGCATTTCTTCCGCCAGATCCTTATCTCCGGTAAGATCCAGTGCGGCCTTGAAAGCTTTGTCGGCGCAGTCAGCGTAGTCCCCGAGATCGAGAAACAGAAGTACTGCTTTGGAGTAATCTCCGCTCTCATATGTTTGCTGTGCTATTTCATATTTTATTTTAAGGCAACGGTCAGCACAGTCTGAATAATCACCCAAGAGAGTGAATGCATCAAGGGCATCATCATAAAGTCCTTGGCTGTAAAGCTCGTCAGCCATTTCGTATGAAATCTTAAGACAGTATTCATCACTGTCCTTATATGAATCGAGTTCGGAAAAAAGCTGAAGGGCATCGGAATAACTGCATTCACTGTACAGATTTTGTGCAGCGGTGTATTTACCGTTTAACTGAAGGTCACTGTCGGAAATAGTGCTGTTTATCTCCAGTGCGCGGTCATAGTCGCCTTCCTCTATGTAATAACTGACAAGGTAGGACTTAATAGCATCAAGGTTTGAACATATCAATATGGCGATGTTTGATATTATCAAAGTCAAAATAAGTGAAGTGAAAACCACACGTTTGACAAAGACTTCGCTTTTTCTAATAAGGTTATTATTTTCCATAAAGAGCCTTCTCCAACTTTTCAAGTGAAGTTTTTGACCTTACACCGTTCGCATAGGAAACGATAATGTATACATCATCTATTTCATATGTATTCATAAGATCCTTAATGGAGCCGCCATTTTCTTCCGGCTTGTAATAACGGGCGTCGACCTTGTACACCTCGTCATAATATGGCATAAGGTAAGGCGTAAAGGCATTTGAAAATGAATCTCCGATAACAAGGGATTTTCTGTCAGTAGAGAAGCCTGTGACATATCTGGTCCATATATTCGAGTCGCCGGAAAGATAAGCAATATATGTTTTATATTTATACTGGATCAGCGGTGTTGTTTTTCCTGTTTTTCCCTTCGGCAGTTTGTTGCCCTTAACTTCTTGAAGGGGATACAGAAGATCAAGTCGGTCTGCAGTGCCTCGTTTGCTGTTTTTAAATGTTCCCACCTTGTAATCATATTCATTATATGGAACTGTGGGAACGCCCTGTACACGCATACATTCGTTGACAACCTTAATTGCTGCCAGTGGCGTCCAATGATGATCTGATCTAAAATACATATCTTTTCTAGCGATCAGGTCAGATTCAAGAAGAGCAGGGGTATTAATGAAATATACACCGTCGTCAAGATACGGCTTAATTCCGATATCGTAGTTTTCGTACCAGCCTTTGTATTTTGTTTTGTTTCTTAACATTATGCCTGTATCAGTCAGAGGAATATTCGTGTAGAATACATTTCCGTCCTCAGGCAGACAGCTTTTGTAGTTGTTAAGCATAGAGGCAACAGTTTTGAGTTTATTCACAGAGACGTAGTGTGTGCGTTTGTATTTCCCATTGGGGAGTTTGAAAAATAATCCGTTGCCATCCATTTTGTCCGACACAGGAGCATCGTCTATTGACTCCGCAGCAGTCTCATCTTCATCAGCTGACGATTCCTCTCCAGCAGAAGCAGAAGGATCGTCTGTGTTTTCGGTATCACTGTCAGATACAGTCGGGTCAGCTGCAGTATCGCTGCTGCTGACAGCATTGTCAGGTGTTATACCCTGAAGCTCATCTGACATTTCGATTTCATTAAGAAGAGCAGTTTCTTCATCTGTGTTTATTGAAAAAACACGAAGCATACTTTCGCTGGCGCCAACTATTGTGTCGCGTCCAAAGACTCCGTCAGACAGGTAGTTTTCGAAGCCTGTTGAGAAGTTTCCTGAAAAAATACTTTCCGCAGTTACCTCAGGAAATCCGCTGAGCATACGGTTTTCGGATTCGGAAAGACGTTCTTCTTTTTCCGCAAAGGTCACAAGAAGAATTCCGCACACAAGCAGGATAAAGAGCCACCAATACACAATTACAAATGAAAACTTGCTTTTCAATTTAGTTTGCTCCTTTCCTGTTAAAATCTGAAATAAATAAACGGATTATAACTTTGACCGATAATAAAAATAAGAGAAATAATAAGAAGAGCAGTGAGAATCACAGTAGTCGATACCTCTACAGCTGTACTGAGTGCGTCGTCGGGTTTGATTTTGGATTTTATCAAGGGAATTATCGGCAATGCAGCAAGAACACCGATCAACGGCAGGAATGTATATTTTCGGATAACAGCTATTGTTACTGCATCGATAAGCCCCGATGAACTGATACCAAACATAGCTTTGATGTGATTGATAACAAGCGACAGGTCGGTGTAATAAAAAATTACCCATCCTACCATTATGACCACAAGAGTACAGGGAATGGAGATAATGGCAGGTATCTTTTTCAGTCTCTCGCCTATTATGAATCTCTCAATAATAAGGATAACGCCGTAATAGAGTCCCCATAGTACGAAGTTCCAGCTTGCACCGTGCCAAAGTCCTGTAAGCATCCAGACTACAAGGAGGTTAAAAATGGTGCGAAAGACTCCGCGTCGGTTTCCTCCGAGAGGAATATAGATGTAATCGCGGAAAAAGCTGCCGAGAGAAATATGCCATCTGCGCCAGAATTCTGTAGCACTTCTTGAAATGTAGGGATAATTGAAATTTTCTTTATAAGTAAATCCGAAAATTTCTCCAAGACCTATTGCCATATCGGAATATCCTGAGAAATCGAAATACAGCTGAAGTGAGTATAACGCAGCTATATACCACGCACAGAGTGTGGATACGGAGGCGGTTTCAGTAACTTTGGGAAGCTGCTCTATTATGGAACCGCAAACATTTGCAATAAGGACCTTTTTTGCTAGACCGACAACAAAACGCTTGGCGCCTGCAACGAAATTGTCAACGGTGGTGCTTCTTTGGTCAAGCATTGATGCAACATCGGAATATTGTACTATAGGCCCTGCAATAAGCTGAGGGAAGCAGCTTATATACAGCAGAAGCTTGAAAAAGCTTTTCTGAACAGGGCTTTTTTTGCGGTAAACATCAACGGTGTATGTAAGCACCTGGAAAGTATAAAAGGATATACCGACAGGCAGCTTTAGTACGGGCATAGTCACAGAAGCACCAAAAAGCCCGGAGAAGGAATTAAAAAGAAAAGCTGCGTATTTAAAATAGAAAAGTGCAGCAACGGAAGCTATGACGCCGACCGTCAGGCTGAAGATACGCAGTGACTTGGTTTTGCATCGGTCCATTATCGCAGCACAGATATAATTTATAAGTGTGGATGCAATCATCGCCAGGATCCATATCGGTTCGCCCCAGCTGTAGAAAAGAAGTGATGCTATAAGAAGAACACCGTTTTTCCACCTGATATCCTTAATTATGAAGTATAAAATCAGTACAACAGGCAGAAATAGAGTAAGAAATGTAATACTGGAAAATACCACAGACAAACACCTCGAAAAAAATATGAGGAAAATAATCTTAATAAAATATATCATCAAAATAAAACCGTGTCAATGATGCGGCGCTTGAGAGCGGGCTCATTACAGACACGGTTTATTTCTTTATTGGTTTATTATGTTTTGTAGCTTCTCCAGGGCGTCAGCAACAAGCTCCGAAAGAGGCATATCCTGTGCTCCTGCAATGACGGTAGAGCATTTTGCAACGGGGATAAGAATACGAACTGCATCCGAGCTTCCCACTGAGGCAGCCATTTTTGCGGATACTTCTCCCATGAGGGAGTCGGCGATAACTATACCGACAGGTCCTATTATTATATCGGCTTTTCGCGCGTTGACAATGACGGCGTTCTCACCTGTAGCAACATTTTTTGCACCGCCTTTGTTCATAGCCATAGTAGCAATGCTGTTCGTTCCCACCGCGTAAAGCTCGACGTTTGGGAAACGGCTGCAGATCTCTTCACAGAGCTGGCGGCCGATTCTTCCGCCCTGACCGTCTATTACAAGAACCTTCATATTATACAGATCTCCTTTATGCGGAAATATCCTTTCTGCACCAGATGGCGTAAGCGCTGATACCGCAGACCGCCGTAATGCCGAGGCCGATTCCAAGCTTTACAATATCGATCTCACCGTTTAAGAAAATTGTGGCGGCATCTGAATATGAGAAAGGTGTTACATATGTAATAAATTCCAGTTCCTCAAGTGCGGCGGCGATAAGACTTAAAAAGTACATTATCATAGCAATGCCGAGACCTATAGGACCTGCGTTGCGCTTCATTACAGCGGACAGGAGGAGACTGATGGAGGCTATTTCCATATGCATTGCAAACTGCGCTATAAAGAACAGCGCAAAAGTTTTTATATTAAGGGGCTCATTTATGATGGGAAATAAAACTCCCGACGCAAGAGCACACACAGTGTTGAGGATAAAGACGAGAGTTATTACAGAAAGGATTTTTCCGAAAAATACCTTTCCTCTGCTGATGGGGTGAGTCAGAAGCCATTCTCCCGTGCGTTCGCTTTCTTCCCTGCCAAGTATTGCTCCGCCTAGAAATGCGGCGAGAATAGAACCGCAGAGAGCCAGCACCAAACTGCCCTCAGTAGCATAATAATCCTGTGCGGATCCGTAGTCAAGCTCATCCATACTGAATATCTGGGCAAATTCACCCATATCTGCCATCATAGCGCTCATATCTCCGAGCATATCCTTGAAAAGCGGATAAATTGCCATAACAAAAATAAGCAGTCCGGCACATACGGCAGTGAATATCAGTGTTGTGGTTCTGCCGCGGCGGAGTTCAAATCTGCAGATGGTTTTCATCTGTTCTCCCCCTCTCTCTCATAGTAGTGCATAAATATTTCCTCAAGCTCGGGTTCGGAAACGGTAAAGTCGGAAACAGGCATTTTGCCTATCTCTGCTGCAAGCAAGGCAGCTTCGCCGCTGTACAGGAAGCTTACACCGTCCTCGGTGGACTTTACGTCCTTTATGCCTTCGATTTCAGGAGGTGCAAAAACGGAACGAAGCTGAACTCTCTTGGTGCTTCCTCTTGTGAGCTCCGATATGGTGCTCTGCTTGATTATTTCGCCTTCGCGGACAATAGCTGCATTTATGCAGTGTGCCTGTATTTCAGGAAGAATGTGTGTGGACAGGAATACTGTTGCACCCTCGTTTCTTCTGGCAGATACTTCGTCAAAGAAGCGCTTCTGCATAAGGGGGTCAAGTCCGCTGGTGGGCTCATCGAATATGTACAGCTCGGGTCTGTGCTGCATAGCGCAGACAATGCTTACTTTTTTCTTGTTCCCGAGAGACAGCGAGCGGATGGGCTTGTTTACATCCACCTCGAACAGCTCGCAAAGTCTTTGGGCTTCTGCACTGCAGTCGGTGCGGCGCAGATCAGCGCTCATTTTTATGACGTCCTTTGCGCGCAGATTGTAAAAAGCGCTTTCGCCGGGCATATACCCCACTCTTTTGAGTATCTCTGTTTTATTTTTTGTGCAGTCAAGCCCCAATACACTTGCACTGCCTGATGTGGGACTGATAAGACCGAGCAGAAGTCTTATTGTTGTGGATTTGCCTGCTCCGTTAGGTCCGATAAATCCGAAAAAGTCGCCCTGCTCCACGCTGAGAGATATATTTTTTATTCCCCTTGATTTCCCGTAAAACTTTGTCAGGGCTTTCGTCTCAATGATGTTCATCAATATACTCCTTTCAAACCGAAAATCATTTAACCAATCGGTTAAATGTATCATAGCATATTGTTATTCTTTTGTCAATACATTCTGTTTCAGCCTGAAAACGGCGGCACTATAAGGAAAAGGAATAAACGTTTAACTTAATAAATTTTAATATTTTCTTAATTCTTTTTAGTAATTCTGCATTTTTCGTTTGTTAAATGCCTGTCAAATTTCGTGTAATATATGAATTGACGTGGTTTTTTATATTAGATATCATAGTGATGTGTTGAAGTGTTCAGACACAAAAGTATATTGCGGAGAAAGGTGAATGTATATGGATCTGTTTAAAAAATGCGACGAATTTACATTGGTTGATGATATTAAAAAAATGGATATTTATCCCTATTTCCACGCTCTGGAGTCAAAGCAGGACATAGAGGTTATGATGGAAGGCAAGCGCAGGATAATGCTTGGCTCCAATAACTATCTCGGACTTACAGTCTGCCCCGAGGTTGTCGAGGCAGGCATCAAGGCTTTTGAAAAGTTCGGCAGCGGCTGCAGCGGTTCAAGATTTCTCAACGGAACTCTTACTATGCATCTTGAGCTTGAGGAGGAGCTGGCAAAGTTCCTCAACAAGGAGGCTGTGACCACATTTTCCACAGGATTCCAGTCGAATCTCGGAATAATTTCCGCCATAGTCGGAAGAAACGACTATGTTATCTGCGACAAGGAAAACCACGCAAGCATATATGACGGCTGCAAACTGTCCTGGGGCAAGATGCTCAGATACGAACATTCCGATATGGCAAGCCTTAAAAAGTGTCTTGAAAAGGTGCCCGAAACAGCAGGTGCGCTTATCGTTACCGACGGTGTTTTCAGTATGGGCGGCGATATTGCAAAGCTTCCCGAAATAGTCGCTCTTGCAAAGGAATACGGCGCGAGAGTTATGGTGGACGACGCACACGGTCTGGGTGTTATCGGTGAAGGCGGCAGAGGTACTGCAAGCTATTTCGGACTTGAGGACGAAGTCGATATCTATATGGGTACATTCTCAAAATCTCTTGCATCTCTCGGCGGCTATATGGCAGGAGACAAAAAAGTGGTTGAGTATGTTCGCCACAACTCGAGACCCTTTATTTTCTCTGCATCCATTACCCCTGCAAGCTGTGCCGCCGCACTTGAGGCACTGCGCCAGCTCAAGGCACACCCCGAGCTTGTTGCGAGACTGCAGCAGATTGCAGGATATGTCAGACAGGGTATGGACAGGCGCGGAATCTGCCGCCGTCCCTGTGACAACGATATTACACCCATCGTTCCCATCCGCACCTTTGAATATGTGAATACACTTTCCTGCGGAAAGAAGCTTTACGAAGCAGGAGTATATGTCAATCCGGTACTGCCTCCTGCAGTACCGCCTACAGACTGTCTGCTGCGTACAAGCTATATGGCAAGCCACACAAACGAAATACTCGACGAAGCTCTCGATATCATTGCCGAAAATATGGCAGAAAACAGCGCGGAAAGCTTATGCGCTCAGGGTGCATAAGAGGTATATTGGGAAACCGGGACAGCATACGCTGTCCCGGTTGTTTATTTACCTGAAAAATACAGATATGTCATACATTGTTTACTTTCAGAGGGCTATTCCTCATTGAATGAACGGAATAAGTATGCTAAAATATAAAGAATGAATTTAAAAAACGGAGGTGAGTCAGATGAGTGAGCTCCAGACCGAAAAAAGACGTTTTCGAAAAGAGGGACGAAGCAGCAGCGGAACGTATGAGAGGCTGTTTTCGGAGAAATACAATGCTCCCCCAAAAAAGGCTGAATGGAAGCTTTCTGAAAATGAAGAGGTCAAAAAGCTTCTGTCGGTGGGCAGACGGCTTGCACAGCCGGGAATTGTCGTAAAGACCATCGGAAAGGTGCGGGAAAAGATTCCTCAGCCTTTAAAAAACGGATGGAAAAAAGTAAAGACAGCAGTAAAAGCAATAATCGGAAAACTTCGTTCCTGGAAACATCTGACCACTGTGATAAAGGGTATTTCTGCCTGTGCAGTTATGGGACTGTGCGTGTTCAATCTTTTCTACTCCATTGGCAGCAGTGCCCTTGAAAGAAGCGGCGTATTCGATATTGTTTGTGAGAATCAGTCGGTATTTTCACAGTTTTCGCCAAAGGGAAGCCCTGTGCAGCCTGACCCTGATATGCAGAGCGGCGGTGTACTGGCAGTAAGCAGCGGAGATATCCCCTCTCTGCTTAAAAAGGACACAGGCAGCAGAACCAAAGCTGCATTTCTCGCAGGTGCTGACCAGCTTTCGGCACTGGGTCTTGATTTGACCCTTTATTACAAAGCAGAAGCAGGTGTGAACTATCTCAGTCCGCTGGTGTTTTCAAAAAACGGCAACAGAGATATAGAATACGTTATTCCGCCTACAAGAGCTCAGCTCGATACGGTGGGATGTCATACGCTGCGCGTGCGCACAGGCGGCAGGGAATGTAATGTTTTGCTTGTTGTGGAGGACACTGCAGTGCCTCAGGTGGAGCTTAAAAATATAGAGGTTATGTTGGGCGACGAAGTCACAGCGGATATGTTTGTTGAATACAGCAGTGACCCCTCAAAGCTTCTTGTAAGCTATTCTCACGGCGCTCCGAATCTGAATCTTTCGGGTCAGCAGCTTGTTTATCTAAGCATTATGGACATATCGGGAAATGCCTGTGAGCTTTTGGCGGCAAGGCTTACCGTTATGGCAGACGTAGAACCGCCTGTGATCAGCGGCGCGGAGGACCGCACTGTTGTACTTGGTGAGACGGTGTCCTATAAAGAAGGTGTTACTGTTACCGATGCACTTGACGACAAGGTCACCCTTAACGTTGACACAAGCGCTGTCGATCCCACAAAGGAAGGCTATTACGAGGTTATCTACACAGCATCTGACAGCAGCGGAAACGAATCCTCCGTTACCGTCACATTCCATTTTGCAAAGCTGGAGGACATAAATACAGACGCTGAGTTCGATAAATACGTGGGCAGAATATCCTCGAAGATATTCAGAAGCGGTATGACAGACGCAGAAAAGCTTTGGGAAATATACGAATGGTGCAGAAACAATATAAGCTATTCGGGACGTTCCGACAAGGACGATTGGAGACGGGCGGCAGTCAGCGGTTTCAGAAGCCGCTCGGGTGACTGCTTTACCTATTTTGCCTGCGCCAAGGCTCTGATAGAATACTGCGGTATTGAAAATATCGATGTTTACAAGATAAAGGACACCACCGACCAGAGCAGTCATTTCTGGAGCCTTGTTGATATCGGTACAGGATATTACCACTTTGACGCCACTCCCAGAAAGGGCGGCTTTGACGGTTTTATGCTCACCGACAAACAGCTGCAGGATTATTCGCTGAATAATTCGGGCAGCCACCGCTACCATACAAACCTTTATCCGTCAACTCCTGCAGAGAAATTCACCCCTCCTGCAGAAGAGAAAGAAAACACCGAGGAGTAATATCGCAACTGGAAATTACAGTCGGTATTTGGAAGAATTATTGTCAGTAGTGACAATAATATGCGCAAAATCGCCGTATTTACAGTCTTTTCGCCGTTGAATACAGCGAGCGGTTGTGGTAAAATATTATGTTGTGATTTGAAATAAGGCCTGACTTAAGAACGGGCTCACGGAGGCTGAGAAATTTGAGGGAAAATTATGGATACGGACGCTTCCGCGCTGACGGACGAAGCGGTGCGGATACCTATTCAAGACTCTATGTGCAGGAGAACGAACAGCCCAGATACGGAAAGGTTCTGAGGATAAAGAATTCCTCCGAGCTTCGTTCACTGCTTGATAAAGACAAGGAAAAATTCAGAAACAGCTCCGGTGAACAGCCCCGCCGTATCCGCAGGATGGAAGTCAAGGACAGATACGATGAAGAGATCGTCCTTGTCCGCGAATGGGAAACGGAAGGTCCGGGATATAAATTCTATTTCGGAGAAGAAGAGGAAGAAGAGGAATATTCCGGCGGCGCATTGAATTTCCGCCTCTTTGTAAAGGCGGCACTGGCTGTTGTGCTGGCGGCAATTTGCGCTGTCAGTCTTATCCTCACCGCAGGCTTCCGTGCTCTTGACAATTCGGAAATAAAAGACGACCTCAGCGTATACTACAACGAATTCAAAGCCTTTTCCCCCATTGCTGCAGTGCGTTCGGGCAATACTGCCGTAGAGGTATCTCCTTCTGCAGTGTCGGGCGCTGATCTTTCCGGCAGTGATGCTTCTTATACGGAAGTTGTTGTCGAAGAAGGGGAATCGGATACAGAGCCGAGATTTGCAAGCGAATGTGATGTGCGCGTTCTGAACCGCAAAAAGCTCAGCCGCGAAAAAGAGCTTGCAACAGTTTTCAAGGCAGGTCTTGACTCACTGTCTTCTGCAGGCCTTGAACTGGAGCTTTACTGCAAAATCGAGGCAGGCACCGAAAGCATAGAGCCTTCTGTTTTTGCAGAAAACAGAAATACAAAGATAGAATTTGTACAGAACCCCACACGCGCTCAGCTCGACACAGTGGGCTGCCACGTTCTGAGAGTCAGGGCGGAAGGCAAGGAGCGCAATGTGCTCCTTATTGTTGAGGATACAGTTGCTCCCGAAGTATCGGTGACAGATATTGATATCTGGCTCGGAGATACTGTAGGAGCGGAGGCATTTGTAAGCAAGGCAAAGGAGATATCTCCTCTTGTTGTAGGCTATACCGCTTCAGCACCCAATTTCTCTCAGGTGGGACAGCAGGTGGTATACCTCGATGTAAAGGATATAAGCGGCAACTCCTGCGAGATGCAGACTGCTCTGCTCAATATCACAGAGGATACTGAGCCCCCTGTTATCAGCGGCGCAAAGAACCGCAATGTTGTTATAGGCGAAAGCGTCTCCTACAAGGACGGCGTCACTGCATTGGACAACCGTGACGGAGAGATCAGAATAAAGGTCGATTCAAGCAAGGTCAATCCCACAAAGACAGGTGTCTATGAGGTCACATACACCGCAGTTGACAGGGCAGGAAATACCACCACAAAGACTGTTACATTCAGATTCGGCACAGCAGCCGAGCTTGATACTGATGTGGAGCTTGACAAGTATGTGCAGAAGGTTGCAAAGAAAATATTCAAGAGCGGTATGACTGATGCTCAGAAGATAAAGAAGATATATGACTGGTGCCGCGCCAATATCGGCTATTCGGGACATTCCGACAAGGGCAGCTGGAAGAAGGCGGCAATTGCAGGATTCAAGAAACATTCAGGCGACTGCTTCACCTATTTCGCCTGCTCCAAGGCACTGTTTGAATATTGCGGCATCGAGAATATCGATGTTGTAAAGGTAAGACTCAAAGACAGCGAATCAAGGCATTACTGGAGCCTTGTTGATGTCGGCACAGGCTATTATCACTTTGACGCAACTCCCCGTGTCGGCGGATTCAACGGATTTATGAGAACCGACGAGCAGCTCAAGAGCTATTCAAAGAACCATAAGAACTGCCATCGTTTTGATGAATCCCTCTATCCTGCAACCCCAAAAACAAAGTACGGAAGCTAAAGGACGGTGACGGATTGTGAAACAGCTTGGTATAATAGGCGGATTAGGTCCTATGGCTACCGCTTACTTTATGCAGACTGTTATCGATATGACCGAGGCGGAAACCGATCAGCAGCATCTTCCTATGGCGGTCATAAGCCGTCCCGATACTCCTGACCGCACAGCCTATATTCTTGGCGAAAGCGACTGCAGCCCTCTTCCCCATATGCTGGAATCGGGCAGAGCGCTTGAAATGCTTGGAGTAGAGTGCATTGCAATACCCTGTGTGACTGCTCATTATTTTCATTCTGAGCTGACTGATGCACTGAAGACCGAGGTCATTCACGCGCCGAGGGAAACTGTGCGACGCCTTAAAGAGGCAGGTGTTTCCTCAGCAGGCATTATGGCTACGAGAGGAACTGTCAGCGCGAAGATATTTCAGAGGGAACTGGAAGCTCAGGGCATTACCCCCGTTCTTCCCGATGAAAAAGCGCAGGCAGCAATAACCGCAACTATTTATGACTATGTCAAGGCGTCCAGGCGGGCGGATATGGAGCTTTTCGGCTCTGCTGAGCGTATGCTG
The DNA here is from genome assembly GCA_045604965.1 of Acutalibacteraceae bacterium. GTDB lineage: Bacteria > Bacillota > Clostridia > Oscillospirales > Acutalibacteraceae > JAISGQ01. The sequence goes on from JAZUPB010000054.1 coordinate 16,904, forward strand.
AGAAAAGCAGGCGCCGAATGTCTGATACTTGGCTGCACCGAGCTCAGCGTTGTCAAGCGGGATAATTCGCTGCGAGGAAGTTATATAGATGTACTTGAGGTGCTGTCCGCAGAAGCTATCGAGCGGTGCGGCGCAGCATTAAAGGAAAAATACAGATCGCTGATATTCTGACAAAAGGCCTTTCCCTCAAGGGAAAGGCTCAGAAAGGTACTTGATAAATATGCAGAGAACCAATATACTGGCCTACTTTGACGAGGGTGCCGCAAAGCATCCGAGAAAGGTCGCATTTTCAAACGGAACCGATGCTCTTACCTTCTCCGCTCTTCGAAAGAGCGTTGACGGCATCGGAACCGCACTGCACCAAAAGGGCTTTTACAAAGAGCCTGTTGTGGTATTTATGGAAAAGCATCCCAATGCTGTAGCAGCATTCTTCGGCGTTGTTGCCGCAGGCTGTTATTATGTGCCCATAGACGACGAAATGCCTGCACACCGCATTGAGCTGATATTCAAAACTCTTCAGCCAAAGGCAGTCATCTGCGACGGCAAGACCGAGGAGACAGCAAGGACCTTTGGCGGCGAGGCAGATATATTTCGCTATGACGAATTAAAAGACACAAAGGCAGACAAAAAGGCTCTCGGTGACATTCGCGAAAAAGCTCTCGACACCGATCCTATCTATATAGTATTTACCAGTGGTTCAACAGGTGTGCCCAAGGGCGTGTGCGCCTGCCACAGAAGCGTTATAGATTATATTGAAAACCTCTCCGAAACTCTTGGCTTCGATGAGACCACTGTATTCGGAAACCAGACTCCCCTTTATTTCGATGCCTGCTTAAAAGAGCTCTACCCCACCATCAAGTTCGGTGCAACTACCTATCTTATCCCGAAAGAGCTGTTTATGCAGCCTGTAAAGCTGGTGGAATATCTCAATGAGCATAAGATAAACACCGTCTGCTGGGTAGTTTCCGCACTGACAGTAATAAGCTCTCTGGGCGCATTTAAGGAAGTGCTTCCGAAATACCTGCACACAATTGCCTTCGGCAGTGAGGTTTTCCCCATCAAGCAGCTCAAAATGTGGCAGAAGGCCTGCCCCAAGGCTGCATTTACAAATCTGTACGGTCCTACCGAATGTACAGGTATGTCCTGCTATTATCACGTTGAGCGCGAGTTTGAGCTGGGCGAGTCCGTGCCCATCGGAAGACCCTTCCGCAATACTGAGATTATGCTCCTCGATGACGACGGCAAGATTGTTCCCGACGGCGAAGTCGGCGAAATATGTATTCGAGGCACCTGCGTAACTCTCGGCTACTACAACGACGAGAGAACAAAGGAAGCCTTTGTGCAGAATCCGCTCAATAAGCTTTATCCCGAGCTTATTTACAAAACAGGCGACCTTGCCCGCTGGAACGAGAAACGTGAGCTCGAGTTCTTCGGACGCAAGGATTACCAGATAAAGCATATGGGTCACCGCATTGAGCTCGGCGAAATCGAGCTTATCGCCAATATGTGCGACGGCATCAACGATGCCTGTGCTATTTTCGACGAGACTAAAAAGAAGATTGTCCTCTTCTATGTGGGCAATGCAGAAAAGGCTGATGTTATCGGATTTATGAAGTCGAAGCTTCCCCGATATATGATACCTAATGCAGTTGTTCCTATGGAAGAATTCCCCCACACCCCCAACGGCAAAATGGACAGAAAGACCATCAAGGCCAATTATTTGAACAAATAAGTCTCAAGGGAGTGAGATTATGAAAACCCTTCTCGTAATGGACGAAAAGAATTACGAGGAGAACTTGCCCGAAATATGCAGGGTTGCTGTGAGAGGTATAATCTTTATTGACGGAAAGCTCCTTGTTATACGCTCTGCTGTCTATGATGATGTCAAGCTTCCCGGCGGCGGTCAGGAAAAGGGCGAGTCCGATATTGACACACTCATTCGTGAGATATCGGAGGAAACGGGTTATGATGTAATTTGCGAATCTGTTCGCGAGTTCGGAGAGGTGGAAGAAAAACGTCTTTCCGCAAATGAGCCTATGATCTGGCACCAGATCAACCGCTATTATTTCTGCGACGTCCGAGAGGAAAGAAATGAATGCAGTTTTTCCGAAAGCGAAAAGGCACTGGGTTTTTATACTGTAAAGATGCCCATCGATGAAGCTATTCGTCTTAACGAGAAGATGCTTTCTGAAGAAGGGCTGCTGCCCTGGAATCAGAGGGAATACAAAGTACTGAAATTAATTAAGGATTATTTATCTTAGGAGGAAAACAAAATGAACATCAAAGACCTTTACGAAATTCTTGAGAACCTTCACCCCGAAGTCGACTTCGAGACCTGCGAGACTCTTATCGACGATAAGATCTTCGATTCCTTTGACATCGTCAGCACCATTACCGAGATCTCCGATGTTTTCGACGTAACTATCCCTGCAGGTGAGATCATCCCCGAAAACTTCAACAGCGCAAAGGCTCTTTATGCTCTTATCGAGCGTCTTGAAGACGAAGATTGATTAACTGAGAGTAATTTATTAGCAAAATAATACTCTTAGGAGTGCGATATATGTCATTTACTTCGTATATTTTCATAGGATTTCTGATCCTGCTGTTTCTGGTATATTATCTTATACCAAAAAAATTCCAGTGGATGCTTCTGCTGGGAGCGAGCTATATTTTTTACGCTTTTGCAGGGTGGAGCTGTCTTATATACATAGCTGTCACCACCGTTGCAACCTACCTGTCCACATACTTTATAGACAACCTTTATAAAGAACAGTCGGCATATCTGAAGGCTAACAAGGGCAGCATTACAAGTGATGAGAAAAAGGCATACAAAAAAGGTATGGACAAGAAGAGAAATGTCTGGCTGGCATTGGGTCTGACTGTTCTGCTGGGTATGCTGGTGGTTATCAAGTACACCAATTTTGCCGTAATGAGTATCAACTCCATCGGTTCTCTCTTTGGCAACGAAAAGGTTCTTGACCTGCCGAACCTCATTCTGCCCCTCGGAATATCCTTCTATGTTTTCCAGTCGGCAGGTTATGTGATCGATGTATGGCGCAAGAAGTACCCTGCGGAAAGGAACTTTGCAAAGCTTGCTTTGTTTGTATCCTTCTTCCCTCAGCTTATTCAGGGCCCTATCAGCCGTTTTGACGATCTGGCTCAGTCGCTGTATGCACCTCACGATTTTTCGGGACGCAACCTGTCCTTCGGTATGCAGCGTATCCTCTGGGGCTTTTTCAAAAAGCTCGTCATCGCTGACCGTCTTGCACCTGCGGTAAAGGTGCTCATCGACGAAAGCAGCGAAATGGGCGGCTTTTATGTAGTGGCGCTTATGGTATTTTACGCCGTTCAGCTTTACGCCGATTTCACAGGCGGTATTGATATCACTATCGGTATTGCTCAGGTGCTGGGTATCAATCTCAAGGAAAATTTCGACCGTCCATATCTTTCAAAGGACATCGAAGAATACTGGAGACGCTGGCACATCACTATGGGCACCTGGTTCAGGGATTATCTCTTCTATCCCCTGTCGGTTTGCAAGACTATGCTTAAAATATCGAAGTTCTCAAGAGAGAAGTTCGGTCAGAACATAGGCAAGCGAGTGCCTGTATATATAGCTACGATGCTTACCTGGCTTGCCACAGGCCTGTGGCATTCCCAGTACACATACTGGAACTTTATAGTATGGGGTCTTCTCAACGGTGTTATTATTATAATTTCCCAGGAGCTCAAGCCCCTTTACGAAAAATTCCACGAGAAGTGCGGCTTTTCAAATACAAAAGGCTGGAGCTTCTTTATGATAGTGCGCACCTTCTTCCTTATGAGCGCGCTGAGACTTTTTGACTGCTACCGCGATGTTGGAGCTACATTCAGAAACTTCTTCTCTATCTTCTGGAAGTTCAACTGGGGAGCTCTCTTTGACGGCTCTATGCTGGGTCTTAACATTACGGCCGCAGATTATGCGGTTGTGGGCATTGGTATTATTGCGATGATCACCGTAAGTCTCCTCAAGGGCAAAGAGCCTGTGCGCGACCGCATTGCAAAGGGCGGATACGCTCCCCAGATAGCAGTGTGCTTCATTCTCTTCTTCGCTACTCTCCTCCTCGGAGCATACGGCGAAGGCTACGATGCATCAAGCTTTATCTATAATCAGTTCTAAAAAGTACAGCAACAGAGATCACCAAAAGGAGTGGTTCAAACTCTGATGAGTAAGAAAATCCTTATTCGCATAGGAGCGGTGGTATTGTCCGCCGTTCTGTTCATCGGCATTTTTGCCCTGCTGCAGGCGCTTGTTATGCCGAAATATTCATTCTCAAATCTCCCTGAGGGAGCACTTATCGCAGAATACTACGATGAGAAAAACGATCACGACATCCTCTTTGTGGGTGACTGTGAGGTCTACGAAAATTATTCGCCCATTGTTCTCTGGGAGGACTACGGCGTAACCAGCTACATCCGAGGCTCGGCGCAGCAGCTTGTATGGCAGAGCTATTTTCTGCTTGAGGAGATGCTGGAAACCGAAAAGCCCACAGCTGTGGTTTATAACGTTCAGTCTCTTCGCTATAACGAGCCTCAGAGCGCAGAATATAACCGCCTCACCATAGACGGTATGAAGCTTTCCTCTGCAAAGATGGGTGCGGTAAAGGCATCTATGACAAAAGAGGAAGAGACTGTAACATATCTTCTTCCCCTGCTACGCTATCATTCAAGATGGAGCGAGCTGACAGGCGATGACTGGAAGTATATGTTCAAAACAAAGGAAAAGATTTCCCACAACGGACTTATAATGCGTACTGACGTAAAACCTGCAGGACGTATTCGCCGTGAGAGTGCTCCCGATGAGCCTGTGCTCGGCGAGAACGCTATGGGTTATCTCAAGAAGATGGCAGACCTCTGCAAAGAAAAGGGCGTGGAGCTCATACTCGTAAAGGCACCCACTCTTCCCTACTGGTTCCCCCAGTGGGATCAGCAGGTTGTGGATTTCGCAGCGGAGAATGACGTCACCTACCTGAATTTTGTCGATCTGTACGGTCTTGATTTTTCGGGCAGAAGCGGTTATATTAATTATGTTTCCGACTCTGATGCGTCTCTCATCATCAGAGGTGAGGAAATAAGCGCGTCGGATATCGTAAGTGAATCCGATCTGCTTGATTTCACAAAGGACACCTACGATCAGGGCAGCCATCTCAACCTCAGCGGCGCCGAAAAGCTGACTAGGGTTTTCGGAAAGATCGTCACCAAGTATTTTGAGTTCCCTGACCACAGCGGCGACGATGCACTGGCGTCCGATTGGGCGGAAAAGAGCAGCCGATATTACAATATGATCGAGCATCAGAAGTATGAGCTTGATACATACGGCTACCTCAAGAGCTACGGCGCGAAAAAGCCCGAAGAAAAGCCACAGACAGCCGTAACCGAAACAGATATATTGGGAACGGATGTAAGCAATACAGACAATAATAAAACGGAGGAATAAACAATGAAAAAGTTCTTATGCGCAATTCTCGCAGTTCTTATGCTTCTCACTCTCTGTGCCTGCGGCGGCGAAAAAGAGCCTGCAGACGACAAGAAGGACGATACCAATGTATCCGCTCCTGTTGATGTGAAGGGCTATATCTTCACCGATAACGATATTTCCATCGAAGTAGGCGCTCCTGTAAGCTCCATCGATGCACTCGGCGAGCCTATGGATACTCTCGAGGAAGCAAGCTGTGCTTTTGAGGGTAAGGACGTTACCTATTTCTACACCAACTATGAGATCCTTCTCGCTTATCCCAATGAGGGCGACAGCTATGTAAGCTCTGTAAAGCTTATCTCTGACGCAGTTGCTACTCCCGAAGGTCTTGAGCTCGGTATGAGTGCTGAAGATGTTACTTCCATTTATGGTGAGTGCGAGCCTCAGGCAGGCGGCGTTTATGTTTATGAAAAGGGTAATATGACCCTCCGAGTAACTGTTATCGATGATTCTGTTGACAGCATCGAGTATAAGGTTGCTGAGTAATTTCTGATTATATGAATAAAAGGACTTCCCTTCGGGGAAGTCCTTTTTGCGTGTATAAAGGGAATATTGTAAGCTTTATGCGAGATTCTGTATTGCTATGCCTTGTGCAGGACATCCTTTTGCGTACCTCCTTTTGGATTTCTCAAGCAGAGTAAACCGCGTGTAACAATAGATGTTTAGGTGCAGTGGATTTGGTACGCTTTTCTAAAAAAATCCTAAAAAGGAGTTGCACAATAATTTTTTACGCTCACTGCCTGGGAGAATCCAAAGAGGGATTACCCTCTTTGGTCGTTTAGGGTACAGGGATTCATAAGGGGGATAGGGGGATCGAAACCCCTTCCCCCTTATGTAATTTCTTTGGTTCGTTTCTTTGTTAGCAAAGAAATGAACATATTAAAAAACAATACCACACTGAATAAAACCACAATGTTCCCTAAGCCTTGTGCAGGACATCCTTTTGTGTGGACAAAAGGATACAAAAGCCACTTAAGAGGGGAACATTATCGAATTGTTCCCCTCTTAAGGATCACCCCTCAA
>JAZUPB010000055.1:0-3493 GCA_045604965.1 Acutalibacteraceae bacterium
CAAGACAATATACGAAAATGGAAGAACTGAGCGAAGCAGTATTCGCCCGAAAAGCCGCAGGAGAAACAAACAGAGAAATAGCCAAAAGTTATGGATTGACCAAAGAGCAGATAAAAGGATTGGTTAGCAGGCAAAACAGAAGAGCAAGAAAAATTGCTTTGGGATATATCCCAAAGCAGAAGGGGCGTCCTCGAAAAGAAGCTGCAACAGAAGAAGCAAGGATGAAAAACGAGCTTGCCGAATTAAGAATGACAGTTGAGGTGCTCAGAAATTTTCAGTTAGAAATTGGAGGGAGGTGAAGCTTAAATATCGTGTCATAGAAAGATTGAGAAGCAAATATAACATAACCGCATTATGCCGTATTTTAGAAGTATCACGCAGCGGATACTACAGTTGGAGAAAACGACAGGACAAACCCTCAAAAGACCAGTGGCTTGTTGAGCTGATCGTGGAATGTCAGAAGGTCAGCAAACAGACATATGGCTATCGCAGAGTTCAGAAATGGCTTAGTAAAAAGAAAAACAAACACGTAAATCTGAAAGCAATTATTCGTATCATGCGAAAGCTGGATCTGCTTTCATGTGTTCGTCAACGCAGGCCATACACTCGCTACAAGCAATCTGTATACAAATATCCTAATCTCCTGAAACGCAAATTTGAACAAAGCTTGCCAAATAAATTCTGGGCTACAGATATTACATATATCCATACTCCTAAAGGCTTTCTGTACCTTTGTGCAGTAATTGACCTGTGCGGAAAAATGGTCATATCATACCGCATTGGTAACGATATGACCGCATCCTTGGTCACCGATACAGTCAGAGATGCCCTGCAAAAGGAAAAGGTCACTGATGGACTCGCCCTCCACAGTGACCAAGGGTCTCAATATACCTCACAAGTTTATTTTGACCTAAGTAAAGAATACCACTTTTCTCCTTCAATGTCCAGTCCCGGTTGTCCTTATGACAATTCTTCCATGGAAAACTTTTTTGGAACTTTGAAATCCGAGTGCCTTAACCGGGTTGATATTACTTCTCAGTCTGTTCTCGAACAACTTGTTTCTGAGTATGTCTATTTTTACAATTATGAACGCATTTCTTTGAAAAACGGCCTTACTCCCTTTGAAATCAGGAGCAAGACCGCGTAATCTTACGTTATTCTACGTCTGGGTGCTTTTTTATTTGTCTTTTACTTGGGGAACTGTCCAAAATAACAGGGGTCGTTTTTTATAAAAAGACTTGACATATGTAGATAATCTGCATATAATACAATTGCAATGTGTAGATGATCTACATATCGCAAATTCAACACAAGGAGGTTCGATACATTTGAAAATCGACAAATCGCTGCTCTCCGGAAGCTCTGCTATGCTTGTGCTCCGTCTTCTTGAAGAAAAAGACATGTACGGCTATCAGATCACCGATGAGCTGTCAAAACGTTCTCAGAATGTCTTTGAAATGAAATCAGGTACTTTATATCCGCTTCTTCATGCTCTTGAACAAAAGGAGCTGATCTCCGCATACGAGATAATGGAAGGAGGCAGATCACGTCGTTATTACTCAATAACAGAAAAAGGAAAGCGGCAGCTTGCCGAAAAGCAAGAGGAGTGGAACAGCTTTACCACCGCGGTCAACAATGTGCTGGGAGGTGCTTTGATTGTCTGACAATAACAATATCCAAAAATTTCTTTTGACAATCGGCGAACAGATACGCTGGAAACGCGCGCGCAAACCATTGCTTTATGAATTGGAGTCTCATATTCTCGACAGACGCGATGCTCTTATCTGCGAAGGCATGGACGAAAGCGAAGCAGAACGTCAGGCTATTGCCGAAATGGGCAGTGCAGAAGTTATTGGAACTGAGCTTGACAGGGTTCATCGCCCTAAACCAAACTGGCTGCTCATCGCGGGCGTCTGCACTCTTCTGGCCGCAGGCATTCTTTTGGTATGGCTCATTGGCGGAAAATCCGAACATTTCTCTCACATGCTTCTCTACGGTGGAATAGGTGTTATTTTTTTGATTATCGGCTATTTCTTTGATTACACCCTTTTATTCAAGTATTCAGTGCCAATTTTTGCTGCGCTATGTGGCGCTTGTCTTGTTTTACCATTTTTCGGCGGCGCCTTTCTTTCTGCCGCAACACAGCTTTGCTACGTTCTCCCCATTGCCTTTGCCGGATTTATATATTCATTGGAAAGTCCATTAAAACCATATATTATATCCTGTACTGCAATGCTGCTCATACCCATCTCATTACTTTCTGTTAATCCAGGTTCCACGCTGATATACATCTTCATAATATGCAGCATATTACTTATCTACAGCGCAGCAAAGGGACTTATAAGTCCAAATAAACTCAAGGCATATCTTCCTGTTATAAGCGTTTTTATTCCTTTTACGTTGCTTTCATCATATGCTTTTTCGCGTAATGATTCTCTCTGGATGCGTTTTGCAAAAGGTGCATTCTCACCTGAGTCTGACCCCTACGCCGGCGGATGGGTCACCCTTCGTGTTCGTGAGCTGATCAATACTTCTGTCTTTATCGGTTCCGGTGAAACAAGCGAATTCTCTCAGAAATTTATAAGCTCTCCTGATTTTTCACTGAAAGAATACACTCTCGCTGTTGCATCACATAAATTCGGTTCTATAGTCTTTGTCGCAGTCATTGCTTTGCTTGCTGTTATAATCGCTGCAGTTGTCATCAGCTCAAACAGACCGCACTGTACTATCGCAAGACTGACCATTCTTTCAATAGGATTATCCTTCGCACTGCGCATTTCTGCCTACATTGCATGTAATCTCGGTTTTCCTTTGATTTCCTTTGACGGTATACCCTTCTTCTCCTTTAATGGAAAACTCTTGATTTTGGATATGTTTGTTGTCGGTATACTTCTATCCGTTTTCAGAACAGAAAGCATTGCCCGCGACAACCAGCCTTTCCCTCATAAACTCCGACACTCTTGATTGCAGGCATGTATGATTATTTATTACCTTACGCAATCCCCAAAAACTGTTTTGCAGATGCATATTGACGAAAGCATCGGGACATGATATAATATGCGATGCATCATACTCGGGGGCGTAAAGGTTTCGACGGGGATTGCAAGTCTCAGTAAGCGAGCAGTGGTGAGCACCACTATAAAAGCTCAACCTTAAAAATAAACGACAACAATACTGTTGCTGTCGCTGCCTAATTAGGCGGCCGTCCCGGCATTGAGTACCGCGGCTTTGTTTGGGGCGTGACTGAGCGGTGAACGTGAACGCAGGAGTGTCTCGACCTGTGTCATGCATCAGAGACTACCGTAGCTCAAAGCCTGCCTATCGGCGGTGAGTGAGGGGAATCCTAAATGATTGGCTGCGCTCGGAGAAAGCTGTGGTGAGCGGTTTTCGGACACGGGTTCGATTCCCGTCGCCTCCACCAAAATTAAAGGAGTCTGCCCCGAGGGTAGGCTCTTTTAGTTTTATGATGACAATGAGGGAATCGAAGTAGGAG
>JAZUPB010000056.1:0-2489 GCA_045604965.1 Acutalibacteraceae bacterium
ATATACAACACACGATTTCTTACTAATGACTTTGGATGGTTAAGCAGGGACGCAAACGCATCAAAAAATTCATACCATTTATCAGTATCTTGACTTTCGGATATGATTTTATCAGCAATGGCACAAGCATATTTATCATCCTTTGCCGTCAACTTTGCAATTATGTCCTGCATTAAAACTCACCTCCAAATTCAAAGTTTCTTTTTGCCATTATCGAATTTTTTCAATATTGGTAATTTCGAATCCATTCTTTTTATACAACAAAAGTGCATTCTTATTCCATTCTGATACATGCAATACAATAGGTTCAGTATTCTTTTTTCTAATACATTGCATTCCCCATAGCAAAAGTTGTTTTCCATATCCTTTATGTTGAAATTTTTTGTTCACTATCAAATCATCAATTTCATTACCATAACATGCAATAGAACCTATTATCTCTCCATTTTCCACAAGCAGATAAATATCCTTGCTTTTCTCTTTAATTTGCTCATAATTATTTAAGAAATTATATGGTTCAATATTAAGCGTCTTTCGCATTTCATAAAAACACTCATTATATATGTGCATATATGTCGAAAAGTATTTTTCTTCAAATGAAACACATGATATATTACTCTGTTCAATAATATCTTTTTGAAATCTCATTTCATACGCTATTATTTCCATTTCATTATCACCTACAACTTCAAATTTGTTTGTCTATTCCTTAACTAATTTTACATGTCCTGACAGCTTAAGTCAATAATTTACATATCTCCACCGAGTGCTGGTTTTGACCGTAACAACCGCATAGCCATGGGGCATATACAGAGGGTGGAGTATGAAGCAAAGATAATTGGGCAGAATACATACAGGTAATAAAACACAAAAAAATAAAAGTTTGTTACATCAATGTAATAAACTTGATTATTCATTCAAAGTGTGCTATCCTTGAATCAGAAAGGTGGGAACGACCATGCTCAATACCAATCTGAAAAAACGAGATCTGTATCTGGAACAGCTTAAAGCCTTTCAGGATACGGAAATGATAAAGGTCATCACAGGCATTCGCCGCTGCGGCAAATCAAGCCTTATGAAGCTGATGGCCAATCATCTGCGTGAAAGCGGAGTCGCCGAGGCGCAGATAATCGAGATCAATTTTGAATCCATGCAGTTTTCCGATATGACCGTGCGTGAGTTCTACGACTATGTTACAGAGCGAGCGGTCAAGAACAAGCGAATGTATCTCTTCTTCGACGAGGTGCAGAGGCTCTCCGGCTGGGAGAATGCTGTCAACTCGTTCCGGGTGGACATCGACTGCGATATTTACATCACCGGCTCCAATGCCCATCTGCTCTCATCTGAGCTTTCCACCTATCTCTCCGGCAGGTATGTGGAAATAAAGGTTCTGCCGCTGTCGTTTAGCGAGTTTCTGGCCTTCCACGGCTACACGGTGACCGAGCGTAAATCCCCTACGGGACAGCTCCGCAAGAGAATCACCGATGCCGAGGGTGAAGTGTATGAGGCAAAGGAGCTGTACGAAGCCTACGCAAAGTTTGGCGGAATGCCGATGCTGGCCGATGTGGGACTTGAGACGGATAAGGTAACCGCCGCGCTTGACGGCGTTTATTCCGCGGTGGTCGTGCGTGATATTCTGGAAAGAGAAAAGCGCAAGGGACAGCGAACCATCACCGATCCGTTGCTCCTGCGCAAGCTGATGATGTTTCTTGCTGACAACATCGGCAACAGCACCTCGGCTACTTCCATCGGCAACACCCTTGTCAGCGAGGGGCTTCTGGACGAGGGCAAGCGCAAGGCAAAACCGGCTGTGCATACCATTCAGGCGTATATCGAAGCGCTGAAAGAATCGTTTATATTCTATGAGATCAAGCGCTTTGACATCAAGGGCAGGGAGTATCTCAAGACTCTTGGGAAATATTACATCGTCGATATGGGTCTGCGAAACTATCTGCTTGGCTACCGTGAGGGCGACAGCGGTCATATCCTTGAGAATATCGTATATTTTGAGCTGCTCCGCCGCGGCTATGATGTTGCCATCGGCAAGATTGACAGCAAAGAGGTCGATTTCATAGCTTCAAAGACCGATGAAAAAAAGTACATTCAGGTAACCGAGTCAATGAACGCCCCCGAAACCAGAGAACGGGAACTCTCTGCGCTGAGGCGCATTCCAGATAACTACGAGAAGATGGTCATTGCGATGGAATGCGACCTGCCGCAGGATCAGGACGGCATAAAAATTGTGAGCGCGCTGGATTTCCTGTTGGGGCAATAAATAATCCCAGCTGTGCTCACATGCTGACAACCGAATAACCCGTACATTCGCACCTGCTTCTTTCTTTTGGTATAATCCAATCGAAAGGCAGGTGCATTTTTATGCCGCGATTTATTGAACAGTTCTACTACGGAAACATTGAACCGCAGGAACGGAGCACAAGGATGAATGATACGGTGCAAAAGAAGCTGAAAATCATGGTCAATAACGAAGA
>JAZUPB010000057.1:0-1912 GCA_045604965.1 Acutalibacteraceae bacterium
GCGAAAGTCGCATGCCGATAGTATTGTCAGAAGAATAAAAAACGATAATATTATGCAATATACTCTTTTCAAAATAAGGCTCCTTTCGAATAATACTCTATATTAAATATACATGGTACAATTTTCTTGTTGGTGACAAAACCAAGCACATTATATTAATTTTTTGTGAACAGAGAATTAACGTGGTTAATGCAAAATGCAGGCAGGCGTCATAAAAGACATCTGCCTGCAAGCTGTTTTTCGGTTTTTATTATTTTATACAATACCCAATCACAAGCTGTTACCGAAAATTTCAGAACACTTTTTTCATCAAACACATATCTTCAATTGCAATTTATGGCTTAAACGCAGAAGTGGGCTGTTGCAGGACAAGATACCCTATCCCGCAACAGCCCATTATATATTAATTTACTGGCTCTTTATTCTTCTAAGCAACATTTATATCAGATACGTTCCCTTGATTTCGTTCCCATTCTGCATACTCTCTTTTTCCTTCATCGCTCTCGAAAAAAGCTATCAAATCGGGAAGAAAGCACCTTGCCAGAGATTCAATTACATGATCCGGTATACCGCTTCTGTTTTCGCCGGGGGACAATACATTTCCTATAACTATCTGACCGCCTTTCTATATCTGTCAAGTTTTCATATTTTCTTGTGTCATATTTGTTTCCTTTCGTTGCCAGATACCGCATATATAGCAAGCTATCTGACTCTTTTTTGTGTTCTGCGTTCAGAGTTTTCCCGTGAAGGAGCTTCTGCTGTCCGAAGCTTCTCTGCAATCGCTTCTGAGCGTTCCATTACTGCCTTAGCGTTCTTCAGGTCTTTTCGCAGTGCGGTAATGCTTTCGGTTAATGAATCTCTGTGCTTGAGCAAATCAGGCAGTAGCGATTCATCCTTGCAATGTGCGATTTTGGAATATACTCGTGATCGTTCTTTGAACTGCTTTGTAATAGCTGCCTTCGTGTCTTCCATAAACCGCTCAAGCTGCTCGGAGGTGTCAATCTCGTTCTTGCACAGGAGCCGTACCTGTGCTGAATAGGCATCCATCCGCTTGAGATCCTCACGTAGAGATGCGCTGTAGTAAGGATGACGGTTGTTCCTCTCGATCACATTCAGCAGGTAGCAGTAGTGCAGGAACAGTCCTCGAAGGCTCTTAATGCCGAAGTTGAATGGCTTTACCCTCTCCGGCGGTCGGTATGGATACTGTGCGTGCCACGCCTCCATAATCCGCTGCCTGATAGCCTCCTCCGAGTAGTTATCGCCGAGTGTCTTAAAACGTGTTGGATGACCTACTCCTGGCATCTGAATGGTGGAATATTTGCGATTGTTGTCATAACTTACGATATATCCCATCTTGCGAAGCTCACCGAAGAAGAACTGCATCGTCATAGAGCGGCTTATGGCATCGTCGATGTCGTGACGCATGATGTTGTAGCGGGTATCGAGCCCCTCACGTTCCTCGAACCACACCTTTCTCGGTGTCCTCGTTGGACTGCGCCTTTCGATTACGGAAAGTCTATTCTCACTGCATAGCTCATCGGATACCGCACGCAGATTCCTTTTGAGCGCCTTGTTGTCATTGAGCCGCTTTCCATCAACAAAAGAAACCGAGTTGACCACAAAGTGGTTGTGCACCGAATTGGTGTTGAGGTGGGTTGCGATGATCACCTCGAAGCGGTCACCCCACATCTGACGTGCGGTTTCAATGCCTATCCTGTGCGTGTTTTAGAGTCGGAAGGTTATTTTCTGAATATGCGCAACAAAAAACACCGGCCTGGCGATTCTCTCCTAATTTATTACGACATTATAAGATATGAAATGTTCCCGTAAAGTTGAAATGTCGAAAAAATACGACTCAAACATAAAACAGGCAGCTTAAAAATTTAAGGATTATTTAATAATTGCCGTGCTA
>JAZUPB010000058.1:0-2275 GCA_045604965.1 Acutalibacteraceae bacterium
AACTCTTACATAATCGTTCGTTTTTAGTGAAATCGTTCGCTTACGCTCACGGTGAAATAATTTACTCCGTAAATTGTGAAATTTGATGCTATCGCATCAAGTGAAATTAAATCCACCCACTCGCCGTCGAGGCGAATTTCACACGCCGCAGGCGTATTTCACATTGCAAAGCAATATTTCACCCACCCGAAAGGGTGGATTTAGTTGAAAAGAACGGTAATCGTATCACGATTACCGTTCTTTTCTGGCAGTATTGAACTTAATGTATATTTTTGAGCAGGTTCAAGGAGGGATAAATCTGAAAATGCCTAGAGCAGCAACAGATTTTCGGTATTCCAAGGCCTAAAAAATAGGTAATTCTGTGTTTGAACGAAATGTATATTGATACAGATGACTCAAATTTGAGAAGTAATTACTGGCTCTCGATATGGCATCTTACATAGCTTCTTTGTACCTCTTGTCGCAAGTCGCTTGTAAAAAACAAAAAGGATATGTATACTCACAGCAAGGAGGTGCGGTATGGACATACAAATAATTGAAGGCAGTCACGGCGGCCTGCAGGTAATTATTAAGTGCGAAAAGGTGAACGAGGAAGTTCTCAGACTGAAATCACACATTAACCGGTTTCGTGGAAAACTGACAGCAAAACGGGAACATGAAACGGTATTTGTGGAACTGTCTGAGGTGCTGTACTTTGAAAGTGTGGATAACCGGACTTTTTTGTATACAGCGGACGAGGTGATGGAGGTAAAGCACCGGCTGTATGAATTGGAAGAGATGCTTCCGCCGGAAGACTTTTTTCGAATCTCCAAAGCGCAGATCGTGAACATCAACCGAGTTAAGATGCTTGCTCCCGGGTTTAACCGCACCTTATTTGCGACGATGACAAACGGCGAGCAGGTGTACATATCTAGAAAGTATGCGGTGGATTTGCGCAGTGCGCTGTCGATTTAGGAGGTTTCCAATGGTTTTACGAAAACAAGAATTGAAAAAGTTTCTCATATGGATGAGAAACGGCACATCCTTTGCAGTTACATGGTTTCTCATTCTGCTGTTGGCAGGAAGTTATGGACTGAATATCTCCCAGATTGCGGTTGCGACACTGACAAAAATGGTTGTATTAACTGCCGGCGGCGTGCTTCTGTTTTGCATCTGTTTTACAAAGCTGATACTGGTGCGCTGGAGTTTTATCAAACGGCTCAGTTTCTTTATCCTGTTGCTGAGTGTATATCAGGTTGTCGGATTTTATTGGATCGGTTTCTTTGTGAACAGTGGCGCTGTTCTACAATGGGTTATTTACATGGTAATTATTATAGTTTTATATTTCTGCTGCCTGCTGATTTACTATGCACGCTACCGCAAGGAGGGCAAAGCGTATGCCCAGGCGCTGAGTGAATACCAAAAAAGAAGGAGGGAACATCATGGAGAATAAAGAAGAACTGTTTGCGATCGTAAGGAAGCTTCGCATTGATTGTGCTATCAGACAAAAGAAGGGACTACATTTTATTGTGTCTTCTGTCATAGTATGGCTTGGGATTATTGCAATTCATGCCAGTTCCCTGCCAATAGAGAGCAAAAATTTGTTTACCTTTATTTGCTCAGCACCACTAATGGGACTGGCAATGCTGCTTGCCAAACCGCTTCAGATCGACTTTCAATGCAAGGACAATCCTCTGACAAACCTAGGAATCATTTTTTCGATGAATCAAGTGTTATACCTGATAATCGCTATGTGGGTATATGCAGCAATACCAGAGAAAATGTTAATGGTTTATACAATGATTTTTGGTGCACATCTGTTACCTTATGGATGGCTGTACGGATCAAGAAGCTATCTCACCCTATCCGTGCTGATTCCCATCGTATCCTTACTCATTGGTTTGTTTTTTGAACCTGTTGTACTTGCGGTGTTCATGCTGATCACAGAGATCGGATTCTGCATTTCATTAATAATAGAAAACAAAAAACTTGTAGAGAAAATTAAGGCTGAGGCGGCTAGGTAAAAGAAGGGCTGGCATTATGGGTAAATCATGATGCCAGCTTTCAAATGCTTACTTCGGTCGTTCGAATCCATCAAGTAGGTATTTACATACATGAAAATCGAGCGAAAATTTTGGGTATAAAAACACGAAAACCGCTAGAGACTCTAGCGGTAAGATTTTGTGAAGTATCGGCTAACGCCGATGTGAAATTATGCCTTACGGCATAGTGAAATTTTCCGCCAGAGCGGAAAGTGAAATAAAATTTGCCCACATTCGCGTCAGCGAATATTTCA
>JAZUPB010000059.1:0-144515 GCA_045604965.1 Acutalibacteraceae bacterium
CGACCTACAATACCATTCCAATTGGTCTGGGTATCCGGGGAAGTCATATGACCTCCCTTGGTAGGATAATCCGTATTATTCACACGAATGGTTAAAACATGTTCTCCCGCAGACAATTTACCTGTCAAATCATGCTCGTGAAAACCACACAAACTATCTAAGGTATTGATTTCCTGACCATCAATATATACCGTGGATATTCTGGTACGCTCAAGAAACAGAGTAACCCTTTTATCCACCCACTCAGGCTTAATTACAATTGTTCTGCTAAACCATGCATAACCTTCAAAATAAAAACGATCCGTCATATACCCTACGTTGGGCTGTGTATCTTCCACGCCCTTCCCGGCATGGTCCGTACTGTCCGGAAGAACAATGGTATCATTCGCTTTCGGCGGTTCCACGCATACCTTTTCCGCATCTAAATATAAATCCCAAGTTCCCTGTAAATCCACCTTAATCATGCTCTGTCTCTCCTATTTTGCATACCATTTCTTAAGCACGTCTTCCGCTTTCTTTAAATGAATATTAAATCCATTTTCCTGTGCTGCTTCTTCTACAGTATCGTAAATATAGGTGCTCCAATCCCACCAGAAAATACCGCCAAACCATTCTTTATCTGCAAAGGTTGCCAGACATGACTCATAAAAGTTTGCCTGTTCTTCCTCATCATGCGGAAATTCTTTGTGTTGGAAATCCCATGGCATAGTCGCACAACCTCTGGCACTGCGACATCCGATTTCAATAAATACAAACTTTTTCTGCCACTTTTCATACACCGGGTACAATTCCTTTGACACACGTTCCCAGTTTGCCTTCATTTCCTCCAAAGATGCTCCACCTGCAGAAGCCACCGGGAAATATGCACTGGTTCCGATATAATCCACTGCGTCAAACCACTTCACATCATCCTCGTGACCATGATTGGTATTGTAAATCAATTTACCGGAATATATCTCACGGATTTCTCCAATCAACTTTCTCCAATGCTTCTCCTTACGCTCCGTGCCACACATTTCACAACCGATACAAAGCATTTCACAGCCGGTCTCTTCTGCCAGCTGAGCATAATACTTCATGTAATCTCCATAGCTTTGGAACCACTTATCCCAATAAATATCCTTGCCCGCAAAATCAGAATCCGCAAAATTAATATAAGCTCTCCATACACCATCCTTACAATTGACCATAGGCTTCAGGCAGACCTTTACATTGTTTGCATGTGCATGCTCCACTGCCGCCATAATATCTCTGTCCGAACAACTTCTGGCAAAATCAAAATCAATTTTGGTACTATGTGCCGTTTCCTGACAACAGGAAAATGCCAGACACACCCAATTCACTCCTGTCTCAAACAAAAGCTTCTGGGATTTAATAGCTCCTTCGGTTCTGTAATCTCCTCTTTTTCCATCATAACCATATGTAAAACCTTTAATTTCCATTACTCTTCACTCCTACATC
This sequence comes from Acutalibacteraceae bacterium, assembly GCA_045604965.1. Lineage (GTDB taxonomy): Bacteria > Bacillota > Clostridia > Oscillospirales > Acutalibacteraceae > JAISGQ01. Next base: position 1,462 of record JAZUPB010000059.1, read on the forward strand.
TATTTTTTCAAATCGCTTACAGCATTTTGGGTTTCCGTTTGGCTTTTTTCTGCCTTTTCTACTTTCTTCTTACGTATTGTGCTGACTACCAAACCAATTACCAGATTTAATACCAGTACTCCCGACAAAATAAGCAAAGCGTCGAAACAATACTGCTGATAATCAATGTATCTTGCCGCCTTGGACACGGATTCCTTCACCAGCTCCATGTACTGTCTGCTATTGTTAAATCGATAGAAATATATATATCCGGCCACACTAAATGCATCTAACACAAGTGTCCAAAATCCCAGCTTAAGCGCAAATCTCTTATATGTCATGGCTCTTTTGGGTTTTCCTGACACTTTATCTTTTTTACGTACAAATATCAAGGTATAAAGGATAAGTACAACACTTACTCCCAAGGCAATAAGCAGTGGTAAATAATCCTTCCACGAACCAACCGCCAGCACACCTCCCGCTTTGGTAATCTGCATATTTCTGGAGGTACCGATACCGGATGCACTGGTAGCTACAATAGTAATATTGTTAACACCTTCCGTTAATGGCAGACAATATTCAAACACCCCATTTTCATCCACACTAACTTCCACATCATTAATGGTAAGCTTGGCCGCATTCTTCACGGCTCCCGAAATCACAGCCTCTGCATCTTTGAAAGTCATTCCATCCAAGTTTTCATATAATGTTAAAACCGGAGGTGTGGCATCCCTGAATATTTCAGCTCTGACACGGTAAGTGATATTATTATCTCCCACAAAAGATGCCTGAATGGTATTCACACCCGCACTCAGCGGATAATATACAGTATTCTCCCCCTCTATATTACTTTGCCCATATTCTTCATTCAGCCATACCTCTAACAAAGAAGGTGCCATGGTCTTATATGCAAGTTCTAACTGGGTTCCGGACGTAACTTCTTCTGTTACAACCTGTAACTTCTCACCATTTACCAAATCAATTTCCTTAGTTACCGGCTCCGATAACACACCATCATCCTTATAGAATAATTGAATGGTTAACTGCTCGGTTCCCACCGGATAGAAAAAGCTGTCCTGATTATCCTTCGGTTCATTCATATATATGGGATTGTCTGTATCTCCATTTGCAATGGCCAATACCGTATACTCTTTTCCCCAACCCATACGATACTCATCCCAGTCCAGTTCCACGGAATGATTACTCATATCAATCGTAGCATAAAAGTTTTCCATAGCTTCAGGAGTCTCGGCATTAACATAGCTAAACGGCTCACTCATCATGGAATCAAACATTTCCAGACCATCCTGCGCCACGACATTTAAAAGGAAACGATAATTATCATAGCTGGACAGCTCCAGTTTTACTTTCACTTCCTCCGTTTCCCCTGTTAAGGCACTGCCACTTTTCAGCTGTTTTCCGGCACTTTCGTCTTCACCGGCAATGGCAGTAATCGTATAGCTGTACCACGTTCTCTCATCCTCACCCATAGTAACCAGGAAGGAAAGTACTGCATCCTCACCTTCCATACTTACTACATTAAAGTTCTGAATACATAAACCATCGATTTCTTCCACAAAACTGTAATCTACATATTCATTATTCTTTTTATCACAACGTACCCGCCAGGTACCTGCCTCTGCGCCGATTACCTTATATGTACTCCAGCCATCTCCATGTGCAGAAGCAAATACCGTCTCCGGCGAAACACCTTCTGCATATTCTACACCGGAGGGAGAAAGAAAGGTTATTACCGGTCTGTCTCCTTCATAGGTAAACATTACCGTGAAATCTTCTGTCTCCTCCAAAGTAATCAGTTCCGCTTCCACTTCCTCAGCCTGCACCATCATTGTATTTGGGAAAGCCATGAAAAGCACAAATACAGCAAGCAAAACTCTAACTAATAAATTCTTAAATTGTCTCATGCCTTATCCCTCCTCTACAAAGTTCCGTTCTTATTTCCGGTCTTTCCATTACTGTCAATGTAATAATATAGCTTCTTATTGGTTCCCCACATATTCTGGTAAGCCAATGCTACCGTAAACTGCGGTTCACCATATTCCGTATAATAAACACCCACAAGTGCCGTACCTGACTGGTCGAAATTCATGGCTAGCAGCCACCATTCAATATTCAGCTCTGCCACACCTTCATACTGAACACCGATAAATCGGCTATTACCACTCAAACTACCGGTACCGGAAATATTGACATGACAGTTATCAATATCCCACATAAATCCTTTGGTTATAGAACTGTTAAAGCCCTGCACTTCCCTGTTTTCCAAACCAAGCAATGCGTTGGTATAAGAATAATTTCCTACAGAAAAGTTCGTCTTAGCTATAGTGAATTCATCAAATATCTTTAGCTCTGATGCAGTACTTATCATAAACGGATTCCAACGGAACCTGATAGTTGCATCCGACAGGGACACCAGACTCATATCATCCACATACTTTTCAAGTTGCGGGAAATAAGCACTTACCTTTGCCACAGCCAAATCCATCTGTCCCACAAAGATTACGTTACCAAACTGTTTATTTGCAACTGCAGTAGCAATATCCTCTGCCCCTACACGGAAATTACTAAAGGTAAGAGGTACTTCTCCCAACATTACAGACAAATCTTTATCTATGGTAAGCAGGAAGCTGTCTAATTGGAAACCGTTCAAACTAACCTCTGCTCCCAAACCTAAGCCTAAAACATTTAACTTAATCAGACCACCAAAAGTATATTTATGGTCTATCGTATTAATCATGATTCTTAAGGCACTCTTGTCCAATGCAACAGGCACATTCATAACCTTAAAGTCTTTCAGACTTTCTCTTTCATCCTCACCCTTAAAATCAATCAAAATACCTATATTCTGACTGGTAAGTACCGCGGAGCTCTTTATATCAAAAGAAAACGGACTATCCACACCGACTGCTTCAAAAATATCGTCCTGGAAAGGCAGCACGGTACTTCCCTGAGTGTATTCCAGTTTTATACTATCGGGGTACAACTTAATGGCAGGCGCCTCCAAATAAACTACCTGGAACACTCTCAAGCCGGTCGTACGTATAGAGTCTACCTGATAATTTTCATAATCAAATATATGACTGGGGTCATTATATAAGCTAAAGCTTCCTAATTTCGGCACACTGAAAGAGATACCTTTTTCTGCAAAATAAGTACCTACACCGGTCGCCGTATCCGGATCAAAGGTAACGTAAGCACCGTCATTCTCCGTCATCCACACCTGTGTATCTTCTGCCAAATTTCCTTTTAGGGTAACATCTCCGTTAAATACCAGCCAGCCGTTTAAAGTAACATTGCCGGAAAGTACCGTTTCATCATAATCTGAACTCTTACCCATGGAAGTAAATACGTACGGACCAAACTTTGTCACCTTCGTATCTCCTGCCTCATACAAAGAGAAACCATTTTCTATGTATGCAGTTCTTTCATTGATAGTAATCTGCAAATCATAAGTACCTACAGCCAAACTGGAAGGAATCACTACTTTATAACGACCGGAATCCACATATTCCATAGCGACTTCATAATCCATATTTCCCAATAGCTTCATTTTGGAAGAAGCTCCATCCGTAAAGCCACTTCCTATTAGATGAACCACTATATCTTCCTTACTTTTTTGTGCACTGCGAATATCCAGACCGATTACCGATAATGTACCTGCCGGAATAAATCCTTCACCGTCCTGTACATTTCCTGTTTCACTATCATCATACAAGCTATATTCTTTGGAATCGTAAATATTTTCCTCATCAATTCGTACTTCTACAGTTCGATTTTTGGTAAGCAGGGTGTCTTTTGCCGTATAGGTAATCATATACTGATTATCTACCTGACTTTGCAATAATTCATAGAAATCCGTCAGACTTTCACTGTCTGATACATATACCAGTTTACCGTTACCGCTGGAAGCCAAGGTACTAAGGTAAGAAGCATCAACATCTCCCAATCCGATGGTATACACTGTCACGCCCTTTTCCCTTGCCAGTCCACCAATTTCCTGCATAATCGTTGCCGCATCTCTTCCGTTATTGTCCTGACCGTCCGTCATTAGAATAATTGTATCATTTGAAGTGATTTCTGCATCAAAAGTACTCAGACAGCTATACAAAGTATTATAAATCTCCGTGCCACCGCTGGCATGCATGGAATTCGCAAACTCTGCCAGACGGTCCTTGTCCTTCAAAAATTCCGTAGTTCCTTCAATACCATTTGAAAAAGTTACAATTGATACATATTCTTCCAAATGCATATTACTTACATAATTGTTCACTGCACTTCTCAGGTCATCAATACAAATATCCATACTTCCGGAAACATCACAAATCAGCATGGTTTTTAAAGAATCAAACTCAATCTTTTCAATTTCAAACTCAGTAATTTCTGCACCACAGTCATACACCTTCAACCGTTCTTTTAGTTCTTCACTGTTTCCTGCATATTTGCTGGAAATAGTAAGTCCTACCTTTACCGTATCAAACTCCGAAGTATCAATCTGACCGATAGCAATACTACTCTTTATTTCACTGACATAATTTGTCACCAATTCTGTATAAGTATCTTTATCTTCTTCCTCTGCTTCATAATCGTAAGTACCATTAGCAGAAATAATTTCATAGCTATCCATAGGCAGGTAATTCTCCACTGCCTGCTCTACAAACTCACTTAAATGAACAATCTCCGAAGAATCCGCTCCTGTCACAATAGCTTCTATCTTGGTCATAGCCTGTGCGTACTCCGTATCTTCACTATCTTTACCGGTAACCACAGCATCATAAAAATAATCTGTAGCCAGAGAATCATTTTCATAGAAGTACTCTATCTTTGAAATACCCATATCAATCTCAGATACGGCCCCGTTATCCTTCACTGCTTCTTCGTTTAACTGTTCCCGCATTACATACAGTACCGGATCTTCTTCCGCCTTTTCCAATGTTTCCACCATGGTTTCCAGCGTCTCAGTTTCCTGACCGGTCAGCTCATCTTCCAGCTTGTCCAAAACCTTATCCAGCTGTTTCGCCACCTTTTCAAAACGCTCGCCATAATCTGCCACATAATCATCCGCGAAATCTTTTTCTTCCACGGTTCCGTTCATATAAAGCTCGGATGCAATCAAAAGCTCCCGATAGTCTGATTCTGTACCGATATTCTGTATTAACTCTTCAAAATCTCCGCGTAATAAAGTCGCCTTCAGCTTAGCATCCTGTACCATAACAGACTGTGCCAGAGCAGGATGTTCTTCCGCCAAATCCTCCAGGTCATCAAAGCATTCTTCCAATGCTACATGTTCCTCTTCCTCCAGTCGAAAATATCCTCTGCCCAAACACTTATCATACAACTCTCGAATCGTACCTACTACCTCTAAGCCATCCTCATACTCATCAATATCGTAGGAATCCTCCAAATTATCCAATATTTCATCCGCTATCTCTGCATCCGTTATATTTAACGCTTTCTCCATGGACGCAACATAATCATCCGTATAACCATACTCTTCCGGGTTCTTTCCGTTTGCAACTAAAAAGTCCATCATTGCCAGATAAGAAGAATCCGCTCCTGCCTTTACCAAAATCAGCTCATACTCATCTTCAACTCTGTCCTTATAATCCTCTGACTTTGCCAGACGCGCATAAATGCCTTTTGCTTCCTCATAATTTCCCTGCAAAGCTTTCGTCTTGGCTACCACATAACTGCACTCATTATCATAACCGTACGTTTCACTATATTCCTGCAATGCTTCCATGACTTCTTCATATTCGCCCGCCGCCAGAAGTGCATTCGCGTATGTCATCATTTGTTCTGCAGACATCACTTCATTCTCTTCCTCTGCTCCCAACTGCTCCTTTACTCCCATGGTAACAGCACCACCACAGGCAGCGGTAAGCAGAAGCGCTCCAAAAAGTGGCTTTAACTGCCAGACTCTGCGCTTTATTATAATTATCCATACTGCGATAAAGGACACACTCAGTCCCAGTCCGATTTGTAAGAGTACATTCATAGCATTCTCCCCGATATCTCATTAATCATTTGTTAAATTATTTTCTGTTTCATAGCAATCAGCTCATCACCCGATGTCTTAGCCACCTTTAAAACAGTAATCTTTTCTCCCACCCGGCAAGTACTTCTCAGATTACCAATGGAGCGACACTCCACCTCTTGTACCACTTTTCCATAAGCATCCAACAGCTGAATCTTTGCATAATAACGAATTACTCTTCCCGGCTGCTTACTTCTGTGTGAATAGTGCCCGGATACAAACAAGGCCTCTCCCAGATACACTTCATCGTCTTGCAAAGCCTGTATCTCCTCTGTGCCGATTTTTCGAAGTAATACAATGGGAATTCCATAAAATACAATTCCCCCTATCGCTCCGGCTATCAGACTACCCACACCCGCAAAATAGTCTCCCTGTGACATGGCTTCCAATGCTGATTTGATGCCAAAGAAAAACCCAATCGTCACAAACAGCATCCAGATTCCCAACAAAAAACGCAACAAATACGTGCCAACTAAATAATTTGCCGCCAAATTACGTTTCTCTTCTTCATTTAATTTTCTCCACATATAATATTCCTTTCCAAATTAACTCTCTCTGCCTTTTAACGGCAGAAAGGCTGGTCTTGGTCAGTTGAATATACATAATTTCCCATGCTATTCATTATACCAGTATCGCTGTGAAATAACAATAAAAACATCCCCTCCCGGGAGTTGAAAAAGCTTCTTTCCCGTGCTATCATTAGAAAAAAACGTAAAGGAGTTTTACGAATGAAAAAAGAAGCCTTAAAAAATTTACTCAGCATTCTGATTGCCGGTGTTCTATTGGTAGTAATCATACTTGTTGCACAGAATACCGACCTATTTGATTCTCTGGATGATATGGAAGAGAAAATCACACTCAGCGGTCAAATCGTATTAGAATCCGTTCTGGCCCTTGCCATTACTATTCTGGCAAGTAATGTAATCTTATTTATATTAAATCTTTTCAGAAACAAAAAAGGCCGTACAGGCACACTGGCAACTGTGTTCTCCAGCCTTGTAAAATATGCAGCTGTAATTATTGCTTTCTGTTGGATATTGTCCATTATCGGAGTAAATGTCAGCACTATCTTTGCCAGTGTGGGAATTCTGGCATTAATCCTTGGTTTTGGTGCCGAAAGTCTGGTAGCCGACTTAGTAACCGGCGTATTTATTCTTTTTGAAAATCAGTATAACGTGGGCGATATCATTGAAATTGACGGTTTCCGCGGTAAAGTAAAGGAAATCGGTATCCGTACCTTGAGCTTGGAGGATACCGGCGGAAATATCAAAATTATCAACAACTCTGATTTAAAAAATATAATTAACCGTTCTAATCAGCGCTCTGTTGCGGTATGCGATGTAGGCATTTCCTATAATGTTGATTTAGAAAAATTTGACAAAGTATTAGACAAAATATTAGCAGACATTAAAAGCAAACACGATATTTTTATAGATCGTGTAGAGTGTGTCGGTGTGGAATCTCTGGCAAACTCCTGCGTAGTGTTACGCATTATTGCCGATGTGAATGAAGAAAATATTTTCAAAGGCAAAAGAATTCTGAATAAAGAATTAAAAATTGCTTTTGATAAAGCCGGCATTTCCATTCCTTACCCACAGTTGGATGTACATAACAAATAAGCAAGGATGAACACTTATGAACAATGAATTTGGATATACCGGAAGCGAATATTCAAATGGCAGGGAATTACACGAACCCCATGACCCACTGAATCATATTGCTCCGGAAATAAATGAAGGTCGCGATGAATACTGGTGTGACCCTGTGGAATATACAGAATCGTTACAAAAAGAAACTCCTTCTGCTTCCACCGCCCCCAAAAAGCAACATTCCAAAGACCTTCACAAAAAAGTAGTGCGCAAAATGGTTTACGCTGTTGCTTCTGCTGTAACAGTCGTATCCCTTGCCCAGGTTGCTACGCCTTCCGAAGACCAGTCTCTCATAACTAATTTTGAAAATGCTTTGGACCAACTGGTTTCTACGACCGTTACTCCTGCCCCTCAGGATCCACTCCTTGCGGCACAGACTATTGTCTTTTCCGGAAGTGGTATACTGACCAAGGAAGCTGTGGAAAATGAACTTGAGAAGTACGATTTGTCTGAAAATTTTGCTGTAATTATTGAAGATGGTTATACGGAAATTGCACCGTTGGCATTCAGCAATCGTGACACTCTGGTGACCGTATCCATACCGGACAGTGTCACTGTCATCGGATATGAAGCATTTTCCGAATGTCAAAATCTGGTAATTGATACTCTGGATACTACCGGACTCACCATTGGCGGACATGCCTTCCGTTCTGTAACCATCAACGAAATAATTATCAGCGATACCTATGACTGTGTGCAAAGTGCAAATCAACCGTCTTTAGCATACACCAACATAAAAAAGGTAAATTTTGAATCGGGAATCACTACTATTCCGGCCTATACTTTGTATAACTGTAAAGGAATTACCGCTATTGACATTCCGAACAGTGTCACTACTATCAACATGTGTGCATTCACAAACATTGAAGATTTAGCAAGCATTACCCTTCCGGATAGTGTAAAGAATATCGGCGAAAGTGCTTTTGACCGTTGTGAAAATCTGGTAATTGAAAGTCTTTCTACCAAAGAACGCACCATTGGCAGTTATGCCTTCCGCTATGTAACCATTGAGGAAGTCATTATTAGTGAAACTTTTGGCTGTATGCAAACTACAAATTACCCTTCCCTGTCCCATGCAAATATCCAGAAAGTAAGCTTTGAACAGGGAATTACCTCTATTCCTGCAGCGGCACTATGCGAAGGCGAAGGGTTTACCTCCGTAACCATACCTGAGACTGTAATTTCTATCGGGGACAGCGCATTCGAACGCTGTCATTCCATAACAGAAGTTATTCTTCCGGAGCACTTAACCACGATTGGAAGATATGCCTTTAAAAGCTGTTCCAATATGACATCTATAAATATTCCGAACAGTGTTTTGGAAATTGGTGATGAAGCTTTTCGTGGGTGTGAAAATTTAGTCTTTAATAAAATTAGTACCACCAACCGCACCATTGGCAAGTTGGCATTTGAAGATACAACCATTGGTGAAGTCGTTATCAGTGAAACCTTTAAAGGATACGAAAATTTGGGACTTACTTCCTTATATTCCTCTGAGATTGGTATGATTAGTTTCGAACCGGGTATCACCATGATTCCCGACTATGCTCTGAGCGGATGCAATTCCGTCACCGAAATAGTCATACCGGATACCGTCACACATATTGGAAAATACGCATTTAAAGATTGTGGCAATTTAACCAGCGTGTACATTCCTGATAGTGTTACCACGATTGATGAAGAAGCATTTTCCGGATGTGTTAATTTAGTTATTGATAAACTTCTCACCGCTAACCGTACTATTGGTATGTTGGCTTTTCGGGATGTGACCATTAATGAAGTCGTCATCAGCGAAACCTTTAAAGGATACGAAAATTTGGGACTTACTTCCTTTAATTCTTCTGAAATTGATGTGGTTAGTTTCGAACCGGGTATTACCATGATTCCCGGCTATGCTCTGAGCGAATGCAATTCCATCACTGAGGTGGTCATACCGGATACCGTTACTCATATAGGAAAATATGCATTTAGAAGTTGTAGTAATTTAACCACTGTAAGTATTCCTGCCAGTGTTACCACGATTGACAAAGAAGCATTTGCAGAATGTCCCAACCTTACCTTACGCGTATCCGTTGGCTCTGCTGCCGAAGCATACGCTTTGGAGAAAAACATTCCTTATGTAACAAACTAAAATAAACCCCTTCGCAAGACTCTCATAGTCCAAACGAAGGGGTTCTGTATTATGCATTATACTTTTCTACGAACTCATTGATTGGCATGGGTTTTGCAAAAAAATATCCCTGAATCAAATCACATTTCTGATCAATCAGAAAATCTACCTGTTCCCTACTTTCAATACCTTCTGCTACAATCTTCATATTTAACTTCTTAGCCAAATCAATTACCTTAGTTACTATCCACACGCCTCTCTCTTCAAACTCTGCACCTCTAAAGAAATCCGCATCGATTTTCAACACATCAATATGTAACTCTTTCAAAGAGTTCAATGAAGAATAACCTGCACCAAAATCATCCATAGATACAATAAATCCTGCATCACGTAACTTCTTAACCGTATTTATCAGCACTTTCTTATCATCAAAAAATGCACTTTCTGTTAACTCCAGCTCGATTACGTTATGGGGAATATTGTATTTGTCTACAATACTACAGATATGCTCTGTTAAATCTTCTCTGGTAAAATGTGCCCTGGATACATTAACTGATATGGGTACGATTCTGCGGCCTTGTGCAATCCACTCTGCCTGCTGTCTCGCCACTTCTTCCAACATATAGTCATCCAGCTTCAATATAAAACCATTCTTTTCAAATATTGGAATAAATTTATTAGGAGGAATAAAACCTTCTGTCGGGTGAATCCATCTGACCAAAGCCTCTGCACCGGCCAATTGTTCTTCCAAAGTACTAATCTTCGGTTGCAGATATACCTGAAATTCTTTACCTGCTAATGCCCTCTCCATATCATCTTCTACTTTACGTTCCCACAGCTTCTCCTTGCTCATTTCGATGTCGAAAAAAGCTATTTGGTTATCTGCTTCTTCTCCCAGCTTCTCACATGCTACCATCGCATTAATGTAAAGCTGGTTTATATTTCTTTCTCCTTTTTCGATTTCATACACTCCCACGCCGAAATATATTTTCATATTCGGCATCGCTGTGTTCAAAGCAGATTCCATTTCTTCAATACGCTTTATCAACGCTTCTTTACTTCCATAAGCAAGCAACAGGCCAAACTCTGCATTCTCATGATGCGCCATTACCTCGTTGCGCTTTATCTGCTTTTTCAAAATCCAGTAGAGCTTCTCTATCAGTTCTTCTCCCACCTGCGCTCCGAAGCAAGTGCAAAAACTCCTGTATTTGCGCATATTCAGATGAACCATTGCATATTTATTCTTTTCGCTCCACTTATGCTTTAACAGCGCATTGCCTCTTTTTTCAAAATGAAGCCAGTTATTACCGCCGGTCACCACATCCGTATAAATAATTTTGGAGGTTTTACGCACAGTAAATATTACGCTAATAAAAGAAATCAAATAATAAATTACGAAAACTGCTATTAATATTCCCACTGTTCCAAGGCATACTATCATAAACAACAAATCATGCGCAAACACATATATGCTATTCAGAATATATACCTCTAAGTTATCTACCGGAATCACATACCATATTTTAAATTCTAACACTGCATCTTCCGCATCCGACGAGAATAAATCTTCCCCTTTTTCCAGATTCTCAAAGTTAAGCGCACCGATGAAATCATCTCCCACTACCAGCGTATCATCTTCCACCGTCAATAAGCCTTGGGAATCCTCTTCTACAATGACTTTGGCCTCTACTATCTCATCCCCGTACATAAGAGAAATATCCAAAGCCGCGTCTTTCTTGGGAACAGAAGTTTCACCTACCCAGTGTACTACTTCATTTTCAGCCACCGCGCCAACTACTTCCATCTCATCATCAAACTGAAGATAAGTCCGGACTGCTACATCTATATTTTGTACAGATGTTTCATCATATTCCTGATATAAAGCAGCCATCTGTGCAGAACGTTCACTACAAACCATTATCTTGCGCTGAATAATCTCCAAACCTGCAATTGCCACAACTATACTCACCAATATCGCAAAAATTAAACTCAATAAAAAAAGACCTAGTACTGAAGGCCATATACGTATCTTTTTCAACTTTTTAATTCGTTTGTCTTTTGCCTTACTCATTTCTTAACTCCTCCGCATTTATTCCCTTGAAAAGTCCCTCCTGCGCCTCCAGGAGGGACTTCAAAATATTTCTACCTACCACCAAATGGTAAATACTCCAGCGCTTCCACTGCGCCATACAATCTTAACTGTCCGTCAGAATACGCTGCCCGGGACTTCAATTTACCTTCCAACATCTGTATAATTACATATGCACTGGTTACAATAATCACATCCCTGTCATAGTACTCATAGGGCTCCACATTTATCTTGCCACCGGATATTTCTACGTAGAAGGCGCCTTCTGCTTCGCCTTCTACATTGAATTGAAACGCCACATGCCCCAGTCCTTTGCTCACCTGCGTATTCTTGGTTGCCTTTCTTACACGTTCCACCAATTCTTCATATGTCATTCCAATCCCTTCTTTCCGTACATAAATTCTACATCATCTTTGATGTTATATTTATTATATCAGATAATTTAGGATTTTGCACTATATTTTCTGAAATTTTCAAATTAATTTCAAAGAAACCTTTCTATCCTTGAAATAATACTCCTTATCATGTGCATTTATCTCTCTCTGTACCCGGCAAGGGTTGCCGAATGCCACCACATTGGAGGGAATATCCTTTGTTACCACACTTCCCGCACCAATGACCACGCTATCTCCTATGGTCACGCCCGGAACAATCACACTGCCTGCCCCGATCCAGCAATTCCTTCCGATGCGAACCGGCATATTATATTGATAGCCTTGTTCACGAAGCGTCGGATCTATGGGATGTCCGCCTGTAGCTATTATTACATTTGGGCCAAACATGGTATAATCCCCCACATACACATGGGTATCATCCACCACTGTTAAATTAAAATTTGCGTACACATTCTTACCGAAATGACAATTCGCACCACCCCAGTTTGCGTGAAAAGGCGGTTCAATATAGCATCCCTCTCCAATCTCTGCAAACATCTCCTTCAGCAATTCCATACGTTTCTCATATTCATGAGGACGTGTAGCATTAAAATCATACAAACGCTCCATACATTGGAATTGCTCCTTCATAATCTCTTCGTCTCCCGGCAGATAAAGGTCACCGGAATGTAATTTATCTTTTTCAGTCATGAGCTGTTTCTCCTTCAAATTTCATAGAAGTTTACCAGTCCGAATCCCAGTCCGAACTGCCGGAATCCCAGGAATCTCCGCTGTCCCAGTCATAGTCACTGTCCCAATCGTCATCGTAATCGTCATAAGTATCCTCTTCATACCAGGTTGAATCCTCAAACCTTGTACCTGTATGATAATCTATAGCATACTCTTCCTGCGTATCTTTATCAATGTAGGGCACCTGCGAAGAATCCACATGACTCCAATCATCTTGCAGGTCATTATAATAATACCATGATGAATCCTGATAATAATATGTATCGTCATTATATCGATAATAGCCTTCCTTTGGTGCTTTACTAAATAGTACCCCCAAAATACAAAGGAACATGATAACTGCCATAATGGACCATAAAGTACCTAAAAAGACAACAACCCACTGCCCCTCACGTTCAGCCTTTTTCCCCGAGTAGCGTGTCTGTTCATTTCCGGAAGCACTGCCTTTTCGGCTCTTCTGCTCTGCAATCTCCGCACGCAGCCTCTGATACAACTCATTGACTGCATAAGCCTCATCAGAGCCCTGATAGCGTATTGCTCTCTGCCCGTTTGACTTATTTTTATATACCACAAAATCACCCAGCGCATTTTGATAAATACCAAACGCCCGGGCTTCCCGAATATCTTTACCAATAAAGAATCTGGTCACTTCCTCCCGGGGAAGCTTACGACTTATGTACCATTCCTTCAATTCCTCAATAGTGCGCGGCTGCTTATCCGCAAAACGATTCACACCATTTAATACAGCTCCGCAATTAGGACAGGCAGGGACATTTTCCTCAATCATACTGCCACAATAGTCACACTTTACCTTCATGTATAATTCCTCATAATATGTTTCTATAATACCTTGTAACCATTTATATTATAAGGGATAGCGCCAAATCCCGCAAGGAAATGTGCCACCAATATTTTACCGTTCTACAAACCTTACTTCCAACTCTACATCCAGTGCCTCTGCCAATTTCAAAAGTACCTCTATGGTCGGAACATTTGCCTTACTCTCTATACGTACAATATTGGTTCTGGCGATTCCCGTCAGCTCAGCAATCTTCTCCTGTGAATATCCTTTTTGCTTACGCAGTTCAATATATTGACCAATAATTCTCTCCTTCGTTTGCTGTTTCTTTTGCTCAACTAATAACTCTAATTCACCGTTTGAAACTAGATAATCCATATTTTTCTCCCATATACTATATATTCTTACTTTTTTATGTTTATCAGATTGACACCGCCATTCAACCTATGTTACATTATAAAAAAGGTTTTGAGTCTCTTTTAAGACCGTCTTTTCTGATGGACTGAGTAACTCAGAATCTTTTTTATATTCATCAATATTGTGAATCCAAAAATGGTTGGTACCAACTTTTTTCTTAATCGCTATTCTAACTCCAATTGTCTCGCCATTTATCAACATTGTATTCCCTATGTACGCATATCTGTATCCATCTTTTTTATGTGTATTTTCTACATCATCATCTATAATATATCCGTTTTTTATGAGTTCAGGCAAACTTCTGACTGTTGCAACTTTATACATTTTCAACTTCTTGGGTAAAGTTTGAAAGCGATTTCCACTACCAAGCGTTTCCCTTACTCCTTTTGTGGTAATACGAACACTCAAACCTGATTCAATATTTACAACTGGTTCTTGACAAAAAAATCCCTCTTTGCGTAAAACATCAACCACTTCCTTCTGTACACCAATATAATCATTCCACTTACCATTCAAGTCATAAAATGATAGTTCTTCCTCTGTGTTTATCAAATATTCACCTCCTGTATTTAACACCAATTAGTTTTTCATACTTCTGTATGTATCATCATTAATACGTATCATCATTATATCACAACATATTCTACTTGTACAGCTTCACTTCATACCTACATCCGTTTTCAAAATAAAAAGACCTCTCTCGGGTTTCCCCAAAGAAAGGTCTTCTCATCACTATAACCATACAAATAGCCGGCTCATCTCTTTTTATCTGTCATAAATCACCCGCACTCCCCATTCCCGGCACACATGCCCGCACCTGCCGCATATATGTACCGGCTCCAAATGGTTATACTCCGGCGTTTCATCCAGATTCGCCTTACACTTGGGACAAATATCATGTACTTCCGCCAACTGTGCCCGCCTCCGGGCTACATCCACATAAGCCTCAAAGTCCCATTGTACCACATCTCCCAGAGGCCCCCGCGCGATTCTACAATGCCCATATCCCTTAGGCGTAATCTGAAACACCTCTTTCATACCGCCTTCAGCCTCCAGATAACCCAGCTCTGTCAAATATTCTGTAAAACGTGTACCACTGATATGAATCTTTCTAGCCCAGCAGGTAACCGTGTTCCACTCCTCCTGCCCACGCTTGTACGCTCCTTCCTGTGCGGGACTTTCCCCAAATTCATTCACGCCCCGGCACGCTTTACACAGCTTATGCAGTTCGATTTCCTCCCCCTGAAAATAATAACCGAAAATACGGTTCAACTCTACAATGCCACGCGCCTCTGCGTTGCAAAACTAATTGTTTGATATAAAATAATTTTACTTCAAAATAATGGTAATTCCAATTTAATTGTTATGTATCAAAATAATCTATACCTAATAAAAAAATATGACTGCACGTAATGTGCAGTCAAGGCAATTTTTCTTCCTCATTATATAATATTAACAATATTATAATACATTTATTCACGCTCTTCCTCATAAGAATAATCTTCAAAAGATGTTACTATTTCACATTTGTCTCGTTCCTTACACTTCTCACATCTTTCTCGATCTTCACTCTCTAAATAAAACGGACACCTCATCACACAATTCTCCTCTTATTGTTTTCACATATATCAATCATCTATAAATAAGAATCAACCTTATTTCTCCTAAATATTGGTGATTTATTACTAATGCAATAACTCCAATTTAATTCATTCGGATTACTAGGCTCAAACCCACACATCAACATAGCATCTTTAAATTCATTATTCGTAAGATATAATCCTGTATCTTTTTCTAAAAGATGCTTTAATCCATAGCTTGTCTTCTCATAATTTGGTTTTTTTCTACGAATAACATTTTCATTAATCCAGTTACACGCTATATTAATTTCTTCCTTACAATGATCTGTAATCAACGCTTCATCAATTTCACCATTTTCATTACTGTAAGGTCTTCCTCCTTTAATCATTACTCTACTCCTTTCTAAGTTATTTTTTTTTGATTCTCTTTTGCACATCAATCATAAATTTTGCATTCTTATTATGTACAATAGTATTTAATCCATCTTTAACACCACCTCCTCCAGTTTCTTTAGAACCTCCACCAATGTTGGATAATTGAGCTAAAAACTTTGCGTTTCCTCTTAATTCTGCGATTGGTTTTCCTGTCGACGCAGTAGGTTTCAAAAGACCCTCTCGAATTTTACTTTCTGTCATTTTATATATATGTTGAAAATTATTTGCATTCTGAAGTTCTTTACTTTTTTTCTTTGTAGGCAATAGCTTATTTAATAATTTCATTAATCAAATCCCCTTTGTAAAACGCATTTTGCTTTTATTTGTCTAGTTTTCTAGTTATTTAAATTGTACGATATAATCCTTATTTTTTCAACAGTATTCAAATCTTTTCTTCAAAAGAATTGTCTCTACACTCCCTCATTGCCCCATCTCCCCTCACCGTGCTATAATATCCCTATCAACACACAAGGAGACTCACTATGTTTAAGCACACCACACTTAAGAACCTAACCTACACCTTTTTGACCTTCGCTCTGATACTATCCACTTTCACATATAGTAAACTGGAGGCCTACGCGGTAACTTTTCCCAGTATCAACGTTACTTTCGACTCTACCGACGAATCGGTTATTGTAGATGGTATACCGGCTTACAGCGCGGACGGTTCTGTTGAATATCAGCTGGAGGGGTATTTAAATTACGAAAAGGAGCGTTGTGATACATTTTGCTACGCTCCGCATGTGAGAGCTTATGATGAGCCTTCCAAGATGGCTTATATATTTAATTGGTCTGATGCGGAGTTTCTGCTGCCCTGTTCCGGCGATTACAAGTTTACCGCTTATGTGACCGCCAGATACATAGATGCCACCGGCACTCCGGTAGAGGAAAGTGGTCCCAAAACCACCATCGACATTACCTTGCATAAGAAAGACGAAAGCACCAACTGGGGCCCGGGACTTCCGAATACTACGGTTGAAATCTACGATATGAATCAGATTAAGGGAAAAGATAAGACCATCAAAATCGAAGAGCCTGACTACACCTGGACCATCCACGGAAAAGATATTGAACGTATTCCGGATGCCAATTTTTCTTTGAAAATCACTGCCAATCCGGATTCCTTCTGTAACGAAGGTGTGGATGATTTCTTTGGGGAAACATTGCTTGAAAAAATAAATATAGAATACGATGGAGAATTCGGCTTCAAAGCCCTTTTAGATTATAAAATCGGAACGGAATACATAGGAAAGTACGCTAATCTGTTCTACGTCGTGGGCGATGGCACCTTTGAATACGTAGCCGGACCGGTTGTAGATGAAAACGGCATGGCTACCTTTACTTTCACCCACGCATCGGATTACGTCCTGGCTATTACTGACGTAGAATATACAGGTCAAGAGTTGAATCCAAAGCCGGTCGAAACTCCGGCGCCTACAGAAGCTCCAACCGCTGCACCTGCTACGGAAATTCCCTCCTCCGACGTAGCAACAAATACTCAGCAGCCAATCGCTACTACAAACACACAAAGTGTTTCTAGCGGAAACAATACCCTAATATATATCATTAGCGGAATTGTACTAATCGCTACTGTAACACTTGTCGTTTTCCTCATAAAAAAGAAGCAATAAAAGAATGACCTGAGTTGAAAATGTACTCCAACTCAGGTCTTGTTTTTAATCAACCATCAAATATCCTTTATACTTATCACTTGTCATAGTGTCCGGACATACGCCAATATCCCAACCCGTTCCGGTCGATTCTATGTAAAAGTACTTTCCGCCATTTACATTCAGAAAAGTACCTGTCATATTGTCGTTACCCAATACACTTGCTGCTACATGTCCTTCGTAGTGCATTAACAGACTTCCATAACCCAACTCACGGATAAGTGCTGCAAGTAACATTGCAGAATCTTCACAATCACCTTCTCTATCCCATAAAGTTTCAATAGCATATTTAGGATAATCAGACTGACCTTTTGCAACCGAATCATACTCATATTCAATAGTAGTCTGTACAAAATTAACCGCTTCAC
Organism: Acutalibacteraceae bacterium; assembly: GCA_045604965.1. GTDB lineage: Bacteria > Bacillota > Clostridia > Oscillospirales > Acutalibacteraceae > JAISGQ01. Next base: position 19,737 of record JAZUPB010000059.1, read on the forward strand.
ATACAATATCATAATCAGTATATCCAGCCTGCTTCTGAATCTCTCTCAAGCATCTTGCAATTTCTTTCACATATTCACGATTTAGTTTGTCATTTAAATAATGGTCATATTCACTAAATAAATAGTATCTGTCCAACGAACTATAATACTTATAAGCATTTACATCTATGCACAGTGAAAAATATGCATTTCCTCCATCTCGTGTCTTCCATGAGTACTGAACCACCTGATAATCCGGATTGGTTGCATTGTAATTTGGTACACGTGGGTCCACTTTTTCCGTTGTTACAGTAGTATTTGTAGAAGTTGTTGCTTTTGTCGTGGTCGACTTATTTGTGCTACTTGTTGATTTATTTGTTGTATTTGTCGTTGTAGACTTGTTTGTAGTACTTGTAGACTTATTTGTTGTCTGGTAGGTAGATGTTGACTGTGCATAAGGTCTGGTAGGCTCTGACGCATAGCTTGTCTCCATACCGCTCATGCACTGCACCAACAAACTCAATGTAATAATAACAACTAATCCTTTAAGTACTTTACTCATTTTTTTATCCTCCAAATCACTTTTTGTGTTTCTTTCTGATGGATAGATACACCAAATGACTTGTAGGTTTTATAAAATTAAATTTTTTTTGAATTTTTTTAATTTATTTTTGAAACGCCCTCACATTTAGGGATGGTATTAATACTTCCATCCTCATTATAGCTAAATTCTGCTACACATACGCTCCTGTGGAACAGGCTTCCCCCGGGTAACTCTCCCGTATGGTAAAACAGGTACGAATGTCCCTTGAAATCTGCCACTCCGGGATGGTTGGTAAATACACCGCCCTCCTCTGTCATAAGTACGCCTCCGTACACCCATGGACCGGTAGGGGATGCAGAAGTAGAATATGCCAAGTGTTCATCTTTCTGGTCCACTGCAAATGCCGCATAGACCATGTAGTAAAGACCATTTCTCTTATAAAACCAAGGACCTTCTCCATAGGAGGTACCTGTCATATGACTGCCCTTTGCAAAGGATTCCTCTGTCATGGGAATCTTTACCACACCTACGGATTCATCGTAGGAAATCATGTCTTCATTTAAAAGCACGTAGCGAAGCTCCGGATTACCGAAGTAAAGATACGCCTGCCCATCATCATCAATAAAGACTGTCGGATCAATATCGTTCCAATCCCCCTCATCCACCAAAGGATAACCCAAATCTTTAAACGGACCGGTGGGGCTATCGGATACTCCTACTGCAATGGCCATACCTCCATCTTTCTTATGTACCGGACAATACAAATAAAACTTACCGTTACGCTCTACCGCCTGAGGAGCCCATGCTCTGTCATCCGCCCATGTAATATCATCCAGCGAGAAAATCTTACCATGATCCGTCCAATTAACCATATCCTTGGTTGAATAACATCTCCAGTCAATCATAGTATAAAAATCATTAATAAGCTCATCCTCATCATGAGTCACATAAAGATACAAAGTATCCCCATACACCATAGGTGCAGGATCCGCCGTATAAATATCTTTGATGATTGGATTGGTACAAAAATCTACTCTACTGTTTTCCATAGGTTCCTCCTTTATTGTTTAGGCTTTTTATAAACGTGTGAATACACTTCTACATCATAGCCAATCTTTTTGTAAAAATCATTGCCGCCACCGGTTAAAATCTTACCGCCTATTTCTTTGAATCTACGGTAATGCTGTGTAAGTGCTGCTGAAGCTAAGCCTTTGTGCTGATACTCCGGAATAGTACATAAGGGTTCCATATAAGCAAGGCCATTCTCGGGAACCCACCACATCCCACTGTAACACACATACTCCCCTGCTTCATTGGCAATAATCACATTGTACTCGTAGGTAGAGTGTGGTGGCGGTGCCATAATACAGCTAAGTACACCTGTATAAGACTTGTGCGGATTCCAATCCCTTGTATCACTTGTATCTTCCCAGTTTTCAAAAGGACCTAACTCCCACTCATTAAAGCTTTTCCATGTACATCTGGAAAGCTTGACCGGGTCCACATCTGCCAGTTCTACAAAATAGAACCCCTTTGGTAATTCGAAATCAAGTGCTGTTTGAGTGATATCTAACACGTAGCTTCTTTCTTTATAAGATAATCTATATCCCTTCTTTTCAGCCGCTTCCATAAGCGCTGTCTGAGCTTCTGTAAAGATAAATTGCTTCCCACCATTATGGTCCGGGAATGCTTCCGCAGCGTAAGCTATCATTTCCTCTGCCAGTTCTTCATATCCCGGCCGTAAAGCAAAATGTATATCACCCAGATTTTCATAAAAAACAAAACCTACTACGAAATCATCCTCCAACCAGAATCTGCATAAATGCAAATAATCCTTATTCATCCATGAAGACGTCAGGGCATACTCCAAAAATGGAGCTTCGACACATCCCCTTCCCTGCTCTGCAGACAGATTGTATACCTCTACCATGAAATTCCACGCCATATTGATATCTGTTAATATTTGAAATTGTTTGGTTCGCATATATTTCCTCCTATATCCTTCCATATCCCCACAATCTATATTAACAGTAACAGAAAATAATAGCACATACTCTTTATTTATTGCTAAGTTTTGACTAATTCTACAAAAATTCTCCTCCCCTAACCATTACGGTTTGAGGAGGAGAATCTGTATTTTACTTATCTATTTCCTGTCGTTTCACGATCTTCAAATAATTTCGTTTCAAATCATTAACTGTGCCAAAGAAAATCCTCTCTGATTTTGAAAAACAATTATTCTCTATTTTCAACTTTAAAAGTTCAAATGTGCATATCATATCTGCCACCTGAAATAGTCTATAGTCAGATGGTGTCACTTTACGAAACTCCACACGCGGCAAAAAAGCATAAAACAGAGATGATAAAATCTTATTTAACTCTACTTGCCCATTATCATAGTAGATTTTAACCAAATCAAAAGAAAGAAGAAATTCATAATGTTCCTTTATGAAAAGTGAAATCTGTTTAGACAACCTTCCGGTTAAATGTAACCATCTTATTAAAAATTTTTCTTCTCTCCAAATAATTCATTGCTGAGTAATCTTCTTCCTTACGAATAATCGGTCCTGTATGTATGCAATGATTCTCTAACCCCAGAAGAAGTAATTCTTTTTCCAAATGTTCTAACGGCTCTTGAATAGATTTTCTCTGATCATGAAACACCATAGTTACTATATACCATGGGGAGTGATAATTATACGCTCCAAAATCACCCGATTCATCAATAAAGATACTTAACTCTTTCATACAACATCCTTTACCAAATAAAAAAGGCGGGTTCTTACCCGCCAATGATGGGGAACCTCCCCATCTGCCGATGGACCCGGGTCTTTCGACCAGCCCATACAGTAATGCATTACAGCATTATTCTATACATAGAATAACATGTTTATACCTAAAACTCAAGCGGAATTAAAACTTATCTTCATACTAAGACTGTGCAGCACCTTGATTGAAGAGAGGTACAAACTGTACCCTACTTCCCTCTCAGCGCCTCATAATACGCCTTATACCTATATGCCGTTCTCCTGCTAATCTCTCCATGATTCACAATCTCCATAATGCCCATACCACCCTCGTATTTCAGCACAAAATCGTTATAAGAAGCCTGCCAAGCCTCATCATGCTTCTTACGCCCGGCACGATTTCTGGAACGATAATGTTCTACCTCCTCACGCAATGCTTGATTCTCAGCTTCCAATTCTGCTATGTATTTTAGTGCTTCTTCTAATGTTTTTATCATATACTTTCCTTGTGCCTCATTTTATTTGTGACACTATTGTATCATGTCATTCGATTTGTATCAATTTTATTTTTGGCATTGCCTGGTGCTAAAAAGAGTGAAGTACATTTTGTACTTCACCCTGCCTATAGCTTATTTCATTTTCCTTACCGGACGTAGCACCTGATACCCCAATCCTTCCGGATAATGTCTCTGATAATCCTGACAAACATCCTCATTCCATTCATAGCCTATTGATGTAGGATCAAAGTGCCATGCCAACTCTTCAACACGTTTCATAACTTCTGTATTTTCGCTTAAATAGTCAAATGGAGGATGAGAAAATACAAGATAGTAACTTTCCGGAATTTCACGCAGTTCAAAGCCTTCCGGAACTTCTCCTGTATAGTCACAGTTCACTCCGGTGCCAAAGAAGTACTTTCTTTCGCTTCCTTCCCAAGCCCAACCGGCAGTATAGGCAGTAACAATAGGATGTGTATCTGACATGCTGGCTATCATGCCACAAAGCAAGTCGCAATCATGGCCCGGCCAAACGGGACCATTAGCTGTTTCGCTTGCCTTGTAAGCACCTAAATATTTGTGTTTTGGAATATACTCCATTCTGTAAGAAGGTAATACTAAATTACTCATTTTTAACTCTCCTTTCATAAAAACAGTCGAAGGGCTGATAACGAACTTACGACATTGAAGAGGTATTGGTACAGGATTTTTCCGATATGCTGTCGGTGTACATCCAAAAGCATTCACAAACGCTCTCGTCAAAGCGGACTGAGAAGAAAATCCATACTCCAAAGCAATATCCAGCAAAGATTGATTTGTATCGCGAATAACCATGGCCGCCATACTTAATCTGCGACGTGCCATATATTCCTTTATGGTAATACCGGCAATTCGATGAAACTGCTCCGAACAGTAGTATGGCGAGTAACCTATTTGTTTCGACATTTCGATTAGACCGGGATTTTCAATGGCATGCTCATCAATCCAATCAATCAAACGCTGCATTGCTAAAATTGCTTCCTTCAATGTAATCAACCTCCCTTCAAAAGGTATCCTATCATATTCGTGGGTAGAATTTCTTTACATGAGTTGGGTATTATTATAGCACAAAAAAACTCCTCCCCTAACCGTTATGGTTTGAGGAGGAGAATCTGTATTTTACTTATTATTCAACGCAGCCTGTGCTGCACTCGCTATTAGGGGGAGCTATCTCGGGAGTAAGATACCTCCTTTCTCGGTGAAGTCCATATAAATCATAGCAAGGATGGACTTGACAGGTAGGCTTCTCTAGGTATTTGCCAATGAAAACCAATATAGAAATCGGCTGATGTTTGCCCTTACATCTCTTAGTGAAACTGAAATTTTCCTTTTCTTTCAAGTTTGGAATTTATAAGCTATTGACTTTTAACTCATCTATTTGCAAGCCAACACACTGTAGAAAAAATTCCTCTTATATGTTTTTCCTCTATTTCTGGATACTTCTTTTGGCATTCTACAATATATTTTCCTATTTCTCTTTTGCTCCTATCATCTCTCGGCAGAAAAGGGACTTTAAATTGATTTGCAAGTATATCCCCATATTCAATACAACACTCAACAAATTCTTTTACATAATTCCTAAATTCTTCTATATCTTCTCCATTTATATCAGAAAAACGTTCTCTAACAATATCTGGAATATCTTGAAAAAAATTAAGCTGAGACGAATCCAATAATTCATTTATTTGTTCTAAACATCTTCGATCCAAATTATCTTCTCCCTTCATTAGTATACTCAAAATATCATTTTCGAATTAATGGTCAAACTTCAAATAATACGCTGCTTTCAACTCTTCAGAAAGCTGACATTTGTCATCCCATTAGTTCAAGAGCTTTTTCAAATGAAATACATTCCGCATATCTTCTGTTCCACATAAATTCGTTATAATAGCTGTAAGTCTGCTCAGCAGACATATACTTATTATCAAATGTGCTATTTGTATTAGAAGGAACTATCATTTTAAAACCATGCTCAAATCCGGCTTTAATAGTTGCATCAATACAATAATCCGTTTGCAACCCTACGATGATAATGGTACTTTCCTCTTTTTCCCTTAGATATTCCAATAATCCTGTATCTTTAAATGAACTGTTTACACTTTTATCAAAAACCATTTCATCATCAATAGGCTGAAAACCTTCATATATTTCAAAACCTACATTGCCTTTTGTTAGTTCACATCCAACACCGTCATCATGTCTAACAAAAATAACTTCTATATCTTTTTGGCGAGCTCTATGTATCAATTCCTTAACATTTGTTTCAAACTGTTCAAACTGATATAAATCACTATTTGTAATAGCTTTTTGTGTATCTACAACTAAAAGAACCATCCTTTATATACCTTTCTTTCTACACCATTTTTCTAAATGTCATTAGTGATTTAATTTCCTCTTCCGTCAAAATACCTTTCTCAATCAGAGTCTCTGACATTCCCTTTTCCAACATATAATCTATACCAACCATTTGCATGATGGTTATAGCTTCAAGCATTTTCCGTCCGCGTCTTTCAGTAATCGAATACTCCACATGAAGCGGATATCCTTCGAACATTTTCTTTTCCACCAATCCAAATTGAATAAGTTCCCTCAGTTGCTCCAAAAGCATCTTCTGCGTAATTCCTTCAATTTCATGTTCAAGTTCAGACAAACCTTTTGGACCATCTTTCATTTGGTATAAAATAATGGTTTTCCATTTTCCTTTTATAATATCGTGAACAATTTCAAGCGGACAAGTATAGTCATCTCTTATTTTCATAAAAAATCCTCTGCCTTCATAACCTTTGCAAAACCTTCAGCCAGCGACGCCATATACACCGCATGTACAGTTTCTGCATCAATCCTTCTTTTATCATGCTTCAATGCCATTGTAGTACAGGCATCCTCTATCACCGTAACCTCATATCCGTAATCCTGACATGCCCGAACCGTTGTATCAATACACATATGCGACATCATTCCAGCCACGACCAACTTGGTAATTCCCAACTCCTGCAAGTATTCCCGAAGAGCTGTTCCAAGAAATGAACTCGGATAGTCCTTATGTATAATCTTCTCACTTTCCGCTGGTTTTACCAAATTATTTATGCCCGAAAATGCCTTAAAATTATGTTGCACATGTATCACCGGCTTTTTCTCTTCCCTAAATTTTTCAAGAACCCTTGCTGCTTTCTTTGCAGCATCCTTCGGCTTATGCAAAAGTAACGGCCCCGGTGTAAAATATATATTTTGGATATCGATTAATAATAATGCTTCTTTATTCATCTTTCGCCACCTCCTGACAAAACTATATATTATCTTTCAGAAGATGAAAATTACCCACTTTTTTGTGGGTATGGCTCATGCTCAAATTCAAATTTGTTTTTCTGATATTTGAATCGAATTGTACCACGCCTGCAGACAGCAATCAACAGAATCGTACGGAATCAATCCATTTCGATTTTAACTTCGCAGGTTAGGTGGGCGGGTCGGCATATGTATCCGGGTCAATAAGCTATGTCAGGACACCCGGGGTGTGCTGCAGTCAATATAAAACGCAGGGCGCAGAAGCGCGGTCTCTTTGGTTGCGTACCAGTCGGTGTATCTGTTATTAACATCGCCGATGTCAATAACTGTTTCGTAGAATGAATTGCTTTCTCCGGGTGTACGGAGCAGCCATTCCGGGCCGCGAGAATCGTAATCGCCGCCGATGGCTCTGCACTTTGCATCTGTGTATTCGGTGGGCTCGCAGACACGGGGTTTTGCCTGCTCAACAAATATCTCGTAGTTGTTTTTACCTTCAAGCTTGCCCTGTATGGCAATATTTTCGTCTAAGGGGAAGCATTCAAGAACCTCTTCGGTACTGAGCAGGAACAGCCTGTCCTCAGTGTCCTCACCGCCATCGGTTCCGTAATAATCGTTGCCAATATTTTCAATTTTGGAAAGGGTTATGAAATCTGCTTCCGCATCACTGAATGCATTGTCGAGAAAAACGCTGTTAAGCCATTCTCTGAGATAGGATGTACTCCAGCATAGATCAGGGATATTGAGCTGAGGATGGAAAAATACAGCATCAAGACCGTATCTTGAAAGCACAAGAAGTTTTCCGTCCTTTTCTCCTATTACCTGCCATTCAATGGCTTCGGTACCGTTTGAAATATTGCCGTCCTGTTCATAGGCTCCGAGGAGAAAATGATCACCAACAATATATGTTTTTTCAGGAGCAAAGGGCTCAGCATCTGTTTCGCGGTATTTTTTCTGGGAAGAGGGTGCTTTTGAACGGCTGATATAGATTGCAGGGCGAACGCAGACGGCTTTGGTATCAACAGAAATACCGTGATCATCCATAGTACCGTCGGTTTTTACATACAAAGCATTAGGGGAAGAATTGCCGTCTCTGAGCCACCAATGATTGCGGGAACCATTAAGAGTTGTATTGCCGTTGCGTGAAAGAGCATATTCGGTGGGCTGACAGATAAGGTCAGCAGTTGAGATAAAAAGTCCGGGAGCTTCATCTAAGCCCAAACAGAAAACACTGTCAGTGGTGTTTTTTTCGTAACCGAAGACGCCGTGATTAATTATAGGAGCAGAGCATACCAACTCAAGCTCTTCATCAGAGAAAGCCTCATTGAGAAAATCGGAGTTGAGCCAGCGGCGCAGATCGCAGTCTGCCCATTCTATATCGAAGGATCTTTCGGTGTTGTACTGCATATAGTCAAGCCCGAATTCGGAAACCACCAAAAAACGTCCGCGTTCTGCTGAGAGGACGATCCACTGTATCTTTTCCTTGCCGTTTTCGACGTTATTATCCTGCTCATAGCTTCCGAAAATGAATCTGTCACCGGGGACATACTCTTTTGCGGGATCATAAGCATCAGCGGTGTTATAGTTAAGGTCCAGTGTGGGGGCGTTGCCTGATTCAAGACCTGAACAGCCGCTGAAAGCAGACAGCAGAATAATCAGTGCAAATATCAGTGCCGAAGTGCGAAATGTTTTTTTCATAATATAATTTCACTTCCTAAATTTCTCATTCCCTAAAATTATATATTATTACAGAGAGCAAGTCAACGTGTGTGAAGAAATGAAATCATTCTGCGCGGTGAAAGCCCGATTATCGTTCATTTACAGGGCGAAATTTTAGCTGATAAGACATATTATATAAATTCTCTGAAAAAATTATACATTTTTATTAATCTCAATTTGGAAATTGCTATTGTTTTAACAGAAAGGGATTGTTATAATGTTAGCAAAGGGAACTGCTCAAGGAAGCAGAATATGAGTAAAGGAGATATAGATTATGGATTTTGATGCAAGCAAGGTTACAGCTACCGCAGATTTTGAAGAGTATGAGGAGCCTATAATCCTCCCCATTCCTTATGAGGATGAGGCTGCTGAGGAAGCAAGAGCACGTGCTGCAGCTGCAAAGGCTGAGCTTGAGCGTCTTGAGGCTCTCAAGGTAAATGCTGCTGAAGTTGTACCCCTTCCCGATGCAAGTGTAGACCTCGAGGCTAACCGCAAGGCTGCTGAGGCTGAGGAAGCAAGAAAGGCTGCTGAGGCTGCTCTGGCTGCTGCTCAGGAAGCAAAGATGGCTGCTGACGCTGCTGTTGCTGAGGCTCAGCTGGCTCTCGACAAGAAGCGCGGACTTGAGGCTGCTGCTGATGCTGTAAAGACTGCTGAGATCACTGTTGATGCAGATGGAAACAGCATCGTAAAGATCAAGGTACCGAAGGATTTCGATATCGAGTTCTTCTTCCGTCCGAAGGCAAGCAGAAAATAATTTGCTCTAAAAACCACATCCGTTTTAACGGATGTGGTTTTTGTTATTTATATTGACTGTGATGGTGTGTTATGGTAATATGAAATCGGTTTCGAATATACAAAAAGTATATTTGAGGATGAAAAATACAAGGAGGAACTAAAAATGAGCAATGTACCTGAAGAAGTAAGGAATGATGAAGCCATTGAAGCAGTAACTGAGGCTGAGACTGTCGCTGAGGCTGAAGTTGTCGCTGAGGCTGAGACTGTCGCTGAGGCTGAGGCTGTCGCCGAAGCTGAGACTGTCGCTGAAGCTGAGACCGTTGCAGAAACTGAGACCGTAGCCGAAGCTGAGACTGTCGTTGAGGCTGAGACCGTCGTTGAGGCTGAGACCGTTGCTGAAGCTGAGGCCGTCGCTGAGGCTGAGACCGTTGCAGGAACTGAGACCGTTGCCGAAGCTGAGACTGTCGCTGAGACTGAAACTGTCGCCGAGACTCAGTTTTTTGCGTATGACAAGGCCTATGCAAAAAAGAAAAAGACCTACACACTGCCTGTATGGAAAAACTTTGCAGTTGTTCTTACAGTTGTGTTGGGAGTAGCAGTGCTTCTTGCAGGTGTTCTGCTCAGTCCGGAGGAAAGCCCCGTGGGAATGATCTCAATGGGAGCAGCGGCACTTATCGCACTGTATGGCATCTTTGTTGTCCCCTCTCATTTCGGATATAAGATAAAAGCGCCGTTCAGATCCTTCATTACCGACGAAAATAAGCTCTGGGCGTTGGAATTCACACCCTACAAGAACAGCAGTAAACAGGCACAGGCATCAGGAATAAATAATTTATTTGTTGAGGAATGCCTGAAGGTTTGCTGCAGCAAAGAGGCAGTATCTGAGATAATTGAAAATGTGAAAGCAAAGAAGAAGGTCAAAAACAGCAAGAGCTTTAAGAAAGTTCAGGCGGTCTGTATGAGTAATGTAAAGGTTATAAAGCCTGGAAAGAATGCAAAGGTAAGTTATTTGACCGAAAAAGGCAAAATAAAAAATGTGAAGATAGCAGACTGCTATCCCGGACTTTTTGAATACATAGAGAAATAATAAGCAAACAACGCAAAAACACCGCCTTACCGTAATGGTAAGGCGGTGTTTTGCTGTTTATTTACTGAACGCCGCCGGGTTTGCCGCAGCATTTCTTGTATTTCTTTCCGCTTCCGCAGGGACAGGGCTCGTTAGGTCCGACCTTTTTGCCGCTGCGTACGGTTTTAGACTGAGGATCACTGCCGTCACCGGAGGTCTCAGTGGGTTTAATAAGCTGCTTTCTCTGAGCAGCCTCTGCCTCACTTCTGGGGCGAACAGTGAGCATAAGCTTGGTGGTGTTTTCCTTGATGAGTGCTATCATCTCGTCAAACATATCAAAGCCTTCCATTGTGTAAACAACAACGGGATCCTTCTGACCGTAGGCGCGAAGGTTGATGCCGCGCTTGAGGTCGTCCATAGCATCAATATGATCCATCCAAAGTCTGTCGACGACCTGGAGAAGCACCTTGCGTTCGATCTTACGCATCAGACCTTCGCCGAATGCTTCCTCAAACTCCTTTTCGCGCTGAGCATAGATATCGTGTGCGCGCTGGATAAGCTCTGCAGTTATCTGCTCAGGCTCGATATCAAACAGCTCTTCGTCTGTATATTTGAAATCGTCGGGAGTAGTCAGCCAGCCGAGATAATGACCTCGGAGAGATTCGAAATTCCAGTTGTACTTGGCGTCTCCGCTGAGCCAACGAGAAACATTTGCCTCAATGGAATCGTCAACCATCTTGAGAATCTTATCGTGGAGGTCTTCACCTGCGAGAACCTGATCGCGTTCTCTGTATATGATCTCACGCTGACGGTTCATAACATCGTCGTACTGGAGAACGTGCTTTCTGATGCCGAAGTTGCGGCTTTCTATGTTCTTCTGAGCATTTTCTATGGATTTGGAGACGAGACTTGCCTGAATAGGCATATCCTCCTCTACCTTCATAACGTCCATAATGCTCTTTATTCTTTCACCGCCGAAGAGACGCATAAGGTCATCGTCAAGAGCTACGAAGAACTGGCTTTCGCCGGGATCGCCCTGACGTCCGGAACGTCCGCGCAGCTGATTATCGATTCGGCGTGATTCGTGACGCTCGGTGCCGATTATAAGCAGACCGCCTGCCTCACGTACTCTTTCAGCCTCTGCCTTTATGCTGACCTCATACTGCTCTACAAGCTCAGCAAAGCGGCGGCGGACTGCGAGGATCTCTTCATCGTCTGTTTCGCTGAAGGACTCACATTCGGAGATAAGCATTTCCTCGTGTTCCCAGTCGGGTTCCTTGGCGCTCATTTCTGCGGCGCGCTTTTCGTTGAAATCACGGCGTATCTGCTGTTTTGCCATAAATTCTGCGTTACCGCCAAGCTTGATATCAGTACCACGACCTGCCATATTGGTTGCGATAGTTACAGCTCCGAAGCGGCCTGCCTGAGCGACTATTTCAGCTTCTCTTGCGTGCTGCTTTGCGTTGAGGACCTCGTGCTTAATTCCTGCACGGGTCAGGAGCTTTGAAAGCACTTCGGATTTTTCTATTGATATAGTACCGACAAGAACAGGCTGTCCCTTTGCGTGTGCTTCAGCTATCTTCTGGATTACCGCACGGAACTTTGCAGGCTCGGTGGAATAAACCACATCGGGAAGATCGTTTCTTATCATAGGCTTGTTAGTGGGGACTTCCACGCAGTCAAGCTTGTAGATCTCACGGAATTCTTCCTCTTCGGTAAGAGCTGTACCGGTCATACCGGAAAGCTTTCTGTAAAGACGGAAATAATTCTGGAAGGTGATGGTTGCAAGGGTTTTTGACTCGTTTGCGATCTTTACGCCTTCCTTTGCCTCTATCGCCTGATGGAGGCCTTCATTATAGCGGCGTCCGTACATAAGACGGCCTGTGAATTCATCAACAATTATGACTTCGCCGTTCTGAACGACATAGTCGATATCGCGTATCATTATACCGTGGGCACGGATAGCCTGGTTGATATGGTGAGAGATGCGCTGTGAACGCTCATCGTCATCGGTGAGATTTTCAAGGCCAAATACTTCCTCTGCCTTTGCAACACCGCGAGCGGTGAGAGTACAGGTGCGGGCCTTCTCGTCGACTACGTAATCTGCATCGGCGACATCGTCGCGGTCTTCCATTTCTTCCTTTTCGTTTTCTGCGACGATCCTTGCCTGCTTGAGCTTTCTGGCAAAGCGGTCAGCCTGAGTGTAAAGCTCGCTGGAAGCTTCGCCTCTGCCCGATATGATAAGAGGCGTACGTGCCTCATCTATGAGAATTGAGTCGACCTCGTCGACGATGGCGAAGGAATGACCGCGCTGCACCTTGAGTTCTGCGTAAGGCACCATATTATCACGCAGATAGTCAAAACCAAACTCGTTGTTTGTTCCGTAGGTGATATCTGCAAGATATGCCTCTCTTCGCTCATCAGGCTCCATACCTGTAACAATAAGTCCAACGCTCAGTCCCAACCAGCGGTGAACCTTGCCCATCCATTCGCTGTCGCGGCGAGCAAGATATTCGTTGACGGTTACAACGTGGACACCGTTGCCTGAAAGGGCGTTAAGATAGGAAGGCAGTGTAGCAACAAGAGTTTTACCTTCACCTGTCTTCATTTCGGAAATTCGACCCTGATGAAGGATAATACCGCCCAGTATCTGTACAGGGAAGTGCTTCATACCCAGTACTCGCCAGCTTGCCTCACGGCATACGGCAAATGCATCGCACAGTATATCGTCAAGGGTTTCACCCTTAGAAAGCCTGTCCTTCAGAACAGCGGTCTGGGACTGGAGCTCCTCATCGCTCATAGCCTGATATGTGGGCTCAAGGTCCAGTACACGCTGTTTGAGGGGTTCTATTCTTTTTAATTCTCTCTTTGAGTAGTTGCCGAAAAAGGCAGCAAGTATATTCATATATCCTTTTCGCGAAAAGCCGCGAATGCCTCCTTTGCGATTTTTTCCAATATACGTAATAATTGTAGCACATATATACAGTAGAAACAATCGTTTTTTGCGGAAGATGTTGTGTAATATTTGTTTTGTAACGATAATTAACAATTTGTTATCGAATTTCGATAAATTTGTTATTGACTTTCAGTGGCCGTTGTGTTAGACTTTGCTTGCAAAACGGTAATTAATTATTGTTTATCGCTATGTTTACCGCACAGTTGGTGACAGTGGGCTGAAATTTTTCGGTTTTTGCTTGCATTTGGACATCTGCTGTGGTATAGTGATGTGCGGATTTTGAGAAAAACAGGAGGAATGGTGTATGTCTGTTATATTTTCAGCGGTTCTGCTGGGACTCGGCTCTGCCGCAGCGACTGTAATATCTATTGCCGAACGTGCTGTTCCCCTTTCTATTGAATTCGACCTCAGCAATGACGGAGAGACCCTTTGGCAGGGGGACAAGGTCTACGATTTTGTAGGCTTTGAAGGAAACGGCTTTGCTCCCGCTATAGACCGCGAGATGGAAGCGTCTCTCGGCAGAAGAATCGGCTACATAAAGGACGATGAAGCTAAGGTGTGGCAGATAAACACACTGATGGATGAATATGTCCTTGTTAAGGCTCAGGGTACTCAGGGCGAGATTTACAAGCTTAGAGAAGAATTCTGATACGGTTAATTAAACGCCGTCAGATTCCCGAACGGGATCTGACGGCGTTTTTGCTTAAATGGATAGAATAAGAGATTGATTTACCCAATCTCATATTTTTTCAGCGGTGCAGCGATGGGCGTTTCTGCGGAAAAGTCCAGACGAAGTCCGTCAGCGGTATATTCCTCTTCGTAGATAGTGCCGCGCTCACGGATAGGTGCGGCTTCGCCCAGCTTGTCAAAGGGAAGCATAATATTGAGACGGAGGCGTTTTACGGGCATAGCCTCGTCTATTGCCTCAAGCAGTGCAGGCAGCCCTTCGCCTGTTTTTGCTGAGATGCGAACACCCTTGAGTCCTGCCTGAATACCTTCCTTATCACATTTGTTGAGCACCGTGATAGTAGGTGTATTACCTGCACCGAGCTCAGCCAGAAGATCTGTGGTGACTTCGAGCTGTTCAAGACACACAGGTGAAGAAGCGTCGCAGACATTAATTATGATATCTGCCTGAGATGCCTCTGCAAGGGTGGAGCGAAATGCCTTTATAAGATGGTGAGGCAGATTTCTAATAAATCCTACTGTATCGACAAGCATTACAGATGCGCCGCTGGGCAGCTCCAGAGAACGGGCTGTGGCATCGAGAGTTGCAAACAGCATATCTTCTGCCAGTACGCCTGCCTGAGTGAGTGTGTTGAGCAGGGTGCTTTTTCCTGCGTTGGTGTAGCCAACAATGGCTGCAGTGACGATCTCGTCCTTTTTTCTGCGTGTGCGCAGAAGCTCGCGGTGCTTTTCTACCTGCTCCAGTTTTTCGGAAAGCGCTTCTATCCTTCTTCGAATGTGGCGCTTGTCGGTTTCAAGCTTTGTTTCACCGGGACCTCTTGTTCCGATACCGCCGCCGAGACGGCTCAGTTCGATGCCTTTACCGGTGAGTCTCGGAAGCATATAACGAAGCTGTGCCAGCTCTACCTGAAGCTTACCTTCGCTTGTTCGGGCACGCATTGCAAAGATATCAAGTATCAGCATTGTGCGGTCGATGGTGCGTATATCGGTTTCTCTTTCGATGTTTGCAACCTGCCTGGGAGTCAGCTCGCAGTCGAAAATTATAAGATCAGCTTCATTCTGAAGACAAAAATCTTTTATTTCTTCGAGCCTTCCCGACCCGATGCAGGTCGCGGTGTCTTTTGAGGGGCGGTTCTGAGTGAATACTCCTATAACTTCTGCTCCTGCGGTTTTCGCAAGCTCGCGAAGCTCCTCAAGAGACTCCTCTTCCCCTTTTTCGCCTAAAAAAACTGCGGCAAGAACCGCTTTTGTTATACGTTCTGTATTTTCGTGCATATTTTCTCCTTACAGTATATAAAGTTTCCTTTGATAGCATACAAAGTTAATTGCGCACTGTAAACAACCCCTCATACAAATAAAAAACGCCCGTTATAAACGGGCGTTTATAATCAGATAAAATAATCAGCGTCTCTTCTGGACGTAATTATTAAGAGAATCGATAGCAAGAGCGATTCCGAGGAAGCAGCCGAGAACACCGAGAGCGAGGCTTACAAGAAGCTCAGTGGTGCCTGCCTTGCTGATAAGGAATACCAGAAGAACAGCGACGATGGTAATAACCTCAGAAGCGGCGATGGAAGCGAGTGTGCCGGTCTTTTTATCCTTGACACCGCCGAATGCCATATAGCCAAAGATTGCAAGAACACCGCTTACAACACAGAGTGCAGGAAGCGGGAAGTTACATACTACGCAGATCGCAAAGGGAACGAGACCTGCAAGAGCACCGATAAAGGCACCCAGCACGCCCTTGCCGGAATTACCCTCATCATCGTTTGCCTGATAAGGCGGTTCTTTCTCCCAAGCGGGCATAGGAGCAGGAGCACTGCGGCGTGTAGGCTCCATACCTGCGTATGTATCGTCACGGCTTTCGTCGTAGACGGTAGAAGTGCGGAGTCTATCTTCCTGCTGAGGTTCGGGACGAGGAGCAGGAGCGGGAGTACGTCCGCTGCTCTTTACAGCAGCAGAACACTCAGCACACATAGGCTGGACCATATTGTTATAGAAGGAGCGCTTATTTGCAGGTGCGCCGCACTTTACGCATACGTTAGGAGCGCGGAAACCAAGACCTCTGTAATTTGCAGATACAAAGGTAAGCATATCATCCAGCAGATAATCGTCCATAGGGCCAGCGCTCTCATCATAGAAAAGAGCGAGGTAGCCCTCAACATCGCCGACCTGAAGGTCAGAGAGACCGGGCTGAGGACGAAGCATATCCTCCATACCGTCGAAGGATGCATCGGAAGAACAGACAAGCATAAAAATAGCAAGCTTGCCGCCGTCCTCTTCAACTACAGAGAAGCCAACACCGCCGGCTACACCGTAAACGGTATCGCCATCTATACGATATTTTCTGGATTGCTGCCAGGAACGTAAATTCTGAGAAATCATAAAAGAGCCTCCGAATCTGTCTTAAATAGACATAGTATCAATGCGCATATTTTAAGCGCATATATAAAGATTATACCGCAAAATACGTTTTAGTCAACCTCTATATGAAAACATTACGTGAATTTTCGCATATACAGGCATATAAAATGTAAATTTTTTTACAATGCAGCGTTTGAAAGAGCAGACCTGCACATCAAAAATGTGCAGGTCATTTGCGTTATTCAGATTTGAGAGCCTTCAAATATTCCGAGAACTTATCAGACTTGACCTTAAAAAGCATACCGCGGCGGCTTCTTCTTGTTGCCTTGCGGCGTCTCATCTTTGCAAGCTTCCAATGGGGAATGCTTGGCAATTCAGGTGCTTTTACAGGGATAGGATCATCATCGTCGAAATGGGGAACGTAAACAAAGTGTTCTTCGTCCTCATCACGGGTGTAATCCGCAGCACTCTTTGCGTTGTACTCGGGATTTGCACGGGTGGGATCCTGATAGATGGATGTAGGTGCAAGGGGTGTTTCTCTCGGAGGTTCGGGGTTGTATCCGGGAGGTGCGTAGTTCTTCTGACCGTACTGCTCACTCATAGGAGTAAAGCCGCGGCGTGATGCGGAATAGTCGACTTCCATATCCTCAAAGACAGGAACTACAACGGGAATATCCTCACTTGCGTAGTCGGGAACATAGGTGTTTGTTCCGCTTGCATTATACTCGTCAATGGGAGTTGCCACAGGAGCTGCAGCAACAGGGGTGCTGCTCTGGATACGCGGAGTATAGCGGTCATCGTTGTATTCAAAATCCTCTTCCATATGAACTACAACGGGGATGTAATCTTCATCGTAGTACTGATTTCCGCCTGCTGCCTGGGTCGCCTCAAGAGCAGAAAGTGCATCTGCAGCGGAGGCTGCCATAGGCTCGGTGGGTATCTGCTGGATCGGTGCTGCGGCTGCCGGTTCTGCACCGGGTGCTGCAGGTCTGCGGCGCTGAGGCGGTCTTGCTCCTGCAGGTCTGGGTCGTCCGGTGGGAGCAGGTGCATATATCGGTCTGCCGTACTGGTCGTAGCCTATAGGTGTGCGAGGCTTTCTCTGAGGAGGATATATCGGTCTGCCGTTCTGGTCAAAGCCGATGGGATGAGGCTTCCTCTGAGGAGGACGCTGATATATCGGTCTGCCGTACTGATCGTAGCCCACAGGCTGTGCGGGTGCGGAACGTACAGGAGCAGGCATTGGATTGCCGTACTGATCGTAATAAACCGGCGGACGTTTCTTAGGTCTGTTATCCATATTCTTGCCTCCCTTGCCACGCTTGCCCTTTTGCTTGCGCTCATCGGGCAATGCAGCGTTATCTGCCGTCTCATCAATAATCTCACCAGCAGCTGCGCCAAGCGATGCTGCTGCAACGAGATCGGCTATTTCGTCGGCAGATGAACCTTCGGTGGTTTCTGCCTGTGCTTTTTCTTCTTTTTCAAGCTTGCGTGCCGCAGCGCGTTCCTCTGATATGGGACTGAAGGCCTTGCCGTCGCCTTCGTATTCGTCCTTATCCGGGAAGATTATCGGCAGCTTGTCATCGTCTTCTTCTGCAGAGGTGGAAGACGGCGCATCGTTCTTTTCAGGGATCACAGCAGGATCTTCTTTGGTTTCCGGTGTCTCTGTGCTCTGAGGCGTTTCCATTTTTGAGGATGAACCGGCGAGGAATGCTAACGATCTTCCGCGGCGTTTTTCCTCCTTGTCGATCATTTCGAAAATCCTGTCTATTTCCTTTTTGTCGACTGACCCGTAGGGAGATCTTTCACGTTCACGATTCTGCTCGATTATCTTTCTTCTGGAAGATATGGTGTTTGACAAAAGGAAGATAAGACAGAGGAGAACAACTCCCTGAGCGCCGAGAATTATGGGGGAGAATTTCTGGTAAATGCCAACCAGCATAAGAAGAGCCATCGCAATTATACCGACAATAAATACAAAGATAAAAATTACCGATCCTCTTGATGCTTTGTTTTTCAAATTCACTGCCCCCTCTCTTTCAAATTAAATTGTCTATTGATACATAGTTAATATTACTATATTTTGGGCGCTATGTCAATATAAAATCGGCACACCGAGACAAAACGGAAAGCTGTTCAAATGAAAGCTCCTCGATGCGAGTGTTTTGAGGAACAGAAGCGGCATCAAGCACTGTTGCCGCCTGCTCACGGGTAAGAAATCCGCCTGAACAAAGGGAATTGAGCAGAGTCTTTCTTCTCTGGGAAAAACCTGCCTTTATAAGCCTGAAAAACACCTCGGGTCTTCCTACAGGGAACGGAGGCTCATCGCGGAGGACGAGAGATATGACAGCTGAATCCACGTTGGGAGCAGGCATAAAGCTTCCGCGCGATACGTTGAAAAGCTTTTTTGCGTCAGCATAGTAAGCCACAGATACCGTTACTGCACCTGCATCTCTTGAACCTACGGGCGCGCACAGTCTCTGGGCTGCTTCCTTCTGCACCATTACGGTTATGCTTGAGAAAGGAAGATTATCCTCCAGAAGCTTCATAATAAGTGGAGAAGTGATATAGTAAGGAAGATTTGCGCAGACGCTGACACTTTCGCAGTCTGCAAATTTTTCATTTATAAGCGAGGCAAGGTCAAGAGTAAGAGCATCGGCGTTGACTACCTCAACATTTCTGCACTCAGAAAGTGTTTCGTCAAGCACAGGCAGAAGACGTTCGTCAAGCTCTATGGCAACGACTTTTTTGGCAAGCTTCGACAGCTCGCGAGTCAGGACTCCTATGCCGGGACCTATTTCTATTACGCCTGTTTTATCATTTTGCACAGCGGCCTCGGCCATACGGGGACATACTGTGGGATTTATAAGAAAATTCTGACCCAAGCTTTTTGAAAAGGTAAAACCGTGACGTGTCAGAAGCTCTCTTATCGCCGAAACATCGGTAAGACGCTCCATATCGAACAGCTCCTTTCGGGTTGCCGTATATATTTCCAATTATATATAATAGCACATCTTTTATCGGGATAAAAGACAGTATTTGATTTTTGTTTAATAATGCCATTGTAAATTGTCCTGTCAATTGGTATCATTGTATCAGCTAATGTATGAAGGGACGAAAAAAGATGGCAAGAAGAGATAAGGAAAACTATTATCTTGATATAGCACAGACTGTTTCCGAACGCAGTACCTGTCTGCGTCGTCATTACGGTGCGATAATCGTTTCAAATGATGAGATTGTTTCATCGGGCTATAACGGTGCACCCAGAGGCAGACAGAACTGTGTTGATATGAACTCCTGCATCAGAGAGACACTGGGCATTGCACGCGGCGAGCGGTACGAGCTCTGCAGAGCGGTTCATGCAGAGGCTAATGCAATAATTTCTGCCAGCAGAGCATCTATGTTAGGTGCAACATTGTATCTTGCAGGTACTGACGGAAAAACAGGCGAGCTGCTCCGCGATTCCTGTTCCTGCGCAATGTGCAAGAGACTGGTTATAAATGCAGGTATTTCGAAGGTCGTTATCCGCAATACGCCTGATGAGTACACGGTGATAAACGTAAACGACTGGATTATCAACGACGAATCGGTAGAAGGATCCTTTGGGTATTGATTCTGAATAATGAGAAAAGCGCTGAGTTTTACTCAGCGCTTTGATTTTTCGTGAAGCTTATCTATAATGGATAATTCAAGAGAAAATCTGAGGATATCCTCTATCTGCTTCTCATTATAACCCATTTCAAAAAGCCGCTTTATTACGTATATTCCTAACTCTCTTTCGCTGAGATCTTCTAAATTCTTATCCATACTCTTATCACCAAAATATATTATTTATATTGACATTCACTGGATGTCAATATGCACCTCATTATAACATACAATATCCATATTGACAAGCGCTGAATGTCAAATATGGAGGAGAACGCGGTGTTTATTAATAAGGCTGATAATGGACGCAATAACTACTGTGGAGTTAACGTTGCGATTTTTCGGAAAGAAATGGGTATTTCTCAGAGAGAATTGGCAGACAAATTGCAAATCGAAGGACTTGACATAGACAAAAACGCCGTACAGAGAATCGAATGCGGAAAAAGATTTGTGACAGATATTGAATTAATAGTGCTGTCAAAGGTTCTTAACAGAACTTTTGATGAGCTGTTAAAAATTGAAGAATAATAAAAAGCGCTGAGTAAAACTCAGCGCTTTTTTGCAGGGAAGCAGTCCTCTCCCCTTTTAGTTAAAAATCAAAGCTCGACGGTGCTTGTGAGCAGAGTCACACAGCCTCTGGGACAAGCGGTTACACATTCGCCGCAGCCCGTGCATTTGTCGGGATCAACGTGTGCCACAAAATTATCGATGGTAATAGCCTGTGTGGGACATACCTTGGTGCACTTCATACAGCCGATGCAGCCGCTCTTGCAGACCTTATTCGTAAGGTTGCCCTTGTCGCAGTTTCTGCATCTGACAACAGCGATAGGCTTGAGAGGCTCAAAGGTGATAAGTCCCTTGGGGCAGGCCTTTACGCACTTGGAACAACCCTTGCAGAGGGTTGGGTCGATATGAGCAACGCCGTTGCATATGGTGATGGCATTGTAGTCGCAGACAGCGACACAGTCGCCTATGCCCATACATCCGTAAAGACAGCTTCCGACACCGCCGAACATCTGATTCGCGGCAGCGCAGGACTCTACGCCCAGATATTCCATCTTGTTGTGGGTGTTGTCGTAAGTGCCTATGCAGTGAACGAGGGCAGTTTTGCGCTGAACCTCGCCTGCTTCCTGACCCAGCAGCTCGGCGATCTCCTTGACCGCTTTTGCACCGCCGGGAGAACAGAGTCCGTTCTCTGCCTCACCATTGGCGAGTGCAGCGGCATAGCCGGAGCATCCGGAAAATCCACAGGCGCCGCAGTTTGCACCGGGAAGCTTTTCTAAAATAGCTTCGGCCTTTTCATCCTTCGGTACAGCCATAAGCACTGAAGCAACGGAAAGTCCGACACCTGCCACAAGACCGATTGCGGCAACGATAATTACAGCAAATAATATCGGATTCATAGATCACACCTCTTTCTTAGGCGAGGCCAAGGCCGTCAACGATGCCTGCAAAGCCTGTGAAGCTGAGGGCAACGATAGAAGCGGCGACGAGAGTAATGGGAAGTCCCTTGAGAGATTCGGGAATATCGGCAGATTCGAGCTTGCCGCGAACACCTGCAAAGAGCACCATTGCGACAAGGAATCCGACACCTGCACCTACTGCATTTACAAGAGCGGCAATATAACCCTCTCCGAAAGAGTAAGCCATACCGGACTCTGCACCGAACTTGCCTATAACGAGGGTTGCAACACCCAGAACGGCACAGTTGGTGGTGATAAGGGGCAGATAAACTCCCAGAGAGTTGTAAAGTGCAGGGATATATTTCTTGAGGAAGACCTCAAAAAGCTGAACGAGAGCTGCGATAATCAGAATAAAGACGATAGTCTGAAGATAATCGAGCCCGTTGGGAACAAGGATAAGCTCGTTGATGGGATATGTTACCGCTGTGGCAACAGCCATAACGAAGATAACAGCGGCACTCATACCGACAGCGGTGTTGAGTTTCTTGGAAACGCCCAGGAAGGGACAGATTCCGAGGAATTTTGAAAGAACGAAGTTCTCAGTGAGAACAGCGGCTACAAATACGCCTAAAATCAGTTTAAATGTCATTTCGAGCAGCCTCCTTCCAGACGCTTGGAACAGGTCATTGCGGCAGGACAGGATCCGCAGGGATCGTTGACGATGGGAAGTCCCTTCTTGCGGCTGATGCGGTTAGCCAGTGCAATGAGCATACCGAATACGAAGAAGCCGCCTGCAGGGAGAATAAAGATAAGAATCGGACTTTTGCTGAGAATGGGAATGGATAGACCAAGGAAGGATCCGTTTCCGAATATCTCACGGATAGCGCCCATACAAAATAGTGCCGCCGTAAAGCCTATTCCCATAGTTACACCGTCAATTATAGAGGGTATAACCTTGTTTTTGGAAGCAAACATCTCAGCTCTGCCGAGGATGATGCAGTTAACGACGATAAGGGGCAGGAACAATCCGAGAGATTCATCGAGAGCAGGTGCAAAAGCTTTGACCAACATCTGAACCACAGACACGAAGCCTGCAATAACGGTGATGAATGCAGGAATTCTGACCTTATCGGGTATTATTTTTCTCAAAGCGGAGATAACCGCGTTTGAGCAGATGAGAACGATTGTGGCTGCAGCACCCATACCGAGAGCACTCTCAACGGAAGTGGTAACTGCAAGGGTCGGACAGGTTCCGAGGACCAGTCTTAAAACGGGGTTTTCAGTGAGAAGTCCGTTCTTAAGCGCTGCAAGGAAGCCTTTTTTCTCTTCTTCAGGCTCTTCTATTACCTCGGGAGCAAGCTTCGGACGCTCGGGAGGAGGCAGAGTCTGCTTCTGAGCAGGTGCGCTCTTGGGAGCTTCTGCCTTCTTGGGCTCTGCTGCAGCAGGCACGGGAGGAAGATTTTCCTCTGCCGCCTTGCGTGTATTGATTTCTGCTTTGGTTTCGGCAGGCTTTTCTTCCTTTACGCTTTCAGCGGCAAAAGCCTTGTTTTCGGGTTCTTCGGGGGTGTTGCCAATACCTACTGATACGGGTCTTCTGCTCATTGTGCCTGCCTCCCTTCTATTCTTGCAACTTCTGCAAGTGCTTTGTTTACTGCGCTTGTAACTGCGCGGCTTGTAATTGTCGATGCGGTGATGGCGTCGATCTCGCCGCCGTCCTTATTTACTGCCAGAGTACCGCTCTTGCCCACAAACTGAGAGAGCCATTGGGGATTCTCACAGTTTGCGCCGAGACCTGCGGTCTCACTCTGGGAGAGGATTTCAATTCCTGCAATACTGAGGTTAAGGTCAACACCGATCATAACCTGAACATCTCCGCCGTAGCCCTTTGCTGCAGCGGTTGCAACGTAACCGATAAGGTATTTGTTGCCCTGAGGAATGTCAGTGGCTGAAAGATCGGTTGCAGAGGCATCGGTGGTGCTGACGTCGGATGCGGAAGCATCTGTGCCGCTTAAATCAGTAGCAGTGACAACTGCAATGTCGGATGCGGACTCTTCCTGAGGAATACCCGTCCAGGGTCTCCATATTACCAGCTCGGAAGGTGCATCAGTTGCGGATGCATCTGTTGCTGAAAAATCCGTTGCGGTGGTTTCGGGCAAGGGCAACTGAGGACCGTAATAATCCTCAGGGACCAGAACTGCATAAACGGACACACCGTTTTCTTCGCTGACGAGCTTGTATTCTGTGCCTGCCAGAACAGCCTGACGGGCTTCTATCTCACTCTGAAGAGCATTTTCGGCAATAATGCCTGCGGTCAGTGAGTTTGTCAGAGCAAGCGCCAGTGCTACGATAATACAAATGGAAAAAAGAATGATCGTGGGCATACCCACTTCTTTAAAACTCATCTTTTTCATACCGCAGCCTCCTTTTCTTCGCCGAAGGGCTTGGGTGTGGTGAGTTTTTCAATGTGAGGAACCAGTATATTCATAAGAAGTATAGCGTAGGAAACGCCCTCAGGCATATTGCAGAGCAGACGCATTGCCATAGTCAGAACGCCGCAGCCGATTGCAAAGACGATCTTGCCTGTATGAGTAATGGGCGAAGTTGTGTAGTCGGTAGCCATAAATATAGCGCCCAGCATCAGACCGCCCGAAAGCAGATGAGAAAGCATATAAAGTGTGCTGTCCTCAAGGTTGTAGCCCTTGCCGAAGCCTACCAAAAATGCGATAACGGCTACAGTTCCAAGGAAATAAACAGGGATAGTAGGCTTAATTACACCTCGGAAGATAAGGAACAGTCCGCCGAGTATAAGAGCAGCCGCACAGGTTTCTCCCAGACAGCCTGCTGTGTTTCCGAAAAGCAGGGACATAACAGAAGGTGCCTCCTCAAGCTTTGAGGCAAGGGGTGTTGCGGTAGTCAGTGCATCGATGCTGCCCTTTTCGAGATAGAAGAAGGGCTTTACGTAAGTGCTCATAGCTCCGGGGAAGCTGAGCATAAGTACAATTCGAGCGGTTGCGGCAGGATTTGCAAAGTTCATACCTATGCCGCCGAACATCTGCTTTACCACTACGATAGCTACTATTGAGCCGAAAGCGGCATAAAGGGGATTGATGGTGGCGGGAAGGCAGAATGCAAGGATAAGTCCTGTTACAACTGCGGAAAAATCTCCGATAGTCTGTCTGCGCTTCATAACCTTGCGGCAGATGAACTCAGACAGCACGCAGGTGATTATACATACTGCGATGGTCAGCGCACTGCGCCAGCCGAAATAGACGCAGGAAACGATCGCTGCGGGAATAAGTGCGATCACAACATCCTGCATTATCTCGGGAGTTGTGGAGGGGCTTCTGAAATGGGGCGAGGGAGTGACAAGCAGCTTGTGAGCAGAGCTTATTTCCTCGCTGACGCGGTTGTCAACATTGTTGTTCACGGTTCTTGTCCTCCTTTTCTTATTTCTTTGCCTGATTTCTCAGCAGTGTCTTGCCGAGACGCATATACTGAACCAGCGGACGCTTGGCGGGACAAGAGAATGCGCAGCAGCCACACTCCATACAGGTGTTTACGCTGAGACGCTCAAGTTCTGCACAGTCCTGGATCTTCACTGCGCGCTCGATACTGGTGGCCTGAAGTCTCATTGGACAGGCGGAAACACATCTGCCGCAGCGGATACACTCTGTTTCAGGCTTTTCGTTTACGTCCTTTGCCGCCATTGCAAGCAGACCGTTTGTCTGCTTGATGATCGGCATATTTGTGTCGTACAGGGCGTTGCCCATCATAGGACCGCCCATAAGAATTTTTCGCGGTGCTTCTTTATAACCGCCGCAGAATTTCAGCAGATCACCGATAGGTGTTCCGATGGGAGCCAGTACGTTCTTCGGGGTCAGAACCGAAGAGCCGTCAACGGTTACTCGCTTTGAGATAAGTGGAATACCTGTCTCAAGATAGCGTGCGAGGAACGCAACAGAGGTTATATTCATTACGATGCAGCCTACGTCCAAAGGCAGCTTGCCCTTGGGGACTCTTCTGCCTGTACAGGCCTGAATAAGTACCTTTTCTGCACCCTGTGGGTAACTTGCCTTCAGCTTGAGCACACGAACTACATCGTCGGGGTCGTTTTCCTCAGCGATTCGGGACAGGCACTCAATAGCGGTGGGCTTGTTGGATTCAACACCGATTATGACACGCTTTACATCGGGGTAGAATTTTCTCAGAGCGGTAATACCGTCAATAACATCACGGGTGTTTTCGAGCATCTCACGCATATCGGCGGTGAGATAGGGCTCACATTCTGCGCCGTTTATTACGATGGTATCGACCTTTTTATCGCCGATTGAGAGCTTTACGCTGACAGGGAATCCTGCACCGCCCAAGCCTACAAGACCAGATGCGCGCACTGCATCAACAAGCTCCTTCTGGTTTGTGACCTTCGGGGGTTTTATGCCTTCCCACATAATCTGCTCTTCGCCTTCGGTGACTATCTCAA
The DNA here is from genome assembly GCA_045604965.1 of Acutalibacteraceae bacterium. GTDB lineage: Bacteria > Bacillota > Clostridia > Oscillospirales > Acutalibacteraceae > JAISGQ01. The sequence continues at coordinate 45,880 of JAZUPB010000059.1, forward strand.
CGGTTTTGCAGCGTACACCCGAAGGCATAAGAATATCGCCGATAGCCTTTACCGTACCTGCAACAGATGCGTGGATAGGAGCAGATACGAAGGCACTGCTCTCGCCTATAGGCTGACCGATGCGGACCTTATCGCCCACTTTTACGCAGGGCTCACAGGGAGCACCGATGTGCATCTGCATAGGAATAATTACCTTTTCGGGGGTAGGCAGCGTTTCGGTTTCAAAAAAAGCGGTGTTCTTGCGGTGAGGAACGTGGACTCCGCCGAAGGTCTTGAAGGGACGCTTCGGAAAAATCAGCTCTTCGCCTGATACCGCCTGCGGATTTTTTGACATACGCTTCTTCCTCTCTTATAAAGAGTACGCACAAAAGTAAATGCTTTCCATATATATTACCTTTTGAACGTGTATAGTCATTTTACTACATAAAAAATGCTCTTGCAATACTAAGACGGACAATTTAATGCATTATCCAGAAATTTATGACTATATTTTTCATTTTTTTACTTGGATTTTGTTATATCTTTAACAATAAAGGGGCGGGTTTCCGAGAAATGAATTTGCAGGAAGTGACACTTGTGACACATAAAAAGGAAATAAAAAGAGCGAGCATATGCTCGCTCTTTGAAATCTGAATAAGGTTGACAGGAGATATATTACATAACGTGTATATCTAAGATCTCAGCTTTCATTGGTTCTCCAAATTGAAATTTCATCTGTAAGGTGAGGTCATTTAGTTCTGAATCCGTAGTCAGATCATAATTAACGTGGAAGCCGCTGCCGTTGGAATAAAGAATACACGACAATTGGCGGTATTGATTTGGTGGGGTGAAATTACAAGAAACACCGTATTTGTCTATATAAGGGAAACCGTTGATTTTCAGATATTCTTCTACCATATCGCAAAGAATATCCGCAGACACTGCATTTAATTCTACTATTTTTTCAAGTTCGTCATATCTCTTTTCAGCCAGCATATTTACTACATTTTTTATAATTGGTTCCGCCAGTTTTAAAATCTCTTGCTCTGTCACAGATATCCCTCCTGAAAAAATATTGGGGCACTGTTTTCAGTACCCCAAATAAACTCAGACGTTAAACAGGAAGTGGACAACGTCGCCGTCCTGCATAATATATTCCTTGCCTTCCGAGCGGATAAGGCCCTTTTCCTTTGCTGCGGCGAGAGAGCCGCCAAGCTCGGTGAGCTTATCATAAGCGATAACTTCAGCACGAATAAAGCCGCGCTCGATATCGGAGTGTATCTTGCCTGCAGCCTTCTGAGCGGTGGTGCCGTCGACAATTGTCCAGGCGCGGACCTCCGGCTGGCCTGCAGTAAGGAAGCTGATGTAGCCAAGCAGATGGTAGCCTGCTCTGATAAGGCGGTCAAGTCCGCTTTCCTCAAGACCAAGCTCGGAGAGGAACATCATTTTTTCCTCTTCCTCCATATCCACAAGCTGAGATTCAAGCTCTGCACAGATGGGAAGCACTTCGCTGCCCTCACCTTCCGCGATGGCACACACAGCCTTGTAGTTTGCGTTGTCTTCGATTCCGGCGGAGAAATCTTCCTCGCTGAAGTTTGCGGCATAGATGACCTTCTTGGAGGTAAGGAGAGAAACGGTGGAAAGAATAGCGTCCTCATCCTCTGTGCGTTCAACCGCTCTTGCAGGCTTGCCTGCATCGAGAGTCTCCTTGACTCTCAGAAGGAAATCGAGCTCTCCCTGAAGGGAACGGTCGCCCTTAAGCTGCTTTCTTGTGCGGTCAATTCTGCGGTCGAGAACCTCTATGTCGGAAAGAACAAGCTCAATATTTATAGTCTCAATATCTCTTGCAGGATCAATGCTGCCGTCAACGTGTACGATATCGTCGTTTTCAAAGCACCTGACAACGTGAACGATTGCATCACATTCGCGGATGTTTGAAAGGAACTTGTTGCCAAGACCTTCACCGTGGCTTGCACCCTTTACAAGACCTGCGATATCGACAAATTCAAGAGCTGCGTGAGTTACCTTAAGAGGGTTGTACACCTTTGCGAGCTCATCAAGTCGCTTGTCGGGAACATCGACAACACCGATATTCGGTTCGATAGTGCAGAAGGGATAGTTGGCGCTGGGAGCACCGGCGTTTGTTATAGCGTTGAACAGCGTGGATTTTCCTACGTTAGGAAGACCAACAATACCGAGTTTCATATAATTTCCTCCGTATTCACGTAAATTCGTAATATTATTCACAAATTTACTGTAAAATTCATAATATTTCCAGATTACTCTGCGTTCTGCTCAAGGCTTTCCATATGCTCGGGAACAGTTATTTTGAGCATATTAAGAACATTTGCAAGGCAGATCTTTGCTGCTTCGCAGAGGGTGAGGCGTGCTGCGGTCATATCAAGGTTTTCCTTGTCTACACAGTAGCAGGCATTGTAGAACTTGTGGAACTTTGATGCAAGATCGATGCAGTAGCGTGTCAGACGGGAAGGAGCATATTCCTTTGCGGCATCAACGATCTCATCGGTGAGTGAAGCAAGGTGACGGATAAGCTCGATCTCTTCGGGAGCGGTGAGCAGTGCCAGCTGCTCAGCAGACGCACCGTTATATGCTACGCCGTTCTCCTCTGCCTTGCGGAAGATGGAGCAGATACGTGCGTGAGCGTACTGGCAGTAGTAAACAGGGTTCTGAGAGTCCTCGCGGACTGCAATACCAAGGTCGAAATCCATCTGAGAAGATGCATCACGCATATTGAAGAGGAAACGTGCAGCATCGGGGGATACTTCATAAAGAAGGTCAGCAAGCTGGATTGCCTTGCCTGTACGTTTACTCATTCTGACAGGCTCGCCGTTGAGAAGGAGCTTTACAAGCTGCATAAGAACGATATCGAGCTTGGAGCCGTCAAGACCTACTGCGTCCATTGCACCCTTGAGACGTGCAACGTGACCGTGATGGTCAGCGCCCCAGATGTTTATGCAGGTGTCAAAATTACGGGTTGCAAATTTATTTCTGTGATATGCGATATCGGCTGCAAAATAGGTGGGGATGCCGTTGTTGCGGATAAGGACTTCGTCCTTTTCGCCGCCGAATTCGGTTGCCTTGTACCAGACTGCGCCGTCCTTTTCATAGGTCAGACCCTTGTCGGAGAGAAGTTTGATGGTGTCCTTTACCTCGCCGCTGTTATGGAGAATACTCTCTAAGAACCAGGTATCGTACTCAATGCGGTACATACCGATGTCGTGCTTCATCTGCTCGATATTTTTCGGCAGTGCAAACTCAACAAGGGCCTTGCGGCGCTCTGCTTCGTCCTTATTGACATAGCTGTCGCCGTGAATCTCAGCAAAAGCCTTGGCGTGGTCAATTATATCTCCGCCGTGATAGCTGTCCTCAGGAAGAGGAACTGCTTCCTCACCGAGGAATATCTGACGGTAGCGAACATCAAGAGAAAGACCGAACTTCTCGATCTGATTGCCTGCGTCATTTACATAGAACTCACGCTCTACATAGTAGCCTGCGGCCTGCATTACTGCGGCAAGGCAGTCGCCGATAGCACCGCCGCGAGCGTTTCCGAGATGCATAGGTCCTGTGGGGTTTGCAGAAACGAATTCAACAAGAACCCTCTTCCCTGCACCGAAATCAGATTCGCCGTAGTGCTCCTTCTTTTCGCAGACATCACATACAACATCCTCAAAAAGCTTGTGGTTTACAAAGAAATTAATAAAACCGGGACCGGCAACTTCGCAGCGGTCGATATAAGTTCCCTCAAAATTCATATGGGATGTTATCGCTGCAGCAATTTTTGCAGGTGCCTGACGGAATGCTCTTGCGCCGAGCATAGCGGCATTTGTAGCATAGTCGCCGTGACTTACATCGCCGGGAGTTTCGATTATGTATGCAGGCAGCTCTGCCTCAGGAAGTGAGCCGTCAGCAAAACAGGCGGCAAATGCGGCTTTTATTGCATTGTCAATCTGCTCGCGAACGGTTTTGATATGTATTGACATATTGAAATCTGTCCTTTCAGTCAGATGAATTTACAAAAGTTTTGGTCGCATTGATTTATCAATGCATAGCCTTCTTCAAAGGCTTGGGGGCTGCTTGCAAAATTGGGGCAGTGACCCAATTTTGATTTCTTTATCCGCAGTGGGTACAGCCTTCGCAGACGCCTGTGCAGGTGGGCTTGTCTTTATTTTCGGAGCCTTTTTCCTCGGCGGTTATCATCATTCGATACTGCACGGGATCACCGTCGCCGAAATCAAGCAGGTACTTGAGAATTACCATTCCGCCGTTTTCTTCGGAAACATTGTGCATAACCTTTTCAGCGGTACAGGTAAGCTTGAACACACCTTCGTCTGTATAATAGGGGAATTCGCTTGTTTCGCCCTGCTTGAAAGTAATGCCCATTATCTGTCTTCCGCTGGAAGCGGCAGTGCGGACAAATGTAACTGTGCCGTCGTGATGAGCGGTGAGTCTTGTGAGAACAGCATCAGACTGCTCGTCTGCAGGGGGTTCAATATATTCTACGGTAGTGTAGCGTTCCTCTGCCGAAACCTGAGCTTCTGTATCAAACTGTACCTTTTCTGACTGTCCGTCGATAGTGTATACAGTAAGAGAATTGAGATTGAGAATGCGCATTTAAAATCCTCCCTGGATGGATTCGATAGTCACATACTCCACTTTTGAGGAAATATCCTCTCCCAGCAGAAGCGATGCTGTTGCAGTAAAGCCCTGAGGAGCATCTGTGACATAAAATTGATATTTTGCCTCGTTGCTGTCGTAAGCCAGCATATCGTTTTCGGAAAGAAGCGTGCGGACATACTGCGCGGTTGATGCACCTGAGTCTATGAGAGCCACACCTTCGCCGAGATAATTTCCGATAGCTGTACGCAGTATGGGGTAATGAGTACAGCCGAGAATAAGTGTATCTATATCTTGAGCCTTGAGCGGTTCGAGGTATCTTCGGACCGTCTCAATTACCAGCGAATCGTTTTCGTCAATAAAGCCGTTTTCAACCAGCGGAACAAACAAAGGACAAGCCTGACCGAAAACTTCTGCATCGGGATTGAGCTTTGCTATCTCCTTGCCGTAGGAGCCTGATGCAACTGTAGCGGCAGTACCGATGACACCTATGCGGTTGTTTCTTGTGGCCTCTGCAGCGGCTCTGGCGGCAGGGACAACAACTCCTGTAAAGGGAACGGACAGACCTTCTCCCGCATCCCCTGCAACAGAGCTTACAGTACCGCAGGCGGCGACAACCATCTTGACTCTCTTGCCGAGCAGGAAGCGAACATCCTCCAGAGCATACTTGTGAATAGTGTCGGCACTTCGGTTTCCGTAAGGAACACGACCTGTATCGCCGAAATATATAATGCTTTCGTTGGGGAGTATCTTGCGCAGCTCACGCACGCAGGTAAGCCCTCCCAGCCCTGAGTCAAAAACGCCTATAGCGTCATTTTTCATATGACCAGTCCTTTGGTTAATAGATGTATTAATTGAATTGATTCTATGATTCGCAATATCGAATCAAGCCGCAGAAACCGCTTATTAGCCGTCCATTCTCTCGATGGCGAGATTTACAAGTCTGTCGATAAGCTGGCCGTTGTCAACTCCGCAGGCCTCCCAGAGCATAGGATACATAGAAATACTTGTAAATCCGGGGAGAGTGTTGGGCTCGTTAAGGAGCACTGCGCCGTCGCTGTGACGGACGAAGAAGTCCATTCTTGTAAGACCGGAGCAGCCGAGATGCTTATATGCTTTTACAGCGAGACAGCGAACTTCTGCAGCGGATTCTTCGCTGATTCTTGCAGGAATCAGTGTTTCAGAGCCGATTCCGTTGTATTTGCTTTCGAAATCGTACCAGTCATTTGCGGAAACGACCTCGCCTACAACAGAAGCTTCTGCGTTGTTTCGGTTGCCGAGAACTGCGCACTCAACCTCAGCGCCGAGGATACCTTCCTCGATAACGATCTTGGGATCGTGCTCAGCGGCAAGGTTGACAGCGTTTATCAGCTCTTCGCGGTCGGAGCATTTGCTGACACCTACGGAAGAGCCTGCGTTCGCAGGTTTTACAAAGCAGGGATAACCGAGCTTTTCTTCTATCTCAGCACACCATTTTTCGGTGTTTTCTGCAAAATCATCAGAATAGAACCAAACAAAAGCCGCCTGAGCTATTCCGCCGTGCTCAAGCATAGAGTTTGTCAGGGCCTTATCCATACAGATTGCGCTGGAAGCAACGTCGCAGCCGACATAAGGAATGCCTGCAAGCTCAAGAAGACCCTGCATTGCGCCATCCTCGCACAGTCTGCCGTGCATAACGGGATAAACTGCGTCAAGTCGGATGGTGCGTGTGCCGTCAGAGCCCATAACGATCAGACCGTGAACAGATGTGTCGGGAGAGATAAATGCAGGAGTTACTTTATCCTGCTCCCAGGAACTGTCAGCAAGCTTGCTGACATCTCCCTCATAAAGGAACCATCGTCCGTCACGGGTGATTCCGATCATAACCACGTCGTAAAGATCGCGGGGAGTTTTATTTATAACAGTGGTGGCGCTTCTCAGGGACACAGCATGCTCTGAAGATTTGCCGCCGAATATAATGCCCAATGTTTTTTTGCTCATAAGATCAGCTCCAATACGTATTTCGCATCGCGTCATTCCATTGTAGCACAATCGAAAATGGTATGCAACTATAAATAAGGCGTTTTTTGACAGCTGAGTTATGTTACTCAGCTTGAGAACTGGCAGAGTTTACAATACAGAAATTTGTGCATAATACACATTGAAAATTAACAAACAGGAATGTATAATGTAAATAGTAGATAGAAAGTGAGGCGGATGTTAATGACAATTAACGATCTTGCGAATTTTGTCGCACCTTATTACGATAAAAAAGATATTCTCCACAATAACGCCCATACAAAGAGGCTTGTAAAGATGGTCAATAAGATCATCGAAAAGGGCGGCTACAAGGACGAGGTCAGATATGACAATGTTATCTGTGCTGCGTATCTCCACGTTATGGTTAAAAACGAGTCAGAAAGGGCACTCAGCTGGCTTATGTCTCACGGTGTGTCCGAGCCGCAGGCGATGGACATAGTGGATATCGCACAGCGAGGACAGAGAGAAGGCAGACCGAATTCTCTTGAGAGTAAAATACTGCACGATGCCTATATTCTTGAAGGTGGAAAGTCCTATGCTTATGCCCGTTATATTATTTTCGGATATAAGAACAATCTGGATATCAAAAAGACTCTCTCTTACATAGAAAACACCATTCTCCCCTCTCTGAAATGCTACCTGCCCTGGACACAGAAGGAGCTTGAGGAATACAAGGAATTTGTTATGGAATGTGTAGAAGATATGAGAGAAGAGCTTGAATAGTACAAAGAAGCCCTGCACCGTGGTGCAGGGCTTTGCAGCAGCTTATAGACACAGCATTTGTTGCTGTGTCTATTCTTGTAAATGAGGTCGTTTCATGGTAGAATCGATTTAAACAGAAAGTCTGAGAGTTTAATACTTGGAGGGATGAGGATGCAGACCTACAATTTACCTTATGATTGGCAGATATCTATTTCGGATAACTGGCAGGGAGAGTATGAAGCAGAGGTTGGACAATATGTTTTTTATCCTGACGACAGTGATCTTACAATTCGAATAACACCGTTTCACGCAGAAAAAGACGGTGTGCTTGCTCCTGCAGAAGTAATGGAAAATGCATATACCAGAACAATACCGCCGGCGGCGGTACTGCGAAATGAAAGCCTGGACAGTGCGAATGGGTATAATGTGAGGATATACGAAAATAAACTGACCGAAAATGGTCAGATAGTTTATGTGATTTACATTGGATGCTATACTTTTGGGGAATTGTTATCTGTTAATATTTTCGGGACAGATAAAAAAGAATGCGAGCAAGTGCTCTGCACACTCAAAATAGTAAAAAAGTAATATATTTGGGGTATCGAGTTTTATTTTTCGTTGCATAACTCCTCGTATTGTGGTAAAATAACAGGAACGGATAAAAGGAGGGCTTGCAATGTTTGTAGATCTGGCAGATGGCGGAAGAAAACTAAAAAAACGCGAAGCTGACGGCGGAAAAGTTGTTGTCGGCTATGTTACTATGCGCGAAATGGAGCGCTGCTGGGAACTTCTGGGTATTTCAGAAAGCAAGCTTTCCGAACTGATCGCCGACAGCGAAAGCTTCCGAAGCAGTATTGATGTCTATGATGACTACAGCTGCGGTACCTTGAATATCGTAGATGCGCGCGATGTTTTTGCAAAGCGCGACAGAGTGGGTTTTTTTATAAAGCGCAATCTTTTTCTGGTCGTCGATATCGATGACAACGACAGCAGTACCCTTCACGCTCTGGAATATGTAATGAACCGATGCACAGTGCCGACCATCACTCTCGAAAAGGTAATATACACCTTCTTTGACAGGCTGATGACCTCCGACAATCGCGTGCTCGAAAATATGGAATTTGAAATGAGCGAGATGGAAGAGCGGATAACTGAGGAAGAAACGGATATGGATTTTGTCCGTGATATGCTCAATCTCAAGAAAAAGCTCCTGGTTCTGCGTAATTATTACGAACAACTGGTTGATATCGCTGAGGCACTGGGAGAAAATGAAAACAAGCTTTTTGCTCAGGAAGATCTCAGATATTTTGCTCTGTTGGAAAATAAAGCTCACAGACTGAGCGGAAACGTTCAGCTTCTCCGCGAAAATCTTGTACAGCTCAGAGAAGCAAACGATACTCAGGCAGATCTTAATCTCAACCGTACAATGAAGTTGTTTACTGTAGTCACTGCTATATTCCTTCCGCTGACGCTTATTACGAGCTGGTACGGCATGAATTTCGAGAATATGCCGGAGCTTCACTGGAAAGGCGGATACTACTTTGTGATCGGACTTACGGTGGCTGTCGTAGTGCTCGTACTGCTGTTTTTCAAGAAGAAAAAATTGCTGTAAAATAGAATGTTAAAAAATAATAAATCTATGAATCAAAAAAGGCAAAATGCCTTTGATATCAATGGATTAATGAAATAATAAAAAGCCCCGACGGGGCTTTTTATTTGAACATATATCCGATGTTGTCAAGCAGATCGGTGACAGAGCCTGACATAGAACGCATCTGCTTTTTTAGTCTGCGCTTGTTGGTTTTTGCCATCATTCCGCCTGCGATTCCTGCAGCTGCGCCGATTAGCAATCCTACACCTGCACCTTTTACGGCTGCACTGACATTTCTTGCCATATTCACAGTCCTCCCTGTTATTATCAAACATTTGAGTATTTTGCAAAGCATAGCTTTCAGCTCCGTTTCGTTTGCAGGGATAGTGTTTGCGAAAAAAAGAGAAAAATACAAAAAATATGAAAGAAGATCAAAGAATGTCTACACTCAATATTGTTATGGTAGAGCCTCAGATACCTCAGAACACGGGAAATGTGGCGAGAACCTGTGCTGCTACAGGTGCCAGACTTCATCTGGTAGGTCCTATGGGGTTCAAAATTGACGATGCGAAGCTCAAGAGAGCAGGTCTTGATTACTGGCATCTTCTGGATATTACATATTACGACAGTCTGGATGAATTTTTTGAGAAGAATACAGGCGAATTCTTTTATTTTTCCACGAAAGCACGCAATGTATACAGTGATATTGAATATCCCGATAATTCCTATCTTTTCTTCGGAAAAGAAACTGCAGGGCTGCCGGAGGAACTGCTTGCACAGAACCCTGACAGGTGTGTAAGAATACCGATGATAAGCGACGCGAGGTCTTTGAATCTCTCGAATTCAATTGCAATCGGAGTGTATGAAACTCTCAGACAGTGGGGATATCCGGAACTGCAGAATTTCGGTCAGCTTACAAAATATAAATGGGACGATTAATTTAAAATGTCTTTTGTTAATAAAAGCATCCGTGTGCCAGTTGCACGGATGCTTTTTGTTTAAATTGTCAGAAAGAGTTAAACGTTTAAGAGTAGGTTTTGCTTGTGTAAATAGTAGAATTTTCTAGATGTAAAAAACTTGTGCGTGGTGCAATGTGCACATATCTGCAATCAGGCAAAAATGCAAAAAAGTGCGCGTTGTGTCTCCTGTCAGGGTCGACCACAAGATGTTGAGGGAGATGTGGAAAAAGTCTGTAAAATCAATGGGTTTGAGTTTTTTAACTTAGTTAAATAAATGCCCCGAAAACACGAAAAAAAGTTGATTTTTTTCTTTCGAATCGTTGACATATATTGGAAGGAAATTGTAAAATAGTGTATACCCTGAAACGTGGGAGAAATTGTGTCCGAAACACAGTTTATTCTCGCAAACAGGAGCCGAACGTTTCACCACCGTATCGGCAGACTGAAACAGTCAGAAATTTGATCTTTCGAAGGGGGATCTTAACAAATGAAGGGTTATCACGAAGGAAGGCGAAAGAATAAGTTCTTTATGGGACTTATCTCAATCGTCCTGTGCTTCTCCATCATCGGTGCAAGCACAATGACAGCCTTTGCTGCAACTCCTGTTGAAGAGTCGAGGGATACTACCCCGAAACTCACATTCAACGGCGTTGACAGCATCGCAGAAGATGAGCTTTGTCTCATCGTATTCAATGATATGACGCAGAACGGCGCCGACTCCGAAGGCCGAGCCATTATAGGCGGTGACCTTGTAGTCGAAGGCGGTTGGTCTGCATCTATCAGCCACAGTTATCCGAATGAGTACGTCCTTATGGTCGGCGGAAATATTTCCGGCGGCAACATTGACGGCGGCGGATGTATCGCTATAGGCGGCGGCGCATACAGCGAGACGCTGATCAATGTTTCCGGTAACTGTTCTCACGGCGGTACAGATGCAGTGCACGTAGACAACTCCGGTTGGATCGAGAACTACATCACCAAAGCAGAGCAGGCATTTACTGCTGCATCCGCACAGTATGCAAACCTCCCTGCAGACGGTACTGCACTTAGAGGCGGATGGAATCAGCATTGGGATCTTATTGCTAATCCCAATCACGTAGAGGGCGAACCTCACGTATTTTACGTTGACGGAAGCGCTCCTCTGAGCGAAATCGCATTCTATGGCGACTTCGGCAGCGATCCTATCGTCATCAACGTAAGCGGCAGCAATGTGCAGTTTACCGGCGGTAACGGTGTTATGGTCAGCGGCAACAGTCTTAATGCTTGGGACAATGCTACACAGACCAATATTTCTGCTCCCGGTGCAAACATTGATGTTGAGTACATCAAGGCAAACACCGTATGGAACATCTATGAGGCAGAAGCAGTAGAGATCAAGTACCAGGCTGTACAGGGTTCTCTTCTTGCTCCTTATGCTACCGTAACAGGTACACAGGGTCACGTTAACGGTTCTACTGTTGTAAGAAATATGGTCGGTGCAGGCGGATTTGAGTACCACACCGGCAACTTCTTCAAGAACCCGTTCTCCGCAGCTCTTGAGGTAACAAAGGTTGTTAACGGTACAGCTGATTCTGCTGCTGAGAAGGAATTCAGATTCCAGCTCCAGAAGGCAGACGGTACTCTCGTTAAAGAGTTTACCCTTGAGGCAGGCAAGACCTGGCGTTTCTCCGAATTCGAGGAGAACGTAACCTATAAGGTAGTTGAGCTTGATTCTTCCGAGCTTTACACCTTTAATAAGGCAGAGGCAACAGGCAGCGTTGACTCCATCAAGGGCAAGACTGTTACCTTTACCGCAACCGACGGCTCCAGCCGCCACATTACATTCTATAATGATGCGGTTGAAGTTGTTAAGGAAGGCTCCATCACCGTTAAGAAGAACCTTGACGATGCTGTGGATCCCAACGCAGAGTTCGTGTTCAACCTTGAGTATTATGACGGCGGTTGGCAGAAGGTCGATTCCGTCAAGCTTTCGGATGGCAAGACTCATACTTTCTCAAAACTTCCTCTTGGTACCTATCGTGTAACTGAGGATGTTGATTCCGGAAAGTATACAACTTCTGTTGTTACTACTGTAAACGCTGATGCTGTTGTAGCATCCAGCCAGGAGATCACTCTCAACGAGAGCCTTCTCGATCAGTCCGTAACATTCACCAACACCCGTAACTACGGTTCTATCAATGTTTCCAAGCTTGTTAACGGAACCGATGCACAGGATTCTTTCACCTTCCGTCTTTATAAGGAAGAAAACGGCTCCTGGGTACCCGCAGGTGTTGACGATATAACTGTTACCGCAGGTTCGTCCGCTTCCTTCAACGGACTTCCCTACGGCGTTACCTATGCAGTAGCAGAACTCAACTCCGCTAACTACAGCTTTGCTTCCGTAGTCGGCGGCACCAATGAGAGCCTTACCATCGACGGCAATCCTGCTGTTAAGGTAGTTGTTGGTACCAATGCTTCCATCGCATTCACCAACACTCTCAAGACCGGTAACCTCACAGTTACCAAGACAGTTTCCGGTACAGGCAACGCAGGCGACACCTTCTCCTTCACCCTTCAGAAGAAGAACGGTACCTCCTGGTCCACCGTTGAAACATTTACTCTTAAGGCTGGCGAGACCAAGAACTTCACAGGTCTTACCGCTAACACCACTTACAGAGTATACGAAGCTACTATCGGCGAGATCTACGATCGCGGTGCAATCACCGGTGCTGACAGCATTGAGGATGACATCTATGCTATCTTCACCCTCGGCGCAGACGAGAATCGCACTGTAGCATTCACAAACGTTGTAAAGCCCGGCTCCATCACCGTTTCGAAGGTTGTAAACGACAACTTCGACAACGCACAGAAGTCCTTTGCATTCACCCTTTATGAGAGTGCAGACAACGGCACCAACTGGAACGCTGTTGAAACCTTCACCCTCGCAGCTGGTGAGAACAAGACCTTCTCCGATCTGGACACCGAGAAGCTTTATAAGGTAGTAGAAAGCGAATATGCTAACTACAACACAACCGTAAAGGTCGGCTCCGCTTCCGTAAACGGCACCGACACCGGTTCTTTCAAGATTTCTCCCAACGCTGACCTTTCTGTTGTATATACTAATAATAGAAAGACAGCAGATCTCACAGTCAAGAAGGAAATCAACGGTACTCCGTTCAGCGCAAACGATTCCTTTACTTTCCGTCTCTTCAAGCAGAGCGGAAACAGCTGGGTATCTGCAGGCGCTGAGGATATCACCGTTAAGGCTAACGGCACTGCTAAGTTCACCGGCCTTGCATATGGCGTAACCTATGCAGTCGCAGAGCTTAACAATGCTGAGTACACCTTCACTTCTGTTACAGGCGGCTCCGCTGTTACCGTAAACGGTATGTCCGGTGCATCCGTAGCAGTTGACGGTGCTGAGACCCTCACATTCACCAACACTCCGATTCCCAAGATCGGCGGATTTACTGTTACAAAGTCCGTTTCCGGTTACGGTATCGCAAGCGATAAGTTCACCTTCAAGGTGGAGAAGAAGAACGGCGACAAGTGGGCAGAGGTTGAGACCTTCACCCTCACCGCAGGCGCAAGCAAGACCTTCTCCGACCTCACTGCAGGTGATGTATACAGAATCAGCGAAACTTCTGCTCCTGACAGCTACAAGCTGGCTAACGTTGCAGGTGCTGACAGCGTTATCAATGGTGTTGCAACCATCACCATCGTTGACAAGTCCTGCCCCTCCATCGTATTTACCAACGAAGTAAAGACTGGTTCTATCAAGGTCACAAAGACCCTCAATGACAAGTTCGACAATGCTGCTGCTTCTTTCAGCTTCACAGCTTATGAGAGCACCGACGGCAAGACCTGGACTGCAATTGAGACCTTCACACTTGCAGGCGGTGAGTACAAGACCATCTCCGGTCTCGACGTAACCAAGTCCTACAAGGTAGTTGAGGCTGACTACAGCGCAACCTACGAGACCACCGTTAAGGTCGGCTCCAAGGAGACTGCAGCTCTTGACAGCGGCAGCTTCACTCTTACCGCTGACAGTGCAACAGCAGTTGCATTTACCAATACCAGAAAGACCGCTTCCCTCACCGTTAAGAAGGCAATGGACGGTCAGGCCTATGACGGCGACACCTTCAAGTTCCGTCTTTACAAGCAGGTCGGTTCTGAGTGGGTCGAGGCAGGCGTTGACGATGTAACCGTCAAGCCCAACGGCTCCGCAACATTCGAAAACCTCGCATACGGCAACACTTATGCTGTTGTTGAGCTCGCAGCAGAGGAATACACCCTCGTTTCCGTAACCGGTGCTAATGTCACCGTTGACGGTGCTTCCGGCTCCAAGTTCGTCGTAAACGGCGATGCAGAGGTTACCTTCACCAACAAGCCCATCCCCAGACTTGGCGGCTTCACTGTTACAAAGCAGCTCACCGGCGGCAACGCTGCTGACGAGTTCGGCTTCACCGTACAGAAGAAGGAAGGCTCCTCCTGGGTAGACTTCGATAGCTTCACCCTCAGAGCTGGCGACAGCAAGATCTACACCGATCTCGTAGAGGGCGAAACCTACAGAATTTACGAGTCCGAGACAGGCGCTATCTATGAGCTCGCATCCATCACCGGAGCTAACTCTGTAGAGGGCGACAGATATGCTATCGTCAACATCGTTGAGGATAAGAATCCTGCAGTCGCATTCGTAAATAAGGTAAAGCAGGGCACAATTACTGTTTCCAAGACCCTCACCGATGAGGCTCTCTCCGGAACATCCACATTTAAGTTCGAGCTTCAGAAGCTGGTCGGTTCTTCCTACCAGAAGGTAGAAGTTAAGGAACTCTCCGTCGGTCACGGCGCATCTGCTACCGTAACCTTCGAGAACCTCCCCTACAACGAGACCTACCGCGTAGTTGAGCTCGGCGCTGAGAACTACGACACCACCACCGTATTCGAGGGTGCTGCAACTGAGGGTAAGACCTCTGCAGGCATTGCTCTTGACGGTGATGAGACCGTAGCATTCCAGAACGTTAAGAAGGTTGTTCTCTCCGTTAAGAAGGAAATCGCTGACGGCGATACCGATCTTGGCAAGACCTTCACATTCGTAATTGAGAGAAAGATCGGCAACACTTGGAAGACCATCGAAACCGTAACTCTTATGGCAAGCGATTCCGCCGCAGAGTTCGAAGTTGAGACAGGTACCTACAGAGTACTTGAAATGGTCGGCACAGAGGGTTACACCTATGTTGGCACCACCGTTTCCGGCGGCGCAGCAAATGTTGCTGAGACCAATGCAAACCTTGACGGCGTAAATTACAACGGTGCACAGTTTGTTCTTTCCGCAAATGCTGCAGCAGTTGTTGAGAACCGCACTGTTAAGGGCAACATCGTACTTTCCAAGATAGTATCTGATACTGTCACACCTGAGAAGGAATTCACCTTCACTCTCCAGCAGCTCGTAAACGGCGCTTGGGAAGATGTTCTCAAGGCTGACGGAGCTCCTGTGACCGTAGTCCTCAAGCACAGCGAAGCTGTTGACCTCAACCAGGTCGCAACTCTTGAGTACGGCAGCGTTTACAGAGTAGTTGAGACAGTTGACAACGCTATCTATGAGACCACCGTAGTAACTAACGGCACAAATTCCAACGGCGCAGCAAGCGGCGCTATCACAATTGGTGCTAAGGAAGCTTCCGTAGCATTCACCAACACCCGCCGCAATGCACAGCTCAAGATAGTCAAGGCTCTCACCGCTGAGAGCAGCGATCTCGGCGAAAGCTTCGAGATCTCCGTTTACAAGTACACCGAGGCAGACGGCTGGAAGCTCCTTACCGCTGCTGAGGACGGCGTAGACGGCACCTTCACTATCAAGGCAGGCGCAAATAACGGCAAGTATATCAGCCTCCCGGTCGGCGCAAGCTACAAGATCGTAGAAACCAAGACCGGTAAGAGCTATAACTTCGAAAGCTTCTCTGACAATGTTAGTGCAAACAACACTATCAAGCTTATGAGCGACGCTGAGGTCGTTGTATACAACGCAATCAAGACCGGCAAGCTCGTAGTCAAGAAGACTCTCAACGACGACATCACTCCCGATGCAGTATTTACATTCAATGTAACTGACTCCAACGGTAAGGTTGTCGCAAGCAGCACAATCACCGGCGGCGAAAGCTTTACAGTTGAAAATCTCCCCTATGGCGAGACCTACACTGTAACTGAAGTTGTAAACAGCGAAGTTTATGAGACCTCAGTCACCATCAATGCAAAGACTGAAGAAGGCATCAGCGGCACTGTTACAATCGACAGCGCAGAAGCTAACATCGCATTCGAAAATACCCGCCGTGAAGGCGAAGTAGTCATCCAGAAGCTCCTTTCTGAGGGCAGCAACGAGTTTGATGAGAAGTTCAGCTTCACTCTCTATCGTCTGACCGACAACGGCTGGACCGAGATCGAAAAGTTCAACCTCGGATTCAACGATACTCACAAGGTATCCCTCCAGATCGGTGCTCAGTATGGCATCGTCGAGACTGCAACAGGTGCAAGCTATGAGTTTGATACCACAGTTGCAGACACCACCTACGGTCAGATCGTAGTTGGCGGCGTAAACAACACAGGTATCCTCTTCACTCTCGGCACAGAGGGTCAGAAGGTCAACGTATATAATAAGAACAGAACTGCTAAGATCTCTGTCAACAAGGCTGTCACCGGCGGCGAGATCAACGGAGATGAATTCACCTTCGTTCTCCAGCAGAAGGTCGGTTCCACATATGTTGACGTTTCCACCGCTACTATCAAGGGCGGCGAGAGTGCAATCTTCACTGAGAATTCCAATTATCCCTTCTATCTCGGCAACGAGTACAGAATCGTAGAAAAGAATCTCGGCACACGTTATGAGATCGCTGAGATCGTTGGTGCAGATACCAATGACCTGAGCAAGCTTACAGGCGAATTCGTCCTCAACGGCAACAGAGACATCACCTTCGTCAATGCTGTTAAGCAGGGCAGCCTGAATGTTAAGAAGATCCTTAACGACAAGTACGACAGCAACGCTAAGTTCACTGTCATCGTAAGAAATGCAGACACCAAGGCAACCCTTGCATCCGCAACACTCGGCGGCGGCGAGACCCTTACTGTTGACAACATTCCTTACGGAACTAAGGTAGAAGTTACCGAAGTATACAACGATGCAGTTTACACCTCCACCGCAGCAGGTGTTGACGCTAACAACATCGTAGTTATCGGTGAGGAGAACGCAACCGTTACCTTCACCAATACAAGAAAGCTCGCTTCCATCAACGTCAAGAAGGCACTGCCTGAGGGTGGCGCTGAGCTCGGTAAGACCTTCTCTATGAAGCTCGAGATCCTCAAGGACGGCGTATGGACTGAGGTTGAATCCTTCAAGCTTAAGGCTGACGAGACAAAGACCATCTCCGGTCTCTTCGTCGGAGCAACCTACAGAGTAGTAGAGACCGACACCACCGAGTCCTTCGCATACAGCAGCTGGACCGATGGAAACGCAATCTACGTAGAGCCTGACATTCAGGGCGCATCCTTTAAGCTCGAAGGCGACAAGGATGTCACCATCAACAACACCCTTAAGACCGCTAAGCTGACCATCGGCAAGACCATCGCAGTCGGCGGACAGTGGGAAAAGGGCGAAGAGTTCACATTCGTGATTGAGAAGTTCGAGAACGGTGCTTGGGCAGAGTTCGAGACCGTAACTCTCACCTATGAGAACAGAACCTGGACCAGCGAACAGCTGGCAGTTGGCGAGAAGTACCGTGTAACCGAGACTAACATCGGCTACCGCTATGAGCTCGACAAGGTTGACGGTGCAGATACCGTAGACCTCACCGCTAAGAGCGCAGAGGTTGTTATCGATGAAACCGGCAACACCCTCCTCTTCACCAACAAGGTTAAGCTTGGTGCACTTGCAGTCAAGAAGCTTCTTGACGATGCTCTTGAGCCGGATGCAACCTTCGATTTCGTTGCAACCGACAACAAGACCGGCAAGACCATCGCAACCTTCACTCTCGGACACAATCAGGTATTCAAGCTTGAGAATCTGCCCTTCGGTACCGAAGTAAAGATCAAGGAGCTTGGTGCTGAGCATTATGAGACTGTTGTTCTCGGTGTAGTTTCCAAGGAAACCATCGTTAAGGTCGACACTCTCAACGAGACAATCGAGTTTGAGAACCCCAGAAAGACCGCTTCCCTCACAGTTGACAAGGCACTTGCAGCCGGATCCAACGACCTCGGCGAGGCATTCAGCTTCGAACTCCAGGTATTTGACGGCGAGAAGTGGGTCAAGGTAGAGGCATTCGACCTGGCAGCAGGCGAAAGCAAGAAGATCGACGGTCTCTTCGTAGGTGCTTCCTACAGACTTATCGAAACCAAGACCGGTGCTTCCTACAACTACGTAGGTATGAGCGCAGGTAACCCCGTAAGCGGCGCAGACGGCGTTGACTTCGTACTCGAAGGCGACACTGCTATCACCGCTACCAACGTAAGCCGCAGCGCTTCTCTCACCATCGAGAAGATCGTCAAGGGCAATGCTTATGACGATACCTTCACCTTCGTTGTAGAGAAGAAGGACGGCAACAGCTGGAAGGCAGTCAAGACTGTAACTCTCGGCGGCGACAACGGTATGAGCTACATCTTCACAGGTCTCACTGTTGGTGATGTCTACCGTGTAACCGAGACCAACCTTGCAAGCCGTTACACCCTTACCAAGATCGAGGGTGCAACTTCCTCCAGCCTCACCGACGGTTCCGCACAGGTAACCATCGGCAACAACGGCAACACCGTAACTTACACCAATACCGTTAAGACCGGTAATGTAGTGATCGAGAAGAAGCTCGAGGATGCATTCGCACCTGAAGCTAAGTTCACCTTCACCGCATTCAATAAGACCAGCGGCCAGAGCCTTGGCTCCAAGGAGCTTGGCGCAGGCGAGCAGTGGGTAATCGAGGCTCTCGAGTACGGCGATGTAATCGAGATCGAAGAGCTCTCTACCGGTGCTCTCTACACCACCACAGCTACAGGTCTTGATAAGGGCGCAGTTGTAGTTAACGCTCCTTCTGCTTCCGTAGTATTTACCAACGTCAGAAATACCGGTTCTCTCACCGTTAAGAAGAACGTTGACACCGGTGCAAACCTCGGCAAGGAATTCTCCTTCGTACTCGAGATCGAGAAGGACGGCGTATGGACTGAGGTTGAGTCCTTCAAGCTCAAGGCTGACCAGACTAAGACCATCTCCGGTCTCTATGTCGGCGCAACCTACAGAGTAGTTGAGACAGATACCACCGATGCATTCACCTTCGCAACCGCAACAGGCGGCGAGGTTGCAACCATCGAGTCCGGTTCTGCAGTAACCTTCATCGCAGCTGACAAGAACGATGTAGCATTCACCAACTCCCTTAAGACTGCTAAGCTCACCATCAGCAAGACTATCGCTGTTGGCGGCGAGTGGGTCGAGGGCGAGAAGTTCACCTTCATCGTTGAAAGATTCGAAAACGGCGAGTGGGTCGAGTTTGATACCGCAGTCGTAACCTATGAGGATCGCACCTGGACCTCCGATAAGGAAGTTCGCGTAGGCGACAAGTTCAGAGTAACTGAGACCGAAATCGGTTATCGTTACCAGATCTCCGACATCGTCGGCGGCGAGAATGTTGACCTGACTGCTAAGAGCGCAGAGGTCGTAGTTCCCGTTGAGGGCTCCAACCTTGTCTTCGTCAACGAAGTCAAGAAGGGCAGCCTGACCGTCAGCAAGAAGCTTGTTGACACTGTCAACCCCGACGAGACCTTCGCATTCACCCTTTACAAGTACAACGCCGCAACCGAGACTTATGAAGTTGCTGACAGCTTCTCTCTCGCAAACGGCGAAGAGAAGACCTTCGAGGGTCTCCTCTACGGTGACCTCTACAAGGTAGTTGAGCAGTCCAACGCAACTCTCTACGAGACCTCCTACATCGTAGGCGAAGGCTCTGCAGTAAAGAGCAGCGAGGCTTCCGTAACTATTGCAAACGAGGCAACCAAGGTTGCATTCACAAACACCAGAGCAACCGCTAAGCTTACAGTTGATAAGGCACTCCTCAACGGTGCAACTGACGAAGAGTTCAGCTTCACACTCGAAAAGAAGCTTGCTAACGGCGAGTGGCAGGCAGTTGAGAGCTTCACTCTCACCGCAGCTTCTGAGCCCAAGGCATTCAACCTCGAAGTTGAGACAGAGTACAAGATCACCGAAACTGTAGCAGACGGCAGCAGCTTCGAGTTTGCAAATGCAAAGGGTGTAGCTGACGGCTATGTAAACGGCACAAGCTACTACTTCAACCTTAAGACCAACAGCGACGTAGTATTTGAGAACCAGCTCAAGAGCGCAGGCCTCACCGTCAGAAAGATCGCTGCTAACGCAGTTGACACTGACGTATTCGGCTTCACACTCTATAAGGTAAACGGCAGCGACGCAGTTGCAGTTGAGACCTTCGAGCTTAAGGCTAACGAATACAAGACATTCAACGGACTCCTTTACGGCGAGAAGTACATCGTCAAGGAGACCGAGCCCAGCAGCAGATTTGAGCTTGGCTCCATCGACGGTGCTGACAGCGTTAAGCTCGAAGAGGCTTACGGTGTTGTTGAGATCAACGGCTCTGAGTCTATGACCTTCACCAACATCATTAAGACCGGCGAATTCACCGTTAAGAAGACCCTTACCGACGCAACCGATCCTACTGCTGAGTTTACCTTCGAGGTATACCGCAACGGTAAGCTCGTTGACACATTCAAGCTCGCAGCAAACGAAGAGAAGACCATCGAGAGCAACTCTGCATACAGCGTAAACTTCGGTGATGTCTTCGAAATCAAGGAAATCGGCGCAGGCAACTACAACACCACAGTTACTATCGACGGCGCAGCAGCCGGCGATGCTAAGCTGACAATCACCAAGGATTCCCATAAGATCGGATTTGACAACGTCCGCAGAAAGGCAACCCTCACAGTTGCTAAGGCAATCAAGGACGGCGACAATCTCTTCGAAGACAGCTTTACCTTCATCCTCGAGCAGAAGCTCGGTGACGAGTGGAAGCAGATCGGTGAGGAATTCACCCTCAGCATCACTCCTGACGCACCTAAGGCATCCACCTCCTTCGAGCTCGATGTCAACGGTGTCTACAGAGTAACTGAGACAAAGACCGGCGAAAACTACGTATTTGACAGCGTAGTCAACGCAGTCGCAGTATCCGGCAAGAGCGCAGGTACCCTCACTCTCGCTGACGATACCACAGTAACATTCATCAACACCGTCAAGACCGGTACTGTTTCTGTGAAGAAGACCCTGACCGATGGTTATGCACCTGACGCAGTATTCGCATTCACAGCAACCAACGCTAAGACCGGCGAGATCATCGAGACCTTCTCCCTCGCAGGCGATCAGGTTTGGGTAAGCGGCCAGCTGCCCTACGGCACCATCGTCAAGATCACCGAGGCTGAGGACGACAACTACTCCGTAGTTACCGGCGGTCTCAATGCAGACGGCACTGTTACAGTCCTTAAGCCCAACTCTGATGTAAACTTCACCAACATCAGAAAGAGCGCAAATCTCACAGTTGAGAAGAAGCTCGAAAACGGCGGCGAAGAGCTCGGCAAGGAATTCAAGTTTGTCCTCCAGATGAAGAAGGACGGCGAGTGGATCAATATCACCTCCTTCAAGCTCAAGGCTGGCGAGACCTACACTGCAGAGGATCTCTTCTACGGCGTAGACTACAGAGTAATCGAGACTGATACCTCCGACTCCTTCGACTTTGTCAAGGCAGAAGGCGGCACACCTGTTGCAGTAACCACCGGCGATGTAATCGGCAGCGGTGCAGCAGTTGTTCTCAACGCAGATAAGACCATCAAGTTCACCAACAAGCTCAAGAGCGCACAGCTCAAGATAACAAAGGACGTTGCATCTCTCGGCGATTGGCTCGAGCACGAAGTATTCACCTTTGATATCCAGAAGCTTGAGGCAGACGGAACCTGGACCACCGTCAAGGAAGACATCAAGCTCACCTACGACAACAAGATCTTCGCTATGGACGCAGTCGTAAGCGATGTCTACAAGATCGTAGAAACCAGCGACAACTACCGTTACTATCTGGCAGGCGTTGCAGGCGCAGAGAGCTTCGACCTCGACACACGTGAGGCTACCGTCACTATCGCACCCAGCGGTGCATCCGTACTCTTCACCAACGATGTTTACGAAGGCAAGATCGTTATCTCCAAGGTCTGGGATGACAGCTACGATGCAACCCGTCCCTTCACCTTCAACATCTACAAGAATGGCTCCGCTGAACCCATCGACACCATCACCCTTACCGGCGGCGAGAGCAAGGTCATCGAGACCAACGATAAGTACACCGTCAAGTACGGCGATACCATCAAGGTCGTAGAAACCACCGGCTCCGATTACACCACCACCGTTAAGGTAGACGGCAAGACAGCAAATGCTGTTGAGGTAACTGTTAAGAAGGCAAGTACTTCCGTTGAGTTCACCAACGTAAGAGCTACCGCATCCCTCACCGTTGAGAAGGCACTCGAGGATTCCAAGAACCTCGGCGAGACATTCTCCTTCAAGCTCTATCAGAAGGATCCCAACGGCGCATGGGCAGAGATCGAGACATTCAGCCTCAAGGCAGGCGCTAATAAGACATTTGACGGCCTGTATGTCGGCGTTGACTACAAGGTAGTCGAGACCAAGACCGGCAGCTACAACTTCCTCACCGCTGAGGCAGATGGCTCCGAGTACGCAGTTTCCGCTGACGAAAATGCAGTAACCCTTACTCTTGCAGGCGACACTGATGTCACTGTCAAGAACGTAATCAAGAAGGCATCTCTCACCGTAAACAAGACCGTTGTTGGCAACGATTACGGCGACAAGTTCACCTTCAAGATTGAGAAGCAGAACGCAAACGGCACCTGGACAGTTGTCAAGGAGAACGTAAGCATCTCTGCAGCAGAGAATTACACCTGGTACACCGATGCATCCGTTGGCGATGTATACCGTGTAACAGAGACCACCACCGGTGCTAAGTGGAACCTCACCAAGGTCACCGTAAACGGTGCAGAGGCAGACAATGCAGCAATCGGCACACCTTACAAGGTAACAATCGTCGAGGACGGCAGCGTCGTAGCATTCACCAACACCGCTAAGCTCGGCAACGTGCTCATCACCAAGACCGTTGCAGATGCATTCGAACCGAACGCAGCATTCACCTTCTCCGCTATCAACCTCACCACCGGCGAGGATTACGGCGTCAAGACTCTCGCAAACGGCGAGACCTGGAAGATCGAGAACGTTGAGTACGGCGATAAGGTTCAGGTAACTGAGGCAGTTGACGGCGCAGTTTATACAACCACCGTAAACGGCAACGCTGCAACCGCAATCACCCTCGACGTAGTCGCAGGTGACAACAAGGCAGCATTCGTCAACACCAGAAACACCGCTTCCCTCAATATCACCAAGACCCTCACCGCTAACGGCGGCGAAGAGCTCGGCAAGGAATTCAAGTTCGCACTTGAGGTCCAGAAGGGCGGCGCATGGGCAGAGGTTCAGAACTTCACCCTTAAGGCAGGCGAGACCAAGACAATCAACGGCCTCTATGTAGGTGCTTCCTACAGAGTAATCGAGACCGACTCCACCGCAGCATTCAGCTTCTACGGTGTAACCGGCGGTACTACTCTCGAGGTCAACGGTGCAGAGCTCAAGCTTGCTGACAACAATGCACTCGAATTCACAAATGACCTGAACAATGCAACCCTTACCATCCGTAAGGCAGTTGAGGGCGGCAGCGCAGGCACTGACACCTTCACCTTCAAGGTAGAAAAGAAGGACGGCGACAAGTGGATCGCTCAGGGCGAAGAGATTGTACTCGGCGTAGAGAACAGCTTCACTTGGAGCAAGGCAGACGCACTCGTTGGCGATGTATATCGCATCACCGAGACCAACATCGGCAGCCGCTATGAGCTCACCGCAGTAGACGGCGCAGATGAGGAAGGCGTTGCACTTGATCTCGCACAGGCAACCGTAACAATCGGTGCAGAGGGCGAGACCGTAACATTCACCAACACCGTTAAGGTTGGCGAAATCCTCGTAACCAAGACCCTCAACGACGTAATCGACACAACAGCAGGCTTCGGCTTCGATCTGTTCAAGGTTGAGAACGGCGAAGAGACCAAGGTTGCAAGCTTCACCCTCCAGAACGGTCAGACCTGGTCCAGCGTTGATGCAGGCGTAGTTGTTAAGTATGGCGACAGCTTCATCGTTCGCGAGACCTGTGATGAAAAGACCTACGCAACCACAATTACCATCGACGGCACCGCAGCTGCAGCTGACAAGGTATTCACCATCGCTGCTGATGAGACTGCTGTTGAGTTCACCAACACCAGAAAGACCACTGACTTTGAGCTAACCAAGACCGTC
The DNA here is from genome assembly GCA_045604965.1 of Acutalibacteraceae bacterium. Classification (GTDB taxonomy): domain Bacteria; phylum Bacillota; class Clostridia; order Oscillospirales; family Acutalibacteraceae; genus JAISGQ01. The sequence continues at coordinate 70,190 of JAZUPB010000059.1, forward strand.
TCCGGCGTAACCGAGTATGATGAGTACTTCGAGATCCATATGACCGGCGTATTCGAGGACAGCAACGGTGAGACCATCACCAAGAAGTTCGTATTCAACAAGACCGGTAAGGTCGAAGAGCCTGTTGAGGGCGTTGTATACGCAACAATCGGCGATGTTGTTAAGGTTGACGGCGTATTCTACGGCGTAGAGTACACCATCGAAGAGGTTGGCGCTGAGTATTACAGCTGCTACATCAACAACATCCAGACCAACAAGGCAGTAGTCAAGACTGATGTTACCACTAAGGGCGACGTTTCCAACGTACGCAAGACTGCTGATCTGACAGTTGCTAAGGCACTTACTCGCGGCCAGGATCTCGGCGACAGCTTCACATTCCAGCTGTTTGCTTCCATCGACGGCAAGTGGGTAAAGCAGGGCGATGCATTCGAACTCAAGGTTGGCGAAACCAAGACCTTCGAGGGCCTCGCAATCGGCATCGACTACAAGGTAATCGAGACTGATACCGGCGATAACTACATCTTCGGCGGCGTTGACGCAGATTCTAAGCTCGTCAGCACCAAGGATGAGAAGGGCGCAAGCTTCCTCTTCACCGGCGACAGAACCGTCACAATCAGCAACATCATCAAGACCGATTCCATCACCGTTCGCAAGCAGATCATCGGCGAGGGCGGCGATATGAACACCGCATTCGGCTTCGAGCTCCAGCAGCTCGTAGACGGCAAGTGGAAGTCCATCGAGACCTTCACCCTCAAGGCGAACGAGAGCAAGACCTTCGAGAACCTTGACCTCGGCGAGACCTTCAAGGTAATCGAGACCGATACAGGCAAGACCTTCAACTTCGCAGGTGCTACCATCGATAACATCGGCGCTAAGGATAAGGTTGACGCTGACGAGAAGTCTGCAACAGTAGTTCTCAACGGTGCAGAAGACATCACCTTCAACAACAGCCCGGCTATCCAGAAGCTGACTGTTGAGAAGAAGCTCACCGATAAGAGCGCGGACCTCGGCGATAAGTTCGGCTTCCACCTCTATAAGGAAGTAGACGGCAGCTGGATCCTCGATAAGACCTTCTATCTGAAGGCCGGCGAGACCGCTGAGTTCGAAACCATCAACGGCGAGAAGTTCAAGATCGTTGAGTTCGAGACCGGTAACTACTACCAGCTCTCCACAATTCTCGGCGCAGACACTGTATCTCTTGCAAACAACGAAGCAGTAGTGACCACCGATACTGACGAGACAGTTACATTCACCAATGAGCTGCTCAGCGGTTCGCTCACTATCAACAAGTACACCTCCGGACTGGTAAGCAACTCTGAAGAGTTCGACTTCATCATCACCGATGAAAAGGGTAATGCATTTGTGAACAGCGCTGTGACCACCGGTCAGTTCAGCCTCAACGCAGGTGAGTCCATCACCCTCAACGACATTCCTTATGGTACTGTTATCAAGGTAACCGAGAATGTTGATGGCTCCAGATTCCTTACTATGTACAAGGTAAGCGGCGATGACGTAACTTACGAAGGCAACGCAACAAAGAATATCGTTATCAACAAGGGCAGCACAATCGTAGACTTCACCAACCAGAGCAAGACTACTGACATTGTTGAATCTACCGTTCTTGGCGACAACGATAAGAATCCTCCGAACATCATCGACCGTACCAGCAACACCGTTATCACCGGCGGAACCGGCGGCAGAGAGAATGTAGGCGCAGTTTCCAACAGCACTTACACCATCCGCACCGACGTCCTCGGCGAGAGCGACTATGCACCTGAGACAGGCGATGAAGAAATTCCCGTATCTGTCATAATCCTTATGGCAGTATCCGGACTTATGGTTCTCGTTCTCTCCAAGAAGAGAAGAGTCGAGGCATAAGGCCTGACCTGAGCATAGACTAAGGCATAAGCAAAACCCCCGGCACCTACCCGGTGCCGGGGGTTTTAAATAACACAGAACATAAACACGAGAGGAAATAAAATGTATATTCCCCAAAGTATTACTAAGCTCACAGCCAATAAACCATATACAGAAGAGAACATCGGAGAGTCAGGTTCTGCGGTGATGTGCTTTGAGGATATGGTACTGAAAATTGATCCATCAGATGAAGAAAGTGACACTCACGCTGAAATGCTCAGATGGCTTGAGGGAAAAATTCCTGTATCAAAGCTTCTTGCTTATGAAAAAGAAAACGGCAAAAACTATCTTCTCACCTCAAAAATAAACGGCAAGATGGTCTGTGATCAGGAGTTTATAAAAGAGCCTGAAAAAGTAACGAGATTAATGGCTGAGGCATTGCAGATGCTATGGAGTATAGATATATCCGACTGCCCTGTTGACCAGAGCATAGAGCACAAGCTGAGACGGGCAAAACATAACGTGGAAAACGATCTGTGCGACATTGAAAACACCGAGCCCGAAACCTTCGGAGAAGGCGGATTCAAAGACCCTTACGATCTTCTTAGATGGCTTTGCGAAAATAAGCCGAAGGAAGAGCCTGTTTTATCTCACGGTGATTTCTGTCTTCCCAATGTGTTTGCAGAGAATGACCGTATAAGCGGTTTTATTGACCTTGGAAGAAGCGGAAAGGCTGACAGGTATCAGGACATTGCTTTGGCGTACAGAAGCCTTAAAAACAACTATAACGGCACATATGGCTATAAGATTGGGGGCTATGACCCGAGCCTGCTCTTTAAATATCTTAATATGGAACCGGATATGGAGAAAATACGCTATTACATTCTGCTGGACGAGTTGTTTTAAAATAAACTCATTGAGCTGAGAATAAATATCTTACATAATAAAGAAAAGCAGCGGCAGGATATTCCTGCCGCTGCTTTTAATACTGCATAAAACGCACTGTTATTTGATTTTACCAGTACATCCAATCGTTGAAATAGTCATAGAGCTCATCAGCCACAGACTCCCAATCGTCTTCGTAATACCAGTTGTCGCCGCTGCCATAACCGTAATCGTAATAACTGTCATAGCCGCTGCCGTAGCCACTACCGTAGTCGTAGTAGTCGTCATAGCTGCTGCCGTAGCCACTACCGTAGTCGTAGTAGTCGTCATAGCCGCTGCCATAACCACTGCCGTAGTCGTAGTAATCATTGTAGCCGCCGTCATCATACAGCCAGGAATCCCAGCCGAAGAAGTCGTTGGTCCAGCTATCCCAGTAATCATATTCATTCCAGTTGTAGCCCGGGTCGTAGCTGTCCCAGCCGTCGAAGATATAGTCGTCCCAGTCATAGTAACTGCTTGAACCCTGATCGGCGAATTTTCCGAGGAAGGTTACATATTCGGAATCAAATCCGCAGCTTGTCAGAATGGTGCTGAGTTCATTATAGGTAGACTTGCTGCCATAAGGAAGTGTAACTGAGAGACCGGTCATATCTCTGTCTCCCGAGGTGGAATTCATATAAACGATAGCGTAGCTCAGCGCATCGGAAAGCGCTGCTGCTTCCTCGGTATTCATAGAAGAAGCTGTAGCCATAAGGTCAACTGCATAATAGGAGCTGAGATCTGCTACAGAGCTGCGGTTTTCTTTGCCCACGCGGTTATAGGGAGTCATTTCGTAGCTGTAGTTGCTTCCCAGAAGCTCTGCTTCTGCTGAGTAAGCAAAACTGGTCCAGGCGGAATAGAGAAGCTTCATATATGCCAGGTCAACAAGAGCCAATATACCTTCGCTGTTTGCTCTTTTTGATTCATCAACAAAATCGTCGCAGATTATTTTTGCAAGATCGGGAGTAGGAGTGGAGGAATTCTGTCCGAGAGCTGCCAGCCAGCGGGAATATTCCCAGCCGTCGGAGGATTCGAAGTCCTCAGAGGCGATGAGATAGTCAGAAAAATCATAAAGAGCGCAGGCAGTTTCGATACCGCCCATAATACAGGCGTCAAAGCCGATGAAATCGAAGTATACGCCGGACTTGGAGAGAGCCTTCTGAATCTCGTCCACATTAAGGCTGTCACTGGAGAAATAGTTGGAATCGTCATAGCCGTAGCCGTAGATTATTCCGCCGCCGTGATTCCAGAAGATCAGCATATTGCGGTTTGCAGGGTAATTCTTATTGCAGTATGTAACGAAATCGCTGAGGGTGTCGGAATCACCAACATCAAGATCGCCAAGATCGTTTTCCAGTCTCACAAGACTGCCGTTCGACACAAGATATCTCTGAGAGGTGGAGTTTGAAATGCCGTTTACGTGCCATTTCTTTGTTCCGACGGTCTGAATTACGATATTGATGTTTTCGGAAAGACTTGCAGAGAGTATCTCCTTCAGGTCGGTGGTTGCACAGCCGTAGTCGCTCTCAAGATTTGAGCCGTTGAGCATAATCATAATGGTGACCTTGTCCTGATTGTTGCCGATGATCTTCGTACCCTTTTCACGGACAACAGTATCGGAGAACATAGAGGTTATAGCCTGTGCGGTCTCATTTGTTTCAACCGATTCTTCGGGAATATCAACAGGTTCTGCCGGGACAGTGTCGTCAAAGACGATAGAGTCACCGTCGTCAGTTCCTGAAGTGCCGCTATCGTCGCTGTTGTAGAAGGAATCATAGGAGGAATCACCGCCGTAGAAATCCTCATATGCACCCAGATCGTCCAGGTCGAATTCGAGAAGCTCTTCGCATCCCGATACAGCAAGGATCGAAAGGAGTACAGCAACACAGAGAAGTATAGAAATCAAGCGATTTTTTGTGTTGTGCTTCATTATTTTCTGTCACCTCGTTATAAAAATAAAGATGATTCTTCATATACATTTTACTATATTTTGCCGATAATTTCAATAACAGCTCTGTAATAATTTGTTCACAATTCAAAATGCGCGATTTTACATCATTCGGCAATTTACGCAAAATTTTCTTTGCAAAATCTCCAATTTAACAAAGGAAAGAAAAGTATTTTCCTTGACAAATGTACATAATTTGAGCTATGATATATTGTGGAGTGAATTATAAGCAGCCAATTGCCGCGTACTTCGTCAGCGCAGCATCACAAGGGCTTTTAAAAGACTCCGCCACAGGACGTAACGCACCCTTTGGCAATGATATTCTTAAAAATCTTACTAATATTAAAATTTCAGAAAAACAAGGAGGAAAAAAGACCTTTGGAATGGTATTGGATACTGCTGATATGTCTTGCAGCTGCCGGTCTTGCAGGCGTTGCCGGATTTTATCTGGGTATTGAACAAAGAAAAAGAACCGCCGAACGAATCACCGGTTCAGCGGAAGAAGAAGCAAGAAGAATAGTAAATGAAGCCTACAAGGCAGCTGAAGCACGCAAGAAGGAAGCTATACTTGAGGGCAAGGATGAGATCCACAGACTGCGCAATGAGAGCGATAAGGAGCTTTCCGAGCGCAGAAAAGAAGTACAGCGCCAGGAGCGCAAGATTACCCAGAAGGAAGAAGCACTCGACAAGAAGCTTGAAAATTTCGAAAAGAAAGAGCAGGCACTGGCAGAAAAGATCGCACAGGCTGATGCAAAGCTTGTTGAGGCAGAGGATTATAAGAGACTTCAGAAGGAATACGCAGAGCGTATTTCCGGATTTACAGAGGAGCAGGCAAAGGCTCACCTGCTTAATGTTCTCGACAGTGAGCTTACCCACGAAAAGGCTATCAAGATCCAGGCCTTCGAGCAGAAGACCAAGGACGAGTGCGACGCAAAGGCAAGAGAGATCATTTCTCAGGCTATCCAGCGCTGCGCTGCAGATCACGTTGTAGAAGCTACAGTTTCTGTAGTTGCACTGCCCAATGACGAAATGAAGGGCAGAATAATCGGACGCGAAGGAAGAAATATCCGCGCAATCGAAACACTCACAGGTGTTGACCTTATTATAGATGACACACCCGAAGCAATCACCCTTTCCTGCTATGATCCCGTGCGCCGTGAGATTGCACGTCAGGCACTGGAAAGACTTATCAATGACGGACGTATACATCCGTCCAGAATCGAAGAGACTATCGAAAAGGCTCGCAGAGATGTCGAGGCTACAATGAAGGCAGAGGGCGAGCGCGCAGTGCTCGAGTCCGGCGTTATTGGACTGCACCCCGAGCTTGTTAAACTGATTGGCCGGCTGCGTAACCGCACCAGTTACGGACAGAATGTTCTTATTCACTCACTTGAGGTTTCCTACCTGGCAGGTCTTATGGCCTCCGAGCTGGGACTCAACCCCACACAGGCTCGCAGAGCAGGTCTCCTGCACGATATAGGTAAGGGTCTCGACCACGAAATGGAAGGAACCCACGTAAGTCTTGGCGTCGAGTACGCAAAGAAGTACAAGGAATCCGATGCTATTGTTCACGCAATTCAGGCTCATCACAACGATGTAGAGCCTACAGGTATTCTCGATATACTTGTCCAGGCAGCTGACGCTATCTCCGCAGCACGCCCCGGCGCAAGACGTGAGAATCTTGAAAACTACATACGCAGACTCCAGCAGCTTGAGGAGATCGCAAACAGCTTCGAAGGCGTTGAACGCTGCTTTGCTATTCAGGCAGGCCGTGAGATCCGCGTTATGGTCAAGCCCGAGGTCGTCAAGGACGACAATATGGCACTTATCGCACGTGAGATTTGCCAGAAGATCGAAAATGAACTGGATTATCCCGGTCAGATCAAGGTCAATATCATACGCGAAAGCAGAACTATCGATTACGCAAAGTAATATAATGTTCTGAGATTACGAGATGTAATCAAATTAACATACAGCAAAACAGTAATTTACACCGCAAGGGCAAGCCCTTGCGGTGTTTTTGTGTGTTTAGATTTGTGCAGATATGTTATTCCTCTGCATTATATGCCCTTGTTGTGTATGTTGTGTTTGCATACGGGTCAACATACTTTATACCAAAATGCTTTTCTGCCTGTGTAATGCATCGCTCGCTTTGCTCTGAGGCGGTTTTATGAATATTTATGGCTTTGTTTTCAAGGTACCAGGGGAACTTTTCTCTGATGCTGGGGACATATCTTGTACCGTCCTCAGATTGCCAGTACTGATAGCTGTAAGCAGAGCCGCTCATATCAAGTGTTATAACCGAAGGAATATGACATCCGCTCACCTTGGAAATCAGGCCGTCATCACAGGTGAAATTAAGATACATAACAAGTGCGTACACAGTTGTGACTTCCCCTTTTTTCTCTGCCTTGAGAATAATATGATCCTCACAGGCAAAGGATCCTTCAGGTGCGAGATAATCTCCCGTGTGATAATCGATTATGACCTGATGAAGGTAGGCTTCTGTTTCTGCATCAAGTACATTGCTTACAGGCTTCGTAAGAAAGCAGAGCCCAACTACGGCAATAAGAATAATTGATATGATGATTACAAGAATTGTAGGTTTTTTATGATTGATCACGTTTTTCACTCTTTTCTTGATGTTTGATTCACCGAAGGCAAGAGGATATACGGGAAGATGCTTTGTGTCTGCTGCAAAGGACAGCAAAGCTATTGAGTAAAGCTTTTTATCCTCAAGCCCCATATTTTGTACAGCCCGTTCATCGCAGGAAAGCTCAATATCACGGCAGAACAGGATATATCCGACCCATACCAAAGGATGAAACCAATAAACGGACAGTACCAAAAAGCCGAGAAGTTTCCATATATGATCGCGGCGCGCAAGATGCACTCTCTCGTGCTGCTCGATAAAGGGCAGGTGAGAAGGATCAGTGTCTGAGGGAATATAAATTTTTGGGCAGAGTATGCCGAGAATAAACGGAGTACGGATGTTATCACAGACTAGAATATCATTATGAAGGACTATGGAGGCACTGACTGTTTTCTTTAGACGAAATACGCTGATAACCGCATAAAGCAGCATCGCAATATGCCCTGCAAGCCATAGTACAGAAGCTATGGTCAGTGATATAAGCAGGGGATTGAGATAATCAGTATCGGGAGCTGTAAACTCCGTAAAAACCATACTGCCGTCGCTGCTGAGTCCGATATCATAAGCCACAGGATTATTTCCTGCAAACTCAAATATTTCCGACAAAGTAGGCTCAAAGCTTGAATGAGAATATATCAACTCATCGGGAATCAGATCCTTTTGAGGCAAAAGGCTGAGATTACTTTCCACAGAAACGGGAAATAGAAGCCTGATGCACACTATTGCCCACATAAAGAGCCGAAAAGATTTCGGTGCCTTTCCCGACAGCGAACGTATGAGTATTACAACAGCAATGAGAAACGAGACACTTATGCCCGTATTGAAAAGATGAAGAAAAATATTCTGCATAACTATTCCTTACCTGCTGATTCAATCAAGCGGTATATTTCACTTATTTCGTCGGCAGACAGCTTTTTATTTGCTGTGAATGCGGCAATGAATGCAGGCAAAGAACCGCCGAAGCTTTCATCGATGAACTTTTCACTCTGTAAAGAAGAGAATTCTTCTTTTGAGATCAGAGATGAGACAGTGCCGTTCTGATTTTGAAATAATCCACGGTCACACAGTTTTTTCAGAACAGTATATGTTGTGGACTTTTTCCAGCTCAGCCTTTCTTCACACAGAATTACAAGCTCCCGTGAGGGCAGCGGTTCGTTCTGCCATATGATTTCCGCAAATTGAGATTCCACTAAACCTAATTTTATTTCTTCCATAAAACATCCTCCAAGTTTAGTCTATTGTCGATCGACCAATTTTAGTCTATCATCAATAGACCAGAATGTCAATATATAAATTGAGATTTCCAAAGAGCAAACTGTAACAGCCCCATCGTTGACTTTGCTCGATGTAAAAGCTATAATTGTAGCATCAGAAGCGAAAGAAGGTATGAACATTGGGCAATTTCAGCAAAGAGCAGCAGGAAAAGAAAAAGGAAGCCAAAGAGATTGAACAGCTTCGCCGCAGCGGAGCCTACAAAAAGCTGAAATTAAAAAAGATGCTGAAAATATGCGTCATAGCTGCACTTGTTATTGCAATACCTCTTTCTGTGTGGCTCATATCCGCTATGAAAATGGAGGGTGACAGATATCTTGTTGAGGGCGAAATGCTCATAAATGAGGTGGACACCACCAACATCCCCGACGGTGTATATTACGCACGGTATGATACGGGAAGAATGTCCGCCACACTGGGAGTTACCATCGGAGACGGCAAAATGACCCAAATCGCAGTTTATGACTATGAGAATATAAGCGTGGAAAAAGCGGAAGCACTGTTTGAGGATATAATAACCTATCAGATGCTGAACACACCCGATGCAGACCGCGACTACAGCGAGCTGATAATGCTCAAAACTATAGAAGCTGCGCTGAGATCATTATCGACCACAATGCCTTCGGCATAAAAATAAAAGGGCTGCGATGCAGCCCTTTTTAATTTACTCTGTAATATCACTTTCCGATAAATCAGAACCGGAGAGATCGGACGCAGACATATCAGAATCGGAGGTTTCCTCTTCCGGAGGAGTAAAGTCAACATACACATCCATAGAATACGCAACGCCATCCACATAGGTCTTATATGTGAAGGGATAATAATAGAGCACATAGTCGCCATTTTCAAAGCGGCGGAATACGGTAATCTTATATGCGATATCCTGCTTTCCGCTGCCCGTTGTGGCGTCAAAGGGGTAAACGGAAATATGCTTTGAACCGTCAGCCTCAGCTTCATCGGTCTCGATAAGCTTTACAGGCCAGAAATTCTCATCATACTTTTCGTACATCTGACGCACTGCGTAGAAGTCGTCTTTGTTTTCAAAGGAATATCTTCCGTTGTATGCCTCGGTGTAAATGAGAAGACCTGCGAGAAGAAGTGCGCAGACAACCATTTTCACAGGGGTGGTGCGAAGGACGCGGCGCCATTTGATTTTGGGAATAATAAGGAAAAACACAAAGGCTATTGCAATAAGAACAATGAGTATCATAATATTGGCAATATTTTCCATTCCCATACTTATGAATATGATCAGGTCAAATATTTTTGCCGGAAACTCAAAGAGAGCAAGAATAAGCTCTAAAAATATAAGCAGAAACAGTCCGAACATAAAGAATCTTGCAAGTTTTACGCGGTGACTGTCCGCATAATAAAGTAATATGGAACCTCCCAGAAAAATAAGGGAGAAGAGAGTTACAAGAAGTCCGAATGTACTCACTGGGAATCACTCCTTAACAAGCAGATCAATCGGTCACAAGGTCGAGACCGTATGCAATTGCATAGTTTTCGATGCAGTCGGGAACATTGGAACGCAGGGACGAAGAGCTTGCATAATAACGAAGCTCGCCGGTATCGTCATTTTCGTTGTAGATACCTACACATACTTTACCGTCGGAAGAACAGAGAACCATACAGTTGCCCTCATACTTGAGCTGGTACTGATACTTTATCATCCCTGTTTCCTTATCGACCATAATGCCCTTGCCGTTCTTATCGGTCTGATATTCGGAACTGCTTTGGGAGATGCCCATATTGTCTCCCTCGGAAAGCAGCTTTTTAAGCAGAGAGTAATCGTCCTTGCTCATTATCTTTGAAAGAGCGGAACGGGTGGAGGAAGCGTTTATGATGTTAGCGTCATAATCGGAATCCTCCTCATCGGTATAGGTGGGCTCACCTGTTATGTATTTTCCGTTAGCGGCTTTGAGACCTGAAAGAGTAATGCTTTTTGAACCACACTCAAATTTCAGCACATTGCCGTCATAATTCCACTGAGCGGTGGTTTCACCTACAAACTCCGCATTGCCTGCGTATTTTGTATCGGGAAGTGAAAGCGAAAATTCAAAGCCCTCGTCATCCTGATTTATTATTTTAAGCTTTGCGGCATTTGAGGACTCAACATTGGTGCGGTTGTAGGTTCCGTCGAGGTCCTCTACAGTAACGATGAACTCAGGTTCACTCTCGGTGGGTTCGCTTTCAGTGGGCTCACTTTCGGTGGGATCCTGAATATCGGGCTCACTGACCTCATCCTCAATTTCATCGGAGACATCGGAGGCAACTGCCGACGGCTTGTCGGAAGAGCCTGTCTCCTGTGAGGGTTTGCTCTTTTCAGCAGAATTGACAAGTATGATAATAAGCGCTACGCCGATAAGTATTACAAGCAGAGCGCCCAGAGACTTCATATCAAATCCGCCGCTGTCATAGCTGTTTTTCCTTTTTCTGTTTGCCATAATATCCTCCGAATTTCTCTTTTATGATCTTTTATACAAGCCTTGTTCTATGGCGCATTTCAGAATAAGCGTCTGGGATTTTGAATCTTTGATTTCGCCGCTGAGAACTAGGTCAACAGCCTTTTCGAGAGGAATAAACTCTGCGTTCAGGAATTCATCATCGTCAAGATTCTGTTCGCCGACAGAGCCGTCCACTTCGCAGGAATACAGATGTATGATCTCATTTACATAGCCAGGTGAAGGATAAAGCTTTCCCATGCTGTGCCAGTTTTTTCCTTCTGCTCCGACCTCTTCCTTCAGCTCGCGTTTTATGGCATCATCAGGCTGTTCGCCTTTTTCGAGCTTTCCTGCAGGAAGCTCAAGCACAGTTTCGCCGTAGGCGTAGCGGAACTGACGCACTACCGCTATCTCGCCATTTTCATTGATAGCGGCAACACACACTCCGCCGTTGTGATCAATGACCTCTCGTACAGAAGTTGAGCCGTTTGGAAGACTGACCTCATCAACGTGAACAGAAATGACCCGTCCGCTAAATATATCACTGCGTGAAACAGTGGTTTCCCTCATTTCTTTTTCGGAATATGCCATTATAAGCACCTCCTGAATAAAGCTGAATATTATTTTATCACAAAACCACAGTTATGTAAAGTGAATTGAGCGAGTTTTCAAAACACAACAAAGAAGAAAAAGGTGAATAAAATGAGGAAATAGAAAAGTTTTATGTACAGCTTTTCAAAATAATTAAAAATGTATTTTTAAGTCCGAAAAATGTCTTTACATAAAAGGAGCATATGATATAATTAAGAAGTAATATAAAGTTTATTAACTGAGGGAAGATATTTTAAAATATAAAAGGAGGATTTGCGGATGATGAAAGAGTCACGATTCCGTACGGTTATGGCGTATGGAATCATAGTAATGACTTTGATTTTTATGATCTTTCTTTTGATCTACCACGTTGAACATTCTCCGGCAAACTATGTAGACGTTGAGTTCAATGATACGGAGCAAAGCTACGAGGAGATAAGCTACGGAATAAAAATGAAGTCCCGTGTAGGTCAGGGCTGGTGGGAACCACTGGGAGGAGATATCAAATATTTCGGAATCTGCTACGATGCGGATTTGATAAACAACTCCGAAGTAAATCTCACCAACTGGTCTGTTTCATTTGAGATGCCGAAGAACGGTGTAATAACTGAGCTTTGGAATGCAGATTGGAAGGAAGAGGACGGAAAGGTCACTATTTCTCCTCTTTCCTATAACACGGTAATCGAAGCAGGGACAAGAGAGACATTCGGATTTGTGCTTTATACTCCGAAGCCTGCAGGTGAATTTACAAAATTTAACCTCACAGCAACAAAACTCAGAAAGGTTACCGATGAAGTGCTGTTCTGGGTACTTGTGCTGGCGGTATTCACTGTTCTTGTCGTTATGATAACAAATATCGCAGCTTCTATAAGATACAGAAATATCCGTAAAAGATATCAGATGTGGCAGTCTCTTACAGAAGAGTCTATGAGAACGGTTGCTAACACCATAGACGCAAAGGATGAATACACATCCGGACACTCCTATCGTGTGGCGGTTATTTCCCGTATGCTGGCAAAGAAAGCAGGACTTTCGAAAACTGAGCAGGAAAATATCTACTATATGGGCTTGCTCCACGATATAGGCAAGATCGGAATTGCAAACACTACTCTTAATAAAAACGGCAAGCTGTCGGAAGAAGAGTGGGAGCAGGTAAAGCGTCATCCTGCAATGGGCGGAGATATCCTGAAGGATATAACTTCAATTCCCGATATAGAACACGGTGCACGATACCACCACGAGCGGTGGGACGGCAAGGGCTACGGCGAAGGCAAAAAGGGCGAAGAAATACCTCTTGTTGCACGAATCATATGTGTCGCCGATGCATACGATGCTATGTCCACTGCAAGATGCTACAGAGATAAATTCGAAAATGACAGGATAATCAAGGAACTCAGAGATTGTTCAGGTACTCAGTTTGACCCGAGTCTGACTCCGTATATGATAGAGCTCATTGAGTCCGGAGAGGTCAGCTTTGAAGGAACGGAGCTTCAGACAAGAAACCATCCGAAATTGACAAGTGGAGAAGAAGAACCTGAATACAGGGGCAGAACCTCCACTGCGCTGGCTTTGATGTTTGCTATGCTCAGCCTGATCCCTGTTTACGGTGTGTTCTTTGCTGTTTTCGCTGTTTTCTTTGGAATAAGAGCAGTTGTTATCGGTAAAAGAAAGCTCGGTGTTCTTTCTCTGATAATCACAGGAATAGGAATTGTATTCACTGCAGCACTTCTTGTTTTCAACAACGAGCTTCTCGGTCAGGTACAGGAAGCTATCAGGTCGATATTAGGATAACCGAATAAATTAAAACAGCACCGCAGGTTCTGCGGCGCTGTTTTTTATAAAATAATATCTGCTATGCTGTCTTTTTTGAATCACTGCGGATAAACATAATAAGTGCTGCGGCCATAAACAGGGAAAATACAGCAAAGATAACTGCACCGACCAGCGCAAAGCGTTCTCTGAATACATCGGAGACGATCTGGGAATACGATGTGGAGGGGAGTATTCCGTCGGCGACAGACATTATATTACTGCCGATAAGGAGCATTGATATACCGGTTATGCCGAATACTCCGGCACAGCAGAAGTAGCCGAGTCTTCCTCTGATCAGAAGAATAAGCACAAGCATATGAATGACAGCACCGACTATGCATATGACCTTAAGGTCGCCGAAAAGGAATCGTATGGTAGAGATGACTTCCGGCTCTTCGTCGAATGCCTCGAAGGCATTGGCTACCGATTCATTAAATCTGGCGGTGTAAGTGGGAAGCTTTACGGAAAGATAATCCTCAAGCTCGCCCTCGGAAATGCTGTTGTCGGAGGTATAATTGGCAACAGCGCAGAGATAATTGCGGACAAGCTCTTCGCTGACTTCTGTATATTCCTCTCCGTAAAGAAGATATCTGGAGCTGCCGGTGAAGATATCTGCAAAGAGTGCCGAGGCTTCAGGCAGACTATATATTTTGCTCAATTCGATATTCTCGGTGTTTGCGCCAAATTCAGCGGCTGTGTTTTCTGCATCCAGTTCAAAGTCTTTGTTTATTGATAGCTCGGCTGAATGCATAAGCGAAGCAAAGGAATCGGAGGACTCCAGAGCCTTTTGCACGTTCTGCTCATCAAAGCTGAGATCAACTGCAAAAAGCACCGAGCCTAAAACCATATAAACAAGCATAACAACTGTTATTATTACAGTGAATATAATTCTTACAGCCTTCATTTTTATTCTCCTTTATTAAAGAAACTGCGGCCTTTTTAAGATAATAACATTAATTAAATTCAATGGCAATCTTTTTTGACGGCATTTATGAATTTTATATCAGAGATGTGACAGCTTGTTGAATTTGCGGTGCGGCGTATGGTAAAATACTAAAAAACGAAAAGGAACAGAATATGAAAACAGATGTTGCAATAATCGGTGCAGGCCCTGCAGGCGTATCTGCGGCGATAAACCTTAAAATGCGCGGTGCGGATATAATGCTTTTTGGTGACGGAATGAGCGAAAAGGTGCGCCGCAGCGAGCTTATTGGCAATTATCCGGGAATACCCTCTGTCACAGGACCGGAGCTTGCAGAAAAGTATAATGAGCATCTCAGAACTCTTGGGATAGGGATAACAGAAGATATGATAACCGCAGTGTACAATATGGACGGCAGCTTTTTCCTGCTTGGAAAGGACGCTCAATATGAGGCGAAGTGCGTTATCATTGCGACAGGTGTGCAGGTGGGAAAACAGACCGATGGCGAAGCGAGACTGCTTGGCAATGGTGTGTCCTACTGTGCTACCTGCGACGGAATGCTTTACAAAGGCAAAAGAATAGCGGTGCTGTGCGACAGCCCGGAGCTTGAGCACGAGGTTGATTACCTTGCCGATATAGCCGAAAAGGTATATTATCTGCCCATATTCAAGGGTGCAAAGGCAGAGGCGGAAAATATCGAGTATCTCAAGGCAGGATTCAGAAGCGTCAACGGAGATATGAGAGTGCGCTCCCTTACTCTTACGAACGGCGAGGAAATCGAGGTCGATGGAGTATTCCTTCTGAAAAAGTGTCTCCCTCCAGATGCGCTTCTTAGAGGTCTTGAATTAAACGACGGACATATTGCGGTAAACCGCAGTATGGAGACAAATATTGAGGGCTGCTTTGCGGCAGGAGACTGCACAGGCAGGCCGTATCAGCTTGCAAAGGCTGTGGGAGAAGGTAATGTGGCGGCACATTCTGCCCTTGAAAAGCTGGCAGTGAAGCTTTGATTGCTCCCTTGACTTAAACCCTGTTATCTTATATAATAATCGGGCGAGAAAATTCATAAGTTGAAGAGGTATAATAAAATGAAGAAGATAATCATTGCAATTCTGCTTGTTATGTCGCTGCTTGCAGTTGCAGGCTGTGCAAAGAAAGAGGAAGAAAAGACCCCTGATGCATCTGCATCTGATGTAGTATCCGGCGGCGATGCAGTTTCCGATACCGATCCTGCTCCTGATGGATTTGTAAGTTATGAGATAGGCGATCTTTACTTCTACTATCCCGAAAATGCAGTTGTTTCCGTTTCTGAGACAGATGCTTTTTCTGCAAGCGCAGATGCAGCAACAGGTGCAAACTTTGCTATCACCAAGTCCAAGGCAGTAGATATGAAAGCAGAAGAGCTCGACAAAGCAGCTCTTGATAAGATCGGTCAGAAATCCGCTAAAAAGCTCCAGGAGCTTTTCGGTGAGAGTGCAGTTGTATCTTACAGCTATAAAGCTCACGGCCCTGTTTTTGACGGCAAGGGAGTGTATTTTGCATTTGATGTTCCTGTAGTATACGCAGGTCACGAGTCCACCCAGTCTCTCAGCTATTATCAGATCTATATCGGCAAGGGCAAGGATCTCTATATGGCAACATTTGCAACCAATACTCTGTTTGATGAGGATGCAGAGACTTATTTTGCAGAGGTTATAGAAAGCCTCGAGCTCAAAGCAGAAGCTGAATAAAATATGGCAAACGGCAGAGCATGAAAGCTCTGCCGTTTTAAAATTATGTGGGGCAATAAAACTCTTGATTTTACATCGGGTATGGTTTATAATAATCAGCGTTGCAAATATGCGCCGGTGTGATGGAATTGGCAGACGTGCGGGACTCAAAATCCCGTGGTAGCGATACCGTGTGGGTTCGACCCCCACCACCGGCACCAGAACGACAAATCCGAACTCTGTATCAATTGGTGATGGGTTCGGATTTGTTGATTATTGAGGGAAGTGAAGCATACAAAACTCAGGTCTGCTTTTTGCAGTGCAGACGGTTTTGTGAATCCAATTGTAAAGGGGAAGCAATTATGGCAAAGGAAATTATGGTAAAAGTCTGTTCTAAATGCGGCATTGCAAACCCCGAAAAAGCGGAAGAGTGCGAGGCTTGCGGAGCCGAACTTGGCGAACCGATTACAAACAAAGAGGCGAAAAAGCTCAGCAAACAGATAGCAAAGAAAAATGAAAAATTTAAAAATGCCATTGCCGCTGAAAAGTTCGGCGGTCAGGATGAGGAAGATCCTATCGATATTCCCGTGACACCTGCCCACATAGTCATTGGTGTGATCGGATGCCTTGCGGCGGTGTGCGAAATTGTAATTATGGTGCTTTCTAATAAGCTGTTTCCTGAATACACGTACGAAATGATGCTTGGCGGTATAGGCGCTCTGGTACTGCTTGCCGTCGCCATACTCGATTGCTTTATGCCGAGCATGATGTGGACGCTCGGTCATTATATGGATCGGTTTACTACAAGGAAATGCCAAGACCTTCGGACGTCAGTGTTGTGCTTCAGATGATCAGCAGTGTGCTCCTTATTCTGATAGGCGCTGCCTTAATAACTATGCAGATACTGCTCGCCTGCGGTATTCTGTAATTGAGTACAAAGCGTTTTACTTAATAAAATTCAATTTGAAGAGGGTTCAGAATGGCAATTACAATAAATATTTATTACATGGGAAGCAAAGGCAGTGCGCGAAAGTTTGCAGAAGAAATGATTTCGAGCGGTATTGTCAGTGAGATACGCGCAGAAGAGGGAAACCTTAAATATGAGTATTTCTTCCCTATGGACAATGACGAAACGGTGCTTCTGATTGACAGCTGGACAGATCAGAAAGCGCTGGATGCTCATCACGATACGCCAATGATGCAGAAAATAATCACTCTGCGCGAGAAATACGATCTGCATATGCAGGTTGAGAGGTATGTTTCCGATGAAGCAGGGATACCCGAAAGGGATAAATCCTTCATAAAGAACTGATTGATACGGATAAAAATACACCCGGCAGAAGCCGGGTGTATTTTTGCTTATCTTAAGAATGTCAGATTTTTTCAAGTCCGCCGATTGCCATAAGGATATGAAGTATGACGAAAATCAGTATACCCGCAGAGGTGACAATGCGAAATGCGGTGCCTTTTTCACTTTTATTTTCGCGTATGAAGGTCATAATCTCCTTGCGCTTTACGATGAGAACAATGATGCCGATTACAAGGAAAATACCCATAACGGCGTAGAAAATAATGTTCTGAACGTCTTCGCTGAGATGCTCAACAGCCTTTGAAAGAAGATCGCCGAGGACGAGGTTGTTGAGTATGTGAAGGACAATGCTCCAGATGATGGAATACTTGGACGCTACGTAGCCGAGGACAAGACCGACAAAGAATGCGAATATCGCCTGAGGCAGGTTTGCATGCATAACGCCGAAAAGAAGGGAGGAAACCACGATAGCAAGGTTTTTTCCGTATTTTTCAAGAAATTTGAGAGCAAATCCTCTGAAGATGAGTTCTTCGATTATAGGAGCGACAATGCCTGCGTATATGAACATCGAAAGGGTTTCGCTGGTGCCTGTTGCGCTTTCCATAGCAACCTCAGCGGAATATCCGATAAGGTTAAGTCCTTTTTCCATAAGCCAGTACATTCCCTGGAAGATAAGCTGTGTGCCGAAAAATACACAGGCGACACCGGCAAACCTGCCAACTGTCATTTTCTGATTACGGGCAAACAGAGTCTTGTGAGTGCCTCTTCCGAGGAAGAAGAGGAAAAGGAAGAACAAACCGATAACACAGCCGGCTATCATAGATGCACCGGATTTTTCAAATCTGTCGATTATCTGATTGAGCATAAGATCGCTTGCCGCGGGGTCGGACATAATTTCGGGGTGGTTGATTTGGGCTGCAACAAACTGACCTATAAGCCAGAAAACAACGATAGAAAGGTTAATAAGAAAATACCAGAGCAGGGAAAAGCCCAGCTTACTGCCATCCTTTCTGATTGTCTTACGAAGAGCCTTTTTGTTAGAGAGTTCCATATGATTTCCTCCGTTTTCACTTGATGGCACGATAATATCACAGGTTCCCTTAGCTGTGTGATTTTTGTCGTAAACGGCAGGCTGTGTGTCGTGAATTGCAATTTTTTCCTGCGAAATCGGATCAATCTTATTTATCATCAGCTCAAGCTTAAATAGTCCGTCTGCGCACTCTGCCCTGACTGCGCCGCCGTATTTCTCGACAGTTCGCTTTATATTATATGTGCCGATACCGTGAGTACCGCCGGAGGTTTTGGTGGTAAATCCGCCTTTTTCAGAAAACAGACGGGAGGTATCGATTTCTGCGAAAACAGGATTTTCAATATTAACAAAGTGGAATTTATCAGTAGATCTGATGGACATAGAAATACGCCGCTGATCTTCGGGCAGCTGTACGCAGGCGTCTATGGCATTGTCGAGAGCGTTTGCAAAAACACTGCATATGTCCGTGGAATTCCAGCCGATTCCGCCGGGAAAAACGCCGTCGAGAGAAAAAGATATGCTTTGCTGAGTCATAGCGGAAGCCTTGGAGGAAATTATACAGTCGAGTATTTCGTCGCCGCTGACGTATTTCGGTGACAGACTTTGCACCTCGGAAAGGAGACTGCTCAGATATTCCGAAGCTTCTGAATACCTATCCGAAGACATAAGCTCGTTCAGGCAGATGAGATTGTTGCGTATGTCGTGGCGGAAACGTGCGGTTTCCTCCTGAGCGCTCTTGTACTGTTTGAAATGAGCAAGCTCTGCCTGGAGATAGGATTCCTGATATTCATTGAGAGTGCGGTAATGGGAGCTGATCCTTGTATAGTAGAGAAAAATCGGGAAAAGAAGCATAAACAGGATACTTACAAAGGCAAGAACTATCAGCGCCGCGCGGGCAATCTCGCTTTCTTCTTCAGAAGCAAAGACTATGCAGTACACAGAGAAAACAAAAAACGCATAGGCACCGCCCATAAACCCTTCTCTCTTTCCGCAGGGAATGAAAAGTCCCTTGGGGACTATGCGGTGACGAAGATAATGGAAGACCAGACCAAAGAACAGGGTGCAGAAGATATTTATTGCGGTTACCTCAGCAGGAGAGTAGTCTGCGGTGTTTAGGTCAAAGCCTGGAACAAAATAGGTAAAAGCAATGAGGATTATTGATGACACGCATATTAATATCAATGTGTATATGGATATAAACCGAAGGGCACGGCGTATCCGTTTTCCTTTACAGTCGTAAATCGGAATGATCACATATACGGCGTAAAGGAGAATGTTTACAATAGGGATTTGAAGCCCTAAAAAATCAGTGAGCACCTTAACTACGGTGTAGATGCTCAACATAAGAGCTTTTTTCTTTGACCAGGTGACGCCGGGATCGTAAAAGCAGTTAATAAATACGATAGCGGCAGCAGCAATATAGAAGGAGGAGGTCATACTGAAAAAGCCATACAGTACATCGTAAACAGTGACGGTCATATAGATTCCTCCCTAACAAATCGGAACAGCGCTTCACGCAGTTCCTTTTCCTTTGAACGGCTGACAGGCAGACATATTCCGCCTTGCAGAGTTATCTCCTTTGTGCCTATAGTCTTTATTTTGCTGAGAGGAACAAGATACCCTCTGTGTATGCGGAAGAAACCGTCTCCGCCAAGCTCCTTTTCGTAGTCGCTTATATTGTAGCGTACAGAGCGGACACCCTCTGCGGTATGTATGAGGACATTCTGGTTCTGAGCCTCGAAGAACAGAATATCGCCCAGAGAAAGACGCTCTTCACCCTCTTCTGTCTTTATCCACAGCGAGCGGCGATTGAGAATCTTGTTTGAAACATAGTCTGTGACCTCACGGAGTTTTTCAGGCTGAACGGGTTTTGTAAGATAACGCAGGGCGTTGACCTCGTACCCTTCCAGCGCATACTCGATGTGAGCAGTGAGAAAAACTATGGGAACATCGGCAGAAAGCTTTCTCAATTCACGGGCAAGGGCAATTCCGTTTATCTGAGGCATTTCTATATCAAGGAACACAAGATCGTAGGGAGTTTCCGAAAAACGGCGCAGAAATTCGCGTCCGTCCTCGTAGCCGTCAACGGCGCAGTCAAGACTGTGCATAGTGGAATTAACAGCTGATATCAGCTGCATACGGCATTGTGCCTCGTCATCACACACTGCGATTCGCATAATAGTTTCCTCCCTGTTTTTTCTAAAGTATAGCACGATATTTAGAGGCGGGCAACAGGACAGGCAATGAAAAACCTCCGCCTGAGCATCAGGCGGAGGTTTTTGTTCCAGATAATACTTAACCGACTATGTCAGATGCAGAGACATCTGAACCGGAAATATCGGTTGCGGAAAGGTCGGTGGCAGAAGCCTGCTCAATGATATCGTCAGCGGGCTCTTTCTTTTCATCCTTCTTGAAAAGATCGTTCCACCAGGACCAGTCTGCAGGGTGCTTTTTCATACCGTTTTTATTGAATGATGCAGTAAAGGTGTAGATGGTGTGGGAATCAACATCGATCTTCATATCGGAAGCGGATGCATCGGTTCCGGAAATGTCAGTAGGTGTGACTACAGATACGAAATCCTTTATTGTATAGGAGAATTCATAAAGATAATCTCCGTAGATTACTCTTTTGCAGCCGGCAGCATCGGGATATGAATTGAAAAGCTCTATGCCGGCGGTGAAAAGCTCGGAGCCTGTGTTGACGTAATCGTTGAGGGGGTTCATCATAAGCCCCATATAAACAAGCATACGTGCAGAGACGTTATCGATTGGAGGAGGCATATAGCCGTATGTCCACAGCGAGGAATCACTTGCGAAATTTTCGCCGTAATAATATTCGCACATTTCGTTGTGGTCAACAGTGAAGGTAGCGCTCTTGAAATCGCCCTTATAGGTCTCTGCAGAAAGGGATACAAGTCCGTCAAGGATGGTAATGGTCTTGCCCTTTTTCAGTGCGGCAACATCCTCATCGGTGAGTCGGACGTGGTCTGTATCGGAATTTAGCATCTGACCGAGCGTTACTGTATAGTAGCTCTGCCCCATATGCTGAGTCTTGTCGGTGAACAGCGTTTCGTTCCACTGCTGAGCCCAGTCGTCAATGCTGTGATCGGATGTATAAACAGCGTTGTTGTAAAGAGAGAAGACCAGAATTGAAAGAGCGATAGCTGCGACAAGAACAGCACCGAGGATTATTCCTGCGGTTTTCAGGGACAGCTTCTTTTCTGCGGTTTCAACAACAGGCTTAAGGATCTCAGCGGTCTTTTCCTTGACAGCAGCCAGAGTGCCCGAAAGAGCGGAAGTTTTTTCTTCGGCCTTTTCAGACTCCCAGAGCTCTTCTTTTATTTCATCTGCACCGCCAATGATATCGTCAGCGATTTCCTCGATTTCTTCGGCTTCCTCTTCAAGACCGAGAGATTCCAGCGGATCGTCGATGTTTGCATATTTCTTTTCGTTTTCTTTGCTCATTGCAATACCCCTTTGCAGAATTTTAGTCTACCGAAGTATTTTCGCATATAAAAAGGAAAAAGGCAAGTGTTTTTAAATATTAACACATAAAGTTCAGCGTAAATTCAGCTTTTTGGAAAAGCAGGAAGATATTGTATTGATGTTTTCGCAAATTGCCCAAAAGAAAAGCGACGAAACAAGTCATTTTCTGCGCGGTTGCTTTAACGAATACCATTGACATTAGAGTGTTGTGACAAGTATAATTAAATTTAATATACCAAACAAAAAACGCGTCATTGGGAATACTGTGTTATACAGTAAACTCACGCGAATAATAAAAAGGAGAGTGCAAGAATGTTAATCACAGATCCTTCAAAGAAGTTCGTTCAGGAAGGTCTAACCTTCGATGACGTGCTGGTCATCCCTGCCTACAGCGAGGTGCTGCCCGGTACAGCCAAGCTTGAAACAAAGCTTACAAACAAGATCACCCTCAATATTCCTCTTATGACCTCAGCGATGGATACCGTTACTGAGACCGATATGGCTATTGCTATTGCAAGAGAAGGCGGTATCGGTATCATTCATAAGAATATGAGCATCGAGCAGCAGGTCGATATGGTAGACCGCGTAAAGCGTTCCGAGAACGGTGTTATCCAGAATCCGTTCTTCCTCTCCCCCGATCATCTTGTGGGCGATGCAAACGCACTTATGGGCAAGTACCGTATCTCAGGTGTTCCTATCTGCGATGAGGACAACAAGCTCGTCGGCATTATCACAAACCGCGACCTCCGCTTTATGGAGGAATCCGATTTTGCACAGCCTATTAAGAACGTTATGACAAAGGAAAACCTTGTCACCGCTCCCGTAGGCACTACTCTTGACGAGGCTCGTGAGATCCTCCGTCAGCACAGAATAGAGAAGCTTCCCATCGTTGACGGTAACGGCAAGCTTAAGGGTCTTATCACCATCAAGGATATCAAGAAGGCTGCAAAGTACCCCAACTCTGCAAGAGACTCCGCCGGCAGACTGCTCTGCGGTGCTGCTATCGGAAGCACTACCGATGTTCTCGAGCGTGCAGGCGCTCTTCTTGCAGCAGGTGCTGACGTTCTCGCACTTGACTCCGCTCACGGTCAGAGCCACAATATCATCAAGTGCGTACGTATGATAAAGGAAGCATTCCCCGAGGCACAGCTTATCGCAGGCAACATCGCAACCGCTCAAGGCGCACGCGACCTTATTGAGGCTGGCGCAGACTGCATCAAGGTCGGTATCGGCCCCGGCTCCATCTGCACCACACGTGTTGTTGCAGGTATCGGCGTTCCCCAGATTTCTGCTGTTTACGAAGCTGCAAAGGTTGCCGCAGAGTACGGTATTCCCATCATTGCTGACGGCGGCATCAAGTATTCCGGCGATATCGTCAAGGCTCTTGTTGCAGGCGCAAGCGTAGTTATGGTCGGTTCTCTTGTAGCAGGCTGCGAAGAGGCCCCCGGTGAGACCGAGCTCTATCAGGGCAGACAGTTCAAGGTATATCGCGGCATGGGCTCTCTCGCTGCAATGAGCAAGGGCAGCTCCGACAGATACTTCCAGGCTGAGGCAAAGAAGTTTGTTCCTGAAGGTGTTGAGGGTCGTGTTCCTTACAAGGGACCGCTTTCCGACACTATCTATCAGATGGTCGGCGGTATCCGTTCCGGTATGGGCTACTGCGGCTGCGCAAATATTCCCGAGCTTCACAGCAAGGCACAGTTTGTCCGCATTACAGGTGCAGGACTTCGTGAAAGCCATCCTCACGACATTCAGATCACAAAGGAAGCTCCCAACTATTCTTCTAACTAAGTGTAATAATTCAGAAAGGCAGACGCTCAAAGCGTCTGCCTTTTTTATTTTTGCATAAATCTATTTAAGTTTCCAATAATAACCACAAAAGTGTGAGGGGGTAAAAGATGGACAACACGCTGAGCTTTGGCGGCGGTCTGATACTGCCGAAGCTGCCCGACAAACATTTGGCAGACACCTCCATAATCCACGTCCAACCGCCGACGGTATCGCTGGCGGTGTCGGAAGCGATATCTGTGGAAGAAGGAGACAGGGTGCTTGTTGGAACAAACATAGGTATAAGCAGAAATATGGCGGTGTACAGCTCTGTTTCAGGATGGGTAAGAGAAATAAAAAACGGCAGAGTTATCATAGAAAACGACACAAAGGACGAATGTGAAAAGCCTTTGGAGAGACCGGCGGATTCTCCGGGCGAGCTTATTGAATATATGCGCAGGATTTCTTTGATAGGAATGGGCGGAGCAGGCTTTCCGACGGCGAAAAAATATGAGAGCAGTACAAATGTTAAGTTTCTCCTTGTAAATGCCTGCGAATGTGAGCCTCATCTGAGCTGTGACCGTGCGTTGATAGCCAATCTGCCGAGAAAGGTTATAAGAGGGGCACGTGCCCTTGCTCAGGCGGCAGGCTCGGCGGCTGTGTTTATCTGTGTAAAACACAGAGATTTGCTGGAAATACTGAAAAATTCAGTGCAGGACGAAAATATACGTATAGTAATGGTCTCGAAGAAATTTCCCCAGGGCTGTGAAAAACAGCTGATAGCATCTGTACTGCGCAGGGAGGTGCCGAGATTCAGACTGCCTAAAGATTGCGGTGTGATAGTGTCAAACTGCGCTACAGCGGCGGCTTTCGCAGAAAGTCTCGATACAGGATTGCCACCTGTCAGAAGAATAGTGACCATCGCAGGAGAAGTAGGGAAATGTGCAAATATTCTGGCACCCTGCGGAACGAGTGTGAGATATCTGCTAGACATCTGCGAAGGAGCAAAGGAAGGTACGGTTTTATTGTCAGGCGGTGCTATGACAGGTCACACCGCCGATCCGGATAAAAGTTATGTGACACTGGCAACGGCGGGATATATTGCGGTGCTTCCGCCGAAAATAAAAGAAAGCTCCTGTATACACTGCGGTGCCTGTGCAAGAGCCTGTCCGTCGCGTATTGTTCCCTACAAGATAGATGCGGCAGAGAGAAGCGGTGCGGAAGATGAGCTTGAAAAGCTTTGCGCTGATGCCTGCATATCCTGCGGCTGCTGTTCTTATGTTTGCCCTGCAAAGAGAGAGCTTACAATACACACATCAAAGGCGAGACGAGTGGTAATGTCGCGGAAGGAGGAGAATAAATGAGCAATCAACGTATAAGCAGGGTGTTTATACGAAAGGGTATCAGGACGTCGGATATAATGGGTCTGGTGCTGATTTCTCTTTGTCCGCCGCTTACCGCAGCAGTGTGGTATTTTGGGGTGCGTGCGCTGTGGCTTTGTTTCCTGTCGGTGGGAGTGTGCATAGCGGCAGAGGCGTTGTGGGAGATATGTACACGCCGCAGTTTAACGGTCTCTGATCTATCGGCGGCTGTGACAGGCCTGCTGCTTGCATTGAGCCTGCCTGTGACAACTCCTGTGTGGGCGCTTGTTTTTGCCGATGTTATGGCGATAATTGTCGGAAAACAGCTTTTCGGCGGAATAGGACAAAATATTTTCAACCCCGCTCTTGTGGGACGCGCAGCGCTTTTGCTGGGTGCGGCAGGTCAGGTGATAAATTTCACCGGGCCTTACGACGGAATTTCTTCAGCTACGCCGCTGGCAGGAGAAAATGCTTCTATGGCAGAACTGCTGACAGGCAGTCACCCGGGGAGTATGGGCGAAACGAGTGCGGTGCTTCTGATACTGGGATTCGGGATACTTTACTGCAGCGGTGCTGTTAAACTCCACGCACCGCTTGGAATGCTTTCGGCCATTGCGGTGCTGTCCCTTCTGTTCGGTGGAGAGAGCTTTCTAACAGGGGATGCCCCGAGAGCAGTTCTCAGCGGCAGTGCGCTTTTCGGGGCGTTTTATATGGTGACGGATTATTCTACAACTCCGACAACAGACAGGGGGCGTCTGATATTCGGCGTAGGAGCAGGAATTCTTACATTTGTGCTGAGAAAATTTGGAGGTGCGAGAGAAGGAGTATGCTTTGCAATACTGACGATGAACCTTTTTGCACCTCTTATCGAGGAGCTGACCGCTCCTGCGGCTTACGGAAAGGTGGGTATAGGATATGAACGAAAACACAAAGCGATGGCTTAAAAACGCAGGCTGTTTCGCGGCTGTGACAGCAGCCAGTGTACTGATACTGTGGATAATGTCACTTATAGCGCAAAGAGTCGGAGAAAGCACTCAGGGTGAAGCACTGAAAGATCGTTACAGCAGTGTGCTGAGCGCAGATCGCTATGAAAAGATAGACATCAGCGAAGCAGGCGAACCCTACAAAGAGGTCACAGAAGCCTACCGTGCAGAAAAAGAGGGAAAAACTGCAGGTTATATCATAGAGTTAACGGTACAGGGCTACGGCGGTGAAATGGAAGTGACGGCAGGGGTAAGTGCTGACGGAAAGAGAATAACGGGAGTCAGGATAGGAGATAACAATGAGACTGAGGATATAGGCGGACGGGTTGAGGAGATTTCCTTTCTGTCGCAGTTTAAAAACGCGGCGGCACCTCTTGAACTGGGAAAGAGCACTCTTAAAGACGGAACCTATTATGCAGAAAGCGAGCGGTTCGAGGACGGATATAAGGACAACGTGACACTGACGGTGGAAAACGGAAAAATAACACGTGCTGTATGGGATGCCGAAAATGAAAATGGAGGCAAAAGCAAACGTCAGGCATCCATTGACGGAGAATATGTTATGACTGCTGACGGGCTTTTGTGGCACGAGCAGGCACAGCTTCTCGAATCAAGGCTTACGGAACTGCAGGAGCCCTCAAGACTGGTATTCGGCGAAAACGGAAGAACGGATGCAATAGCAGGAGTTTCTATAAAAATAAACACCTTTGTCTCTCTCTCTCAGGAATGCTGTGTAAAGGCGGGCGGAGAGACCGACCGCACCGCCATAGACGGCGTTTCGGGGGCTACAGTTTCGTCAAAGGCTGTAGTGGGAGCAGTAAATACTGCGGCAAAATTTACCAATGAGTTTATTCTTGAAAATGGCGAAACTGTAACTGCAGACACATCGGGGAGCGATATTTATGAATAAATACAGCCGATCTGCGGCGATTTGCCTGGCTTCAGCCGCTCCTGCACTGGTGTCGGGAACGACCTCCCCTGTGCTGTCTCTTGCCTGTGCCGCAGTTATCTCGGCCGCAGGCTGCAGTGCTCTGGGAGCGGTGAGAGTTGTAAGGAAAACAGGGAATGCACTTCTCTCAGGTTTTGCAGCGATAATGACAGCCGCGGCGGTTTCTCTGGGCAGTGAGCTGATTATCTGCGCTGCATTCCCGAGCAGTTTTGATAACGCGCCGACCTTTGCATTGACAGGTGCACCCTTGTTTTTTGCTGCCTGCTTTGCCTCGTCAACTATGGAGGAACGAACTTTGCACTCGGTTTGCTGTGTTGCGGCAGCGGCGCTTCTGACAGTATCTCTCGGAATATTGCGCCTTCTCTTTGTGCTTATGCCTCTTGCAGAGGATGTGTCTGTTGGGCTTATCCTTGCAGGTGCGGTCATCGCCGTTATTAGGCGCTTTATACCCAATAAGGAGGAAAAAGTATGGGAAATGCGGGGCTTTTAATCGCAGGGGCGCTTTCGTCCTGTGCGCTGATATACACCGCACCTGCGGCATTGCCTGAAAAAAATCTTCTTGGATCCTTAAAGAGTGCGTTTATGACATCACTGTCGCTTGCCTGCGCATTTCTGTTGACAGATGCGGTGTGGCTGACTGCAAATGCTCTTTGGGGTGTAAATGCCGCTGTAATGCTGTGCGCACTTTTCTCCTTTATATTTACGAAGCTGACGGTGTGGGTATTTACCCCCAATACACACACCTCTTTTCTGACAGCATCCGCCGCTGTACTGGTGCTGACTCAGCCCCAGGCTGTCAGTTGGATGGATTCAGTTTTGTTTGCTATTGGCACTGCGGTGGGGATCATCGGTCTGCTGACTGCCCTCTCGCCTGTTCTCAGGCGTTCGAATTTTTCCGATGCACCTCTTTGTATCAAGGGTCTGCCCTCTTTGCTGTTCATTTTGGGTATCAGCGCACTTGCATTCGGAGGTTTCTGATGTTATACTGCCATTGAGGTGGTAACGATGACCTACGTTTATAGAGGCGAAAAAGGAACCTTCAATTACGAGGTTACAAAAAAGCCTATGCGCAAGATAAAGATGATCGTCAGAGACGGTGTGGCGCTGGTTTCGGCACCCGAAAAATGCAAGAACGATCTGATACACGAGTTTGTAGAAAAGAACGCGGAGTGGGTGTTTGCTCAGATCGCAAAAAGAGAAGCTCAGGTCGAACGCATCGCAAACGGTCTTGAAATATCAATATTGGGTACAAAGAGAAAAATAATCGTATCTTCAGGCAGAACACACGCTCTGCTTGGCGATTCTGCTCTGTTTGTAAGTGTGCCCGACCCTTCAGACAAAGCTTATGTTGTGGAGACTGTGGATAAATTTCTGCTTAAGCTTGCAAAGGAAGAGCTGAATGATTCACTTGACAGAATGATGACGGTGTCAGAAGAAAAAGGGCTTGGAATCGAGCGTCCTTCACTGGCAATCCGAAAAATGACCTCACGTTGGGGCAGCTGCACCAGTGAAAGAGGCACAATAAGGCTCAATCAGCACCTTGTACGTCTCGACCGTGAGCTGATCGACTATGTGACAGCTCACGAGCTTGCTCATCTTCTGGAGGCAAATCACAGCTCAAGCTTTTATGCTGTGCTTCTGAAGCTTTGCCCCGACTTTGCGGTAAAACGCAGGATGCTCAGATGCATTGATGTAAATAACTTCCAGTAGGATTCCAAAGGAATTATATTCCTTTGGTGGGGTTAAGGGGCAAAGCCCCTTATGGGTTTTAAGGGCAAAGCCCTTAATTTAACAAGCAATAAGAAAGGCTGTGTAGAAAAATCTACACAGCCATTTATGCTTTTATTTATCTGTCGCTGTCTGAAACAGGCTTTGCCATAAGAAGATCAAGCACCTTCGAAGGCTCATCGCCTTTGGTAAGTGACGATATCACATCGTCCCAACAGCCTGCACCGTATTTTTCCTCGTTGGGGGTAAGGGAATATGCACTCTCAAGGGAGAAAAACACGCCCGAACCGTCTGCGGCGATTTTTCCCTGAGCATATATGTCCTTTTGGGATATAAGCTTATCGGCAAGCTCCATAGCAGTCTGTCTTTTAAGGGGCGAAGAGAAAGCTGAACGTGTTATGAAAAAGCCCTCGGTAAAGCCGCCGAAAAATGCGGCACATTTATAGTTTTCGCCTTTGAGAGCCGACGCCTCGCTTTCGTTCAGCACGGCAAAAACAGCCTTTCCGCCTAAAAACAGTTCGGTGGGATTTTTATCGCCCGGAGCAAATGCCCCCATTTTAACAAGCTCGGAAAACAGCCTAAAACCATCGATCCAATGCTTTTGGGGTGCATCGGGAGATATTTCGGAATTGGTATACACCGTCATTAAATACTGGAAAAACAGAGCACTGTCAAGGGCGTTGTCCGCAAACAGATACACATCGGAATCGGATATTTCGTTGACGATTTTTATAAGATCACGGGTGTCTGATGCAAGATCGGTATTAAGTACCAGTACACTGCCTTCTCCGCGCACGGGGATTCCGTAGGCTTGGCCTGAAGAATCGCAGAGCAGTGCGTGTTCTGTGATCTCAGATGCAAAATCGGGCATATGGCCGCGAAGCTCTTTTACACTTACATATTCTTCACTGAGCAGGTCGCGAACTGCATAAAGAGGAGCGTAAACTATATCAGGTGAGTTTTGGCGGTAGGTTGAACCGTCTGCAAGAGACAGCTTATAGGCTTCGTCTGATACCACACTTGAATAATATAACGTTATGTGGCTGTTTTCTGCAGTATAATCTGCAAGGACCTCCTGTGTTGCTGATGCGTCTGACGCACCGCCAAGAGTGCCGTAGAAACGAAGTGTTACCTCAGATGTTTCAGAAGGCGCGTCCTTTTTATCGCTATTTTTGCAGCCGCACAGAATAATTATCAGAAAAGAAAGAAGGAATGAAATAATTCGCTTGTTCATCGCATTTCTCCCATTTTAATAAACTACCGTATCGATCTGCTCACCGGCACCGTCAAGAGTTACGGTCAGCCGTGCCGGAAGACATACTATAACTTCGCCGCCCTTGCTTATAAACCCCTGATTTACGCAGGTTCTGTCAGGACAGTTGGCACTTTTCACTCTTACCGCACCGTTCTGTATTTCGATTACATTGATATGCCCTTCCTGCTCTACTGTAAATACGGCATCGGTGTCAAGAGGATAACGGGCATACTCCTGCCCGTTAATGCTTACGACCGCTTCCGCAACTTCCTTGTTTTCAGATGGCAGAGAGGAGATAAATATCGCCAGGCTTGCCATCAGCAGGACTGCAATGACAATGATGTCTCCCAGTTTAATTATCTTTTCTTCTTTTTTCATAAAATACCACAGCTTTTCCAATTGCGGATTCATTTAAATTCTTAAAATTACATATATTTACATAGTAAACATTCTGTACATAGCCTCACAGCAAACTCTCATATGCTTGATGAGATCGTCTATGCTGAGGCTTTCGTTTGCCTCGTGAAGGTTTGTGGGGCTGTCAGAATTTGCAGGCCCGAAAGCAACTCCGCGATTGGCAAGAGCACGTGCGTAGGTGCCGCCGCCGGTGGAATATACTTCGCCCTTTTCGCCTGTGACATCCTCGTAGCATTCGCATAGTGTACGGATAAGGGGATCATCGGTGGGAAGATAGATGGGCGCCTTGTTTTCGGCAACGTTTATACCGAGAGAAAGCTCCTCTGCCTTGGCGCGAAGATTGTTCTCGATCTCCATTCCATCGGCTGTTACGGGATAGCGGATATCAAGAGCTATGCGCAGACGTCTGCCCTGAGTTTCGATTATTCCGAGATTGAATGTCAGAGCTCCTGAAGGTTCGTCAGAGCAATCGACGCCAAAGCCCTCGCCTGTTGTATTGCAGAGAAGAGAACAAAGCACGGAAAGCCATTCTTCACTTAGCTGATTGTTAAGTGCGGTGAGCACTGCGGATGCAGAATTTATACCATTGGTGGGACACATTGCGTGAGCTGATCTGCCCTTGGCAAAGATAGTATTGCCGTTTATTTTACATTCGCAGCCTGTTGCGGTTACAGTATCAAGAGCTGCACTGTCAATATCCTCTGTGATTACAGCGGTGGTCTTTTCTGCAACACAGTTGAATGCACTGCCTGCATTAATGGATACAACCTTGCTGTTTTCGGGAATATCGGCAAATATCTCAAACTGAAGAATTCCCTTTTCTCGGTTGCATACGGGATAATCGGAATCGGGAGTGAAGGCGAATTCGGGAAGAGGCTCGGAGTTAAAATACATCTCCATATCTTCCATACCAACCTCTTCGCTTGCGCCGAAAATACAGCGAAGTCGTCTGTTTCCGCTGATTCCAAGCTCTTTTATCGCTTTCATACAGTAGAGAGATACTACTGCAGCACCCTTGTCATCAGCTACGCCTCGGCCGTAAAGACGTCCGTCTCGTTCGGTGAGAGTGAAGGGGTCGCTTACCCAGCCTTCGCCTGCAGGGACGACATCAACGTGGGTTAGCACACCTGCATAGGTATCGCCTTCACCTATTTCTGCGTGACCTGCACCATTGCCGATATTTTTGACATCGAAACCCATTTCGGCAGCTCTGCCGAGAATGTAAAGAAGAGCTTTTTTGCTTCCTTCGCCAAAAGGAGTATCCTCTCCCTGAGATTCGCTGACTACAGAATCTATGGCGACAAGCCCGCGTATGTCTTCGATAATATCGTCTTTATAGCTGAGAATAAGCTTTTCAAGTTCTTTATTCATTGTTACTGCCTCCTATTCGGAACATAATATACTTTGGTTATTGTACCACACAAATCAAGGCTTTGCATTCTCTTCTATTGACTTAATTAAAATAAAAATGTAAAATATCTGTAAACTGAAAGTTTGAAGGAGGCACGCGTAATGCTGCTTGCTGTGGATATAGGAAATACAAATATAACCCTCGGCGCCTTCGACGGTGATGAGCTTCGCTTTACATCACGTCTTGCCACCGACAGCAACCGTACCGAGGATCAGTACGCCATAGAAATGAAGATCGTTCTCGATCTGTACGGCATTGAGCCTTCCGAAATAAACGGCGCGGTTATAGGCTCGGTAGTGCCGCATATCACTCAGTATATTGCAAACGGAGTAAGAAAGCTTTTCGGCTTTGAGCCGCTTATCCTCGGCCCCGGAGTCAAGACAGGACTCAACATAATGATAGATAATCCGGCTCAGCTCGGTGCTGACCTTGTAGCGGTGTCGGTTGCTGCAAAGGCAATGTTTCCCCTGCCCAACATAGTATGTGATCTCGGTACCGCAAGCACCCTGACGGTTCTTGACGCAAAGGGCAATATGCTGGGCGGTGTCATATACCCCGGCGTACGCACTGCGCTCAATGCTCTTGTTGCCAACACCGCACAGCTTCAGCAGGTAAGCTTTGAGGCACCCGACCGCGTTATCGGAAAGAACACCATAGAATGTATGCAGTCCGGCGTTGTTTTCGGTGCGGCATCACTGCTTGACGGTATGCTGTCACGTGTGGAAAATGAGCTCGGAGAAAGAGTGACCGCCATAGCTACAGGCGGCTTCGCTCAACGTATAGTCCCTCACTGCAGCAAAAAATTCATCCTGGCGGAAAATCTCGTGCTTGAGGGATTGAAAATCATTTGGGACAAAAACCGCTGACCGGTTTTTGATATATGCGCTGCATCCTTTCGGAGCAGCAGCAAGGAGGAAAAAATATGTCAAACAAAAACAAGGAAAAACTCGAAAATCCCGTAACCAAAACAGTCAAGGCAGCCAACAGAAAGCTTCTGATGCTGACCTTTATGGGTCTGTTCACGGCGATCATCTTTCTGATGGGATTCACCCCGATCGGCTATCTCAAGGTAGGCGTTATTGAGATAACCTTCCTGACTGTACCCGTAGTGCTCGGTGCTATGCTGTTCGGCGCAAAGGCAGGCGCATTCCTCGGCTTGATGTTCGGTATCACAAGCTTTATCCAGTGCTTCGGTATGAGTGCATTCGGATCAACACTGCTCGGAATCAATCCCCTGTTCACCGCTGTTGTGTGTATCGTTTCCCGTGTGCTTATGGGCTGGCTCACAGGTCTTATCTTCGAAGGCTTTGAAAAGAAGAAAAAGACAGGCGTTTTCGCTTTCGGCTTTACTTCCCTTTGCGGTGCACTTCTCAATACCATATTCTTTGTCGGTCTGCTTATTCTCTGCTTCTGGAACACCGAGTTCATTCAGAGTATTGCAAACGGCAGTCTGCTGGGCTTTATTTCCGCTATCGTAGGAATCAACGGTGTTGTTGAGGCAATTGTTGTCACAATCCTCGGAACCGCTATAGGCAAGGTTCTGTACACCCTCAATCACAGACTTTACAAATAAGAAATGAAAACACAGCCGGCAACGCCGGCGGGGTTTTTGTATAAGTTGGGATTTGCAAACAAGAAATTTGTATTATATGCATTTAATATACAAGAGAATGATTAAGAGAATACAACTATGCAGAAACCAAAGCATCGAAATGTAATGAGGCACAATGAAACAAAGACTCAAATTACGGAAAGTTTTCTGTTTTTTGTTCTCTTTGTTTCATTGTGTTTTACATCAAATTACGCCAGATGATTCTTTTTGGCAATAAATAATAGTGTTTTTTAATAATAAACACAGGCATTTGTGCGACATTATGTAAAAATTGATTGTAAAAAGGCTGTAAAAGCACTGTAAACATTGACAACAAAAGGGAAAACACGTATAATTATTTTGTGTTATTATATAGAAAATGCGAAAATGCACTCTGATATGAATTTTTCGATAAAATACAAGCAGAAAACTTCGCCGGCGGGGGTAACAAATATGGAAAAAAAGGACCTTAAAAAATTGAACCGTGCACAGCTCCTGGAGCTTCTAATCGCGTTGGCGAAGGAAAACAAGGCATTGAAGGAGCAGCTTGAAAAAGCAGATGCAAGACTGCAGGACAAGGAAATAAGAACAAAGGAAGCAGGATCAATTGCGCAGGCCTCGCTGCAGCTCAACAGCGTGTTTGAGGCAGCGCAGAATGCGGCTGATCAGTATATAGAGAATCTCAAGCGAATGGAAACGGAGCAGTCGGAGATATGCGAACGTATGAAAGCTGCCGAAAAACAGCTGGAAGAGGAGATCGCAAAGCAGTCAGCGGCGATTCCTGATAAGTTTCCGATGGTAGAAGAAGAGGGAAAAAATGAGCCAAAAAAGAAACGTGGTCTGTTCGGTGCATTAAGAAAAGGCAAGGCGGGTGGAAAGAATGAGTAAAAAAGAGCCCGTCAGCACCGAAATGCTAAATATAGAGCAGCTTGAAACAGAACTTAAAAGAGAAAGAATAAAGATCAGCAACCGAGCGTTGATAACCGGTCTGCTGTGCGCACTGACAGCGGTAATCGCTTTTGTACTTATCATTGTAAATCTGTTCCCTGTATACAGAATTCACGGATCTTCGATGGAGCCTGCAATAAGTGCCGGTGACATTGTTATATGCACAAAGGGAGACGGATACGAAGTCGGTGATATTGTTGCACTTGAATTTGACGGAAAGATACTTGTTAAAAGACTCGTTGCAAAAGGCGGCGACTGGGTGGAGATCGATGAAAACGGCACTCTCTACATAAACGGAGAGGAGAAAAACGAACCGTACGCTAAAAAATCAGAAAACGAAGACAATGCAAGTGTTCCGATACAGGTCCCCAAAGGAGAATGGTACATAATGGGAGACAACAGAGATATATCGGGAGACAGCCGACTGTCAGAAGTAGGTACGGTGGACGACAATCAGATAATCGGAAAAGTGATATTAAGGCTATTTCCTGTAAAGAAAATAGGAAAGATCGGATAGGGAAGAAAGCGAGAGAACGAAAGGACGTTAGGCTATGGCAAGCAAGGCAATGGAATTGTTTGAACGGATGAACCTTGAGCAGAAGCTGAGGGACAGAAGATTCAGAATGATAACTGCAGGCAGTCTGGCGGTGCTGCTCATTATGATCAGCATCGTAATAAGACCTGCGTTTACAATGGAGAAAGTTCTCACCTGCACACAGGAAGAGCATACTCACTCAGACAGCTGCTATGTTATGGAGGATATCCATATCAGTGAGCGTCTCGGCTGCGATGTGAAGATACATTCGCACAATGAGAAGTGTGTTGATGAGAACGGAAATGTGACCTGTACAAAAGCTGATTACATTCGACATTCTCACAATGAATACTGCTATAACGGCAGTGGCACTTTGGTGTGTGCTATTACTGAAAACAGCGGAGACAAGCATACACATACCGACGCCTGCAAAGGTGAAGACGATGTGATTGTATGCGGCCTCCTGGAGGTAACAGGACATAATCACAATGGCAGCTGCGTTGATTCTTCACTGCCTATTCAGAAGCAGGTTCTCGCCTGCACACAGGCAGAACACAGCCACGTTGATGGCTGCTATACTGTTACCCAAAAGGGCGAAGAGCCTGCTGTTTCCTCCAGTGATGAAAGCGCGGATCAGGAGGAGAAGATCTCGGACTCAGACAATGATACGTCAGAAAATGCAACGCCGAACGATGAGACTTCCGGTACAGATGTGAGCACGGAAGAACCTAAGCCCATTATATCCGGCAGTGATGAGGAAAACGAATCTGCAGGCACATCTGAGTCTGTGTCAGAATCTGATGATGTGCAGAATCAGCCCGATA
The DNA here is from genome assembly GCA_045604965.1 of Acutalibacteraceae bacterium. Lineage (GTDB taxonomy): Bacteria > Bacillota > Clostridia > Oscillospirales > Acutalibacteraceae > JAISGQ01. The sequence continues at coordinate 105,916 of JAZUPB010000059.1, forward strand.
CAGATATGCTTTCTTCCGATACAAATATGAGCCTGATGCTACCGGTTCTTATGATGTCGACAGCTCCTCAGGCTCAGAGCGAAGATATGAAAGAGCTCGAGCTCGATGTAACCACCAGATTTACAGTTCCCGGTTACACAACTGATGCGACCCACACCTTTACTCCGCCGTATTCCCACGATTATACCGTTAAATACACCTATTCAAGCGGCTGGAGCAATATAAGGATACTGGACAGCTACGGAAACCAGATAAGAAACGATAGAACTACAAGCACAATAACAGTTCCTCTTATTGGAGGAGAAACATATACTTTCAGCCTTTATAACGACTATAGTTCAGAGAAAACAGCGACCATTACTGTGTCGCACAATCCTGACAGCGGACACGTTTATGAAGGAGACAAGTGTCCCTGCGGAGCGGAGGCTCCCGAACTGAGCGGCACTTGCGACACAAATCTTACCTGGACATACAAAGATAACGTGCTTACCATCAGCGGCACCGGAGATATGAGCAACTTCTCATCCGGAAATGCTCCCTGGAACAGCATAAAGGACAGCATAAAGACAATAGTGATCGAAGACGGTGTCAAAAGCATAGGGCAAAATGCGTTCAGAGGCTGTACTGCTCTTAAATCCGTATCGATCCCTGACAGTGTTACTGCAATAAGGAGCAGTGCTTTTTATGACTGTAAAGCGCTGGAGTCAATAACTATTCCCGATAGTGTTACCTATTTGGAAAGCAATTTGTTCCGTAATTGTACCTCGCTGAAAAATGTAGATATAGGCAGTGGCGTTAAATCCATTCCTCAGTATATGTTCTATGGATGCAAATCTCTGGAATCTGTTACAATTCCTGACACGGTTACTTCTATGAGTACAGGCGTGTTTTATGACTGCACCGCTCTCAAGGATGTGACATTGAGCGATAAACTTACTTCTATTCCTGACAGCACATTCTATAACTGTAAGTCTCTTGAATCAATTGACGAACTTATTGACGGCGCAGTTGCTACAATAGGAAGCAGTGCGTTCAGAGGCTGCACATCGATTAAAGATTTAGAGATTCCCGGTAATGTTGCAAAAATAAACAGTTATGCTTTCTATGGCTGTACGTCTCTTGAATCTGCAGTTATCCCGAATACCGTAACTTATTTGGGCAGTGGAGTGTTTTATAACTGTACGTCACTCAAGGATGTAACATTGAGTGAAAATCTGACCAATATCCCATCTGAGACATTCTATAACTGTAAGTCTCTTGAGTCAATCGACGAACTCATCGACGGAAATGTTACCACGATAGGAAGCAATGCTTTCTATGGCTGTACTTCTCTTACATCTGTTGTTGTTCCCGATAATGTCAAGACGGTCAACAGCTATGCGTTCAGAAATTGTACGTCCATTGAATCTGCGGTTATTCCGGACAGCGTAACTTCTATGGGTAGCGGCATATTCCATAGTTGCACCTCCCTCAAGGATGTTACACTAAGCGAAAAAATAAAGTCTATTCCATCCGAGACTTTCTATGGCTGCACATCTCTTGATTCAATCGATGACCTTATTGACGGAGAGGTAACATCTATAGGCAACAGCGCATTTTACGGCTGTACCTCCCTTGATTCCATAGAAATTCCGGAAAAAGTAACATCCATAGGTCAAAGTGCATTTTACAACTGTACTTCCCTTGAATCTATTGATATTCCTGATAACGTGACATCCATAGGTCAAAGTGCCTTCAGAGGATGTACTGCACTTACAGATGTGACATTGAGCGAAAATATCACATCTATTCCCAATGAAGCTTTCTATGGTTGTACTTCCCTTGATTCTATTGAAATACCTGACAGAGTAACATCTATAGGCAGCAGTGCGTTTAGCAGCTGTACTTCCCTTGAATCCGTTGAGGTTCCTGACAGTGTTATATCTTTAGGAACCAGTGTGTTCAGCAGCTGTACCAGCCTCAAAGAGGCGACATTAAGCGAAAACATTACAAAGGTTCCCGATAATACTTTTTATGGATGTACTTCCCTTGAATCTCTTGATGTTCCCGACGGTGTAACTTCCATTGGTTCCAGAGCGTTCTATAACTGTACATCTCTGGATTCTGCGGATATTTCGGAAAATGTAACCAACATCGGTTATCAGGCATTTTATAATTGTGATGGACTGACCGGTGAACTGCGTATAGCAGGAGATATTGAAAAGATCGGATACGAAGCATTTGAGGACTGTGACAATGTAAAATCAGTTGTCGTAGACGGAGATGTAAATACTGTGGAAAGATATGTATTCAGCAGTATGAATAATCTCGAAAGCGTGACTATAAACGGTGATATCGGTACGCTCGGATACCGTGCTTTTCAAAGCAACAGCAAGATGAAAGAACTCATCATAAACGGTGATGTAGACAAGATAGATTACTCCGTATGCCAAAGCCTTTCAAGCCTCGAGAAAGTCATAATGAATGGCGACGTAAAAACCATTAATTACAATGCGTTTTATAACTGTGATAACCTGACAGATGTAAAACTTTCCGATGCCATTGAAAATATTGGTTACGATGCGTTCAGAGACTGCGATGCTCTTGAAAAGGTCACATTGCCCAAAGCACTTAATACTTTGGGAACAAATGTGTTCTACAGCTGTGATTTGCTGTCCGAAATCACTCTCGACAGTGAAAATCTGGAAACTGTGCCTGCAAACGTATTTACCGACTGCACTGAACTTGAAAAACTGATCGTTACAAATAATGTTGATGTTGTGACAGAGCAGTTCATTAATAGTCTTTCCGGAGTCGGAACAGCACTTGATAATGTAGTCTTCCAGGGTGAAAACTACATTACCATAGAAAAAGATATGGGTAAAGGCAATACCATTAAGGCCGGAAAATATTATGTGGATGCACAGGGTGCACTCTATTCATTCGACAGCGAAAAAGGAACGGCAACGCTTTACCGCGCTCCTGCAGGACTGACGGAATACACGATTCCTGAGACTATACCTTCGGAGAACGGTGGTACATACAGTGTTACAGGAGTTGAGGCAAATGCGCTGAAGGGTGCATCGGATCTTGAAAGTCTTGTATTTGCTGCACCGGAAAAAATAACATATCTGCCTTCCGGCGCCTGCGCAAACTGCCCGACACTCAAAAGCGTAAACGGAAAAACAACTGTTGCCGAAGCGTACGACCTGTTTACAAACGAAAACATAACCAAATACGATTACGTGTTCTTTAACACAGGTCTTCTTGACAACGGTCAAAAGACCGATGAAGAACTCTTTATCAACGGCGAAAATGACGATAATATTCCTCTTATAAGAATTATTACAGGCAAAAACGAAGGAACCAACAACGAGGAATTCAAAAACACATACACTTACTACACCGGTGAAACATCAACGCTTAACATTGCAATAAGCAATGCGAATGCAGGTGATTACGATTCTGTGCGTGTTTATATTGCCTTTGATGAGGACGGAGGACAGATGAGCTGGCCGCTGGGAACCCACAGCGTACAGACCGAAAATGGCAAGACATACAACCTTAAAATCGCACAGTCCGATGCTAAAAACGTTTACTACATCGAGTGCGATCGCATAGATGTGGGCGATACCGTAAGTGCAAACCTTACAATAGGCTATCCCTCACCGAATACAGGCGGAGGAAAGGTTAGAATATGGCCTGTTGTTCTCGGAAACGGCGAGCGCGATGATATCGCTGACGGTGTAATAGCAGGAGAAAAGTATAACGAAGTCGAGTGGGTCACAAAGGCTGACGACTTTTCTCTCAGAAAGAGCCACACCAATATCGCCTACAGATATACAGGCCTGTGCGTCGCGTCTAAGGGCGAAGACGATAATGTATACCTTTATAATGTTGCGTATACAATATCCAAATCCCGTATTGGAAATACACTTCTCGGAATAGGTAAGGACCATATGAAATCCGTTGATTTTGTAGATGTTCTCAGACTTCCTGAGGGGATGTACTGGCGTGAGGATATAGTGGATGCGGTGAGAAACGGAAGCTACACCGTATCTGCATCGGGTACATATTTGTATGTCTATGCTGTAGTCGATGGAGTCAATATGAAAATATGCGAAATTACAACATCTTCTCAGACTGCAGAATATATCAACAAGTCACTTCGACTGGAAGTAACAGGAGATGAAGACATAGCGATATATTGGAGCTACAGAAACAACAGTGTTGACAGCACCGAAATGAACAATATAACGGCTACCATCAGATTTGTTAACGGAAAAACAGTGTCTCATTCTGAATACGGATATACATATACAGATTATCAGTCCTATATCTGTATAGATAAAAATCATCTTGAGGAAAAGCTGACATTGCACAACGATGTTGACACTATACAGCATTTCTGTTATTCGGTGGACCAGACTGACCACGCTGAAGTTGAAAGAATTATTGATGCAGGCAAGGCAGACTTTGTCCCAACCAAGCGATGCACATATTATTCCAGCAATTGGGGAGACAGGTTCGAATATGCTGTTGGAATATCAAATCCCTATGCTCACGATTATCCCGGTATTTTTAAAATGTCCGATCCTCTTGCAGACGAGTATTACATCAGACCTGAAAATATGCAGAGAATGTTTGATGAAGCGGTGGAGGCGAAGGACAGAATAAAGAGCCTTACGATCACCATAGACAAGGCGACGCTGTGCAATGATACTGCGGCAGCCTATACTCCCGGTGCAACTGTAGTCGGTACTGACGGAAGCACCCATACTCTCGTTCAGAACAATACCGGCATAGGAACAAACTACAACGGTTGCGAGGGCAGCGATCCTGGAGAGTACACTACCGATGCAACCCTGGTAATAAAATGTACTACAGAAGACGGAAAGCAGGTTCTGACCTATAACGGTGTTTCCTATGATGCGTCGAACATAGCCACAATACTTGAGGCGCTTGGCTATGTGGTTACAAGGAATGCACAGTACACCGTCGATTGGGAATTAGCGGATAACTTTATCCTTGAGAGTGGCGAGACATATGAACGCAATATTTACGCTCACATAAAGGATACATTTATGCTCATTTCCGACGATACGCCGATAAATGCGCCGTATAACAGTATAAGCATTCCTCAAAATAGACTATATGTAAAATATATGCTTGACGGTAATGAGACAGAAAAAAGTGCGCGTTATGATTCTCATACTCCCAACAGAGATTTCTATCTCAATAAAGATTATGCGATAAACGGTGTGGCAAATGCAGATGTTGCCGAGGTAGGTGACATTATTGACTACACGCTGACAGTGCAGCACAGAGGATACAGCAATTCCTACAGTATACTGCCTCTTACCGACCATATGATAGGCGGACAGGTTATGCTCGTGCCTGCAGAAGGCAATGCTCATCTTGCAGAAACTTACGGACTGACGACTGTTGATGTCAACGGAGAAAGCTATTATCCCATCAATAAGGTCGGAACATACAAGAGTGTTAAGGTTGACGGACGAATTGCTGATAGTATTACAGTAACACAGATGAGCGGCGGCGGATTTGACACCCTCATCAGATGGTATATGACAGACATAGTAAACTATACCACAAAATATATAGGCTATAAGGCAATGGTTGATCCTGCTGTCACAGGTGTCACCGCAATGCAGTTCAGCCTCGACAATGAGACCTGGCTCAACGACCACCAGTCACACAGACTGTATGACACTATAGGCAATGACGGCTATTCCATAACAGGAACACAGATAGCCTTCAGCAAGTATATTGTTACCGACAAGGGCGCAACACCCGACGAAGATGCACTTGCTATCTACAGCAGATTTGATGAGGGACAGCCCACAACATACAGACTGTCGCTTACAAACCTTTCCGATGAAGGTGTTGTAAATATCAACGGAAAATATATTTACGATTCCCTTCCCAAAACACGCCACGAGGTTTACAAATGGTCTAAAGATAATATCAGAATGACCTTTGTTCCTGCAAAGGAAGGAGACTTCTCCTTTACCTTTGAAGGCGGTTCTATCGACAGCGCCTGGTATATCGATTCAACACCTCCTCAGTGGACAGGTGTTGGAGAAGATGAGGATCAGCAGTATATCCGTTGGAGCGATGACTTTACCATTCACCTCAAGGGAACGGTTTATATCTATGTGACCATAGATATGCCTGAGGGAGCAGAATGGATAGACAACGCTATCAAGTACCGTGAAACAGTGCTTGAAAACTCCTTCTATGTATATGAGAGCAAGGCCACCGTTACCCACGACCTCGCTATCATCGCAGAAGCGTATCTTCAGAAGGGCGTTAAGAATACAGGCGTAAATATGTATTCGAGCAACATCACCGAGCACACATATGAAGATGCGAGATTGCATTACATCAATACAGGATCAAAAAAGGAGTATGTAAATTACTATATTTCACTTTATAACGGCGGACATACAAGACTGTACTTAAATCCCATTCAGGATTATCTGCCAAAAGGATTTACGTATTACAGTAATAAGAGTCCTTCCACATCCTACTCCACATGGCTAACACTGTATGACTCTCAGGGAAACAAACTGTCTCCTGTATGGAAGAGTGCGAATGTGTCGGCCGCAAGCTCCGGAAGAAATATCACATTTACTTTATCCAATACATCGACGTCTCATAACCTCAACTATGATCCGTACTATGATAAGTACTATTTGGCGCCCAACGAAGCGGTCATCATCGTCTATTATGCTAATGTAGGTAAAAAAGGCACAACAGATGAGATCGCGACAAACTATGCGGCAATGCCATACTTTGATTATCTGGGTCAAGGAGTTGAAAAGACTGACGTAAGTATGGTAAGCAGTAACAGCTACAACCAGATACTCAATGACGGCACTTGTAATGTTACCGATACAGGTTATGCAGGCAGCATAGGTATGACAGGCGGCAGTGTTGGTACTCAGTGGCTGGAATCTCACGTTTCGCTCACTCCCGGCGCTATTGTTCCAGGTATTACCAAATGGGTCGATAAAATTACCCGAACAAACGGCGAAGTCAGCACGAGCAAGGAGACTGCAGGCTCAGAGGATACCGTAACCTGGACGGTCAAACAGACCAATACAGGATCGGATAACATTTCACATTACACCTTTACAGATGTAATGAATGGAGACTACGGCTTTATTGGAGATGTCCTTTTTGGAAGGAGCTTTGAAAAGTATAACGGCTATAACTACGGAAGTTATAGTGCGACAAAGCTGTTTACCATTATTCGAGATGAAGAAGATCTTGACAATATCACCATCGAATACTATACCGGTTCCAGCCTGAATACGGCGACGGTTGACCTGGTGCGCGGCGGTGATGCGGTACCTATAAAGCTGTTCCTTAATGCAAATTCAGGAAGCTATTATACAAATTACGGCACTGCAAATATAAGCGTGAGAATCTACGTTGATGAGAACAATAATGAGGTTCTTGTTATAGAGATGATCTCAGATATATTGGATATACCTGCTTACGGAAGTGTAAACTTCAAGCTTTCCACAAAGAACTTTGGTACCTGGGAAAATAAGGTTTACTATAACAACGCATATCTTACACCTCTTGATCAGGGGTACGATTCCGATATGGTCAGCCAGGGTAACCACCTGCTCTTCGGAGACGCTCAGATGCCTACCGTTCGAAATGCAGCACAGATCACAGCTGCATACGGTTACGTTACAACTTCTGAAAAGCGTATCCGTGAGATCGGAAACGAAACAAACTGTGCATCATCAAAGGACGAGAAAAACTGGATATTCCTTGATGAGCACAAGGATACATTCCGATACACCAATATCGTCAATAATGTAACCGGAAAACCGCTTTCGAAGTTCATTATGATCGATAACCTTCCCCAGATTGGAGACCACGAGACTTTTGCGGCAACCGAGCCTCGCTACAGTGCATTCAAGGTAGAACTGACCTCCAGCCCCAACTTTGAGGTTTATATGCTTGTAGAAGGAAACAAGACGACTCTCACAGCCGATCAGTATGAGATTATGTTCTCTGACCGAACCGAGTTTGCCGGAAAAGACTGGGATGACTCCAGTGATACAGGCTGGTATACATCGCCCAAGAATAGCACTCGCTCTTTCAGAATTTCGATATATGATGACACAGGACTGGTAATACCCGATCAGGCAGCTATCTGTGTTGAATATAACGGAAAAATTATTATGGCGGATGACTACGCAAACGATGAAGTTACCACCGATCCCGTTGAGGGAACTATCGCCTGGAACAGCTTCGGTTATCACTACAAGGTGTTGGGCGAAAGACTGTCCCTTGAGGCAGCACCGCTGAAGGTCGGTATCTGCGTAAAGTACATACCCATTATTCAAAAGAAATTGATTTATCCCGACGGAGATGAATTTATTGCATCTGAGGATGAGTCTTTCAGATACCTTATCTATACAGGAAATGCATTAAGCAATCTTTCCGATAAGACTGAAGCACAGATCGGTGAACTGCTTAAGAAAAACAACCGAAAGGCAATACTTGTCACTCTCGATGTCAAGGCAGGTCAGAGTGCCAGTGAGGCGCTGGAGCTTTCAGATGTACGGGCAGTGCAGTATGACAGTACAGACGGAACCTGGAAGGATGCAGGTGAATGGAGATTCATAGACGGTGACAGCTACAATGTAATTGAGCTTGTAGATAAAGACAGTATATTCGGATTCAAGTCTATCGAGTCTTCACCGACGAATGGATATAACTTTACATTTGACGGTATGAAACTTCTGAAGATCAAAGCTGTCAATGTGCGTAAATCCTGGAATGTCCGCATAAACAAGGTAGATGCAGCGGAAAGCAAGCCTCTCGCAGGTGCTTATTTCGGAATCTACACTCTTATCGAGAGAGAAGCGATATCCGATGCGGAATACGAAGCTCTTGATCTGAAGAAAAAACCTGCAAAGCTTATAAATTACGACGGCAAGATGTGGATGCTCTCCAAGGTGCGTGAAAGTGACGCCAGCGGAACAGCGCTGTTTGATGGTCTTGTAGAAGACAGCTACATTGTCACCGAACTTCAGGCACCGGGCGGCTACAAGCTCGAAAAGGATATTTATAAGTTTAATCTGACGGATTGCGATGAAACGTTCAATATATCCAAGAAGGTCGTAAACGATGCGGACTATGAGCTGCCCAAGACAGGCACAAAGGAAGCATCGAATATGATGCTGTGGGGTAATGTGCTTATGCTCATAGCATTTGCTATCCTCGCGGTGAAGAAGAACTTCCTCAAACAGGAGCAGAACTGATTGTTTTCTGCAGGTGAGAAAAATGAATAAAGGCAAAGCATTAACACTGATTTCGGTTATCGTGTTTGCTGTGGGAGCGGTGGTAGCACTGCTCCCACTTGCGGCACGATTTGGAAACACGGTGGAATCAACTCGTGCCGTTACGATGTATTCAAACAGTGTTGCAGAGCTTGACAGCGAGCAATGCAGTGAGATGCTCAAAGCGGTACAGCAGTACAATTATGATCTTTCACTGAGAGGAACGAATTTTGTTCTTCCCGACGGAATAAGGGAACAGTATGACAATCTTCTTAACCTTACAGATGACGGCGTTATGGCATATCTTGACATACCGGATATCAATGTAACGCTTCCTGTATGTCACGGCACAGATGAGAAGGTGCTGAGCACCAGCATCGGTCATCTGGAGTGGAGCTCGCTGCCTGTGGGCGGTCAGAGCACACACAGCGTGTTATCGGGTCATAACGGCCTGAGAGGCGCAGAGCTTCTGCGAGATCTCGAAAAACTTGAAAAGGGAGATATATTTTATCTTCGTGTGCTAGAGCAGACACTGGCATATAAGGTTGACCAGATAATCGTGGTAAAACCCGATCAGGTACAGGAACTTATGGTAGTGGAAAACAAGGACTACTGCACACTTATGACCTGTACTCCTTATGGGCGCAATACTCATCGCCTTTTGGTGCGCGGACAGAGAACAAAGCTGCCCGATGATGCACCGAATATGCACCTTACTTCAGATGCAACTCAGATAGAAAAATCAACAATAGCGTTTTTTATTGCGGTTCCCCTGCTGTTTATTCTTGTAATAACCGCAGTGGTGCTTTATATGTCAATTGGTGAAGGAGAACGTGATAATGGAAAGAAAAAATACAGGAAAATGCATTTTAGCGCTGATAATATGCCTGATCTGCACATTGACAGCGATTCTCCCGGTGAAAGCAGCTGATCATATTGATACAAGCAAAAAGGTCAGCCTGACCATTACCTTCAGGCCTGAGGAAATAAGCGCCTCGGATGTTGAGTTCAAAGCATATAGAGTGGCGTCGGTGAACGAGTATGCAGATCTTACGCTTACTTCGGCGTTCGGAGGACTTGCAGTCGATCTGTCAAAGCCTGATGAGAGCGTATGGGCAGATGCTGTGACAAAAGCTGAGAGCTATGTTTCCGAAAATGCTATCAAGCCGAATTATACGGCAGTTACCGACGAGAGCGGCGTTGCAGTACTTTCGGGTATGCCTGTGGGACTGTATCTTATAAAAGGCGACCCGTTCATAAGCGATGCCCACGATGTTTATACTCCTCAGGCATATCTTGTTATGTTTCCCAACAGAACAGAGAACGGCGAATGGGAGTATGACGCAGAGTCCGTTCCGAAATATACAAAAAGTGATGAGATCATAGACATCGAAGTAATAAAAAAATGGAGCGGAGGAAAAGCAGAAGAACGTCCGGAGACAATAACAGTAACGCTTTTCTGCGATGACGTCGAATATGAAACCGTTTCATTCGGTGATATGAAAAACTGGAAGTATAGTTGGGAAGAGCTCAATGCAAAACACACTTGGACCATTTCTGAAGTGTCTGTAGAGGGTTATACAACAACGATAGAGCCTGACGGATATAACTTTATAATTACAAACAAGTCTAATGAAATTCTGCCTCAGACCGGCCTGATGTGGTGGCCCATTGTCCTGATTGCTTTTGCAGGAGTGACGCTGGTTTTCGTAGGTGCTGCTATAATTAAGAAAAACGGAAAAGCTGATGAAAAGGAATAATCTTATTTTCGGTAAGGTTCTTTTTGTACTGGGACTGCTCCTCGTGGCATGCGCCTTCGTATATCTTCTTCATAACATAAATGAAGAAAGAAATGCAGGCATTGTATCACAGAAAACAGCAGATATTATGTTTCAGCAGATGGCGGATGATTCTGCTGAAATATCCGAAGACAATACCGGCGAACAGACATTTATCGATATCGACGGAAAAAAATATGTGGGAATACTGACCATCCCAAAGCTTTCCCTTGAATTGCCGGTAATGAAAGAACTCAGCAGTGCAGGGCTCAAATCTGCACCCTGCCGATACTGCGGCAGTATAATAAATGACAATATGGTCATTGCGGCTCACAATTATCAGACGCACTTCGGAAATATGAACAAGCTGGTAATAGATGATGAGATTTATTTTACCGAGGTAAACGGCAAGGTAATACGCTATAGGGTTGCTGAAAAGGAAACCCTTAAACCTTACGAAATAGAGCGTATGACGGAAAGTGATTACGATCTGACGCTTTTCACCTGTACTATCGGAGGTCGGCTGAGAGTTACTGTCAGATGCGAAAGAGCTGATATATAAGCTTGTGAGAAAACCAAAAACAATAATCAAACACCGGTAAATGCGTAATTGCATTTGCCGGTGTTTTTGCGCAGTACTGCAGCTTTAAAGCTAAAGGTATCAGGCTTGCAGAAATATTTATTCAGTAAAAGCACTGTGTCTTTGTATCGGAAAAGAATAAAAGCCGTACAACCTTTAAGGTTGTACGGCTTTTTGTTTAAGTTCAAAGGCAGTACAAATTTCAGATGCATTAATTATGCTTCAGGATTCTCTGCCTGAACAGGCGCATCAATAGCCTCAAGTGAGATATTATCAATGCAGATGCGATGTTTTTCCTTAATGCGCAGACCGTTTACAGCACCCATAGATACGCTCAGTACAGTGTTGGGGTCGCTGAACGGAGCTGTTGCGGGGTTCATCTGGAACTCGATTGTATAGGTCTGATATTCATCTGTAAGCTGGAATGTTTGCTGACAGTAGGGAGTCCAGTCATCGCCGTGAATAGAGCCGTCACGCTGGAGAGCGATCATAAAGTGGCGGTTTCTGTCGGATTTTGCATCGAGAGTAAGGCGATACCACTGATCCTTAACAAGGCTGATCTTATTCTGCTTGAGCTGAATTTTCCAATCAAGATCACCTGTATCCTCAATAGTGATGTCAAAGGCGTTGTCCTCAGTCAGTGAGTCTACAACATAAGTTGCCTTTGCGCCGCCGTCTACATAGGGGCTGTAGCTTGCGAGGCCTGCGTTGAAACTGCCGTTCTTTACAGGGCTGTTTTCCTCAACTCTGACATTGTCGACGTAATATACACCGGGCTCGGTGACTACAATTGCAATATCCTTGTCAAATTCTCCCTCGGGAGTGTTGAATATACTGCTGAATGTCTGTTCTGAACCGTTCAGTTCTGTATCAAAGGTGAGACCTGCAATCTGCACAGACAGAATTTTTCCGGAAGGTCCTTCTGTTTCGTAACCGATAGCATACTCGGAATCGGGTGCTATGGCAAGATCACTTTGATATACGATTACAGGAGACTCTTTGCTTGTGCCTGCAGGCGCATTTATCATAAGTCTGCGAATGTTATTTTCGTTGGTTACATATACCTCGGCGTTGCCGTCGGTATTCCAGTACTCCATACGGTTTTCGCCTTCCTGGAATGCACCGTTATAGATGTGGTTTCCGTCGGAAAGAATAGATTTTGCGTCGGAGTCCAAAATTTCAGAGCCGCCGATTTCTTCGATGCGTACGTTGCTCAGATAGAAAGGCGCAGTTGAACCGAGGTTTCCGAGATTGTATTCCAGTCGGCTTTCAGGATCGGTGTCAGCTGTGACAGTATAGGTGAATTCATAACGCTTCTTTTCTGAGGTGACCTCGAAAAGTGTGTCGTTCAGATAACGTATCCAGTTGCGGTTCGGCGCTGATACACAGATTTTTAGTGAACGTGTTTCGTCCGAATAAGCATCAAAGCTGACTTTGTATGTTATGCCTCGTTTAGCAGGAATACCGGGCTGTACAAGCTGAATACTGTAATCAAGAGTACCGTCGTTCTCAGTGAGAATGGTAAGCTCTCCGTCTGCAATGGAAGCGGAACCGACACCGCCGCCGGCGGTGAGGAAGAACCAGTTGTCGGTATCGTCCAAAGGTTCAGCCTCGGCAAAATCAGCATTTAAAACATAGTTGCCGGTGCTGTCGGGCTCACGCTGGGTAATTATTTCAACGGGCTTTTTGACGTTTTCATCATAACTGTCCTTCTGGTATACCTTTACATAGTCGATAACATATGCCTGATCCTCAAAAGTGGTAGTTTCGTCGGGATAACCTACCCAGCTTCCGCCGATTGCAAGGTTTAAAATAACATAGAAAGGCTGATCAAAGGGAGCAGGATAGGTTACTGTGCCCTGACCTTCAGTAGTGGAGTGCCAGTCGTTTTCTTCGTGGTAGAGCATACCGTCAATATACCAACGGAGACGTCCGGGCTCCCATTCAAGAGCGAATGTGTGATATTCGTCGGCAAAGGTGCCCTCAGTGAGCTTGTATGTGCCCTGACTCTGAGAATGAGGGTTGCCGTAATGTACGGTGCCGTGAGCTGTATCTGTGCTGTCGCCCATAACTTCCATAATATCGATCTCACCGCAGCGAGGCCACTGACCGTAAAGATTTTCATCGGTAGCCATCAGCCAGAATGCAGGCAGGTAACCCTTGCCGGTGGGAACTTTCACGCGAGCCTCAAAAAGACCGTATGTGAAATCACGTTTTCCCTGAGTGTTTACTCGTCCGGAGGTGTAGGTGGCGTTTCCGTTTTCATCGACCTTTTTCACAGGCTTGAGAACAAGGCTGCCGTCCTCAATATAGATGTTTTCACTGCTGTCAACATAGGACTGCCATTCCTCATTGACCCAGCCCGGATCGTGAAGTTCCACGTTCCAGTAGTTTCTGTTAAGATCGCTTTCGTCGAAATTGTCTTCCCATTTAAGGGTGTAACCGTCATATGAAATATCCTGATTCTGCGGCTCAGGTGTTATTTCGTCCGGGACAGGTTCATCGGTTTCTTTTTTGCACCCGATGAACAAGGTCATTATCATACACAGTGCAAGCAGAAGGGCTAAAAATCTTTTTCCTGTCAGCATATGCAATTGCTCCTTTTATTGAATTGCGCACGTGTTTTTATTCCAATGCGCTGAGATATAAAATAATTATATGTCATACGGAGCATACTGTCAACGTATGCACATAATATAACATGGGTGAGGCGGTTTTTTGCATATAGTGCGCGGTAAGCGGAGCACTAAATGTACAGTGCAAACGAATCAAAATAAAGCGATTACGACGGGATATAAAAAAGCAGAAAAGTATAGACTAATGTGTCGAGTCGATATTAAGATGGTTTTTCAATAAAAGAAAGTCGTACTGTCAACATATTGGAACCACTTCATTATGGCAAAATAAATGACGGGCTTCAAAGATTTATAAATTGTTTAAGCCAAAAATCCCCTAGACGTATCAATCTGAAATTCTCAGATTATACGCCCAGGGGATAATTTTAAAATAAATAGATGCTGTATGTTTAATTTTTGCCCATATTCTCAAGGGTAAGTCTGCAGTACAGTTCGATACCCTTGTATCTGTTGGGGTGAATATGGTCTACAAGATATTTGCTCTGGATCTCAAACTCCATAACATGGGAGATATCTTCATTCGGGTTTGAATACCATAGACCGTTCTCTTCACAATAGTTCTTCAATGCATTGGAATATTCGAGCAGCATTTCATCTCTCTTTTTTGCAGGCAGTGCGCTGATTCTGTCGTTTTCAAGTGCGCACCACGGTGCAATAAAGGCGATTTCAGCCTCGGGGCTGTCGCTTCTTATTCTCTTTACAAACCTGTCGATCTCGAAAATATACTCCTCGCTTGTCATTGCGCATATCGACTCATCACGGTAACGAACATCATTTGTTCCGATTGCAACTACATAGAGAGAATAACCGCTTTCAACCTTGGGGAGAATTGTTTTTACAGTTCCGCCGCCCTTTGATGTACTGCTGTAGTCCTTCAGATAATCCTGTATGGGATTATACCAGCCAAAGCCGCCGTTTTTGGTGCCTTCGGTAATACTGTCGCCTACGAAGCACACTGAATCAGCTTCGGTCAGCAGTGCATAGAATTCACTTTCAAGTACAGCTTCGGGAAGCTCCATAGGCTGAGCTTTGCTTGCCTGATAGCCTTCTTCGGTCATGAAATATCTTGCCTGTGCACCGTTAGCGGGGACTTTATATCCTATCATAACCTCTGTGATATGATTCTGAACTTCCTTGACTCTTTCCAGGTCATCAGTGCTCAGCTGTGATAAGAGCTCCTCGTTATTAAGTATGGAGTATATGGGTATCGCCCTGTAATTGCCCGAAATAGCGGACTGTGTCCACATGGGAATAACTGCAGCAGCATCAAGTTTCTTGGTGGTTTTGTCAATATATATCTCGACCATTGCGCTTGCATCGCCATTATGCTCGCGATAAATATTTGCAAAGTTACCGGGGCAGTTAACAATTATTTTTGTTTCATCTTGACAGTTTATAACCTCTACAGGCTGTACCGAGTGAGTGTGGTCGCTGAGAATTATGTCCGCGCCCAGATTCAGGAATATTTCATTCCAGGTCTTCTGATAGATGTCTGGCTCGTTTAAGAACTGTGTACCCATATGAGGCATTACAATAATCAGATCAGGATTTTCTTCTTTTGCTTTTTTAAAATCCTGCTCAACACTTTTCTTTACGTTTTCAAATTCATTGCTGTCGGGAGAAACGATGAAGGATGAAATATAGGAAAGATCACCTGCCAGAAGCTCTTCGGTCTTGTGACCGTTAGTTCCGTATGTGTATGCAAGAAATGCGATCTTTATCCCGTCGACCTCAATTATTTTAATCTGTTGTTTTTCTTCGGCGTTTCTGTATGAACCGATATGATCGAGACCGTATTTATCAAGAACATCAAGGGTTCTCATAGCACCTGCAACGTCCTTGTCAAGCAGATGGTTGTTTGCGGTTGTTACAAAATCAAAGCCGGCATTCTTAACATCTCTTGCAAACTCATCAGGGAAATTCAAAGCAAGTGTTTTATAGTCGCCGTAGTTGCTTGTTGAATATCCGGCGTCCACTCCTGCTGTGGGACCTTCAAATACGCCGATAGCAAGATCCGCATCACTGATGTATTCCTTGGCATAACGGAAAACCTCAGAAAAATCATAGTTTTCGCCGTCATAGCCGTTTTTAACCTGATCCTCAAGTAATATAAGGTCGCCTGCAAAAAGCAGTTTTACATCATCGGATATTTTCTCTGACTGATCTGCTGACAGCTGACTATAAATTATATCCTGAGATGCTGAGTTGGGCTGTTTTCCGAAACGGAGAATATCCTCAACTGTCACAAGGGAATTTGCAAAGGGTGCTGCAATGAAGACCACTGCAATCAGCAGGCATACGGTCACTTTTATCGGCTTCGAATATTTGCCTTTTTTGTTGAGGAAAATAACGGCGCACAGCTTGTCGGTAAAAGCGTTCATAAACTTTGCTATATACTTATTGCCGAACAGCACAACGAGGATAAGTGTCAATGCAGCGCAGACAAGTCCAACGATCATCGTGCTGCGTGATTCAAGGAATTTGACGATGAACAGTGTCGGGAAACGGTGGAAAAGATAGATCCACAGGGAAAAACCGCCTGCTGTTGTTATAAGCGGGAACTTTCTGTTGGGCATTGCAAGGAACATACCCACAATTACAAGGGTGGAGATCACAAGTATGATTATACGTCTTATGAGATCTCCTGCAGATTCATAAGAGTTCATAAGCAGATCGTTAGTGCTGTAGTTTAATTTTGCTGCTGCACCAAGGGTAATGACCGCTGAGACCAGAAGAATCAGCCATCCGAGAAGGCAATGCCATACGCGGCGCTTTTCAATGAAACTGTTGAATTTTTCGGTGGGGAACTTGTATCCGATAATAAAGAACGGATAGAATGCAAATATTCTTGCCGCTGCAAGCATATTGTCGACATCGGGGAACATACCAACAGCAAGAGAAATAATAACCGACCATACAACTATTCCTTTTACTGTGGAAAGTTTTTCGGCAGTAAATCGCCATACTATAACAGCAAGGAGATACCAGAGAGAATTATATGGAGTCAGGAATCTAAAGGGAGAAGCATTGACGAGATAGTTCCCTGCCATCATTACAAGACTGAATATGAAGAACAAAGTCAGCAGTCTGAAATGGGATTCCGCACTTTTTGATTTCTTGCTTTTGCTCAGATAACCGGTCGTGAATATAAATGCGGGCATATGGAAAAGATATATTGCACGAGTTACTATTCTTATCAGAGGTATGCTCTGAAAGTCAAACAGGCAGTGCGTAAACACCACAAGTATTATCAGTATGCCTTTGAAATTATCCCAATATGGAATTTTTACCTTTTCTTTGGTCTGCTCCATTTTTCAAACCTCCGTTAACTGTGTTTTGGTTGTCAGAATTTTTTTATACGCAGACAGTTTGTGTTAATATAATACTGTTGGGAAAGAATAATGTCAAGACGAGGGAAAATGCATAGTGAAAAGATAAAGCTGCGTTGGATTTTATCTAACGCAGCTTGGAAATTATTATAGGCGAACTTCCTTGATCTTTTTTCTTTGCAGGATTTTTTTCTTGATTGCGGAAGCAACCTTTCTTTCAGGAAGAAGAACATAGTAGAAGAAAATTTCAGCCTTCTGCTTGAAACTGAGATTTTTATACTGCTCTTTGACTTTGCCCTTGGAAAGATCTTTCAGCTTTGCGCCGTTGCGCAATGCCAGAGTCATATATCTTACATATACAGTTTGAATGTTCTTGTGGTATTTTCTGTCTGTATAATTGTCAATCTGATCATAGGTGCCTATGTAGCCGAGGAAGAGATTGGCCTTTCTCTTGTTGCCGCTGTACCAGTTGGTTTCAGACCAGGAGCCTGGTCTTGCTCTGCGGTAAACGCCCACCTCATCGTCAATGTACCATACTCTGCCGTTGAGGGCAAGCCAGATTACCATTGTGCGGTCGCCTCTGCGGGGGAACACTTCATCAGCAGGTCTTTGCTGCATAATGGAATGTCTGTAGAACAGAGAGCAGGTAGCAAAGGTCTGAAGCTCTCTGCGTGCAAAAATCTGCTCAATGGTAACTTCACCTGTGTGGTCAAGAGGAGCTACGATCTTATCGGGCATAGTGGTATCACTGTAGTTTATCTGACGAATCTTTGCGCCGCAAAGGGAATAGTCAGGATGTGCCTCCAGAAAATCAAACTGCTTCTGGAGCTTGAGAGGGTCGGTCCAGTAATCGTCCGCTTCGCACATGGCAACATACTTGCCTCTGACTAGGGGAATAACAAATTTCTGAAGCATTCCGCGCCCTTTTGAGTGCTGATTTTCAGTTTGGATGATGGGTATAACTATATCGGGGTACTTTTCAGCATATTCACGGACAATGTCAGCGGTGCCATCGGTGGAGGCATCGTCGTGCAGAAGAATCTCAAAGGGAAAAGTAGTCTTCTGCATAAGCATTCCGTCCACAGCGTCGCGGATGAAATCCTTGACATTATATGCAAGACAGATTATCGAAACCATAGGTTTTTCCATGTCGTTTCCTCCAATAATGAAAAATAAGGAACAGCTTATGCGTCATCATTGCTGCTGTCCGGTGAAGTAGCCGCAGGAACGGGGACATTCCTCGCTGCTTTGGTTTTGATCTTACCGACAAAACTCTTGAATATTACGATGAAGCGCTGACATTCCTCTGTCTTTCGGAACAAAAGCCATACGACTACGTTGGGTATTATTACACAGAGAACACACTTTACAATAAAGGATACCATATCGGGAGTATTTGCAAATATACCTGCAAATGCGTTTTCGCTGTCCGATTCGCAGTTGCCAAACAGCAGTATGCCAAGCCCGTAGGTAGAGGCAACGCAGGCGACTGTTATTCCGAGATGTAGGAAGAACGTTTTGAAATACGAACTCAGGGGTTTTTTAAATACGTGCTTGTACACGATCATAGGATCAAACCATTGCATAGTAAGGCAATGCGAAATGATTGTAGCGGATCTGATACCGAGTACACCAGCCTCATCGCCGTACTTGCCAAGAGATAAACCCAGTAGAATTGACGCGCCGATATTAATTGCACACATAGCAATCGGGCGATATTTGCCCTGAACAAACAGACCGTTTGCATTACGTATAGTTGCTATGGGGTTCATGATGGTATTGGAATAAAATACAGCTGCAACGATTATGGGCATCCACATACTCATTACAAACTCATCGCTCTGAAGCCAAAGACGAATAAAGGGGTTAAGCAACACCACAAAGCAGGTGGTACAGAAGCAACAGAGCCAAAATGCCATAAACTGCAAGGATTTAAATGTTTTATGCTGATATTCGCTGTCCTTTTCTGCAGCAAGGTTACCCATACTGGGCAGTGCAGAGTTGAAAAACTGAAGAATTACTTGTCTGACCTTGGTGGAAGCAAGACGGTAATTTGAAACATAGCCCACCCACAGAGGACCGAAAAATGAGGAAATAACGATGCTGTCAAGACTGGTGTTTATCTGTGTGCACACCTTGTAGATCATAAGTGCGCTTACGTCCTTATACAGCTTTTTCTTTTCTTCTTTTGAAAGGCTTTCTTTTGTGTTGTAATCGACCTCGGGATATCGCTTGTCAACATATCGGGATATGATAAGGTTTGTTGTTCTGGTGATGATTATACCTGCCACAAGATAGACGATATAGATGATGGTGCGGTTTTCCTTAATGAAAAGATTGAGACACAGCAGAATACCTGCTTCTACAACAACACGGACGACAGACATCACCATCTGGATATTAGTTACTTTTCGATTTTCCTGATGTGCTGTCAGAAGTGTTGCTTTGTATACCTGAAGGTAGGATACCGCAGAGTTTATAACATACAGTACATAAATGATGATAATGTATTTTGCTACATCATCACGAATGGCGGGGTTAATTTTCTCAGGGGGGACAAGATAATTTAGAAAAGGAATGGTTGCAAGGCCCAGGCCCAGAACAATGCATGCCACGAGCTGATATGCCCGTTTATAGAACTGCATCAGTGCAGATGTTTTTTTGTTGTCGCCCTCCGCAACAGGCTTATACAGAGAAAATGCTATTGCTGACGAAATGCCCAATTCCGCAAAAGAAAGCAGAGTGAGCAGATCGGTAAACAAACTCGATATACCGGCATACTCTGCTCCGAGAGTATGAATAAATATCGAGCGCATTATAAAACCTGTTACAATATTGAACATTTTCGCAACCATTCCGGCCGCGGTATTCAGCACAGTATTCTGTGTTCTGGATTTTTTTGCCAAAGTATTCAGTCCTTCCTGACAGCTCCACGCAACGTCAGTTGTCACTTTATTCAACAACAACTTATCGATAATCGATAAGTTGTTGCCGTTTTATACGAACTATACTACACCATTGCAGTGATTATGTCAAGGAATATATGCGTTGAAAACCATGATGATTAAATGGTCTTTTTAACGCTGGGAAGACCCAGTTTCATCATTATTCCGTCAAGTTCATCACGGAAGCCGATTTGAGTGGGGATCTGCCAGCCAACATACTGACCTCTTGCATTTCCTTCGACCATTATCCAACCATCTTCGGTAAGTGCAAGATCCCAGCCGGCATAGTGGTTTCCCTCAATGACAGTTGCAAGTTCTTTTGCCAGTGCAACAGCTTCGCACCAGCGGGGAATCTCAAAGCCGATAAGATGCTTGCCTGTTTCAGGGTGAATTTCAAATGTTGCGCCTGTTTCGTCGGCAGTATGTGTAATTTTACCCGTTTTCGGATCTACAACACAAAGAATACCGCCTGCGCCGCCGTTATCGACAACAGCATCACCTCTGCCTACTCTGAGGAAGGGGTGGATGACCTCAATATCGTTTTCGTTGTAATAGATTGTAGTAAGTCGCATTGTGTTTACAGAGGAAGGATGCAGCTCCGCAAGCTCAGCACACTGAACGATGACCTCCTCAGCAAGGAAGCCCTCAGGATACTCATCCATAAGCTGTGCAATAAGAGTGTCGATATTAGCAGAAGAAGTATCGACTATTTTAACTCCCTGACCGCAGCACTTATCAAAGGGCTTTACGATAATGCGGGAGTGTTTTTCAAGAAATGCACGAAGCTCTTCGGTATTCTCACTGTTGACAGCAAGAAGCTCTCTTTTGTAATACTTACCGAAATGCTCATATGTCTTGGTTTTGTCGTCAAATAGGATCTGATTTGCCTTGACGTTCATGCTCTCACAGAAGGGAATATGCTCAATATCGGAGACAAATTCCAGTCGCTGTTTATCGGAGAGCTTTTCAAAATTATATAGAAAATACTCGTCAAACATGAATTTGTGGTCATAGTACATACGAAGCATGTCCTTGACAAGTGCTTTCTCCCTTGCGGGATCAACATTGCTTCCGAGAAATTTGGCGATCATTCTTTTTGCTCTTACCTTGCGCTCGTATTTCTTATAGCATTCCGATTTGTAGAAATTTCTGACAAGAGGAATTTTGCGAGGAAACTTCTTAATTTTGCTGATTACTGATCCCATTTGTATCACCTCAAAAAAATACTGAACTTATTATAGTATATTTATGATCAAAGTCAAGTTGTGGTGTTTATACCTTCAAGAATAAACGTGAAGCTTTTACTGCAGCATTGCTTTTTTCACAAGTAAATATTCACCCGATTCGACATTGAGGCGAATCGGGTGTTTTTTATTTTCGGAATATTAATTTGAATAATGGTTTTTCTAGAAGTCTGATTCTAAGTATGTCAATCAAAGTACATATCACATATATGCCTGCCACGCTTCCCACCGCATGGAGTATAAGCCACTTTGAATCAAGAAATTCTGTGTTTCTCAGAAAGTCTACCCAGAGCCAGTCACGCATAGCTGCACTGTTGGCGTGTATCATCAGCACACCAAATGCAGATGCAGCGACGGTATTTATAAATCTGTTAGGCTTCATCTTTAAATTCTTAAAGAACAGAAAAGAAAATACAGCAAGGAGCAGAGCAAAGATCTTATTTGAATCCGACACAAAATAATATGCTATATTTCTGTCAAGATGTTTGCCTATGTATATGCAGACGATAATACTTGCAGAGGAAACAATCAGAGTTATCAGAGTTAGAATACCCCACAAAGCTGTTTTTTCAAAAATGGGCTTTGGGTATATACTGAAATATGAAGATATGAAATAAAGAACTATAAACCAGGATATATAGTTCATTGATACTGAAAATTTCGGAAGAGTACCCATTATCGTATAAACAAAAATGCAGAGCAGTACAAGTCGTATATGCATTTTTTCGTTTATATTATGAATTAATGCATTTAAAAAGGGTATGGTCAGGTAAAAAATCAGGAAACAGCTTACAAATCCTGATTTAGCACCCCACACAGGCCATACAGCTTTCAGCAGCCCCATAACAGAGAAGCTTTCATATCCGGTGATAAGGAATATCAGATAAAACGTGATTTTGTAAAATTCTATTTCGAGAAATAACTTCATAAATTTTTGTACTGTTATTTTCGATTTACACATAAAATAGCCCGTTATAAGCATAAAGCAGTTTATGCCTGTTTTCCCCCATGCACCGTAAAGAAACAGAAATATCGATTTCCCTTCAATTGGATTTTTGTATATCTCTCCTATTATGCCTGAATTTACCACATAATGATGTGCTACAATCAGCAGCATAACAATAATACGGTACAGCTCAAGATTTGAATTGCGTTGCTTTTTGTTCGGGAGTGCAGGCGCAAGGTCTTTCTGAATAGGAACGTTCAGAATATTTTCCATTTTTTATTCACCTCTTTTTCGATTTGCTTAATTATACCATCTCCCAAAGAAGATATAAAGAGGGTGAGTTATTTAAGTTGACAAAAAGAATAACTTATATGAATTCACACAAAAAACCTCTGCTACAGAATAGGCAGAGGTTTTTTGCATTAGGTTTTAAGAATGTTGATAGTTGTGGCTTATACTTCCCCTTCGTGCTTCTTTGCCTTCTTCTTTTCGGGGGTCAGCGCAGTTTCTCCTGCCAGGTACATTGCAACCAGACCCAGCAGCACCATTATTACAGATACATAAATGATAACGGGAACAATGTGATTATAGATGACATCGCAGATGACTGCGGCAGTATCACCGCCGATGATCAGTGCAGCAACATATCCGAAGAAGGTAAGTCCGCCGGCAAACAGGGTAATCATGATGCCGTAGCCGAAGATGATCTTCAGAATATCGGAAAGCTTTTTGCAGAACTTTTTCATATTATACCCCTCCTTACAGTCCGAGGACAGGCAGCCAGCCCATCAGAATAGAAACCTGCATGATAAACTGAGCTGCGACCCACCAGAGATTATTCTTGAATGTCTTGCTGAAATCCGAATCAGCGATAGTCATGCCTGCATACATACCCAGTCCCAGAGGAGGGGTGATGCCGCACATTACGCCGCAGATGCAAGGCAGCATTGCTGCGGCAAGGAGAGGATCAACGCCTACACCGTTAAGCAGAGTAATGAATACCGGTCCAAAGATAACAACCTGAGATGAACCGGGAACAACCATACCCATAACACAGGTGATTGCACAGATTGCAAGAACCATACCAAGTTTATCAATATTCCATGCAGCCAAAATATCCTTCAGAGATTCTGCAACGCCAAGATCCTCAAACATTGCACCGATCATGTAACCGAATACGCAGACACCGATTGCAGGAGAGATGGACTTGACACCGTTTGCAAACATCTTTGCCATCTTATGAGGTGTAATATCGGATTTCTTTTTGGCAATAAGGCAGGCATAGATAGCAGCGATACCTGCAACAAACAGCAGAACAGACTTGGAGAGAGCCTTTGCACCGCCGGCACCAAGACGCTCCACAAAGAAATTATCAGCGAAAACTGCATCCAAAATAAAGGGGAGAAGAATAATTATGGGGAGGAAAAGTGCCTTCCAGCCGACCTTTAAGGTTTCCTTAAGGCTGGGGAGCTCTTCTTTTGTCATGGGTTTTACCTTGTAATATTTGCAGAAAGCCCAGACCATAATCATACGCTGTGCGATAAACCAGAGAGAAATTCCCCACAGCACGATCCAAAACTTGCCCTGAGATACTTCTGCGATGCCTGCACCCACAGCGAAGGTTGAAAACGCAGTCATTGCAGCTACGATATTTGATGAGGGAGGGATCATATTACCCATGTAGCTGGCGTTGGACTCAATGTTTGCAGCCAGCTCAGCAGGGAAACCTGAACGCTTCATAGCGGGAATAGTCAGGGTACCTGTAGCCATAACATTGCCCGGGCCGGATCCTGAGAGCGCACCCATAAATGCACTGGCTATAACAGCTGTGTATCCTGCACCGCCTCTGATTCTTCCGATGAGAGAGAGAATTATTGCAATACAGCTGTCAACAACCTTTGTCTTTGTCAGCAGGATTGACATGGCAACGAAAGCAACCATTGAATAAAGGAGCGAGGTTGTCAGGCCTTCCTCAATGTATGTCCATACATTGCTCCATGTACCTGTAACAAACAGCAGTACAATAAACGCCAACAGAACAGCCTCGTAAACGGGGCGCTTTAGTGCCAGGAACCATATGCAGATAACTGCAAGCATGATTCCAAGATAGACAAGTGCGCTTGGGATCCCAAACAGCATTATTATCCCTTCCTTTGCGATATATTTCGTTTCGGTTATAGATTATATTCCGAATTGGTTATATAATATCACTGCGTTCCGAATCTGTCAACAGGAAAACTCAAATTTTACAAAAAATACGGAAAGGTTGAAAAATCACCAATGATGGATTATCATATATTCACACTGTACAGGAGGTGCGGAAATGAATTACCGTCAGCTTCAGTATGCTGTCGCCCTTGCCCAGGTGCTTAATTTTTCCGAGGCAGCACAGCAGCTTGATATATCCCAGCCTGCGCTCAGCAAGCAGATAATATCGCTTGAAACAGAGCTGGGAGTAAAGCTTTTTGACCGCAGTACAACACCGCTCACGCTCACCCCTGCAGGAGAATTTTTCGTGCAGAAGGCAGAGGAGCTACTCTTTGATGAGGATGTGCTGATAAAGACCATGAATCGCTACAAAAGCGGCGAAAACGGAAAGCTCACCATCGGAGTATCCCCTTTTCGCAGTCTTTATCTCATGCCGCCCCTTGTAAGAGCATTGAAGGAGAAATATCCCAATCTCAGCATTACCCTCAGCGAGTACGGACGTGCTCAGCTTCACAAGGGCATTGTTGACGGGCTTTATGATTTTATTATTACTAATCTTCCCGTTGACGATTCTCTTCTTGAGGCTGTGCCTCTTGAAAAGGATTCCCTTGTGCTTGCGGTGCCAAATGAGTTGCTGCATTTTATAGATAAGAGCAAGATAAGAAAAGAAGGCAAGATAAACTATATTGATCTGTCAGGATGCGAAAAGCTGCCCTTTGTTGTGGTTGGACGGGGACAGGAAATGCGCCAGCTTTTTGACAAGCTTTGCAGACTTTCACGCATTGAGCCTAACATATATATGGAGGTCGTGGGAATAACCACTGCATGGACTATGGCTAACGAGGGACTTGCCGCAGCCATTATCCCAATGCAGTTTATAGGTGCTGAAACACTGGGCAACGTAACACTTTTTGAGATAAATCAGGATGCCTACGTAAGACAGCCTGCCATCGTCACAAGACGTGGACAATTTATATCGGAGTACGCCCAGTACGCTATGGATTTACTGAAGGACGATAGATAAAATAACCCCCGTGCAATGGATAAAAGTTCCACTGCACGGGGGTTATTTGTCTGTTTTATGATCTTACGAGCATATCAAGAGCGCGCTCATAAGTAAGTTGCTCAAGTTGCATCTCATCACCGTTTTCGTCATAAACTCTCAGAGTGTTGCTGATTTTCTCAAGGGTCTTTGCCAGCATCTCAGGAGTATCATCCATAACGTGAATACGGTAGATAACTCTGTCAAGCGAATTGGTCTTGCTTATTACATCACCGATTTCCTTGAAGGTAGCGTTCTGAAGAACCTGAGGCATTTTGAGAACCTCTTCGAGTCCTTCAATCTTAGTGATAGTGCCTCCCTTGAGGGTAATGTAATAGTTGACGCAGCTTTTTGAATACATAGGGTTGTCCTGAGTTTTGACATCGCCGCAGGTCATCTTTCCTGTGAGTGCAAATTCGATCATCATATCGAGCATACTGATGCCGTTGAGGGGCTGGGAGAATACATAGTGCTGTTCGCCGCCCATTCTGAGACCTGACTCATAGAAGTAGAACTGATTGTCCTTAATAAAGCCCTGGAACATAACGGGACCATTCTTTATGCCAAGCTCTTTAATCATATTTACGCAGGCCGCTTCGGTAGTCTCTCTGAAAAGAGGAACAAATGATGAGGGAAAAACGTGGAGTATGGCGGAAGCAGCTGCTTCGTTTTCAACAACAGCCTTGTGCTTCATAAATGCAGAGGAAAGGCTTGCGTAGCCATCCTGTACGGTGAAATGGAGGAATATTTCGTTGGGACTGTCGATGTATTTTTCGCAGAGTATCTTCTTGCTCTTTGAAGTGTTGTAGAGAGAGGTGTAATAAGAAACAAGTTCCTCCTCGTTGTCGCATCTCTTAATACCTCGGCTGCCGCTTTCGTCAGCGGGTTTTACGAGTACGGGATACTCGATTTTATCGAGATCTTCTCTCTTCATTTCGATGTCCAGCTTGTATTCGGGAATAGTGGGAACGCCGTACTTTATGCAGGCTTGTTTGAACAGACGCTTGTCGTTTGAAAGAATGTCAAATTGCTCTTTTGTGCCGCAACAGGGAAGTCCTGCTGCCTCACAAATCTGAACATAAAAGGGCAGATGTGAGTCTGTCCAGCCGACAAAAATACCGTCTACACCCTTTTCCTTTATAAGGGCAACCATTTCATCGGTATGGGAAATATCAATGTCAATAGCTTCGTCAGCTATCTGCTTTGAGGGGGAATCCTCGGTAGAATAAAAGTTTGCAACGATGACCTTAACGCCCATTTCCTTGGCTCGCTTTACAGCACAGGCGGCAAGAGCGGTGCGGTCCATAACAAGCAGTGTTTTTCCTTCAAGTCCGTACATATTACTTACTCCTTACAATAGGTTTTTTATATTTTCGACAATGTATTCCATATCGGAAGCATCGTATCTTTGATCACAGGGAATGGGGAGAATATTCAATACATAGTCTTTTTCCGTGTCGCTTACGCCCTCTGTATCGAGGACATTTGGCCACAGGGTGGGGACATATATTTTCTTCTGCGCATGCGCAAGAGCACGTCTGATCTCTGCACCGTTTTCACAGTAAAACGGGTAGCAATAGGGACCTTCGGGAGTATTAGCATCGATTTTATTAATATCGCTTAGCCTAAGCTGCAGCAGTCTGTAATTTTCTTTACGTCTGCTGCTGACCGATTCATAATCTATCGCTCTGAGAAGATTGTGTGTCAGTGGTGACATATATCTCAGCGGGTATCCGTAAAGGGATTCGTCGCTTTCCTGAAAATCGGCATAATAATCGGAAGCGCAGCTTTCAAATCTTCCCAGCACGTGCTTCATGCGCTCTGCCGAGCGGTCAGTTTCAAGCTCTTCACCGATAACTGCATCGGTGTAAAGATACGCACCGTCGGGAACACCTAAGAATTTGCGGCAGGAATATATTGTGTCCATGCCCCTTGCGGGAGGCTGGAAAAATGCCTGCACGTTGTCGAAAATAATATTTGTGTATTTATCTCTGAGCCTTCTGCATTCCGATGCATCGATTCTGCCGAAGTAATTGACAATGTAAAGATACTCGCCCTCTTTGAGGGTTTTATCAAATACGGGCAGAAAATCGCTGCCGATATGATAATATTCATACTCGCAGCCGTTTCTGTCACACACATCGTTGCAGCAGTCGCAGAGATAATATGGCAGGTACAGCTTTTTTATTTTCCTTGCCTTTATAAGATAAAGAAGTGCGTTGCGGCCTGTATTGAGGGCTATTGCGTCGGGATAAAGCTCCCTGCCCGAAAACTGTTCCAGACCGAAATATCCGCCTATTTCTTTCATATTCTCCTCACTTCAGAAGCACTTTGACGTACTTCTCGGTATCGCTCATGACCTCTTCAAGTCTTTCCGCTGTGTCAAATCTGAGAACCAGCGTGCCGATAGCCTCATTTGCGGCGGAGAAATCGCCGACAGTTGTTCCCGGCTCGATCCACAGGTCTCTTTCCACTACGTTATCTGCAATTTCATCGGCAATCCACAGGGAATCAAAAACACCTGCAACACTGCTGTGAAGAATAACCTCAGCCCAGCAGCCGTCATAATCACGCTGCTCAACGCCGATGACCTCATCGCCTACAGCGGCACGCACTGCATTTGTAACAAGGTCAACGCCCGTTGCGTATCTGAGCATTTCTGCAAGGCGATTTCCGCCGCCTCTGGGGGACAGCTCCATAATATAAGCCTTGCCGTTGGTGCTCTCTCTTACCTCAATGTTGTAAATGGAGGTCTTCATATCAAGGAGGGTAAGAAGTCTCTGAATTTCATCTCTGAGAATGGCCTGATTCTCAGCGGAAATGGAGGAAGGCCAGCTGTATGCGGCAGGGGTGTAGGGGTTGGATGCCTTTTCGTCAAAACGCTGACTGGAAAAGGATACAAACTTTAGCTTGCCGTTGACGGAGAAGCTATCAGTATCGGAGGAAAAGCCCTTCTTCTCAATGAAATCCTCAATTATAAATTCACTGCAGTGTGAGAAGGAAAGTGCATATTCAATGCTCTCACGGAGCTTTTCGGGGTCGTCAACTCTGGTGACACCCTTGCTGCCGGCGGAATCGGTTGGCTTTACGATAACAGGCCAGTTAAAATTATCTTTGTCGGCAATGGCCTCATCAATAGAGGTGTAGCCCTTAGCCACAGGGACGGTAAAGCCGTTGTCGGTCAGAAACTGACGGAAACGTCCCTTATTTTGGAGAATACTGACGGATTCGTAGGAGCCGCAGGAAGGCAGCCCCATTTTCTCCGCGACATAAGCAGCTGTAACAACACCGGGGTCACAGGCAAAGGACATAACGCCGTCGACTCCAAGTTCTCTGGCCTTTGCAAGGACGGCTTCCTTGTCGATAATACTAACATTGCAGTATTCATCGGAATATTTGTGGGCGATATTATCAGGCAGATAATCGCAAGTTATGGTATAGTAGCCAAGTTTTTTTGCTGCCTCGATTACAGGCAGAATATAGCGCGAACCGCCCAGGAGTAAAAGCTTTTTCAACTATAAATCCTCCAAACCCTTCAGGTTAATTTTAAACGGATACAGGTGATTTTGCTTCGCATACATCTGTAAGCATACTAAACATAATTTTACCGAAGATTAAAGCGTTTGTCAACCACTGAAGGCAATCACGTAAAGAAGCGGAGTTGTTCGGGTTTGCTGTATAGAGAAGAGCTATTACATTTGATATTCTTATCAATATTTAAATATGAAAATAGAGGTCATTATCGATTTATTTCACATGCTCTATTTGTTTTTTGGGCTTTCACGCTGTCATATACGTTGATAATACAACAATAAAAAAATAACGTAGCGAGCCGCAGACGGTGTGCCTGCAGCTTGCCGAAGAGTTATTCCAGAATATGGTCTGCCAGACCGTAGCTGACAGCATCGGGAGCGGTGAGATATGTGTCGCGTTCGGTATCCTTTGCTATGGTGTTTACGGTTTTGCCCGTGTTCTGGGACAATATACGGTTGATTCTGTTTTTCATAAAGATTATATGCTCGGCGGCTATCTGTATATCCGAGGCCTGTCCCTGAACGCCGCCAAGAGGCTGATGTATCATAACCTCCGTCATAGGTGTGCAGTACCGCTTGCCCTTTGTGCCTGCGGCGAGAAGAAAAGCTGCCATACTTGCTGCAGTGCCTGTGCTTACTGTTCGGACATCGCATCTGCTCCGCTTCATTGCATCATAGATGGCGAAGCCTGCGTTTACAGAACCGCCGGGGCTGTTGATAACGATGGTTATATCATCGCTGCTTTTTTCGCTGAGGAACTCGAGCTGGATTATTATTTCGGTTGCAAGGCGGTCGGTTATCTCGCCTACAAGATAAATTTTTCTTTTGTCGAAAAAGTCGACTGTCAGAAGGTCGGAAGAGGACTTGCCCTGTTTGTCGTAGGTTGTAATTACAGGTATCATATTTTTTACTCCTTATTTTATGCGGTGATTTTATCAGGCGGAGAAGGGTGGAACAATGATTTTATTTTTCAGATCGAACATCATCATAGAAGGGGTGTAGGCAGGCGGCGCAGGGGCTTTTTTTGAGGGGATGGAAACGTTGGAGTCTGCGTATTTGTCGAGGTGTTTATACTTGTCAAAGCCCAGCATGTTTACCTTGAATTTTAAGTTGTCTCTTATATAGATCGCCTGTCGAAACTCTTTTGTTTTAGGCAGGCTTTTGAGCTTTTCGGGAGACATAAGAGGCTCGCTCTTGCCGCTGTGGGTAATATTTGTGGTGCCCAGCATCTCGCTTATATAGCTGAGAGTATCCGGGCAGGAGCTTTGCAGAAAAAATATGTTTTTGCAGTTTCCGATTATTGTGGAAGCACTTTTCTCAAAAACAGCTTCAAGCTGTTTTTTACTCTGGCACACAAGGTACCAACGCATAAGTCTTCCTCGACTGGCTGATATTTTGGTTTCCATACCGTTGATGTGAAGATTGCAGAACTCATCGAGCACCCAGGCGATGTCGTATGAGGGTCGGGTATTTTGATATTTGTCGGTGTATTCGTCAATAAGCTGGTTATAGAAATAATCTATAAGCAGTGCTATTGTGGAGTTATATGCGGCGGTCTCATCAGGAAGTATAAGAAAAATGCACATCTTCTTTTTATACATATCCCTTATATCAAAGGTTGAGTGACTGAGCATTCTCAGCAGGGAATCCTGAATGAGAAAATCCCTTATAAACGAAGTGACTGTGGTAAGAATACACGCCCTGGTCTTTTCGGGGTTAGACAGCACCGAGCGGAGCATTTCTGTGGCGTTGTTCTGGGCAGTAACGTAATCGCTGAGAACATCGGAAAGATACTCTGCGCCGGCTTCGTTGCAGTAGGAAGCGACAGAGAGCATATTTACATACTTGTAGTAGTCCCGTCTGCGACTGCAGATATCAAAGAGCATCTGAATGAGCGGAATCATAAACTCCTCCGCACTGAGCTGCCAGAAAGGATCTGCACGGGAATTTTCATACCTTGCCGAAAGAGAGTTAACAAAGGCGGTGACGCAGGCCATTGCCTTGTCTTTTTCGCCGCGTCGGTACAGAGAAAAGGGATACTCCATAATATTGTAGCAGTCCTTGTCGAACTTTCTGACATCGATGAAAACACACTCATAACCTTGGTGCTTGAGATACCCTCTGACATTGCGGTTGTAGGACAGTTCACCCTTTATGTCAGTTACAACCATAGAGGTCTTGCCGCTTCCCAGGAGAGGAATGAGCGGAAAAATGAGGGACCAGCTTTTTCCTGAGCCTGTTTCACCGAATATGAGGGTGTGTTCCGTTTCCGTGTTGATGTAAGCGGTTTTGCCGTCACAGATAATAGGAATGCCTCCGGGGGTTGCCTCTTTTGAATCAAGCTTTATTTCGCTGAACATTTCCTTGATGGTATGCGCAGAGGCGAATTCCGATTCGCTGTCGGGAAAGACATATTCTTTCCAGTCTGATTCATAATCATAGCTCATTTTTCGTTGGCCACCTTTCCTGTGATGTACAGTTGGATTTTGTAAGCAGGCTGATGATGGTATCGGTTCTTGCAAGATATTTTTTTAGATGATCGCAAAGAAGATGTCGTCCGCCGCTTATTTCAAAGAGCTCGTCCAAGATGCTTTCCATAAACTCAAAGCCCAGATGATCCCTAAATTCCTTCTGCATAAGCAGATCGGAAAGCCGTTCGCACAGCAAAGGGGTCGTATTGTAGTTTTCATATATGTAGGCGCTTAGAAACTCAGCGGAATCGAAGGTGTGGTCGTAGACAATACCGCCCTTGAGATATGACTTGAGCATCAGGTAAAGCCCTGAGGCACGTTCCGCTGAGAGATTCCCGACAGTAAAGATATACGCCCAGTGATCGCACTGGTCGTGAAAATATTTGAGCATTACAGTGAAATACTCTTCATTCTCGTGCCCTTCCCATTCAGAAATATCAACAGCAATGGTGTTTTCTGCGTTGACCTCGTCCACAGATTTGACGCGAAGGAGAAGACGTCTGAGCTCTTCGAAATTTTCATAAGGAGGGGTATAGCGTGTTTTGTAATAGATAGGCTTCTGACGGCCTGTAAGTTTTTTTACAATTCTGTCGTTGTTGGGGATTCCGGAAATAAGAAGAATAAAATTGCTGTTGTTTATCATATTCGGTATCTCCTGTAAATTCTGAGTATAAAAGAGGGAGGGGACGGCACACACCCGTACCATAGTGCGTGCCGTCCGGCAAGAAACAGTAATCTACTTACCGAGGATCTTGTTGACATTAGCCGAAGCAGATCCTATGCCGTCGTCTCCGTAGATGGTTTTGAGCTGGGATACTGCCAGATCACGATCGACGTATACAACGCCCATATCGACGCCCTCTCTGCTTGTGGTTGTGCTCTTTGCGTTGGAAATGCCTGTAACTGCCTTTATGAAGCTGTTATAGGTGGAAGCAGAGCCGTTATTGTCAAGTGCGATTGTAAGACAGCCTGTGGAGTTTGCCCACTTGGAAGACTTGGGAGAAAGTGCATTTGTGCTGCGCACGTGAATGTTTATGCCGTATGAAGAATCGGAGTAGTTCTTGACAGAGGTAAATCGGCGCACATTGCCCTTTGAATGACAGCCAACATTAAGTGCCACGTATTCCTGACGGTGGTTTTTCAATGTGATGTTATACTCACCGTCTACAACGGTAGGTACAGCAGTGCCGCCGTTCTTGGAAGTATCACGGGGGTGATCGGGAATGGTACTTGCTCTGTTTGTTTCAAAAACGATTTTTGCCTTGCCGTTCTGCTTTTTTACTACAACGCAGAGTGCGCCCATTCTGTTGGAGGTGTTCTGGTTTACGCCTGCGCCCTCGAAGAAGAATACAAGAGCCTTGCCTGCGTCAAGATTGCGCTTGCCTCTGCTGCTGTTTACCTGATTTATGATAAAATTTGAAACATAGTTCCTGTTGCCGTTGCAGCTGCTGGAAGGAACCAGAGAGGTGTCGATAGCGGAAATAATTGAGGAGGTAGAGGAAGTGTTGACGGTGGATATTCTGAAGCGCTCCCAGGTGGAGGGGTTACCTGCATATGCCTGAAGAGGTGCTTCGGAAGTATCTACACGTACGCAGAGCCACTTGCTGTTGATCTGTGCCTTGAGATAATAGTCGGAGCCTTTTTTATAGATCCTGAAGCATTCCCAGGACTGAAGAGCGTCTGCCTGAGCGCGTACGGGGGTATTGGTGGTATCTGCGCGAGCAGAAAGCCACTTGCCGTTGTATGCCTTGAGACCGCACCAGCCGTCGCTTGTGACCTTGACGGTGAAGGTTTCCCAGGTTTGAGCAGCTGTACGATTGCAGCGGGCAGGAGTTCCCGATACATTACCGTCTGCTGAGAGGTACTTGCCGTTTTCAACAGACTTGAGGGTGATCTTCTTGCCGTCAAAGGAACGTGTGACATCGGTCAGACCGCTGCCGGAGGTAGTGCTGGAAGAAGTGTTGGAAGTCTTGATTTTCACAGCTCCTGTTGTGACCCAGCCGAGCTTGTAATAAGAGGTGCCTGTGACCTTGTAGACTATCTGGTAACGTCCGTTTTTAGCAGAGCCTACTACCCAAATCTTTGTGTCAGAGGTGCCGACAGAGCCGATAGTGGCAGAGCCTGAGGAACGGCGGTATGCGGTAGCAGACTTTGTGACAGATGCGTCCTGTACCGAGGTGGAATTAAAGAAGGAAGTCGTTTTTACGTAGAGGGTGCGGGTGCCTTTGCTTGTAGGGTACGTGACGGAGATGTAACCGTCACTGCCGATGGAATTTATGGTGCAGTAGTCTGCAGCGTAGATGGTGCCGCTTTTACTGCCGCCCTTTACAGAATAAGCGGAAGTGTTGTTGCCGGTACTGATGGGGTAGCCCTTTATTTTTACGGGCAGAGAGGTTATATTGCTTGTTGCTGCGGAAACGTTAAGATTATCGAAGGGGATAAGTGCCATAAAGAGTACGAGTGCCATAAATGCGGAAAGTATACGTGTGAATTTTTTCATAAGCGTTGCTGCCTCCTATGCAGCTGTGTGGTCTCAACGGTAAGACCTCCCGAAAAAGGAGGAATTCGAAACTGAGAAATTGGTTTCCGGTCGCAGCCGGAGCATAAAGCAGTTCAAGAGGCATCGATCCTTTCGCTGTGTTTTTAAGTTAAGCTATGTCGAGTATGTAGTCTGTGTCCTTCGAAGCACTGTGACGAGCGGAATATTCAGCATCGAGTATCAGCTCGTTTGTGCCATAGCGGATATAAGAAGGGAGACGGTTTATGATGCGGTCAAGACGTGGATTCTTGTTCCAACCTCTGAATGACAGGATCTCTGCCTCAGAGCGTGCTCTTTCAAAGTATGCAAAAGCTCCCTTTGAGAAGGCGGTGGAAAAGAGATAAATACGACCGAGTTTAGGGATAACAAGATATAAATTCATAGTGTTGTTTGCGGCTTTTTCAGCGATGATTTTCTTTTTCATTTCTTTCATTAGATGTTCCTCCGTAGTCAGATTGTCTGTGTTCTCCGAAGCCCTCTGCTTGTAAAGATGTTCCTTGTATGGTATTATCTTGAAAGTGGGAGAGGAGCGATTTCGGAGTTGTTTTTGTTTACGACTTAATTATAAAAAGACTTCGTGATAATCTCGATGTACAGAAATGTGCATCCATGTACAGAAAATGTACAGAAAAGGAAGGTAAATATGGCGTACAGAGGAAGCGGACAGCGCGACAGCCTGAATATCGGTTCACTTCTTGATTATCTCAGCGAAACAGGACTTCTGCCGAAAAAGAGAATCGACCTTGCTGAGGTCATAGGAATACCTAAGGAAAAGGTGTCCGATCTTATCGGGCACAGGTCAAACCTGACGGAAAGATGCTTTTTTGATGTTTCCGATAAGGAAAACAAGGACATTGTGACCGATCTTGACGACCTGAAGAGGAACTTCTCCGAAGAGCTGGCTTCTGTTCTTACAGGAAATCTTGAATGTGAGAGTGAAGAAAAAGCCGCTGAGCTGGCACAAAAGCTCAACGGCTGGATAAACGGGGAAAATGATATAGAGCTAACAACCGAAAGAACGGCATTCCTGACAGAGAAAACAGGACGGCAGGCAAAAGAAGAAAAGCTCGCCGAGCTGATCTTCTATATCTGCGGTCGGTGCAATGATGCCAGGTCTCAGAAGAGAAAGAACGCAAATACCGAAGCGGAGACAAAAAAGGAAAAAACAGACTCCGTTCCTGCTGCTGAAAAGGTACTGTCTCTGTTTGCGTCCATTGAGGATGTACAGTCAGCGGTAAAGAAAGTGCTTGCAAATCCACTGTTTATAAGAAAAAAGCACAGCGATATTCTGAAGGAATTAAAAAGCGCAGATAAAGTAGTGTCAGCACTGGGACTTCCCGACGGGGAAGTATTTACGATGCTTTCGGAGTTTGCGCAAGCGGCAGAAAATGTGCAAAAACAGACAGAGGAAGAGGAAAAACGAATATTGAGCTTTATTTCTCTGTTTCCGAAATGCTCTGTCTGCGTGAGTACCGCCTCGGAGCTGTTTGATACAAACAGGCTGTTTGATATGCAGCAGAAGGGGCTTATTCGTTTTACGGACGATTTGAAAAACCTCAATGGAGATTTTGCCTATCGGCTTGTCTTTGAATGTGCGTCCCTTTTTGATACAGCTTATGAAAAGCACAGGCAGGAGACAAGGCGATATATGGGTTTTGTGCTTGCCGGAAAGGCACAGTGCAGTGAAGCAGCCTGTGTTCTGAGTCGAATTGATTTTTCGGAGTACGGGAATGAAGAAACAACCCTGCTTATTTCGCTGCTCAGGTACTGGGCGGAAAAAGAGAGAGATACATTGCACAGGGCAGAAAATATATGGACAAGACTCAACGAAATCGCCGAGATTCAGATAAAAAACAGCCGCGCGGAAAATGAGAGAAAGATAGCGGAAGGAATAAAAGGCTTTGTAAAGGAAGTGCAGAGACTTGCAGAAGAGAATTGAAAATTACCTCAGCCTGATAAAAGAACGCCCTGAGGAGTTTTTAAAATTAGGGGCTTATAATATTGTGACTGACCCGACAGAGCTTGAGAAGTTTGACAGCGATGAAAATCCCATCGGTGTTATATATAGAAACAAATGGATAATCTTTGTTATCGACCTTATAGACGACGGCAAGGGGAAATACATTTATTCACGCGTCCTCCACGCACAGAAGGGCGCAGGAGTGGTGACAGTGCCTGTGTACGGCGATAAAATCGTACTTGTAAGACATATAAGACACGCTGTTAGAAGCAGAGAATATATGCTCGAACTGCCCAGAGGCTTCCTCGACCCCGATACCGATACCGAAGCACAGGTAGTGCGTGAACTGGAAGAGGAGATTGGCGCCTGCGTTGTAAATACGGAAGTGCTCGGACGCACTATAGCCGACGGAGGACAGTCGGGCAGCGAAGCGATGATTGTTATGGCAGAAATTTCAGATACAGGCAGACTGCAGGAAGAGGAGGGCATAATCCGCTGTGAGCTTATGACCATCGATGAAGCGGAGGACGCTGTTGCCGACGGAAGAATCGTGGACGGCTTTACACAGACAGCGCTGTATTTATACAGGCTTCGGATTGGCAGACAGAAGGGGTGAGGCGAGATGGTAACAGATGTAATGGATTCGGTGAAATTTGTCCACTGGGACAGTGAAAACAACAGACCCACTGAACCGACAAGGATATCAATGTGCCACGCTCAGGCTGCACTGCTTGAAAGCATACTGTTTCACAGGGAAGGACTGACGCTCACTGCGCCTCAGCTTATGGACGGCGTTTTTGCCGCAAGAGGAAACAGCAGGCTTCGAAAAGTGCTGTTTGATCTTATGAAAAGAGGAATAATAAACATAGGTATCTACCACGAGATAACTGCGCCGAAAAATTACCATGTGGAAAGCATTTGGCAATATATGAACAACATCGTATTCCCGAGAAGCTTTATTTTTTCCTCTATGCCCTGCCTTACAGGCGCTCTTGGCAGCGGAAACAAGCTTGCGGCTGATAAATACGGCGAAGTGCAGAAATATCTCCTCTCACTGGCAGAGGGTGTTCCCACGTCACGCCCGAGGGTAAATGACGGCTCATATGTTGGAGAAGAGCTTGGTTATTTTATGGATTTTATGGAAGAGTTTGCCTCTGTGGAGCGTGAGAGTGACAAAAGCATATACCGTATAGAAAAAATAAAACAGCCCGGGTATAGAGAGTTTATTGAAAATTCCCTTTCCGATACTGCAGATACGGCTATACTTTTTAATATGCTTTCGGAAAATGACAATGCTCAGCTTATCAACGAGCTAGTATCCTGCGAAAGGCGCTCGGATTGCGACAGACTTCTGAACGGAGAACGATTTGCGTCTCTTTCCTGCATAGACGAGATCAGAGCGGTAATGAATGCCCTTTATAACAAACACGCTATGCTTGCCTTCGCAGATGCGGAAATACACGTTCCGAGACTTGCCACAGCCGATAGAAGAGATATACTCCGTGAAGCGCTGGAACAGCAGAACAGCGGAAATGTGCCTGCGTTCAGATTTTCGAATACGGAGACAATAATGGAAAGTACGGATCTGAGCACAACGGTGATGACAGTAGAGTCGGCGCTTTCCGTAAGAGACGAGGTCGAAGCAATAAGCAAGGAGCAGAAGCTTTCCTGGGAAGAGAGTATAGAAGCCTTCAGAACAAAAACTATGCTCTCGGCTTACGGTATGAAACTTTCTGACGACGGAGAGTATATGATAGAGCTTGATCAGGATTTTGATAAGCAGTACAGCTTCCACTCCGAGCCGGATTACAATGCTTCGGAAAAGCTCGATATGCTCGACAGGCTGAAAATTTCAAGACAGGATTCATTTACCACATAAAAGCAACGGGAGTTTATTATACAATCTGTACGTTGTTAACGAAGCGCCATTTCCTGTGACAGATACTAATTACAATCCCCCCCTGCATAATTATTGATATCAATAATTATGCAGGGGGGGATTTCCCATGAAAACGAATGTGGAAGAACGAGCTATCGAGCTCGCGGAATATATAGTTAAAAACAAGGCAACGGTGCGGGGG
>JAZUPB010000060.1:0-2787 GCA_045604965.1 Acutalibacteraceae bacterium
ACCCAAAACAAGGCAATGGCTATTCTTGCCTACTTTGGACCTCTGGTACTCATTCCTATTTTTGCCGCAAAGGGTTCAAAATTTGCCCGCTACCACAGCAATCAGGGTTTGCTTCTGCTTATCGCCTGCACAGCATGGAGCATTGTCTACAGCATTATTAACTGGATTATTCTTGCAATTTCATGGAGATTGTATTTCATCTCAAGCATCATTGGAATTTTCTCCATAGTATTTATCGTGCTGGCAGTCATCGGTATAGTCAATGCAGCCAACGGCAAGGCAAAGGAGCTTCCTGTAATCGGCAAGTATAAGATTCTTAAATAAGCTTAATGTCTCATGCAGAAAACGCAGATTTAAGTCATTGACAGCACCCGGAGTGGTTTCGGAGTTTTACTGCTTCGGGTGCTGTTTTCGATTTGTAATCACAGGAAAATGCAATTTAAGATATGTGTATGTTAGGAGGGATATAGAATGGAAAAAACATCAGCTTCGGTAAATCTTAAAAAAATCACCTTATTGCATTCCAACGATATGCACGGCGACTTTATGGCTGAAAAGCTTGATGACGGTCTTCGTGGCGGTGTTTCTATGCTTTCGGGCTACATACAGAAGGTTCGCCATGAGGAGAAAAATGTTCTTTATACCATATCGGGTGATATGTTCCGCGGTTCTCTTATTGACAGTGAATATAAAGGCCTTTCAACCATCGAGATTATAAACATGCTGGGTCCCGATGTTGTTACACTGGGCAACCATGAGGTTGATTACGGTCTCGGTCATCTGCTGTTTCTTGAAAAATGCGCCCGTTTCCCCATCATAAACGCGAATATCTATATTACAACCAACCAGATCCGTCTGTTCCAGAGTCACACAATTCTTGAAATTGACGGAATGAGGGTGCTTTTTATCGGTGTTCTTACAGAGGAGGTTCTTGCGCAGACAAAGCAGGAGGAGCTTATCGGAACACTTGTTGATGTGCACGATGCGGCACAGGAAGTCGGCAGAATATGCAGCTGCTATCGTACGGAGGATATTGATTTCACCGTTCTTCTCACCCACGTAGGAATAGTTGAGGACCGAGTGCTGGCACAGGCTCTTGATCCCAGCTGGGGTGTGGACGTCATAATTGGCGGCCACAGCCATACTCTGCTTGAACAGCCCGAAGTGGTCAACGGTGTTCCAATTGTTCAGGCTGTTACAGGCACCGACCAGATCGGACGCTTCGATATTATGATCGACACCGAGCGAAATACCGTAGACAGCTTTACCTGGGAACTGATTCCGATCAATGAAGAGAACTGTCCGAGAGATGCTGAAATCGAAAAGGTAATTGACAGATATCAGGAGGTAACGGACAGAAAATTCAGCAGATTCATCACAAGATTTGAGCGTCCGCTGACTCACCCTTGCCGCAATCGCGAAACCGAGCTTGGCAGGCTGTTTGCAGACGTTCTGCGTGACGGTCTGGGTGTTGACCTTATGCTGGTAGGCTCCGGCAGTGTGCGCAAGGATAAAATGGGACCTGTCGTAGATTACGGTGAGTTGCTTGAGGTTTATCCGTACAATCACGAGGTTTACCGTATTCAGATCGACGGTGCTCAGCTCAAACGTATGATACGCCACATTTTCCGTCCCGAAAGCTTTGAAGGCGAAACTGAGATGTATCAGTTCTCAAGCGGTATACGCTTTGTTGTCTCGCTGTCGGAGAAAAAGGTTAAAAAAATTACATTCAACGGTGCGCCGATTGATGATAAAGCTCTTTTTAATGTCGGTATTCAGTCATATCATTTTAACTGTATTAAGGAATTTCTCGGACTTGGACAGCGTGCCATAACCAAATATAAGCCTACCCGTGTAATTGCCACAGGTGAAACAGATGTTATCGATGAATATCTCAGTCAGAAAAAATACATAAAATGTCCCACCGATGAGCGATGGATAACTGTTGAATAAGCATCGTATCTTTTAGTCTGTTGTCAAGGAGAAATCAATATGAGAACAATCCGCAAATCTATTACTTCGCTTATTCTCTGTATTATCATGCTGCTGTCCATCGTCGGCTGCACAACAACAGCAGAAAGCAAGCCCGAGGAGGATTTATCACTGCCGCAGCAACCGGTTGTCAGTGGAAAGCTTCACACCGATATTGCAACCGATGAGCTTATGTCAAAATTTGGCCTTATTTACTCCTTCGGCAGTGATGAGTATGAGAATTACATCTTCTGGTGCGAAGCAGAAATGGCCGATTTTTATATAGTTGAGCTTTACCCCAATATTGAAAAATGGACAACCAATGGCATTCATCTGTTTGACGCCGAAAAAATTGCTCCAAATGAAGCGATAAATTTCCGCCGCACTGTGCCCGAGGGATTCCCAACCGATGCGGTAGTATATACCGCACTCGGCACTACCTATATGTACGCAATAGGCTATAACGGCAGAGACGGCGGAATAACGCTGGTTGAGATTGACCGTCTTTTCGTTGATGGAAATCAAGCTACTGATAATACTTCTGACTCTGCCGATACTGAAGCTGTGACTACAACCAGCACGACAACAACCACTAAAACAACGACCACGACCACCAAAGCGACGACCACAACCACCAAAGCGATGACCACAACCACCTCCTCGGAGTTTATGGCCGAGATTTTCTGGGTAAGTAATACAGGTGAGGTATTCCCCAGAGAAATGACCATCGAAAGCAATTCAAAATGGCACGTCTGGAAGGCTCTCAAACAGCTGAATGAAGCGATCCCCACCTCTTGCAGTTTTCTCGGAAGCGAA
>JAZUPB010000061.1:0-28720 GCA_045604965.1 Acutalibacteraceae bacterium
AAACAACAAGGATAGCGCCGTCCATCTGAGCAGCACCAGTGATCATGTTCTTAACGTAGTCAGCGTGGCCCGGGCAGTCAACGTGTGCATAGTGACGGGTCTCGGTCTGATACTCAACGTGTGCGGTGTTGATTGTTATACCACGAGCTCTCTCTTCGGGAGCCTTATCGATGTTAGCGTAATCAACGAACTCAGAAGAACCAGCAAGGTTGAGAACCTTGGTGATTGCAGCGGTAAGGGTGGTCTTACCATGGTCAACGTGGCCGATGGTACCAATGTTTACGTGGGGCTTGCTTCTTTCGAATTTTGCCTTTGCCATTTGGATTGTTCCTCCTTGTGATCAAAAATTTTAGTTTATCACAATTGATATAATATCAAATGTATTAGTAAAATGCAAGTGTTTTTATTAATTAGTCCTCACGCTTTGCTCTGCCTGCAAGAATCTTCTCACCGACAGACTTGGGAACGTCACTG
Organism: Acutalibacteraceae bacterium; assembly: GCA_045604965.1. Taxonomy (GTDB): domain Bacteria; phylum Bacillota; class Clostridia; order Oscillospirales; family Acutalibacteraceae; genus JAISGQ01. The sequence goes on from JAZUPB010000061.1 coordinate 475, forward strand.
TAATGGGACGGTTCCATAACGTACTGACCGCGTCCCTGGGTTCTGGAACGGAGGTCGGTTGCATAACCGAACATCTCGGACAGAGGTACGTGTGCGGTAACGGTGCTTGTGCCGTTCTCGCTCTCCATACCCTGAATAGCGCCGCGGCGGCTGTTGAGGTCGCCGATAACGTCTCCCAGATAATCCTCGGGAGCAACGACAACTACCTTCATAATCGGCTCAAGAAGTACGGGATCACCCTTCTTCATAGCTTCCTTGACTGCCATAGAACCGGCAATCTTAAATGCCATATCAGAGGAGTCGACTTCGTGGTAAGAACCATCGTAAAGGGTTGCCTTGATGTCAACTACAGGGTAACCTGCGAGAACACCGGAATTGAGTGCGCCCTGGATACCTGCATCAACAGCGGGGATGTATTCCTTCGGAACAGTACCGCCGACGACTGCGTTGACAAACTCATAGCCTTTGCCAACCTCATTGGGTTCGACAATAAGCTTAACGTGACCATACTGACCACGACCACCGGACTGACGGGAGTACTTTGTATCGACTCTTGCTTCCTTGCGGATTGTCTCCTTGTAAGCAACTTGAGGTGCACCAACGTTTGCCTCAACCTTAAACTCACGGAGAAGTCTGTCTACGATGATTTCGAGGTGGAGCTCGCCCATACCGGCGATGATGGTCTGTCCTGTTTCTTCATCGGTGTAAGCCTTAAAGGTGGGATCTTCCTCAGCAAGCTTAGAGAGGGCAATACCCATCTTCTCCTGACCAGCCTTGGTTTTGGGCTCGATAGCGACACGGATAACAGGCTCCGGAAAATTCATAGATTCGAGGACAATGGGATGTTCCTTATCGCAGAGGGTATCACCTGTAGTAGTGTTCTTAAGGCCAACTGCTGCAGCGATATCACCAGCGTAAACAGTCTCAATATCCTGTCTCTCGTTTGCGTGCATCTGAAGAATACGGCCGATTCTTTCGTTCTGACGCTTTACAGAGTTGAATACGTTGCTGCCCTTATCAAGCTTACCGCTGTATACTCTGAAATATGCAAGCTTACCAACGAAGGGGTCGGTTGCGATCTTGAATGCAAGTGCGGAGAAGGGCAGTTCATCAGAAGATGCTCTCTCTTCCTCTTCCTCGGTATCGGGGTTTACACCCTTGATAGCGGGAACATCAGTGGGAGCGGGCATATATTCTACGATAGCATCGAGAAGCTTCTGAACACCCTTATTGCGGTAGGAAGTACCGCAGCAAACGGGAACCATAGTATTTGCGATGGTGGACTTGCGGATGCAGGTCTTGATCTCTTCTTCGGTAAGAGGCTCATCAGCCATAAACTTCTCGAAGAGCTCTTCATCCTGCTCAGCAACGCACTCGATAAGTTCGGAGCGGTACTGCTCTGCAAGCTCAACCATATCTTCGGGGATATCTGTTACAGAGATATCCATACCAAGATCATCATTGTAAATGTATGCTTTCATTTCAACGAGGTCGATAAGACCCTTGAAATCTGCTTCAGCACCGATAGGAAGCTGAATGGGAACAGCATTACACTTAAGGCGGTCCTTCATCATCTTTACAACGTGATAGAAGTCTGCGCCCATAATATCCATCTTGTTGACATAAGCCATTCTCGGAACGTGATACTTGTCAGCCTGACGCCATACGGTTTCAGACTGAGGCTCAACGCCGCCCTTTGCACAAAGAACGGTTACAGAGCCGTCAAGAACACGGAGAGAACGCTCAACTTCTACAGTAAAGTCAACGTGACCCGGGGTATCAATGATGTTGATGCGATGATCCTTCCAGAAGCAGGTAGTCGCAGCAGAGGTAATTGTAATACCTCTCTCCTTCTCCTGAACCATCCAGTCCATTGTTGCGCCGCCATCATGTGTTTCACCGAGCTTGTAATTAACACCGGTGTAGTAAAGAATACGCTCCGATGTTGTTGTCTTACCAGCATCGATGTGAGCCATGATGCCGATGTTTCTGGTTTTTTCCAAACTTACCTGCCTAGGCATAGGATCCTCCTTATTAATATAGATAGTATAGCTAAGCAGCTACTACCATCTGAAGTGTGCAAACGCCTTGTTTGCTTCTGCCATCTTGTGAGTGTCCTCACGCTTCTTAGCTGCACCGCCGTTACCGTTGAGTGCATCAAGGATCTCGTTAGCGAGTCTTTCCTTCATTGTGCGCTCATTTCTGAGTCTGGCATATCTGGTGAGCCAGCGAAGGCCGAGTGTCTGTCTTCTCTCGGGGCGAACTTCCATCGGTACCTGGTAGGTAGAACCACCGACACGACGAGCCTTTACCTCGAGGAGAGGCATAATGTTTTCCATAGCCGCCTCGAATGCTTCGAGGGGATTTTTGCCGGTCTTTTCACCGACGATTTCGAAAGCACCGTATACAATCTTCTGTGCAACTCCGCGCTTACCATCGTACATAACGTTGTTGATGAGACGTGTTACAACTGTGGAATTGTAAATAGGATCGGGCAAAACTTCACGCTTTGCAATTGAGCCTCTTCTTGGCACGTTGCTTCCCTCCTTCATAATAATGATATCATAGGTACTCGAAAGTGACATTACTTCCGTTGGCGCTTTTCAGAGGCGTATATAATATATATAAACGCCGCTGCTGTGGCAGCCACTTTGTTATCTGTCAAATTCTTTTTTGAAGTAATAGTATGATTACTTCTTTGCTGCCTTCGGGCGCTTTACGCCGTACTTGGAGCGAGCCTGGTTTCTCTTTGCAACACCCTGAGTATCAAGGGTACCTCTGATGATGTGGTAACGTACACCAGGAAGGTCCTTAACACGGCCGCCGCGAATGAGAACAACAGAGTGTTCCTGAAGGTTGTGACCTTCACCGGGAATGTAAGCAGTGACTTCAATACCGTTGGAAAGACGTACTCTTGCGATCTTACGAAGTGCGGAGTTCGGCTTCTTAGGGGTCTTTGTCTTAACTGTGGTGCAGACACCTCTCTTCTGAGGAGAGTTCTGATCAGTCATAACCCTTTTCTTGGTGTTGAGACCTTTCAGCAGAGCAGGAGCCTTTGCCTTCTTCTCTACTTCTTCTCTTCCCTTGCGAACTAACTGGTTAAAAGTAGGCATGTTTTGTATTTCACCTCCATACAAAAAATATATGTCAAGGCTGGTTGTCAGCCGTACGACCTTTGTTTGTCTATTTTTGACAAAATGCGTCGCTTGCTATTGTTTCTTTTGGCGATTTGTGTACACATAAAATTTACAATTTCAAGTACTGACCGCAATTAAGAATTTTAGCACGGCGACGCATCTTTTGTCAAGAGTAAATTATTATTCTGTGATTATTTCGCTTGCTTCAGCAGGCTGCTCATAGCTGTATTCAGTCTCTGCTTCAGGAGCTTCCGCATCAGTCTCTGCTGTTGCCAGCATACCTGTACCTGCGGGGACAAGCTTACCGATAATTACATTCTCCTTGAGACCGATCAGCGGATCGATCTTACCACGGATAGCTGCATCAGTAAGAACTCTTGTGGTCTCCTGGAATGATGCTGCGGAAAGGAATGAATCGGTTGCAAGTGAAGCCTTTGTGATACCAAGCATTACAGGCTTGCATGTTGCCTGCTTGAGGTACTCGTTGTCCTCTTCGACTCTGCGGCGGAGGATTTCCTCGTTCGCGCGGTCAAACTCAGTCTTTTCGACCAGACTGCCCGGGAGCATCAATGTGTCGCCCGGATCGTCGATCTTGACCTTCTTTATCATCTGACGAACGATAACCTCGATATGCTTATCGTTGATATCAACACCCTGCAGACGGTAAACCTTCTGTACCTCTTCAATGAGGTATTCCTGAACAGCCTGGACACCCTTGATCTCAAGGATATCGTGGGGGTTGACAGAACCGTCGGTGAGCTGGACACCAACATTGACAAAGTCACCGTCCTGCACTTTTCTTCTGCTGCCGAAGGGAATGAGGTAATCCTTCTGCTCACCACTCTCGCTGTTGGTGATGATAACGTGCTGACCCTTTTCCATATGGATGGATGCAATACCGGAGATCTCACTGAGAATTGCAAGTCTCTTGGGCTTTCTGCCTTCGAAGAGCTCTTCAACTCTGGGAAGACCCTGTGTGATATCTTCTGCAGATGCAATACCGCCGGTATGGAAGGTTCTCATTGTAAGCTGTGTACCGGGTTCACCGATAGACTGTGCCGCAACGATACCAACAGCCTCACCGACTGTTACGCTCTTACCGGTTGCAAGGTTAGCGCCGTAGCACTTCTTGCAGATACCGTGACGTGATGCACAGGTAAGGATAGAGCGGATTCTGATTCTCTCAACACCGGAATTGACGATCTTCTTTGCGTCCTTCTCGGTAAGGAGATTATCCTTGGATACGATAACGTTTCCATTCTCATCGCAGAAGTCTTCTGCAAGATAACGGCCTACGAGACGCTCCTCAAAGCTTTCAATAGTTCTGTTGCCGTCCTTGATCTCGTATACCTCGATACCGTTTGTGGTACCGCAGTCAGTCTCTCTGATGATAACATCCTGAGAAACATCAACAAGACGACGGGTAAGGTAACCGGAGTCTGCGGTTCTAAGTGCGGTATCAGCAAGACCCTTTCTAGCACCACGTGAAGAAATGAAGTACTCCATAATATTAAGGCCTTCACGGTAGTTAGCCTTGATGGGGATCTCGATGGTACGACCGGAGGTGTTTGCGATCAGTCCGCGCATACCTGCCAGCTGTCTGATCTGGTTTGCAGAACCACGAGCACCGGACTGTGCCATCATATTGATGGGGTTGTATCTGTCCATATTGGAGGTCAGAGCCTCAGCAACCTCATCGGTTGCCTTTGTCCAGATCTCGATGACCTTCTTATATCTCTCCTCATCTGTGAGAAGACCTCTCTTATAGAGCTTGGATACTGATTCAACCTTGCTCTCTGCGTCTGCGATGATCTCCTTCTTCTGGGGCGGAATGGTAGCATCGCATACTGCAACGGTAAGTGCACCTTTGGTGGAGTACTTATAACCCTGAGCCTTGACATTATCAAGAACCTCACTGGTAAGTGCTGCACCGTGAGCGATCATACATTTCTCAATGATCTTTCCGAGCTGCTTCTTGCCAACAAGGAAGTCTACCTCATAAAGGAGATAATCTTCATCCTTTTCACGCTCTACGAATCCAAGATCCTGAGGAATGGGGCGGTTGAAGATTATACGGCCCATAGTGGTTTCCACCATACCGGTAACCTTTCTGCCCTCTACCTCTACTGTACGTCTTACCTTTATTCTGGAATGGAGGGTAATAACACCGCTGTCATATGCAAGCTGTGCCTCATCCTCACTTATGAACATCTTTCCTTCGCCCGGTTCACCAACTCTGTCAAGAGTCAGGTAGTAAGAACCGAGAACCATATCCTGTGTAGGTACGCAGACAGGCTTACCATCGGAAGGCTTGAGCAGGTTGCCTGATGCAAGCATAAGCATCCTTGCCTCTGCCTGTGCCTCGGTGGAAAGAGGTACGTGAACTGCCATCTGGTCGCCGTCGAAGTCAGCGTTGAACGCTGTACATACCAGCGGATGGAGCTTTATAGCTCTGCCCTCGACAAGTACAGGCTCGAAAGCCTGGATACCGAGTCTGTGTAGGGTCGGAGCACGGTTGAGCATAACGGTGTGCCCCTTGATTACGGTCTCAAGTGCATCCCATACCTCGGGCTTTGCTCTTTCAACTGCCTTTCTTGCGGCACGGATGTTGCCGATAGAGGGCAGGTTGCTTTCAACAAGCTTCTTCATTACGAAGGGCTTGAAGAGCTCCAGTGCCATTTCCTTGGGAAGACCGCACTGGTACATCTTAAGCTCAGGACCTACAACGATTACCGAACGGCCGGAATAGTCAACACGCTTGCCGAGAAGGTTCTGACGGAAACGTCCCTGCTTGCCCTTGAGCATATCGGAAAGGGAACGAAGAGGTCTGGTGTTGGGACCTGTTACAGGTCTGCCTCTTCTGCCGTTATCAATAAGTGCATCAACAGCTTCCTGAAGCATACGCTTTTCGTTGCGTACGATGATGGAAGGAGCATTGAGCTCGAGAAGCTTCTTGAGACGGTTGTTTCTGTTGATAACTCTTCTGTAGAGATCATTGAGGTCAGATGTGGCAAATCTGCCGCCGTCCAGCTGTACCATCGGACGGATATCCGGAGGAATTACAGGGATAACGGTGAGAACCATCCACTCGGGCTTATTGCCGCTTGAACGGAATGCCTCAACAACATCAAGTCTCTTGAGGAGCTTAATCTTTTTCTGACCGGAGGTGGTTGCGAGCTCTTCCTTGAGCTCGGAGGCAAGCTTATCAAGATCGATGTCCTGCAGAAGCTTCTGGATAGCCTCTGCGCCCATCATTGCCTCGAAGTCGTCCTCGTACATTTCCTTGTACTCTCTGTACTCCTTGTCAGAAAGGATCTGCTTGTACTTAAGTCTGTCACAGTCTCCTGCATCAGTTACGATGTAGGAGGAGAAGTAAAGAACTTTCTCAAGCTGACGGGGAGTGATATCAAGGATAGTACCCATACGGCAGGGTATACCCTTAAAATACCAGATGTGGGAAACGGGAGCGGCAAGCTCTATTCTGCCCATACGCTCACGTCTGACCTTGCTGCGTGTGATCTCAACTCCGCAGCGTTCGCAGACCTTTCCCTTATAGCGGATTCTCTTGTATTTGCCGCAATGGCACTCCCAGTCCTTCTGCGGTCCGAAGATCTTTTCGCAGAAAAGACCGTCACGCTCGGGCTTGAGGGTTCTGTAGTTTATAGTTTCGGGCTTTGTAACCTCTCCGAAAGACCAGGATCTGATCTGCTCCGGAGACGCCAGTCCGATTTTGATGGAATCAAAAACGGTGTACTGCATTCGGTAACCCCCTGTTATATTATGTGCGTTTGTTTGAATTAGTCGTCGCCAAAGACATCGTCAAGGTTGAACGCCGGTTCTTCCTCTTCTTCGATCACATAGTCGACCATCTCTTCTCCGTCTTCGCCGTCTTCATCAAGACCGAGATCATAGCCTTCATCAGCAGCTTCGAGGGCTTCTTCGTCCTCACCGTAGCCTGCATTTTCAAGCTCGTTCTCATCTGTTACTGTAACGAAGTTTGCTTCGTCCGGAGTCAGTCCGATATCTTCATCCTCTTCAAATGTCTGTCTCAGGTCAATCTCTTCGCCCTGTGCATCAAGTACCTTGACGTCAAGTGCAAGGGACTGAAGTTCCTTTATAAGAACCTTAAAGGATTCGGGAATACCGGGACGCGGTACGTTCTGACCCTTGATTATAGCCTCGTAGGTCTTGACACGTCCTACGACATCGTCAGACTTGACAGTGAGGATCTCCTGCAGTGTGTATGCTGCACCGTATGCCTCAAGTGCCCAGACTTCCATTTCACCGAATCTCTGTCCGCCGAACTGAGCCTTACCGCCGAGAGGCTGCTGAGTTACGAGGGAGTACGGACCGGTGGAACGTGCGTGGATCTTATCATCAACAAGGTGATGAAGCTTTAAGAAGTACATATAACCGACGGTTACGCGGTTATCAAACTGCTCACCGGTTCTTCCGTCGTAAAGGACAGTCTTGCCGTCTTCGGGAAGACCTGCCTGGTTGAACATATCCTTGATGTCCTGCTCGTGAGCACCGTCAAATACCGGTGTCATTACCTTATAGCCGAGAGCTGTTGCAGCTCTGCCAAGGTGAACCTCGAGAACCTGTCCGATATTCATTCGGGAAGGAACGCCGAGGGGGTTAAGAACAATGTCAAGAGGTGTGCCATCGGGAAGGAATGGCATATCCTCAACGGGGAGGATTCTTGATACAACACCCTTGTTACCGTGGCGGCCTGCCATCTTGTCACCGACGCTTATCTTTCTCTTCTGAGCAAGATATACGCGAACTACCTTATTTACGCCGGGGCTCATATCGTCGCCGTTTTCACGGGTATATACGCGAACATCAACAACAATACCGCTCTCGCCGTGAGGAACTCTAAGGGAGGTATCTCTTACCTCTCTTGCCTTTTCGCCGAAGATTGCACGAAGCAGTCTCTCTTCAGCAGTCAGCTCGGTCTCGCCCTTGGGAGTTACCTTACCGACAAGTATGTCGCCTGCGTGAACCTCTGCACCGACACGGATTATACCCTCTTCGTTGAGGTCCTTAAGTGCGTCCTCACCGACGTTGGGGATATCACGGGTGATATCTTCCGGTCCGAGCTTGGTATCTCTTGCCTCGGTCATATACTCTTCGATATGAACAGAGGTGAATACATCGTCACGTACGATCTTTTCGTTAAGGAGGACTGCGTCCTCGTAGTTGTAGCCTTCCCAGGTCATAAAGCCGATGAGAACATTCTTACCGAGGGAAATTTCACCTGCGTTGGTTGCAGGACCGTCGGCGATAACGTCGCCCTTTTCGAGTCTGTCACCGGTGTTTACGATGGGGATCTGGTTGATGCAGGTGCCCTGGTTGGAGCGCATAAACTTGATGATGTGATACTCATCAAGCTCGCCGTTGTCGCATCTGACCTTTACAAGATCTGCGCTGACATACTCAACTGTACCTGCTCTCTTTGCAAGTACACATACGCCTGCATCTGTACCTGCCTTGTATTCCATACCGGTACCAACAACAGGTGCCTGAGTACGGAGAAGAGGAACTGCCTGACGCTGCATGTTGGAGCCCATCAGAGCACGGTTTGCGTCGTCATTTTCGAGGAAGGGGATCATTGCCGTTGCAACGGAGACAACCATCTTCGGCGATACGTCCATATAGTCAACTTTGGACGGTTCGACTTCGATGAACTCATCTCTGCGGCGGCATACTACCTTGGAATTGATGAATCTGCCGTTTTCGTCGAGAGGCTCGTTAGCCTGTGCAACGATGAAATCGTCCTCAACGTCTGCGGTCATATAGGTTACCTCGTTGGTAACGCAGTTGTTCTCGTGGTCATACTTTCTGAACGGTGCTTCGATGAAGCCGTAGTGGTTGATCTTTGCGAAGGTTGCGAGATAGGAGATAAGACCGATGTTAGGTCCTTCAGGAGTCTCGATAGGACACATACGTCCGTAGTGGCTGTAGTGTACGTCACGAACTTCGAAGCCTGCACGGTCTCTGGTCAGACCGCCGGGACCGAGGGCAGAGAGACGACGCTTATGTGTCAGCTCTGCAAGGGGGTTGGTCTGATCCATAAACTGGGACAGCGGTGACTGTCCGAGGAATTCCTTGATTGCGCTTGCAACGGGCTTTGAGTTATTGATGAGAACCTCGGGGCTTATCATTTCCTCATTCTCGTCGTTTGCTGCGTTGAGACCCATTCTTTCCTTAATGGTTCTCTCAAGACGTGCAAAACCGATTCTGAACTGGTTCTGGAGAAGCTCGCCGACTGAACGGATACGTCTGTTGCCCAGATGGTCAATATCGTCGGTGGTGCCCAGTCCGTTTGCCAGACAGATCATATAGTTGATAGATGCGAAGATATCATCGATGATGATGTGCTTCGGGATAAGCTCATCGCGGCGGCTCTTGAGTGCTGCCTTGAGCTCTTCCTCGCTCTCGCAGGAGTCGAGGATATCCTTGAGGATAACTGTACGTACCTTTTCGGTGATGTTGCATTCCTCTGCTGCATCAAAGGAAACATAAGGTGCGATGTCCACCATACCGTTGGACAGAACCTTTACTTCCTTGCCGCCTTCGAGGGTGAGTACTACGGAGAATACGCCTGCTGCATCGATCTCTGCTGCCATCTCACGGGTGACAACATCGCCTGCATCTGCGATAAATTCGCCGGTGAAGGGGTTTACTACAGGCTGTGCAAGTGTGCAGCCTGTGATTCTGCCTGCAAGAACAAGCTTCTTATTGTACTTATATCTGCCGACTGCAGAAATATCATAGTGCTTGGGATCAAAGAAAAGACCCTTGATGTGAGCTCTTGCACTTTCAAGTGCTGCAGGCTCGCCCTGCTTGAGCTTCTTGAACACTTCAATTACAGCTGCCTCTGTATTTTCGGTGGTATCCTTTGCAATTGTTGCTCTGATTCTCTCATCATCACCGAAGTAATCGAGAATCTCGGTATTTGAACCGAGATCAAGAGCTCTTATAAAGGTGGTGATGGGAAGCTTGCGGTTCTTGTCTATTCTTACATAGAATACGTCATTTGCATCGGTCTCGTACTCCAGCCACGCACCGCGATTCGGGATGACCTTTGCGGCAAGAAGGGGCTTGCCTGTCTTGTCGTAATTCATTTCAAAATAGACACCCGGTGAACGAACAAGCTGAGATACGATAACACGCTCTGCACCGTTGATAACAAAGGTGCCGCTGTCTGTCATAAGGGGGAAATCTCCCATAAATATCTCTTTCTCGCGTTCGTTGCCGGTAACTCTGTCGCGAAGAAGTGCGGTAACGTGAAGCTTTCCGGAATAGGTTGCATCACGCAGCTTACATTCCTCTACGGTGTACTTTGACTGATCTTCGATTCTGTAATCGGTGAAATCAAGTACTAAATTGCCGGTGTGATCGGTAATGCCTGAGACATCTGCCAGAACTTCCTTAAGTCCCTTGTCTCTGAACCACTGGTACGAGTCCTTCTGGATCTCGATGAGGTTGGGCATCTGAAGCGGTTCCTCGATCTTCGAGAAACTCATTCTCGTTGTCCGTCCCTGCTTGACCTCCTTGATTTTAGCCATAAACCAAGCATCACTCCATTCTGAAAGGTTAAACGCCCTCTGTACGGTTTTTTACTCTCATTAAGGCAGATGAGATGTAATTTTACCGTCATTGCGTGTAGGAATATTAGAGCTAATGTGAAAAACTTCTGTCCATCATAACCAAATTATTTTGCGTTTTCGAAATTTTCGCTTGCCAAACCGCAAGACACCAATTCCAAAAAGGGGCATATAAACCCATTATGATTAGCCTATGAATTTTACATCAATTACAGAAATATGTCAATAAAAACTTTCAGATTTGGGACAAGTTTGGATAATCGAGCAATTTTCACACTCTTGTTTTGTGCACAAACCACATATTTTTGTTATTAATATAATTATCTACAGAATATAAAGGGCGCTAAATTGTAAAAAACAAGCCGTTCACTTTCGTGAACGGCTTGTTGAATTTATTTGGCTTCGAATGTGGTTTCTCCAAGCTTTTTTCTCACAAGCTCGGAGACCTCGTCAAAAACAGGCTGAAAACGACAGGAGCATCCGCCGCATTCCTCTGCGTGCTCGCAGGTGTAGCCATCAGAAAGGCATCGTGAAAGATTATAAGGACCCTCCACCGCTTCGATAACATTATACAGCGAAATCTCTTTGGGCTCTTTTGCCAGCTTGTAGCCTCCCTGAGCACCTTTTATGGATTCCACCAGTCCGCCGTTGCGTAGTTTTCTGAGTATCTTCAGCGCAAAGGTCTGGGATATCCTCGACTGTGCCGCAATATCCTCTGCTGACAGCTTGTCAGTCTTTGAAAGACAGTCCACTATTCTTATTGCGTAATCCGATTCAAGTGTTATATGCGTAAGAACACGCCCTTTTTGCTTTTATTCGGAATAAGTAAGTTTCTTATTCAAAATCAGGAATATCCGCGAAGCTTATTGCTGCGGTTCGGATGGCGAAGCTTTCTGATCGCTTTTGCTTCGATCTGTCTGATTCGCTCACGGGTTACCTTGAACTCCTTACCGACTTCCTCGAGAGTGCGGCATCTGCCGTCCTCAAGCCCGAAACGGAGCTTGATAACTCTGGTCTCTCTGGGAGTAAGTGTCTGCAGGACCTCTTCCATCTGCTTCTTAAGCATAATGTTGGACACTGCATCATCGGGAGTGGTTGCATCATCGTCTGCGATGAAATCTCCAAGATGGCTGTCTTCCTCCTCACCGATAGGTGTTTCAAGGGAAACAGGCTCCTGTGCAACTCTGAGTATCTCTCTGACCTTCTCAACAGGCATATTCAGATATTTTGCAATATCCTCCGGTGTAGGTTCGTGTGCGTTCTCGTGAAGGAGCTGGCTCTTTGCACGCTTTACCTTATTGATGGTCTCAACCATATGGACGGGAATTCTGATGGTCCTGGCCTGGTCTGCTATCGAACGGGTTATTGCCTGTCTGATCCACCAGGTTGCATATGTGGAAAACTTAAAGCCCTTTGTATAGTCGAACTTCTCTACTGCCTTTATAAGACCGAGGTTTCCTTCCTGGATAAGATCAAGGAACTGCATACCTCTGCCGAGGTATCTCTTTGCAATGGATACTACCAGACGAAGGTTTGCTTCTGAAAGTCTTCTCTTTGCAGCGGCATCGCCGTCCATTATTCTGATAGCCAGCTCTATCTCTTCCTCTGCGGAAAGAAGGGGAACTCGTCCAATCTCTTTGAGGTATGCTTTTACAGGATCGTCGATAAACACACCATCTGTACCGAAGTCGCCTGTGTTCTCTGCATCCTCGCCTGTGGAAATATCAAAATTTACGTTTTCAATCGTGATGTCTTCAACAACGTCTTCTATGATCTCAATGCCCTGCTGTTCGAGTTTATCATAGAAACGCTCCATCTGTTCAGGAACTATGTCGATCTCACCGATCGCATCCATAATTTCCTGGTTTGTAAGGCTTCCCTTACTTTTACCGAGCTCAATAAGCTCTTTTATGGCTGTTTTTGCATCGTGCTGTGCTGCCATATGTAATTCCTTCCTTTCCCAACTGCTCTATTGCTTTTGCGTCTTTTGGCGTCTGAGAGCCTCAAGATAATCCTTCAGCTCCTGTGCTGATGCCGATGATGCCTTCTCAGGGGTCATCTTGTCTGCCTCATTCGCCAAATCGTCCCCAAGTCTTGAGAAATCCTCTTTTGTCATTCTCGTGTTCTGCGTTGTATTCACTATCCGCACAAGTGAACTCATCTCAGTATCCGTCAGCTGCTCGGTCAGACTCGTGAATGTCGGCTGTACGCCGTTTTCAAGCTGTTTTACGATTGCCGAGTAGAGCGTTCTGTTAAAGCTCGTGACAAACTTCTCTTTCGGCAGCTTGTCCTTTATAAGCGGATAATAATCGGGGTTTTTAAACAGGCAAGCTATGATCTCTTCTTCGATCTTCGCTGCCTTGACATTATTGCGCCGCTCGGTATTAACCTCGTCGGCACGGCCTGTCGCTTTTGCCGCAAGGGCTCGAAATTCTTCCCTGCTCTCGTTCTCGCTCTTTTTACGGGTTTCCTTTTTTATCTGCGAGAATATGGCACTTTTCTCAACGCCCAGCTCAGCGGCTATGCGTGAGGTATATATATCACGCTCAATAGAATCAAGCGTTGACAGTAATTTTGTCGCTTCCTTGAGGAAATTTACTCTGCCTGAGTCTGTTCCCATATCGTATTTTGCGCGGATATTATCAATAAGATATTCTGTTCCGCTGGCGCTTTCCGATATAAGCTTTTTGAATTTTTCAGCACCGTATTTCTTTATGTATTCGTCGGGATCCTTTGCGCCGCGAATAACTACGACACGTATCTCAAGCCCTTCCGCCTGCATTTCGGGAATCGAACGCTTTATTGAATTCTGTCCGGCTTCGTCGCCGTCCTGTGCGATTATAACCTTTTTCGCATATTTTGCAATAAGCTTTGCCTGCTTACGTGTAACAGCTGTTCCCTGAGATGCTACTGCATTGGTTATTCCTGCCTGATGCATCGCTATCGCATCCATAAAACCTTCACAGAGAATTATTTCATCGCCCTTCGAGTTTTTGGCAATATTCATTCCGTAAAGATTTTCGCCCTTTGTATAAACAGGACTCTCTGCGGTGTTTACATATTTGCCGCCTGTTGCTCCGGGCTTGTACACCCTGCCGCCAAAGGCTATGACATTCTTCTGAAGGTCAATAACGGGGAACATTATCCTGTCGCGAAAAAAATCACAGGGCTTGCCGTAACGGTTCTCAAATGCAAGCTTCGCAGTGATTATTTCGTCACCTCTGTAGCCCTTGCTCATCAGGTGTTTGCTCAGCTTGTCCCAGGAGTCCGGTGCATATCCGACTCCGAAACGTTTTATACTCTCGTCTGTCATACCTCTGTCGTGGAGATATTTGAGCGCGTCTCTGCCTTCTCTTGTATACAGCTGTTCATAGAAAAACAGCGCGGCGGCTCGGTTCTGTTCAAACACCCTGCGGCGAATGTTTATCCTTCCGGTATCCATCCCTTCTTCGGGAATGGTCATTCCCGCTTTGTCCGCAAGAAATTTGACAGCCTCCATAAAGTCGAGATTTTCGACCTGTTCTATAAACGATATTACATCTCCGCCTTTCTGACAGCCGAAGCAATAGTATGAATTGCTGTCGGTGTATATATAAAAAGACGGTGTTTTCTCGGAATGAAACGGACAAAGCCCTTGAAGCATTCTGCCCGATCGCTTCAGATTTATGTATCTTGACGCGATCTCACCGAGGTCACTTCGCTCGGAAAGCTCACGCTTAAAATCGTCGGGTATTGCCAAGACCTTTGCCTCCTTTCCGACTGTTTTGTATTTTTATTTATCCCATCCCTTGGGAATGAATAGGCGATTAAATTCGCTTATGGCAAAGCCATCTGTCATACCTGCTATATAGTCAAGCACCGCCCGTTCAACTCCGGATTCCTCGATGATCGGCTTGAACTCGTCGGGTATCAGCTCAGGGGATTCCATATATGTACTGAAAAGGGTCTTTACAAGCATCTCCGCTCTGCCCTCTTCTGCTTTTGCAACGGGATTTTTATACACCGATGCATACATAAAGTCGTGCAGATGTGAAAATGCAGCCCACACTTCGGGGGACATTCTTATTTCTCCGTTGTCGCTATTTTCTATAACGGAATTTATCATAGTATCTATTCTTACAGAATGGCGATTTCCCACAACTGAGCTTATATCGGACGGAATATCCTCGTCTTTGAGTATTCCTGCCCGTATGCTGTCGTCAATATCGTGATTTAGGTATGCGATCTTGTCTGCCAGGCGCACTATTCTGCCCTCGGGGGTAAACGCCTCTTTGCCTTTTGTGTGGCAGAGTATACCGTCGCGCACCTCTTTTGTAAGGTTAAGACCTTTTCCCTCTCCTGCCAGACGCTCCACAACACGCACAGACTGCTCGTAATGGGTAAATCCGCAGGACGACACATCATTGAGAGCTCTTTCTCCTGCGTGACCGAAAGGAGTATGTCCAAGATCGTGACCCAGTGAAATCGCCTCCACCAGATCCTCATTCAGTCTCAGTGCACGGGCTATGGTACGGCCTATCTGCGCTACCTCGAGTGTGTGCGTCAGTCGGGTTCTGTAATGATCTCCCGACGGAGAAAGATATACCTGAGTCTTATGCTTCAGTCTTCTGAAAGACTTGCTGTGGATTATCCTGTCTCTGTCTCGCTGGAACTCCGTACGTATACTGCACTTTTCTTCC
Source organism: Acutalibacteraceae bacterium (assembly GCA_045604965.1). GTDB lineage: Bacteria > Bacillota > Clostridia > Oscillospirales > Acutalibacteraceae > JAISGQ01. Next base: position 15,904 of record JAZUPB010000061.1, read on the forward strand.
GGCTCGTCTCGTCCGATGCACGAATCTGCAAAAGTTGCCCAGCTGCAGAAGATCGTATGCTCGTTTTGCTCGGTTCTCTCACGAATTGTCATTATCTCGCCCCCTTCTACTTACTATATACGCAACAAAAGGCGAAATCCCTTTATTTTTTTGAGAAAATTTTTTAAATCTTAAAAAATTCACAATTACCGCAAGCAACCGACACCTTTCCCAGGGTTGCATCGGCAAGCTTTTTTTCAAATTGCGGCAGATTCTCCGGTGCCATATGAAATGCTATATCCACTTCGGCTCCGAACTCCGTATTATCTATTACACCTTCGTTTTCAGGGATAAGAGAGGCTATCCTGCCGTACTGATCGTAGGAACAGGTGAGGGTACAGTTTATGCACTCACGCATTATCTGTATCTCTGCCGCAGCCAATGCCAGCGCCGCCGAATGGGAATATGCTCTCACCAGACCTCCTGTGCCGAGCAGTATTCCTCCGAAATAGCGGGTAACAACAATAACCGCATCCACTATTCCGCTCTTTGTCAGCACCGAAAGCACAGGCTGACCTGCTGTACCTGACGGTTCTCCGTCATCAGAGTAGCGGCTCTGATTGTTAGCTCTGAGATTGTAGGCATACACGTTATGTCTCGCGTCCCAGTGCTTTGATCTTATGGAGTTTATAAACTCCACCGCTTCCTCTTCGGTTGTGACGTGCTTGATATAGCCGATAAAGCGGCTCCGCTTTTCGACAAACTCTTCTTCGGCATCCTGTTTTATTGTTACATATTCCGCCATTTTATCTCACCTCCGAAAACGACAAATAAGGCGGTGCTTGCACACCGCCTTTGCCGGTCTTCAAAATATTAGTCGAGATTGAAGCGCTTCTTGAATCTGTCTACACGACCGCCGGTATCAACCAGCTTCTGCTTACCCGTGAAGTACGGGTGGCACTTGGAGCAGATTTCAACGCGGATGTTCTTCTTTGTAGAGCAGGTGTTGATGACATTACCGCATGCACAGGTAATGGTGGTCTCCTCGTATTTGGGATGCAGTCCTTCCTTCATTCCAGTCACCTCTTTCGTTGATGTATCAAACGCTAATTGAGTATAATACAAGTTCTCGCAAATTGCAAGTGTTTTTTGAATTTTATATTTTTTATCTTAAAATTCTGTTCGTTCAGCGAGGAATATCAATAAACCGCGACAGCGTAAATGACCATATGCAGAGCCTCTCCACACGCTTTTCAAGAACCTGTTCCATCGCCGCGGCGTAAAGTCTTAGCTGATCTGCATATGCCTCGATAAACCTGTTTTCATCATACATCCTGTCGCTTTTGTAGTCAAGTATGGCTATACTGTCCTCAAATTCCAGCACACAGTCACAGGCGCCTTCGATTACTATCTGCTCGTCTGTATTCTTATCGGTAAACAGATAATGATATTCCTTCGGCAGAATTGCGGAAAAGTTCTGTTCACGGTGTATTTTCTCTGCTCTTAGCATCATCTCTCCGCCCTCACCGCAGAAGAAATCTCTAAGCTTATCTTCGTCAAGAACCTTAAGCTCTTCCTCTGAGAATGTGCCGTTTTCGCTGAGCCGTTTTATCTCCGATGCTATATCTGTTGCCGCTTTTCTGCAGTCTGCCTTTTCCATAAACCTATGAAGCACAGTTCCTCTGTGAGTGGCGCTGATGCCTTTTTCCTCAAGAAATGCAGGGCGGCTTGCGGCTATCGCCTTATCTGCAGAAAATCTGTGCAGGCTTGACGCTGTAACCTTTGACGGAACTCCCTCAAGAAGCAATCCTTCGTACTCCCAGGAAAGGCGTTTTTCGATTTCACAAAGAAGCTCTTCGTCAGGCTGAGATAATATCTCCTCTGCCTCTGCAGCTGCTATGGCCGCCAGCTTCTGTTCTTCTTCGGTATGTATCTTTATTTCGAAGGGTTTGTCGCTGTCAGAAGAGAATATTTCATCCACACCTATGTATCTGCGCAGTTCGTTGCCGTCCCGATGAGCTATGGCGCAGGCTGTTATCCAGGTGCCGTAGTCACGGTGGCAGAGCATTGCGTATGGATCGATAACACCGTCCTCACAGGCTGTCAGAGAAGAGCGGAGAACCATCTTTTTTACATTTTTATATGTTCCTACCATTATGAGCTTTTCCTTCGCTCTTGTCAGAGCGACGTACAGCTTTCTGACGTCCTCTGCGACTTCTTCCATACTGTTCGCCGCATATGCCGCCGCTCTCGGAAGCGTCTCATTGAGTCCGAGAGAATTTTCGCTGACTTTTCTCATTCCTATGCCTAATTCCTGATTAAACTCCACGTCGCTTCTTCTGTGGTTTTGGTCTGAGCCAAGTCCGCAGACGATGCAGATGGGAAATTCCAGTCCCTTGGACTTGTGTATGGTCATCATACGCACTGCATCTGCGTTCTTCATCGATGCAGATGCGGGTGTCATATCCCCTTCCTGTTCTGCTATTCTGTCCACGAACCGTATAAATGCTCCGATGCCCCTGTTTCCAGATTCCTCACAGCCTTCTGCGTAAGATATGAGAAGATCAAGATTTGCTTTTCGCATCTCTCCGTCGGGAAGTGCCAGCACAGCACCTGTATATCCTGTGCCGCTGAGCATTTCACTTATTACCCTGTCACTGGGAGCTGTAGCGGCCATATTGCGAAGCTTGGTCAGCAGGGATAAAAACTCTGTACATTTTTCATTTCCCTGTTCAGATGCCTTGCACAGGGCATTGTAGAAATTACCCTTTGGCAGTGCAAGTCTTACAGCGGCAAGATCGTCTGCATCAAAGCCTGCCATAGGAGAACATAGGACATTGAGCAGTGATATTTCCTGAAGGGGATTATCTATCACCCTCAGAAAGGACAGTGCGGTCTGCACCTCACTGCGCTCAAGAAAACCTGTCTCATCGGAAAGCAGGCAGCCTATGCCGACCTTTTCCAGTTCTCTTGAAATCAAAGCTCCGTAATGCCCCTTTACCTGCGCTCTGAGTATGCAGAAATCACGGGGCGCTGCAGGACGCATACATTTTTTGTCCTTATCATAAACCTCATATCCTTCGTCAATCATTGTTCTGATCTTTGACGCGATGAATTTCGCCTCCGTTGAATCCACCTTGTACTCATCTTCGTCGCTGAGCACACTCAGGATATGCAGCTCGCTCTGTCTGTTCTGTGCTTCCGGATATGATGCACAAGGGTCAAGCTGCTGGCTTCTGTAATCCACTCCTCCGCAGAGCGGAGTCATAAGTCTTCGGAAAATAAAATTAACGGTATCGGTAACCTCTGCCCTGCTTCGATAGTTCTGAGCAAGGGTTATTCTGGCAGGGTATACGGGATTTTCTTCGTCGTAATCGGTGTATCTGTCAAAGCGTTCCGTAAACAGCGCGCTCACTGCTCGGCGGAAACGATATATACTCTGTTTTACGTCACCTACTATGAACAGATTGTTCTCTTTATTGTCGATCTTTTCACCTGTCTCTACGGCAACTGCTCTGAATATCATATCCTGCACCGCGCTGGTATCTTGATATTCATCGAGAAGAATTTCGTCAAAGCGTTCCCGTACTGAAAGTGCCGCAGGTGTTCTGTAAATACCGTCCTCGCGTCTTTCCACAAGCAGTTCTACCGCCAGATGCTCAAGATCACCGAAATGAAGCACGTTCTTTTCTCTCTTGAGCTTTGACATAAGAAGCAGGTAATCCCTTGTCATATCACACAAGGTCTCCATTACCGGGCGAAGATAGCAAAGATCCTCTTCCTGCTCGGCAACTGTGCAGCACATCGCTGCCCTTGCTCTTGACATAAGCCTGTCTGCAAGATCCAATATACCGTCCACAGCTTCTGCTGCTTCGGCATTGATTATCTTGTTTCTCCCCTTTCCAGTCATACTGTAGCCTGATATCTCCTGCAGCACGGCATCGTAATTTCCGTAAAGAGAATCCATTCTGTCTCTCATATCCGCAAAATTTGACAATATAACGGAATATTTCTTTTTTACATCCTCAAGATCGGAGGCAATAAGCTCTGCCTTCTCTATAAGTCTGAAAGCATTTTTTATTATTTTATATGCCTGATCCTCTGCCGCCTTCCGCCAAACAGCGCCGTCTGTGCGGTACATTTCTCTTACCTCTTCTATGCAGCGGGCAGGAAACGGCGATGCCTCTGCATATAGCGCAAATGCTTTGAGAGTTTCTGTAAGTTTTGAGTCGTCACGCTTGCCGGCAAGTATCTTCGAAAGGCGCAGAAAGCCTTCATCTGCTTTATTGTAATACTCTTCTGCTACCTGCTGTGCCGCCGCTTCGCTGAGAAGCTTTATCTCATTATCATCGGCAATGCGAAAATCGGGAGCGACTCCGAGAGTGTGAAAATTTTCTCTCACAAGTCTTCCGCAAAAGGAGTGCATTGTGCATATCTGTGCGCTTTGCAGCAGCAGTCTCTGTCTCTGGAGATGTATAGAGCCCGGATTCTGTGCCAATCTCTCATCAAGCTTTGCGGCGATTCGCTCTTTCATTTCATTTGCAGCTGCATTCGAAAAGGTTACTATAAGCAGCCTGTCTGCATCTGTATATTTTCCGTTCTCATCAGGTTCGAGCATCTCTATAACTCTCTGGCTGAGTACAGCTGTCTTTCCCGAACCTGCCGCTGCCGACACGAGCACTGTTCCATTTCGCGCGTATATCGCCTGCTTCTGTTCTCTGTTCCATTTTATCTCAGCCATTGTTACACTCCTCCTTTCCGAGCAGAAGCTCTCTTATTTTTTCTTCATCGTATTTTTCTATCTCTCTGCCTGCCAGTCTCGGATCCTCCACCGCACAGGCATTTTTCATATCGCAATAGGAGCAGACATCCACCGAGCCGTATGCAGGTTTCGGTGCAAGCTTTCCCTCGTGCAGAGCTTCTCCCATTTCAGAAAGTAGCTTTCTTGTGTGCTTGCAGAGAGCATAAAACTCTTCGTAGGAAATAACGTGGCTGTAGCGTTTGTCGAATTTTCCCGTTGAGGTGAGCTTTGCAGGAACAAACTGACCCTGCACTCCCTTCTCCATCGCATCCGCCACCTCTGCGTCCGCTACAAGCTGACCGCTCATTTTAAGCTGTGCCTTTCTGCGCGAATGGTCGTTCAGGTCATTTCTCTCTGCGTCCTTGAGCGCGAATGATGCAGGGAAGTACAACGCACCTGCAGGCTTGAACCCCTCGAATCGCTTGCTGCTGAGCAGTGCATCAAAATACATAAACATCTGCATATCAAGTCCCTGCAGAACCTTGTCCACCGTAAATTTTTTGGTACCGGTCTTGTAATCGATGATCCTTATGTATTTTTCCATTCCTATCTGTGCCTGATCAACTCGGTCTATAAGCCCCGATACTCTGAGAGTTCCGTCGCTGAGCTTTATTTCGGGATACGGCAATTGTGCCGATCCGATTAGAAGTTCCATTGCGTCAGGTATCGGACGGAAAGACCCTGCCTCAAATTCCGCGCCTATATATATGATTATCTGCTCCACGGAATCGGCAAGGGATTTGAGCAGATGCATAAAACGTGGAGATTTGTCAGTCTTTCCTCCCATATTCTCTTCCAGATACAAATCAAGCAGGCGTTCTATCTCAGGTCTCAGCGTATCACTTCGTGAAAACTCGGTCATATCGTCAATATGATCTCTTATAACATTTTCGAGAACATAGTGGACAACTGTACCGTACGCCATCGCATCGATCTTAGCCTTTCGGCGCGGTTTGACACCGAGTCCGTAATCGCAGAAGAATTTGAATGGACATCTGAAATAATCATCAGCCCGGCTCTGGGACATTTTTATATTCTTCCCGAAAAGTGCCCTCGAAAGTTCCTTGCTGCGGATGTTGAAATATCGGCCGTCCTTTGCTCTCTGCAATGTACGTAGTTTGTCGGCATACTGTTCACGCTCGCTTATTGCTTTTCTCAGTGATGCGGCAAGAGCTGTTTTTTCGCCCGACTTCGCACTGAGCGTAAATGCCGCGCCAATACCCTCTATCTGATCTATCGTCAGCTCATCAATGCATTCTGTCCGAAGGCAAGAAGGAAGAAGTCTGCCTGTTTCACTGACAAGCTCAGACGGTGACTGCTGAGTGTTTCCTGCGGTTTTCGGTGTGGTTATATACAGCCTCTCGGAGGGTGTGCACATAGCCATATAGGACAGCAATCTTTCGTCAAGCGCCTGCTCCCCCGAAGGTTCTGCAACCTCTATGCCCATTTCAATAAGCTGTCTTCGCTCTGTGTCTGTAAACACACCTGATGATCTGACTTCCTTCGGGAAGCTGCCCTGTGATGCGCCGAGTATAAAGGTTGCTCGCGGTTCGCTTGTGCGCACTCTGTCCGCTGCTCCGAATATTACTTCGTCCAGTCCCTGTGGTATCTGTCCGACTGTCACAGAACCTATCATCAGAGAAAGCATATCTGTGAATTCATCGAGAGGAAGTTTCTTCTCTCCTTCGATTGCAGCCGCTCTGTCCAGTATATTCATCAGCACATCCCACACCTGCTGCTGTATCTGGGAGTCCTGTACGTCAAGTGTTTCGCAGAGCTTTATCATACAGCCTGCTGTACCTGCGGATTCCAGCAGTTCGTATATGTACTGTGCTCTTTCTCTTCCGCTCGCTTCCTTCATTTTTCCGCAGAAGGGAACAAGCAGTCTGCACAGATATTCTCTTACCTTATTGATGCTCGAAAGACGTTCTGCTCCCTCTTCGGATATCAGCCCTTCAAGTCCGTCGGGGTTCGCAGTAAATTCATTTTTCCAGCGTTCGCCGTTTATTTCCCATATGAGCACATAATCCTCGCACAATGCGGTTTCTTCCGGCGATATTCCCTCTATCATACCTGTTTTAAGAAGTGTCAGTATGTTTTCGGTCTGCCACTTCCCTCTGCAGAGTGCAAGTGCATTCAGTACAAATCTTACTGCAGGTGAGTATTCAATCGACATACGTCTGTCGAAAAACAGCGGAACTCCCTGGTCTGCCGCAGCCTCACGCACACAGCGAATATACTTGTTTTCATCGCGCACAAGCACCGCTATATCTCTGCATCTGTAATTTTCTTCACGCAGCAGTTTGCGTATTTCACGGAATGTAAATTCCGCTTCGTCGTTTATATCTGCCGCTTCGTATATATGTACTGCATCTGTCTTTTCCTGCAAAGGCGCTTCTCTGAAATTGAATATTCCCTGCTCAATCTTTTTAAGTGCATCATTTTTAAATCGTTTTCCCTGTTCCAGTACAATGGGTGCTTTTACTGCAATTCCTCTGCGTTTTGCAAGTTCTATGAGTTTTTTCGCTGTCTTCTTTACAGGCGAAAACAGTCCCATTCCGTTTTCCGGATCTGAAAGAGAATCTGCACATAGGGTTATTACACACTCTTCTGCCTGTGCCATTATCGCAGATATGACTTTCATCTCCTGTCCTGTAAATCCGCGAAAACAATCAATAATTACAGTTTTTCCTGCATAATATTGTGTTTCCTCCAGCTTTTCAGCATATCGGGTAAGCATATCGAGATCATCAAAACCCGACTGCTCCAATATTCTGTCATACTCTGCACACACCAGAGCAAGCTCCGAAAGCTTCATCGAAAGCACTTTTGACGGGGCTTTTCTCGCTGTTTTTTCAAGCTCTGCAGGCTCTACGGCAAAAAGCTTCAGCTCCTTTACAGCATCAAGAAGATGGGACACAAAATCAATATTCTTTCTTTTTCTGGAGTACAGCTCAAGATAATCTTCTATATTGTTAAGTGCTGCGTACATAACTGCCGCTTTGCCGCAGTCATCTATACGTGCTCTACCCTTTTCCGACTGCTTTTCTGCAAGGCGGGTGAAGCTGCTCACTTCTACATTTCGCGCCTTTGATGCACCCAGAGCAAGAAGTATTGCTCTCTCCGACTGGAAGGAATACTGCTCAGGCACTATAATAACTGACCTTTTTCCTTCTTTAGCCAGCTCTGTCGCAATTCTGCGCGCCTCGTAAGTTTTGCCCGCTCCCGCTCTTCCGAATATTATCTGTAACATTTTTCCACCCCGAGTGATTTAATAAATGTATTTTAACAGATAGTATGGGCAAAAACAATCTCATCGTATGAGCTTTTGGAAAAGCTCAACAAGATAGAATCTAACTTCGTATTCTCCCTGTGTGATGTTTGACTGCTCTTCGCTGAGCACACTGTCAAGCTCATCTCCGCTGGCTGCAGGCAGACACAACTGCGGAAACATTACACACCACCAGTTTTTCCCCTGTGCTTTTCCGATATATACATTCACCGCTTCGTAATTGCCTGCAGGAAGAGTTACTTTTCCGTATTTACGAGTATCAAACCAGGCTTTTCCGATTTTTATTTTCACATCGTAATCAAAGCCCTGTTCTTTTACTTCGCTCTTCGCAGCGAATTCAAGCTGTGTTATTTTTTCTTGTGCGAATCTCTCCGCTTCTTCCTTTGTTTTTGCCTCTCTGAATATTACGTCGGTCTCGCTGAGAATACGGTCTCGCACTCTGAGCTTCAATTCCTGATCTTCTTTTGAATCGGAGTTTGCTATTACGTGCATTCTCAGTACACTCTGACGTATTCCCCTGCATTCACCCTCAAAGGATACAAATGAGAGGATCACTGTGAAAACTAAAGCCATAAACATTGCAAGTTCTATTCTTTTCATATGTAAAAATCGCCGTCCTTTCTTTCTGACGAAAGTATGGACGACGATTATTTTTTTATTCAGATTATTTCACAGCCAACGCTTACAGGCGATGCAATAAAGGTTTCGCAGTCTGAAAATTCGGCATCTTCAAGGGCTTTTTCAGCTGTCTTACTGTCAGAGAAAACACCAAACACAGCCGAGCCGCTACCTGTCATTATAGAACCCATTGCTCCGTTTTCGATAAGGACATTCTTAATCTTTACTGTCTTTTCAGTACCTGTTGCCTGTTCGAAAACATTTCGCATATTTCCTGAAAGAGCCGTGAGATCTCCATTTTTCAGTGCTGCTATTGCAGCATTGTTGTCAGGTCGGATAAGATTCTCGCAGGAATCGACCAGCGCATATGCGTTTGCAGTGGATATGTTTTCATTGGGCTTGACTATTGCAATACTGCATTCGGGCATATTCGGCATATGGGTAAGCTTCTCTCCTATGCCTGAAGCGAGCTTTGTTCCGCCAACTAAACAGAACGGCACATCTGCACCGACTTTTTTTGCAATATCAAGCAGTCTGTCAAGTTCAAGAGGATGCTCAAACAGCTCACTGAGTCCGTAAAGCACTCCGGCCGCATCTGCACTTCCTCCTGCCATTCCTGCCTGCATAGGTATGTTTTTTTCTATTTTTATTTCGACCCCTGAATCAATTCTGCTCGCTTCCAGAAAAAGCTTTGCTGCCTTATATGCAGTGTTTTTTTCTGTAAGCGGTACGCCTTCCTTATCGCAAAGCAGAGTTATTCCGCATTCGGTCTTTCGCAAGGAAATCACATCGGCGAGAGACACCGACTGCATAAGCATTTCTACCTCGTGGTAGCCATCGTGACGTTTGCATACTACGTCAAGAGTCAGATTTATTTTTGCGTAGGCTTTGATTTTTATCATAATCATACATCCATTCCCAGATCTTCTCTGAGGAATTTCCTTGTTCTGTCAAGGGCTTCGGTGATGTTTTTGACCGATGAAGCGTAGGATACTCGCACAAACCCTTCACCGCAGTCGCCGAAGGCCGTTCCCGGGACCACCGCTACGTGACGGCTTTTGAGCAGTCTAGTGCAGAACTCGTCACTTGTAAGCCCTGTTGACTTTATGCAGGGGAACACATAAAATGCACCCTCAGGATCAGAACAGGTCAGACCCATTGAATTGTAGCCGTCTACAATAAGCTTTCTTCTCTGATCGTACTGCTCACGCATCTTTACAACGTCCTCATCGCCGTTCTGGAGAGCATCGATCGCTGCATACTGTGCCGTTGTGGGCGCACACATAATCGCAAACTGATGAATCTTTGTCATTATTTTCAGAAGCGGTGCAGGACCGAGTGCATAACCAAGTCTCCAGCCTGTCATTGAATATGCCTTTGAGAAGCCGTTGACAATTATTGTACGTTCTCTCATCCCCTCAAGGGACGCAATAGATACGTGCTCGGCGTGTCCGTATGTCAGCTCTGCATATATCTCATCAGAAAGAACGATGATATTTGTATCTCTGAGCACCTCTGCGATTTCTTCCAGATGCTCGCGGCGCATAATTGCGCCTGTGGGGTTGTTCGGATAAGGCAGAATAAGCAGCTTGGTTCTTGGAGTTATTGCTTTCTTAAGCTGCTCACCCGTCAGACGAAAGTTGTTTTCGGCTGTGGTTATAACGGGTACACACACGCCGTCTGCCATCTGGGTTATTGGTGTGTACGCAACGAAGGAAGGCTCGGGAATTATTACCTCATCGCCCTCCTCAATAAGAGAGCGTATTACAAGATCTATTGCCTCGGAACCGCCGACAGTGACCAGACATTCACCCTTTGAATCATCATAGGAAACGTTAAAGCGGCGCTCGTAATATTTACATATTTCCTCGCGCAGCATAGTCAGACCTTTGTTGGGAGAATATGCAGTCTTTCCCTTTTCAAGAGATTTTATGCCCTCGGCACGGATATGCCAAGGGGTCATAAAATCGGGCTCTCCGATGGAAAGGCTTATTACCTCGTCCATCTCTGCGGCGATGTCGAAAAACTTACGAATTCCCGAGGGTTTGACCTCTCTTGCTTTTTTTGAAAGCAGGGATTCGTAATCAATCAAAACAAAAACTCCTCTCATCTGTAGGAACATTCATACAGGTTCCTCTGTCCTTGTATTTCTTGAGAACAAAGTTTGTTGAGGTTGAGACTACAGACTCCATAGGAGAAAGTCTCTTAGCTACAAACATTGCAACCTCCTGGAAGGTTTTGCCTGTTACATATACAGTCAGGTCAAAGCTACCGCTCATAAGGTAAACTGCTTCGACCTCGTCCATCGCCATAATCTCAGCGGCAATTTCCTCAAAGCCGGAATCGGCTCTGGGAGTGACCTTGAGTTCGATAAAGGCGATAACTTTTTCAGTGGTGCTGACCTTATCCCAGTCGATAACTGCAGGATAGCCGCAGATAATGCCTTCACGTTCGAGCTTTGCTATCTTCTTTGCAACCTCTTCCTCGGTGGTATCGAGCATTGTTGCAAGCTGGGCATTTGTAAGTCTCGCGTTCTCGCTGAGAATGTTAAGCAGTTTATCCATAATAAAGTTCCTTTCTTTTTATTGTCAGCCAAATAATCAGCTTTTCTTTATTTTATCCCAATATGCCTTGGCGGCCTGTTCGGTTTTGTTTTCACCGTAGGCATAGTATTTTCTGTTTTTGATTTTATCGGGCAGATATTGCTGGGCTACCCACGAATTCGGGAAGGCGTGGGGATATTGATAACCTATGCCGTGTCCCAGTTTTGCTGAGCCTGCATAATGCGAATCCTGCAGATTTGACGGTATTTCACCCATATTTCCGTCTCTGATATCGGCAATAGCCGCATCAACGGCATTTATGGCTGAATTGGATTTCGGGCTTGTGGCGACTAAAATAACGGCATTTGCAAGAGGTATCCGTGCTTCCGGCATACCTACCATCAGCGCCGCATCAATGCAGGATTTTACTATAGGTATTATCTGAGGATATGCAAGTCCCACATCCTCACAGGCAGTCACCATCAGCCTTCGGCAGGCAGACTGCATATCGTCAGCTTCCAAAAGTCTTGCAAGATAATGGACTGCCGCATTGGGATCAGAACCGCGCATAGATTTCTGAAATGCCGATAATATATCGTAGTGCGCGTCGCCCTCACGGTCATAGCGCATTGCGCTCTTCTGGGAAAGCTGCTTTGCCCGCTGAAGGGTGACTCTGCGTATTCCATCTGTACCCAGAGCACTGCTCATAACACAGAGCTCTACGGCATTTATGGATTTTCTTACATCTCCTCCGCAGGAGGAGGCTATCTGCTCAATAACGCCGTCCTCTATTTCTATTTTCTCACTGCGTTCAGCCTGCAAAAAGTCAAAAGCACGTTTCACCGCAGGGATAAGATCCTCTGCGGTGACGGTTTTGAACTCAAAGACGGTGCTTCGGCTGAGTATAGCTCCGTACACATAAAAATACGGATTTTCCGTAGTTGATGCGATAAGAGTTATCTTGCCGTTTTCGATGTATTCGAGTAAGGTCTGCTGCTGCCGCTTGTTAAAATACTGGATCTCATCGAGGTACAGCAATATGCCGTTCATCCCCGCGAAGGTGTCGAGCTCCTCCACCACCGCCTTGATGTCCGCGGTGGACGCGGTGGTGCCGTTGAGTTTATGCAGGCGCATATTTGCGCGCTCCGCAATGATGCGCGCAACGGTGGTCTTGCCCACCCCCGACGGGCCGTAGAAGATGAGATTCGGGATGTGTCCCGACTCCATAATGCGGCGCAGAGCCTTGCCCTCGCCAAGGATATGGTGCTGTCCGACCACCTCGTCCAGACCGGACGGGCGGATGCGGTCTGCCAGCGGTGCTGTCATCAAATCACCCCTTGTTTCTATACCCCTATCATACACGCCTTTCGCCCCCGTGTCAAGGCTTGACACACGGCTTTTCACCGTGATAAAATACGGGTATAAGGAGTGATCCCCATGACCAAAAAACAACGCGCCGCGATCGCGGTCGAGGCGCTCAAAAACTTATATCCCGACGCGGTGTGCTCGCTTGATGCCGATAACCCCTTACAATTGCTCATTGCTACCCGTCTGTCGGCGCAGTGCACCGATGCGCGGGTGAAT
>JAZUPB010000062.1:0-3473 GCA_045604965.1 Acutalibacteraceae bacterium
TAAGGATGATAAGATTCTGCTTTCGTGGAACGGCTGGATGATAATTGCCATGGCAAGAGCAGGACTGATTCTTTCCGATGAAAGATATTTAAGCACTGCCATCAAAGCCGAAAAGTTTATCCGAGAGCAAATGACAGATGAACGAAACCGTCTGTTTCTGCGCTACCGCGACGGTGAAAACGCAAATGCAGGTCAGCTTGATGATTATGCCGTTTATGCCCTCTCTCTGCTGGAGCTGTACCGCATTACTTTTGATACGGAATATCTCAGTGAAGCCATATTGAGAGTGGAACAGATGCTTGAGTTCTTTGAGGACAAGCAAAACAGCGGATTCTTTATGACAGCAGAGAACGCAGAAAAGCTGATAGTACGCCCGAAGGAAACCTATGACGGTGCAATCCCCTCGGGCAACTCAGTTGCTGCGGTAGTTCTTCAGAAACTTGCGTATCTGACAGGAAATCCCAAATGGCAGGATGCCGCAACCAGACAGCTCAGTTTTATTTCCGAAATAATGGGTGATGAACCGTCGGGCAGCTCCTTTGGCTTGCTTGCTGTAATGGATAAATTGTATCCGCACAAGGAGCTCATTTGTGTTTCAAGCAACAAGCTGCCCGATGCACTTTGCAAATATATAAAAAAGAGCCCGTTCTACGGGCTTGAAATTATTCTGAAAACACATGAAAACGAACAGGCACTTGCAGAATGTGCCCCCTTTACAGCGGATTATCCCATACCGCAGGAAGGGGCAATGTATTACCTTTGCGAAAAGGGTGCATGCAAGACACCTGTCAGGGACTTTGAGCTGTTAAATCTGGATTGATGCTTTTTCGGTTTTAATTTTGTTGACAGAAAATACCCGCAAACCGTTGGTAGCAGTGGATTTTGTCCACTTAGGTCATTCTATTTCTTGTGCATTTCTCCGCCAAAGAATAACCGTCATTCTGATACAACAGAATGACGGTTATTTTATGCCCAAAATTAGCATTTTGCTAACTTTGAGCAGAGAGAAATTGATAAACCACTTGAATAGGTGTCCTACAAATCGTTGAAAGATAGCAAATCGTTAAATCATAGGCACAATCGTCGATTTATAGTGGTAATCGTTGAAAGATAACGAAACTTATGATATTATGTAGTCAAGGTGGTGTTTGTATGAATTTAGTTCAAGAGTATCTTTCGTTAGCTACTGAAGTTGTTTCGTTTGAAGCATATGAAAACAAGAAAGCGGTCAATGCATACAATCGCCAAGCAACACGGATGCGCAAAATTGCAATCGAAATTGAACAAAACTTTCCAGATCTAAAAGACGAGTTTTGCAAGTTGCTTTGTCACGAAAATCGGAAGATTTCTCTCTGGGTTGCACACCACATTTTGGAGGTTATGAACTATGACCAAATCTCAAGAAAAACAGCATTGCAAGAAATTCGTTATCATGCAATGACAGACAAAAGCGTGAATGGATTAGGAAACAAAATGTGGTTAGAAGATTGGTACAAGAAGCATCCAACGGACAGGTCACTTTAATTGCACCACCCAGAGCCAAAAATGCACCCCCTAAAATGACGTTGCACCCCCTTATCTCAAAAGGGGGTGCATTTGTATTAAAATTAGGGTTAGTTCCCATAAAAAAAGACCACCTTTCGGTGGTCTTTTTTTATTTTTCAGGAAACCTCAACCATGTCACTCCTGTGGCGGTTGCAGCACTTAATTCATGCAGTTGATTATTGTTAATTTTACACTAATTTTCATCCTTCAGACAGTATACTATCTCCAAATATAAGTTTACAGATAAGTTGACAGATGTAAAGTTATATGTTATTCTATATACGAATTCAAGAAAAGTTCGAGATATAGAGGATAACAGAATATGAACAAACAGATCGAACAACTAAAAACTGCGAAAAACGCTATCATTCTTGCTCATTATTACGCACCGGGCGAGGTGCAGGAGATCGCTGACTATGTCGGAGACTCCTTTTATCTTGCAAAGGTTGCAAAGCAAAGCACCGCAGATATCCTTGTTTTCTGCGGTGTATCCTTTATGGGCGAGAGTGCCAAAATTCTCAATCCCGATAAAAAGGTGCTTATGCCTGATCTAACGGCAGATTGCCCTATGGCGCATATGGTTGCACCTAGCGTTATCGACGAGATGCGTGCAAAGTACGACGATCTTGCTGTCGTCTGCTACATAAATTCCACGGCTGAGCTGAAATGCCAGAGCGATGTCTGCGTCACTTCATCAAACGCAGTTAATATTGTAAAAGCGCTCCCGAACCGGAATATATTCTTTATTCCCGACCGCAATCTCGGCAGATATGTGGCCGAGCAGGTTCCCGAAAAGAACATAATTCTCAATGACGGCTGCTGTCCTATCCACGCGGCTGTCACAGCAGAGCAGATAACAGCCGAAAAGAAGCTGCATCCGAATGCACCTGTTCTGTCTCACCCCGAATGCGAAGCAGAAATCATCGCGATGTCAGACTTTATCGGCAGCACCGCGGAGATAATTGATTACGCAAAAAGCAGTGCCGCTTCGGAATTTATCGTATGCACCGAGGACGGTGTGGAATACAAGCTTATTACCGATAACCCCGACAAACGCCTTTTCTTCCCCAACCCTCACCCCTGCTGCGCTGACATGAAACATAACACACTTTCAAATGTTCTGTCAGTCCTTGAAAAAGAAGACCGTACCGTAGAGATCAGCGAGGATATTCGCCGCAAGGCTCTTATCCCCCTTGACAGAATGCTGGAGCTTGCTAAATAAAATGAAAACTGATATTTTAATTGTCGGCTGCGGTGTAGCGGGTCTTTACTGCGCACTGAACCTGCCGAGCGAAAAGAAAATAACCGTCGTTACCAAAAGTGATGCGCCCAACAGCAACTCCTTTCTGGCACAGGGCGGTATATGTGTTCTGCGTGATGAAAATGATTATGATTCCTTTTATGAAGACACCATGCGTGCAGGGCACTACGAGAACACACCTGAATCTGTTGATATAATGATTCGGTCCTCCCGTAAGGTTATAGAGGATCTTGTTTCCCATGGAGTTCGTTTCAAAAAAGACGGCGAGGATTTTGATTACACACGCGAAGGTGCTCATTCAAAGCCTCGTATCCTTTTCCACAAGGATGAAACGGGAAAAGAGATCACCTCACATCTACTTGAAGCTGTCAGGCTGCGACAGAACATTACGCTGATCGAAAACTTTACTATGGTCGATCTTATCTGCTGTGATAACGCCTGTTACGGTATCATAGGAAATGATGCAGATGGCAATTATGTCAGCATTACCGCAGATTACACTGTTCTTGCAACCGGCGGTATCGGAGGACTGTTTGCTCACTCCACCAATCAGCGTCACCTGACGGGCGATGCGCTGGCTTTGGCGCTGAAGCACAACATCAGGCTGAGGCATCTCGACTACATTCAGATACACCCCACCACACTGTATACCGAAAAGGAAGGCAGG
>JAZUPB010000063.1:0-21001 GCA_045604965.1 Acutalibacteraceae bacterium
AGGAAATCGAAAACTACTACAAGGCTGACACCCGACAGGGCGTGGCGGTGGAGTATATCACCAAATCAGCCTAACAAAAAGAGCAGGCACGACACCTGCTCAAACCAAAATACAATATACGAAGAAACCGTGATACAAAAAGTTCGAGTGTTCATAACTTAAGTCCGTTATGAACACTCGAAATGGTCGGGATGACAGGACTCGAACCTGCGGCATCCTGCTCCCAAAGCAGGCGCGCTACCAAACTGCGCCACATCCCGAAACGCAAGTAATATTATAATTTCTTATGATGTTTATGTCAAGAAGAATATTTAGACTATAAAAATACAAAATATGTGTTATAATAAAATTAATAAAACCGAAAGGAGAAAGAAAATGAAAGAATCAATCAAAAAATATGCTGCTGAATTTATCGGCACAATGGTGCTGGTGCTGTTTGGCTGCGGTACAGCTGTAATGTTTGGCTGCAGTATGGATGACAAGGTGACAGTGCTTATAACAGCACTTGCATTCGGTCTTTCCATAGTAGCAATGGCACATTGTATAGGCAATGTATCCGGCTGCCACATCAATCCTGCAGTTTCTCTTGCAGTTTTCCTCACAGGAGGAATGAGTGCAAAGGATCTTGGCTTCTATGTGCTTGCACAGATCGCAGGTGCATTTGCAGGCTCAGGTCTTCTTGAAATAGTAAAAGGCGATGCAGCAGGCTACGGCGCAAACAGCTGTGCTGATATCGGCACAGGTATAGTTGTAGAAGTAGTACTTACATTTGTATTTGTGCTTACCATTCTCGGAGTTACCTCCAAGAAGGAATTTGGTTCCAGCGCAGGTATAGTTATAGGACTTACCCTTACTTTCGTACATATCCTCGGAATCCCATTCACAGGCACATCTGTAAATCCTGCTCGTTCACTTGCACCTGCTATACTTGCAGGCGGCGAAGCTCTTTCCCAGATATGGATTTTCATTGCAGCACCTCTTGCAGGAGCAGCTCTTGCAGCAGGTGTATGGACTGTGATTCGTCCGAAAGAGGCATAAAAGCTACAATTTCGACATATTTCTTGACACTTCCAAGATTGAGAGACTATACTGAACAAGTGATTATTTCAGTCAAAGGGAGACAAGGATATGAGGAAGGCTCTGTATACGATTTTAGGAATTATTTCATTGCTCATAATATTGATCGTGGTACTGGGCTTTATTGACGGGACCATAATGGTTTAATTAAATAAGTTTACAGGCACAGCAGATTAATCTGCTGTGCCTGCTGTTTATTTGAGCTTAAATAATTTTTTGATAGAGTTTTTAAAATACCTGTTGACAAAGATAAGGTAATATATTACCTTATTAACGGTGATATATTACCTTTTGGAGGAGATATGAACATTAAGGAAGTTATCAGAAGCGAAAAAATGGATTTTACCGGCATTGAATCATCTTACTTTTTGTTAGGTCTGCTAAGTGCCTTTGAAAATCGGTTTCAGGCAGTAGCGGATAACGCGATGAAAGAGATCAGCTGGAAACAGTTCTTTTCAATTATATGCATAGATATGTGTAAAAGCAGTCCAACGATCAAGGAGCTTGCGGAAATAATGGGATGCTCCCATCAGAATGTCAAACAGATCTTGCTGAAACTGGAGAAAAAAGGATTTGTTCAGATAACTGCGGATGAAAATGACAGAAGAAAGCAGCGTATTGAACTTACCGACTATTGCAGAGAGTTTTGCGTAAGGAATAATGAAACGAGTGTAAACATTATGAGAAATATGTTTGAGGGTGTTTCAGAAGAGCAGTTACAATGTACAATACAAACAATTATACAGATTGAGGATAATTTAAAGGAGATTTGCTAATATGAAAAAAGGGATTATTTTGTATCAGTCAAACTATGGGGCAACAAAAAAGTATGCAGATTGGCTGGCAGAAGAAACAGGCTATGATGTTATTGAAACAAAGAAAGCAAAAGCGTCAAATGTACAGGATTATGATGTAATTGTTTTGGGTGGCGGTGTATATGCCTCCGGAATTTTAGGATTGAATTTTCTGAAGAAAAATACAAGTAAATTAGCCGGTAAAAAAATAGCGGTTTTTGCGGTAGGTGCATCTCCCTACGACGAAAGAGCTATAAAGCAAATAAGAGACTTGCATTTTAAGGACGAGTTGACCAATATTCCACTGTTTTATTGTCGCGGAGCGTGGGATGAGGATAAGATGTCATTTGCCCACAGAACACTTTGCAAGATGCTGAAGAAGGCGGTTGAAAAGCAAAGTCCTGAGGAATATGAACCCTGGCAAGAGGCATTGATGTGTTCAGCTGGGCAGAAGTGCGATTGGACTGATAAAAAATATCTTATGCCTTTGATAGAGCATTTGAAAGAGGTAAAATAACAGGACATATTTGTATTAAGCGGATAATTTAATAGCCGGACTGTAATAACAGCCCGGCTATTAATGTTTATTTACATCTGCTCAACAACACTGCCCAGAATTTCACCGATAGAACCTGAAATACAAAGATCGGCTTCGTTGTCGAAATCGGTGACCGATCGATTTATTATGACAAGTTTTCCCCGACGGTATATAATCATACCTGCGGCAGGATAAACAGTAAGAGAAGTGCCGCCTACAATGAGCAGATCACAGCTTCGGATGTGTCTCTGAGCGGCCGAAACAACGTCATCGTCCAGCATCTCATCATAAAGAACCACATCGGGCTTGATAATCGATCCGCAGGAGCAAAGAGGAACGCCATCAGATTTCATTATATGGCCGAGACTATAGCTTTTTCTGCAGCGGGTGCAGTAATTTCTCAGCACAGAGCCGTGTAGCTCAAGGACATTTTTCGACCCTGCCTTCTGATGAAGTCCGTCGATATTCTGAGTTATAACTGCCTTGAGTTTTCCCTGACGCTCAAGTTCTGCAAGTGCAAGATGAGCGTTGTTTGGCTGAGCGGATTCAAAAATCATTTTATTCTTGTAAAAGTCGTAGAACTCTTCGGTATGTTCTGTAAAAAACTCGTGACTGAGCATATATTCGGGAGGATATTTGTATTTTTGCTTATATATGCCGTCGTCACTTCTAAAATCAGGAATTTTGCTTTCTGTAGACACACCCGCGCCACCGAAGAATACTATGTAATTACTTTCTTCGATAAGCTGTTTTAATTTCTGAATCATAAAAAGCACCTCGGATATAGTGAGTTGTGCACAAATTATATCAAAATAAAGCGAAGCAATCAAGTGAAAAGCGACGAAAGAAAAAAACTTAAAAAAAAGACTTGCAATTTATGAAATGTCGTGTTAATATATACAACGTTCTCAGGAACACCTGAGGCGAGTCGGTGTCGATAGCGGTGAGGGTCCACCTGTTCCCATTCCGAACACAGAAGTTAAGCTCACTTGCGCCGAAAATACTTGGCTGGAAGCGGCCCGGGAAGATAGGAAGTCGCCGACACACAACAACCACCTTTTAGGTGGTTGTTTTTCTTTTGAAAAAATCAGCACATACGTTTATCGTATGTGCTGATTTTTTAATATTTGCTTCGCGGCTGTTTTCGCGAAAAACGCATTGGCGAAAAAAGAAAAGCTTCCTCCGAGAAATTGCCGCATAATCCGGGATTGAGAAATTCCGAAGCCAAAACTGAAAACAGTGCAGAGTCACTGCCGGTACAGCAGGCAAAAAAGCATTTGTCGTGATCAGGATCGGTTCCGATTATGGGCAGACCGTCCTGAGTGACTGTGCATCGAGCAGCTCTGTTTATTTCAAAGCTGCTGATATCAATAGACGGAAAGTGACAGCGTACAGTCCCTTCAAGCTCTTCAAATCTTTTTGCCGACAGTGACGGAAGATTAAGCACACCGTAAAGCTTGCCGTTTTCGTCAAGGGCAGAGGTTTCAAGACCGCCGCAGTATACTCGGTTGTCGGGAGTAGGGGATATGGTTACCCCGGGCTGAGCCCAGGTGCGGACAACACATTTTCCTGTCCATCCCGGATAGGAACTTACAGGGGCGCTGACGGAATAAAATCCTGTAATTGTGTGCGCGGGCACATTGAGAATTTCGCTGAAAACATTCCCTACAGCAATAACGCATTTGTCGGCATATACCGTCTGCCTGGTGTCGGTATTGATAATAACACTGCGTCCGTGAGAATCAAGCTGTTCGACTTTTGTGTTTTCATAAATTTTTGCTCCAAGCTGAGCTGCTTTTTCAAGGCACAGATGGGTAAGTCTGTACGGATCAAAATACGCCGCAAGACCTTTTGAAATAATTCCTCCGGCAACAGGGAAAGAAAAAATATCACGGGCGGCTGTGCGATTTATAAATGAGCAGTCAAATCCATTGTGTTTGCGCATAAGATATTCGCGATTGAAAAGATCCAGCTCGCGTTCGTCATTAGTATAAAGGAGAGAGTCGCATCTGCGGAAACCGAAATCCCCGTCAAGCTCACCGCATAGAGCCTCGAGCATGTCGATAGCCTGTGAACCGAGCTCAAACAGAGTAAGTGCATTGTCAGTTCCAATACGGCGCTTGAGATCAACTATCCTGTGCCCAAAATCGAAGCTCACACATGGAGCAGAATCGGATGTAGAAGCAAATCCTGCGTGTCTGGCGGTAAGGAGAACAACAGCCTCGCCTGACTGTGCCAGCCGAAGAGCACAGAGAGCACCTGTCAGACCTCCGCCTATAACGCACACGGAGCAATCAATCTCTTCGGAAAGCCAAGGGTATTGTCTCGGAACATCATTTACGTAAGTCCATAAGGGTTCAGTTGTGTTATTCATAATAAAACACCCTTTCAATTTGTACTTTCATAAAGAGCATTGACAGGCAGAAAATTTATATTCAATGGTTAAAATACTTTATCTGTTCACAATTATGTGTTAAAATACTATTCAGCACATAAAGCGCGTAATGCGCACAAGAATAAGAAAAGGTGGAATGAAAAATGGAAACAGGTAAAATACTTATAGTTGATGACGATCAGAATATATGTGAATTGCTCCGTCTTTACACTGAAAAAGAAGGATATACAACGGTAATCGCAAATGACGGTAAGCGTGCGCTTGAATGCTTTGAGACAGAGAATCCGGATCTTATTCTTCTCGATATTATGCTTCCGGAATTTGATGGATGGCACGTCTGCAGAGAGATAAGAAAAAAGAGTCAGTGCCCTATCATTATGCTTACAGCAAAAGGTGAAACCTTCGATAAGGTTCTCGGACTTGAGCTCGGAGCAGACGATTATGTTGTAAAGCCCTTTGAAGCAAAGGAAGTTATTGCAAGAATAAAAGCTGTCCTTCGCAGAAGCGGCAAGAGCGATCCTAATGAGCGCAAAGTTGTAAGCTTTGATAAGCTTTCCATAAATCTCAACAACTATGAGCTCCGTGTTGACGGCAAGCAGATAGACACTCCTCCCAAAGAAATGGAGCTTATCTATCATCTTGCGAGCAATCCCAACCGAGTGTTTTCGCGTGATCAGCTTCTTGACGAGGTCTGGGGATTTAACTATTACGGCGACTCCAGAACAGTTGATGTGCACGTAAAGCGTCTTCGTGAAAAGCTTGAGGGCGTAAGTGAGCAGTGGAGTCTCAAGACCGTATGGGGCGTAGGTTATAAGTTTGAGGTCAAGCAGTAACTATGCCGGAGCGAGTATTGAACTTCTTCGTAAAGTTAAAAGAGCGTCTTTCGCAGACGATATTTACCAAATACCTGACAGTAACTTCGGCAACTCTGCTGTTCGGGTTTATTTTGCTCGGTATTTTGATAACAAACTTTGTAAGCCGAAGCTGGGAATCAGAACAACAGGAGCTTCTTGCGGAAAACGCAAGAAGCATATCAGCTACAGCATCAAAGTACTTTGAGAGAACAGCAGAGCCGTCGGATGATCCGGACGAAGCTCCGCAGGTAACATACAGTATAAGCGAAAACTACGTTGACAACCTCAGAACGGCAATAATCGTTATAGGTGAGTCAATACAGTCAGATGTCTTTGTTGTCAGTGCACAGGGAAAGGTCCTTATATGTTCTGAGGACACACAGGTGCCAAGAGTTGCGAGCAGTACAGCGACAGAACAGAATACAGAGGGAACTGAGAGCACATTAGAAGAGAGCGCTCAGATGCAGGAGATTACAGCGAATATAGAAGAGACCACGGCGGAAAATGAGATTGATACATGCTGTCACCGCAGGAATCTTCCTATGAAGCTTATAGAAGATGCGGCAAAGACTGCAGAGTACCGTACAACAGGAAACCTTTTCGGTATCTATAATGATGACCATTTTATTGTTGGCATACCTGTTATGGCAAAGAACGAATACAATGAAAACGAGATAGTTGCATTTGTTTTTGCTGCATCATCAGCAGAGAGTGTAAAAGCGTTCCGAAAGGACGTAGTTCGTCTTGTTGTGATCGTTGTTATTGCCGCGGCAATAATATCGCTGATGGCAGTCTATATGATAACATATCAGCAGGTTAGACCTCTGCGTCATATGGCAAATACAGTAGCACGCTTTGCATCAGGTGACTACGGTGCAAGAGTGCGGTACAGAAGTCAGGATGAAGTGGGTCAGCTGGCACAGGCATTCAACGAAATGGCTGAGGCTATTGCCGCCAGTGAAAAGATGCACCGAAGCTTTATTGCGAATGTGTCTCACGAGCTAAAAACTCCTATGCAGACCATATCGGGCTTTATTGACGGCATACTTGACGGAACCATACCTGCAGACAGACAGGGACAGTATCTGCGAATAGTATCAACAGAGACAAAGCGTCTTGCGCGGCTGGTTCGTTCGATGCTTGCACTCAGTCGTATTGACAGCGGCGAAATGAAGCTGAATATTTCAAAATTTGATATATCGAATACGGTTTTCACAACACTTCTTTCCTTTGAACAGAAGATCGACGAGAAGAAAATCGACATACTTGGCATGGAAGATCTTCATCAGATGTATATAAAGGGAGATCAGGATCTTATTCATCAGGTAGTATACAATCTGGTGGAAAATGCAGTTAAATTTACAAATGAAGGCGGATATATCAAAATAAAAATACGCCAGCGTGCCAATGATATGTATGTGTCCATATGCAACAGCGGTATGGGAATACCATCTACGGACATAAACCACATCTTCGATCGTTTTTATAAAACAGATAAAAGCAGAAGTCAGGATAAAACAGGTGTGGGACTGGGCTTGTATATTGTCAAGACAATAATTACCCTTCACGGAGGAAAGATCGAGGCAAGAAGTCAGGAAGGAAGCCATTGTGAATTTGAATTCCATCTTCCTGTTTCGGGACCTTCGGAGAATAACTGATTTTCACATTAAACTCACTGTGATGATATACGTTCTTCACATATGGGGTATAATGTAATAAATGTAAAAATGTTTCACAGAGGAGGCATATATGATGAACAATGGGTATAATGGGAATCAGAACGGACAGCCGGTGAATTATTATCAGGCTGAACCGAAGGAACTGCCCCCGGTAAAAGAACAGAAAAGCGGCAACGGAAAGCTTTTTGCAGGTGTTCTTATTGGTGTGGCGGCAACTGTGATTCTTGGGGTAACGATCGGAGTTGCAGCGTTTCGTTTTGGACGCGAGCTGAAGCAGACCACAGGTACTCAGACTCAGGTCATTACACCGTCAAACGTATCCGAGAACAATAATCAGGGAGAAACAACCGGGACAGCTGACATAGGAGATAATATCGACGATATAATCGATAATCTTCAGGAAAGCCCTGTTACAGACACAACAGTTCCTGATGATCCCACAGTAAGGCTCAACTACGCACAGGTAGCAGAAAAGCTGCAGCCTTCTGTATGTACAGTGCTCTCATACTATTACAGCACGTCCTATGGCGGCGGCTCAGGAATAATCCTCAGCGAGGACGGTTATATCGTTACAAACGCACACGTTATAACTGATGAAGAAAACAAGCTGGACATAGCAGTAAAAGTTATGGGCAGAGATGAGGAATATCCTGCAGAAGTAATCGGTTATGACGAAAAGAGTGATATCGCACTTCTCAAGATCGATACAACAGGGCTGATTGCTGCTGAGATCGGTGATTCCAATGCACTTGTTGTAGGTGACGAGGTTGTTGCAATTGGAACACCTCTTGACGAGGCTTACGCAGGTACTGTAACAAACGGAATAATCTCCGGCCTTGACCGTGTTATTGACGACGATGAGACTGCGACAAAATATATCCAGACAAATGCAGCAATTAACCCCGGAAACTCCGGCGGTCCTCTCGTAAATATGTACGGACAGGTAGTCGGCATCAATACTGCAAAGATCGTTCTGGAAGGCTATGAAGGAATGGGATTTGCAATTCCTATGGATTCCATACTTGATATAATCAGCCAGCTTCAGACCAACGGATTTATTGAGAGGCCTGCACTGGGAATTATGTGTCAGTCTGTAACAGAGTCTGAGTCTATGTATTACGGAATACCTCAGGGTGTTAGAATAGTGTCAATAGCAGCCAATTCCAGCCTTGCAGGAAAAGTTCAGGTGTATGACATTATCACAGCCATTGATGAAGAACCCGTAAAAGATATAGGAGACCTTACACTTATTCTTGATGCTCACCGCATAGGAGACGAAATAGAGCTTACTATGTATCGCAGAAAGACCAGTGAAGCAGACAACGCACAAACCTACAAGGTGAAGATAATTCTTGGCAGTGATATAGCAATGAATTTTGACAACGCTATAACAGAATAAAACTAACAAACAACGGAAGATAAGGTTTAATATGCCTGTCTTCCGTTGTTTGTTTAATCGGATTTTATGCTTGAATATCCTGTGTTTATCGGTTATGATTATAACGTTGTTCAAAGAAATTCTGACAGGAGAATCCGCAATGATATTCTCAGATTTTGCAAAAACCGCACTTTGCCGTGTGTATCAGACAGGAGCGTATCTGCCGAACAGACTGCAAACAGGAAAAGAACGTGCAATGCTCAAGGGAACAGGAAGCGTAAACAAGCTGCCTGTGTACATAAAAAAGAAAAATATAGATAATGTCCTGGTTGTGACAGATTCAACACAGAAAAACAGCGGAGCACTGAGTGCTTTTTTCACAAAGCTTGATGATCTTGGAATCGCGTACAGACTGTTTGGCGGTGCCGGTGAAAACCCCACCGCAGTGACTATCGGAAAGTGTGCAGAAGAGTACGTAAAAGGCGGATGCAAGGCGATAATAGCTATCGGCGGCGGATCTGCAATTGACTGCGCAAAACTGGCTGGAATCAAGGCTTTAAACGAAAAAAGCAGACTTGATAAGCTGAACGGAGCAAAGCTGTTTGTATACAGAAAACCGCTGATTTATGCCGTACCGACAACAGTCGGTTCAGGCAGTGAGTGCAGTCCGTACGCTGTGTGGTACGATAAAAAGCAGAAGAAAAGAAATATAGTAAAATCGCCGTTCCTGAAACCCGATGCGGCTGTGCTTGACCCTGCTATGACAGAAAAACTTCCGAAGGAAATAATCGCTCAGACAGCAATGTCAGCGCTTTGCAGAGCCGTTGAGGCGTTTGTGGAAAAGGGCAGCAGAAAGTCGGTGTCAGACAATGCTTTGCTGGCAGTGCGTCTCATTTTCGCAAATGCAGTCAAAGCGTATGAGGAAAATGACTGTGACGCAAAAGTTGAGCTGCAGAAAGCAGCATATTTATCGGGTGTGAAAGCAGGATATGCTCATTATGGAGCATTGGCAGTCAGCGCTGTGTGCCGTGTGCCGTACAGCAAAGCGGCGGCAGTTCTTCTGCCTGAAGTTCTGAGGGCATATGGAGAAAAAGCATGCAAGCGTCTTTCTGTCCTTGCGGACGAACTGAGAATATCAGGTGAAACAGATAAGGAGAAAGCGGAGAACTTTATAGCAGCAGTGGAAGAATTGAACAGGAGATTATCACTTCCGACAAAGCTGAAGAAAATCAAAAAGAACAGCATACATAAATGTGCATCAGAAATATCCGCACGATGCAATCCATCCTATGCAGCTCCAAAACAGCTTTTCTATGATGAAATTGCTGAAATACTGATAAAAGTAAAAGAATGAAAAAAGCTCTGTACACCGAAGTGTACAGAGCTTTTTAGTATTAATCTTCTTTCTTCTTTTTCTTGGAGAAGATCTTGTTAAGCAGAGATGTTACTATGATAATAACACCGATAACGATAAAGATACTGATCATACCGATGGCGAGCTTGGGAAGCATCTCCATAAAACGACCGAGATCAATATTTACATTGGCGAAGAAATCATCGGAAGCACTTTCGGTTACAACAGAAACGGCTTCACTTGAGATATCGCTTGCAGAAAGAGCATCACTTGCGGATGCATTGGTAAGAAAATTCAAGAACATTTTTTATCCTCCTCTATTATAAGAACAGGCTAAGGATGAGACCGCCGGCGATAACGGAAGCGATCTGACCGGAAACATTAACACCGATAGAGTGCATAAGAAGGAAATTCTGGGGATCTTCAGCAAGACCCATCTTATGAACAACACGACCGGACATAGGGAATGCAGAAATACCTGCAGCACCTATCATAGGATTGATCTTCTTGCCCTTGGGGAGGAAGATGTTGATAAGCTTTGCAAAAAGGACACCGCCTGCGGTATCAAAAACAAATGCGAAGAGACCAAGACCGAGGATGATAAGGGTGTCGATACGAAGGAACTCAGGAGCCTGCATACGTGCAGCGATTGTAATACCGAGGAAGATGGTGATAAGGTTTGCAAGGACCTTCTGAGCGGTCTCAGAGAGTGAATCGAGAACGCCGCACTCACGGTTGGGGTTACCGAACATAAGGAATCCGATAAGAGAAGCGGATTCGGGAGCAACGGTACCCGCAACAACAGTAATTACGATGGGGAAGAGGATCTTTGTTACCTTGGAAACCTCAGCGGGCTTGTAAGGCATTCTGATCATACGCTCTTTCTTGGTGGTGAGCAGCTTGATTACAGGGGGCTGAATAATGGGAACGAGTGCCATATACGAATATGCAGCGACCATTATAGCTCCCTGATAGTTGGACTGAAGCTTCTGAGCAACAACGATGGATGTAGGACCGTCAGCAGCACCGATAATAGCAATTGATGCTGCGTCCTTGTTCTCGAAGAAAATAGCAGCGGTGCAGAGTGTGAAGAAAATACCGAACTGAGCAGCTGCACCGAAGATCATAAGCTTCGGGTTGGAAAGAACGGGGCCGAAATCGATCATAGCACCGATACCGATAAAGAGAATGAGGGGGAAGAGCTCATTTGAAATACCGGCATTGAAAAGGGTTGTAAGAGCACCCTCTTCACCGACTGCGCCGGAGTTGGGAATGTTTACAAGGATGGTACCGAAGCCCATAGGGAGAAGCAGAGTGGGTTCCATATCATGCTTGATAGCAAGATAGATAAGGATTCCGCCGATGACCCACATAACAATGTACTGCCAATTGAGCTCGGCAAAGTTCGCAACAAGAAATGCAAACTCAGAAAGCCATTCTAACATTTTTGGTCAACCTTTCTTTTTTGTATTCTCAGAAGCAGCCTAACAAAAAAGACTTATACTGCGCAGATAGCACAGTATAAGTCTCGCTGTTTAATGCATAATGCGGGTCAAGGACCGTACTGACGCAGAATGCAACACCTGATTAGAATTTCAAAGTGAAAATTGGTGAGATGTTCATTTTGAAATTTTAATAAGTGCCGGCTACTCCCTTAAACTTGCCATTATATAATATTATATTTTCACATAAAATTCAAGGATAATTATGGGCAAACTAATGGCTGTTTCAGCACACAAAACCGCCGACTGTCACAAAACCAAGCTTCTGATAGAATTCCTCAAGCCCCATAAAGCAGGTGGTATATACCTGTCTGTCGCCGAGTTTGGTGAGAATGGAACGGATCGCATATGAAGCAAAGCCTTTTCCTCTGTATTTTGGAGCACAGGCACAGATCGTAAGCAGAGCGCTGTCATCTGAAAGATGGGCAGCTACGCAGGCCACAGCCTCTTCACCGTCACGGACGATAGCGGATATGACGCTTCCGCTCTTTGTGCGGTAGAGCATATCGCCGTAAAAGCCCTCAAAGGAAGGAATTTCAAATCCTGACGCATCGCAGATTTCCATTACGGAGTATAGGTCTTCGATGTTGGGATTGATCTGAACATTGGCGCCGCTTTCAAAATTATTGACAGGTTCAGCCAATCTCATAATTAGACCTGTGGCAGCTTCGCCGGGACGTACAGGGCGGGTGAAACGGCTGGTGTCGTTCATCATACCGACAAAAGTATCGACGCTCTCGAAATCGTAAGAATCCTTTGAAAACAAAGTTATACCGTCATCGAGCTTGTTGATGATACCGATTATTTTTCCGTCGTCATCGTACATAAACCAAAAAGGTGCGAAGGATCTTGATGTTCCGTAGGCGATGGCTGCTGCGGCAATCCGACAGCCCAATGCACCGCCTTTGCAGTAGTCAAGGAGTTCCTGAAGCTGGTTTTCTTCTGCAAGTTTAATAATCATTGTTTTCTCCTCAAAGCTTATTTACATAATCCTTAAACATTTCGCCGCGTGTCTCATAATTGGGGAACATATCGAAGGATGCGCAGGCAGGGCAGAGAGAAACGATATCTCCGCTGCAGGATAACTCACGAGCCTTGTTTACAGCTTCCTCAAGAGAAGAAACGCGGGCAATAATGGGCTTGCCATCAACGTAATTGGGAGCGTTTTTGACAGATGTTTCGATCTTGTCGGCAGTAACTCCCATAAGAATAATTGCCTTGACCTTATCACATACTACAGGACCAAGTTCGTCAAAGGGAATGAGCTTATCGTAGCCGCCTGCTATCATAATTATCTTCTGTTCGTACATAGCCAGAGTGCCTGAAATACAGCGGCTGGGAGTGGTGGCTATGGAGTCGTTGTAATACTTGACGCCGTCAAGCTCGCGTACAAATTCTGCTCTGTGCTCAACGCCGCCGAACTCACGGGCTACAGTTTTTACGGTCTCAAAGTCTACATAAGGAGCAACAGCGCAGATAGCGGCCATATAGTTTTCAACATTGTGCCAGCCGGGTATGCGGATATCGGACTTGTTCATAACAAGCTGCTTTTCACCGTTGGTGATGTAGTAGATGTCACCGTTTTCGTCGGCATAAGCACCGTTGAATGGTATTTCCTTTCTGGAGAACTGCATAAGCTTGCCTCTTGCAAGATCGGCAAAGGTGCTGACTATCGGGCAGTCTGCATTGATGATAGCAGTGGAAAATGCGTTCTGATGAAGCATAATGTTCTTTTTGGAATCTACGTATTCATCCATATCCTTGTGCATATCAAGATGGTTGGGAGAGAGATTTGTCACAATCGCAATATCAGGACTCTGACGCATAGAGATAAGCTGGAAGGAAGAGAGCTCAACAACAACAAAATCATCGGAGGTAATTTCATCAATGAAGGGCATCAGAGCAACACCGATATTTCCGCCAAGGTATACCTTTTTGCCCTGCTTTTCAAGAAGCTTTGAAATAACGGTTGTGGTGGTTGTTTTTCCGTTTGAACCTGTGATTGCAATAGTTTTGCCCTCGCAAAGCTCAAAGAACAGTTCCATTTCGCTGGTAACCACCTTGCCCTGTCTGCGGTATTCGCAAAGCTGGGGAAGATAGTATCTCATACCGGGAGTACGGAAAATGATGTCCGCATCAATGTTGTCAAGATAATCATCGCCTGTTTTAAGAACTGCGCCGCAGGAAACGAGTTCTCTGCCGACATCTCCGAGGGCTTCCTCTGAACGCTTGTCGCAGACTGTAACATCAAATCCTTTTTCGCAGAACATCTTTATGAGAGGGGTGTTAGTAACACCCACACCGCAGAAAGCAACTTTTTTGCCTTTTATACTTTCAAAAAACTTAGCAGCTCTGTAATTCATAATTGCATAACTCCTTTGCTGTAAAAATACCTGAACAACTTAATAATTTTAACACATAGAATCCGTGAATTCAATAAAATATTGGAAACCCAAAATAATAGAAGAAACACCGCTTTGTGTGAAGCGGTGTTTCTTCTATTCAGCAGGATTTATCATATCAAAGAAAGAATGGGTGTTGAGGTATTTATATATACTGCTTATGCTTTCTGCAGAAAGATCCGGTGCTTTTTTTATCCATAGGTTTATAGTTCCGGCAAGATTAAAAGCGAAATGAAGAGCAACAAGCTCAGTGGTCATATTGACCGGGGAGTTCGGTTCCTCAAACAGATTAAGCACGGTTATGTTGTCGGAAATGAATTTTCTTATGCAGCTTATCATTATTTCCCAAAAAGAATTCTGCCCTGTAACATCAAAAGCTTTCCTGTAAAACTCTTTATCATCATCGATGGTTGCAAAAATGAGTTTTAAGGCTTCATCTATCATACCGCGCTCAAACATAACCCTGACAGGATCAAGAAGCTGCGACTGTACTATCCATTCGAGAACCTCGTATTTATCCTGAAAATGATAGTAGAATGTAGGACGGATAATCCCAGCTTTTTCAGCAATCATACGAATGGTCAGCTTTTCGAAGTTCTGGGTAAGCATAAGTTCTTTGACACCGGAGGCGATCAGATTTTTTGTTAGTTCTTTTCTGTCATCCATATAAATCACCGCCTCAGTTTGTAAGCAGGCGCACGAAAATATCTATCGCAGCGACAATAAGAACCGCACCGCCGATTCGGTAGGCGATATTTTTAGGCTCGAAGCCCAGTCGGTAGCCGATGTATATGCCGATATAAACTGCTAAAACAGTGATGACAAACAAAACGATCGCATAGCTCCACCATTCAGCAGGCCACATAGCAACACCAGCACCGGCGAAAAGCGTGTCTATGCTTGCAAGAGCAGCAGTGCCCCAATACTTTTTGAAATTTATTTCGCTTCTACGTTCAAGAACAGGCTCGTTTTTACGCCCTTTATAAAAGAGAAACAGGCTGACACCGATCAGGATAATTATTGAACATACATACCCAAAACGAGGTGCGTCATCTGCCTCATCTCTGAATATGGGGATATAGGAAAGCAGAGCGCCGAGTATTCCCGAACCTGTCTGGAACATACAGAACATCAAGGCGAGTTTGGTAATGTCCTTGATCTTAAGTTCACCAAGAACCGAACCGCAGCAGATAGAAAGTGCAAGAACGTCAAATGAGACGCCCAGACACACCAGAATAACTTCGAGAAGCATATGGAATCCTCCTGTTTACGATGTGTAGAAATTTTAATACATAATAGGAAAATATTGCTATAGACAAAAATTGCATATAAGTCAGACAATTTATACAAAACGAAAAGTTTGTATAAATTGTTTTTACATTGTCAAAAAAATGAAGATTGTCAATATATAGGGGGTGTGATAAATTACAGACGTAATATGCGTTATTGGATACACAATTTTGAAAAGAGAGTGAAAATGATGACTGTTACGGTTGTATGTGATGTGTTGGGAGAAGAAAATAACGGAACGACCATAGCGGCGATGAACCTGATAAGAAGTCTCAGAAAAAAGGGGCACGAAGTGCGTATATTGTGCCCCGATTCGGAAAAAAAGAATATTGAGGGATACTATGTAGTTCCGAAGCTGAATCTCGGACCTCTTAACAATTATGTTGCGAAAAACGGAGTTTCAATCGCAAAATGCGACTGTGAAGTAATCTATAAAGCATTAAATGGTGCAGACGTTGTACATATTATGACACCTTTTCTGCTGGGAACGAAGACACTGAAAATTGCGAAGGAAATGGGAATACCTGTTACAGCAGGTTTCCATTGCCAGGCAGAAAATTTTACGTCCCATATTTTTCTCAGAAACAGCAAAATAGCCAATAACACAACCTATAAAGTGTTCTACGACAATTTCTATAAGTATACCGATGCCGTACACTATCCCACAGAATTTATCAGAAGTACGTTTGAGATAAAGGGGAGAAAGACAAATTCTTATGTGATTTCAAACGGTGTAAACGAAGCTTTTGTTCCGATGGATTCTGCAAAACCGGAAGAATATAACGATAAGTTTATTATACTGTTTATAGGACGCTACAGCAAGGAGAAATCACATAAAATTTTGATTGATGCAGTAGGAAAATCAAAATTTGCCGAAAAGATACAGCTTGTCTTTGCAGGAGACGGTCCATTAAAAGACAAACTGAAAAAGCAGTCGGAAAAACTGCCTAATGAACCGCTGTTCAAGTTTTTCTCACGCACAGAACTGCTCAAAATGATAAACTGCGCCGATCTTTATGTGCATCCTGCAGAAATTGAGATAGAAGCAATTTCCTGTTTGGAGGCTATCTCGTGCGGTATTGTTCCTGTGATTTCAAATTCACCGAGAAGTGCAACAAGATTTTTTGCGCTGGACGAAAAGAATCTATTCAGATGCAATGACAGTACCGATCTCGCAGAAAAAATCGACTGGTGGCTTACTCATCCAGAAGAAAAAGAAAAAAGAAGCAAAGAATATCTTGGATTTACAAAGCAGTTTGACCAGGATGTATGTATGGACAGAATGGAGAAAATGCTTTGCGATGCAATAGAAAAGAGTACAGAGGGTGTTCACGGTGAAGCAATGTAAAATCAGATACTATACTGATGAACTCAATGATGATTTTGCAGGAACAAAGATAAACACCTGCGAGGTAACGGAAGATTTCACCTTTGTGAATAAGAACATATTCTGGAGAATATGCGAAGCTGTAGTGTACAGAGGAATAGTAACGCCTCTTGTATGGGTGTTCGGCAAGGTCGCATTCGGGCTTAAGATAAAGAACCGCAAGGTGCTGAAAAGCCTTAAAAGAACAGGATATTTCCTGTACGGAAATCATACACAGGGAGTAATGGATGCGTTCACTCCGTCGCTGTGTACATTCCCCAAGAAAGCGCATATTGTAGTCAATCCGGATGCTGTTTCCATAAAAGGTATCCGCCAGCTTGTTCTTATGCTGGGAGGATTGCCGCTTCCAACAGATATGAAGGGATATAAACCGTTCAGAGATGCCATAAAGACACGCGTAGAACAGAACCGCGTGATGACGATATATCCTGAAGCTCATATATGGCCATACTATACAGGTATACGCCCGTTTAAGGCAACCTCTTTTTCGTATCCTGTGTCACTCAGTAAACCTTGTGTTGCATTTACAACTACATACAGACAAAGAAAAATATTAAAAAACGCTTATCCTAAAATTACAGTGACGATCAGCGAACCCTTTTATCCTGATAAATCACTGTCTGAAAAAGAGGCGCGTCAGAAGCTTCGCGATGAGGTGTACGGCTTTATGACCTCTGTTGCGAACAGTGAGGAGAACTACGAGTATATCAAGTATGTGAAAAGACCTGAAAATGAAAAACTAATTTATAATGTGGGAGCTTAAGTTGTTATGCCCTAAACTAACAACGGCAGATACTCTTTGATAGAGTATCTGCCGTTGTTGTCATAGTGTTCTGCTATTGTATATTAATACAACTTCCTGCAAATGCTAAAACAAAAACGCAGAAAGGATTTGTTATGGAACGGCATACAACAGAATGTAAACAATACAGTCCTTCGGTCAGTTTGCCCTGTGTAAACGAAAACGGCTGTTATGAGATAAGGCTCGAAAGCATCGGCGGTCTCGGCGCAAATCTGTGCGGAAAGCTGCTGGGCGAGCTCGGAGCCGCATATATGGGACTCAATGCATCGTCATTTTCAAGCTATGGCTCAGAAAAGCGGGGCTCTCCCGTAAAATCCTACGTTCGATGGAGTGCTCCCGACCAAAATATTATGTACAATAGCCCTGTGGAACACCCCAATATGCTTGTTATTTTTCATAGCGCACTCTCCAAAGCTATGCCTGTAACCGCAGGTGCAGACGAAAACTGTATTGTGGTGGTAAATACAAGTGCTGCACCCGATGAAATGCGCGAGGATCTGAAGCTGTGCGGAGGTACGGTCTGCTGTGTGGATGCACTGAAGCTTGCAATGGAAAGCAAAAGCAGAATAAATATGGTTATGCTCGGTGCAGTTGCCAAAGCCTCAGGATTTATTCCACCTGAAGAAGTAAAAAAACTCATCACCGATACATTAGGCAAAAAATACCCGGCTGCGCTGAAGAATAACCTGACAGGGTTCGAGCTTGGATTTGAAAATGTACGCTGTCAGTTTTTTGAGCCCGATGGACGTTATGAAAAACAGCCTTACAGTGAGGTCAAAAGCAAATGGGGCTATGAAAACGCCCCTCTCGGCGGTGCCAATCCTCACTTTGGCAGTACAGTCTCAAATGATCTTTCTCCATCACGAGAGGGCTTCATACCCCTTTTTATTCCTCAAAAATGTATCCACTGCGGTCTGTGCGACACCACATGTCCCGATATGGTTTTCCAGTTTTTGCCGGGAGAATATCGCGGCAAACCTGAGATGATGAACAGAGGGCTAGACTACCATCACTGCAAGGGGTGTCTCAGGTGCGTCGATGTTTGTCCTGTGGAAGCTCTGGTTGTAGGCAAGGAATCTGAGCATTCCAACAAGCAATATTTTGTGCGAAATAAGGACCTTATCGCAGAGAAGCTTGATTTTGAACCTGCTGGAGCCGATCCCTGGATAACAGGAGAATCATATCTGGACGAAAAACGAGTTGACGGAGGGCTGATATAATATGGGTATCGCAGAACAGAAACTGCTTTTTGAAAGCGGCAACGAACTGGCGGCTTATGCCGCAAAACAGATCAACTATCACGTGATGGGCTATTATCCCATCACCCCGTCAACTCAGATTGCTGAGTTTCTCGATCAGATGGGAGCTGACGGTGAGCACTCCATTGCCCTTATTCCTGCTGAAGGTGAACACAGTGCGGCAGGTATATGTTACGGTGCATCAGCAGGCGGTGGCAGAGTTTTTAATGCAACCTCTGCAAACGGACTTCTTTATGCGCTTGAGCAGCTGCCTGTGCAGTCAGGCACCAGACTTCCTATGGTGCTTAATATCGCTTGCAGAACTGTGTCGGGCCCTCTCTCCATCAAGGGCGATCACAGTGATATAATGTACACTCTCAATGCAGGTTGGATAATCCTGTTTGCCGACTCTCCGCAGGAAGTATATGACCTTAATATCTGCGCAGTAAAAATCGCAGAACAGCTAAGACTCCCTGTTATAGTTGCCTTTGACGGATTTTTTACCAGCCATCAGAAGCGCAACTGCTATGTGTTTTCAGATGATGAAACTGTCAGGAAATTCATTGGACCTGTTAACACCGATTACAGTGTGCTAGATATCGAAAATCCCGTCACCATCGGATCATATATGAACGAACCCGATCTGATGAACAATAAATATCAGCTTCACCTTGCGATGGAGAAGGCTCGTATAAAAATCCCCGAGGTGTTCCGAGAATATGAACAGTTGTCGGGCAGGGCCTTGAAAGAGGTGAAATCTTACCGAACCGAAGATGCTGATGTTCTCCTTTTTATCCTTGGCTCATCATATTTGACTGCCGCCGCCGCTGCAGACAAGCTTCGCAGTGATGGCAAAAAAGTGGGTGTGTTTTCCCTTTCTGTACTTCGTCCATTCCCTTCATCGAAAATTGCTCAGCTTTGCAAAAACACAGAAACTATAATTGTTGCCGACCGACAGGACAGCTACGGTGCGAGTGGCGGAAATATGTCATTGGAGATACGTGCTGCACTGCAGCAAAACGGATTGACGCCTCGTGTTTTAAGCCGCGTGTACGGGCTTGGAGGACGTGACTTTTTTGAACGTGACGCCTTATCTGTGTTTGAGAGCGGTTATGATAAAAGCGCCCCTGCCTTTGACTACATCGGCATTTATCCGGGAGATGCCGATTTCAGACCTGAGCCTTATTTTGCACCTGTCACAGACACTCCTGAGCTCATATCCTGCAGTGAAGAAAATGGGAAAGTTTCGGTAAAAGGGGGGACAGTCCGTGATACAACTGCCAGACCGAAACGACTTGCTCCCGGTCACGGTGCGTGTCCGGGCTGCGGAATTCCGATTAATGTAAATCTGCTGCTTCGCGGTATTGAAGGCAACGTAGTTCTGTTGTTTCAGACAGGATGCGGTATGGTTGTGACTACAGGATATCCCAAAACCGCTTTTCGCGTTCCGTATATTCACAATCTGTTCCAGAACGGAGCTGCTACTTTGGCAGGACTCTCGAAAATGTATCATAAAATGCAGGAGCGGGGAGAGATGCCTGAAGGAGATATAACATTTATAATGGTAAGCGGCGACGGCGGTATGGATATTGGTATGGGTTCGGCTCTCGGTACTGCTTTGCGCGGTGACCCGCTTATTCTCTTTGAGTACGATAACGGAGGGTATATGAATACCGGCTATCAGTTATCCTACTCTACCCCTATGGGCGCCAAAAGCGCCACATCTCACTTGGGTGAAAAACAGTGGGGTAAAAGCTTCTTTCACAAGGATATGCCACGCATAATGGCAGCTACAGGTATACCATATGTAGCAACAGCGGCAGAATCAGATCCAAACGACTTTATAAAAAAGGCAGCCAAGGCACAGTATTACGCAAAACATCACGGCACTGCATATATAAAGTGTCTGTCGGCATGTCCTCTCAACTGGGGCGATAAACCAAATACTGAACGAAGGGTAATATCCGCTGCCGTAGACAGCTGTTATTTTCCTCTGTATGAGATTGAGCAAGGGCATACTGCACTGTCTTATAATCCTGAACAAAAAGGGAAAAAAATTCCTGTTGAGAATTGGCTCGGAATGATGGGGAGAACAAAGCATCTGTGCGAAGAAAAATATACAGACATTCGTAGTTCTATACAACAGGAACTCGATCGAAGGTGGAACCGCCTTAAAGCGCTGTCAGAGCACCCGGAATTATGACAGAGGAATAAATTGAATATCATATTAAATTAATGGCGAATTCAAAATAAAAATATAACGTCCGGCCCGCGGCCGGGCTCCCCGCGCGCGAAAAAAAAAAATGAGGGG
>JAZUPB010000064.1:0-52034 GCA_045604965.1 Acutalibacteraceae bacterium
CATTAAGATGCTGACGCTTATACTCGTGCAGACGCTTTACCTGAACATCAAAGATGGAATCCGGATTTACGGTTATTCCGTTATGCTTCTGGATGTAGTTAGCCAGATCGACCTTATTTGCACGCTTTATCTCTGCAAGACGCTTGAGGACAGTTTCGTCATCCTGATACTTGAGAAGATCAGAAAGCTTTGAAGCATCGGTAATATATTTTGTTCCGATGAGCTCACTGATAAGCTCAGCAAGACGGGGGTTGGACTGATTGAGCCAGCGGCGGTGTGCGATACCGTTTGTTACGTTTGTAAACTTCTCGGGATATACACGGTAGAAATCTACAAAGACATCGTCCTTGATGATCTCGCTGTGGAGAGCGGAAACGCCGTTTACGTGATGGCAGGCTGCAACGCAAAGGTTAGCCATCTTTACATAACCGTCGTGGATAATGGAAACGCGGTCAACAAGAGGCTGATCACCGGTTCTATTAAGAACATCGGCACAGAAGCGGCGGTTGATCTCACATACGATCTGGAAAATTCTGGGAAGGCGGCTCTGGAAGAGATCTACGCTCCAGCACTCGAGAGCTTCCTTCATAACGGTGTGATTGGTGTAAGCCATTACCTTGGTGGTCATATCCCAGGCTTCATCCCAACCGAAGCCGCACTCGTCCATAAGGACTCTCATAAATTCGGGGATAGCGAGAGCGGGGTGGGTGTCATTGATGTGGATTGCGGTAAGATCTGCGAAGTTCTCCATTGTGCGGTGATGACGCAGATGACGCTTGATAATATCCTGAATGGAAGAAGAAACAAGGAAATACTGCTGGGAAAGACGCAGACTCTTGCCTTCGTGATGATTGTCGCCGGGGTAAAGTACCTTTGTGAGCATTTCTGCCATAGCGTTCTGTTCGATGGAACGCATATAGTTGCCGTCGTTGAAGCTCTTCATATCGAACTCGGGACATTCAGCAGCCCAGAGACGAAGGGTGGAAACGCCCTTGCCGCCAACACCGGCACACATAAGATCGTAGGGAACTGCCTTGATGGAGTTGTAGCCTACGTGGTTTGCGTGATGATAGCTGCCGTCCCAACACTCTTCGATGTGTCCACCGAAATGGATATCGAGAGAATCCTCGCGGTGGGGGATCATCCAAGTCTCGCCGCCGGGAAGCCAAAAGTCGGGAAGCTCAGTCTGCCAACCGTCGACGATCTTCTGGGAGAAAATGCCGAACTCGTAACGGAGAGAGTAACCCATTCCGAGATAGCCTTCTGTTGCCATACCGTCAAGGAAACAGGCAGCAAGTCTGCCGAGACCGCCGTTTCCGAGGCCTGCATCGGGTTCGAATTCGTATATTCTGGAAAGAGTGGTGTGGTACTGGGGAAGTACCTTCTCTATTGCCTTTTCAAGACCAAGGTTGTAGAGATTGTTGCGAAGGGAACGGCCCATAAGGAATTCCATACAAAGATAATAAATTCTCTTGCCGTTCTTCTTTTCTGTTTCAGTGGAAAACTTTTTGCGTGCCTCGTAGAGAATATCGCGAACTACAAGGATAACAGCTTTATAAATGTGTTCCTCATCTGCCTCTTCGGCAGTGAGACCGAAATTGTGGGACAGCTTCTGATCGATGAGTGACTTAAGCTGTGCCTGAGTCATTGTGGCCATTTGATTACCTCCATATGTGGCTGAAACGTTATTGGTTATGAGTGCATTATAGCACAATAACAAAGAAAACGCAATAGATATGATAGAAATCGGCAAGTTGCCCAATCGGGGTAAATGCCTTTGCATCAAGCCGTTTTTCTCTTTGACTCGCCTCGGTTTATTACAGTGAAAAAACACACTAAATTTGTGCATATTATACACAATTTGAAAAATGAGTGGATAATTCTGAAAAATATCTATCGAGATGCACAAAGATATCGTTGTGACGTTTATTCACAAAACAGCAACTCTTGTCGCTATTGACTTTATTAAAAACTGTGGGGTATAATAAAATGATTTATTATTAATTTTATTAGTGATCTGCAGATTTTTGAGACTTTTCTCAGAATAAAGTGTGTCTAAAGTTTTGCTGAGAGGTGTGCCGAATGGTATTTTCAAGCATAGTATTTCTTGCGTTGTTTTTGCCCTGTGTTCTGCTTCTTTACTTTATTAGGAGCGATATAAAATGGCGAAACGGAGTTTTGCTGGTTTTTTCGCTGCTATTTTACAGCTGGGGTGAACCTGTGTGGGTTCTCCTGATGATAGGCTCAGCAGTTATAAACTATTTCTGTGCCCTTGCAATAGACAGATCAAGAACCGTACTTGCAAGGCGGTTAAGTCTGGTGATTGGTGTTGTAGCATCAGTTGCTGCGCTGTTCTATTTTAAGTATGCGGCATTCTTTTTCAATTCTCTGACTGGAATTGCGGGCTCTGCACTGAAAATACCTGTACTGGAGCTCCCTGTCGGAATATCGTTTTACACATTCCAGGTGCTTACATACACCGTTGATGTTTATATGGGCAAAAGCCCCGTGCAAAAAAGTTTGTCGAAGCTGCTGCTTTATATAAGCTGCTTTCCTCAGCTTATTGCAGGTCCTATCGTACAGTATACCGATGTTGCAAAAATGCTCGACGAACGAGTTACAAGAGCAGATGATTTCACCGCAGGAATAAAGCGCTTTGTTGTCGGTCTTTCAAAAAAAGTCCTGATTGCGAATATGTGCGGTTCTATCATTGAACAACTTCCTTCAGTAGGAGACGGACAGTCGTTGTCCGTTCTGTGTGCGTGGTATATTGCTGCACTGTATTCCATTCAGCTTTACTTCGACTTTTCGGGATATTCGGATATGGCGATAGGTCTGGGAAGAGTATTTGGATTTACGTATAAGGAGAATTTCAATTATCCGTATATCTCCAAAAGTGCTACAGAGTTCTGGCGTCGCTGGCATATCTCTTTGGGAAGTTTTTTCCGTGATTATATATACATTCCGCTGGGAGGAAACCGAAAAGGAATGACAAGGACAATATTCAATCTTTTGGTAGTGTGGATGCTCACAGGATTATGGCACGGTGCAAGCTGGAACTTTGTGCTTTGGGGACTTTATTACGGAATAATACTTATAATAGAGAGATTTGTACTTGCTGATCTTATGAAGAAAATGCCGGGATTCATATCCGTTCCCATAACACTTGTTGTAGTTATGGTTGGTTGGGTTATATTCTATTATACCGATCTTTCGGCAGTGGGAACACATATAGGTTCTATGTTCGGTATCGGTTCTGCCGGCTTTACGGACAGTGTGACAATGGCGGTAATAAGAAAATATTCGTTTATGCCTCTTATTGGTGTTATAGCTGCAACGCCTGTAATTCCCGCATTAAGATCAAAAATTAAGCCTGACGGAGCAATAGAACGCACTTCTGAGGTGCTGTCTACGGTAGCGCTTACCGCACTGCTTGTCCTGTCGGTGGTATTTATTGTGGGACAGAGCTATAATCCGTTTATATATTTCAGATTCTGACAGGAAAGGAGAATTATCTTGAAAAATAAATTTTCATTTGTACTGGTTTATTGGTGGATAGTTGTCTTTTTCCTGCTTGGAGTTGCTCTGCTTGTTTTTGCAGAGAAAGAAGAAAGAATATCTGAAACAGAAAACCGAACTCTCAGCGGATTTCCGGAGGTTTCTGCGAAGAGCATATTTTCGGGGGATTTTTCTTCAGGATTTGAAAGCTTTCTTTCCGATGGTGTTTTTGGAAGAGATAATATTGTGGGTTTCAGTGATAAAATCGTTCAGAGCTTTTCTATGAATACCGATGAAGATCTTCTTTTGCTCAACGATCTCGAAATGAAGGAGAATCTTCAGGGCGAAATAAACAGCGAAGAGATGGCAGAGGACGAAGAGTCTGCAGACGAATCGGATATTGATGCAGAAGACGACTTTTTGCCGGAGGACGAAGAGGTGGTTTCCGAAAGCGATGAAGAAAAACTGCCTGAAGAAGACGAAAAAGAGGAAGCGCCCACTAATACAAAATATGGCTTCTGGCTGAAGACGAGAAGGGGCGGAAAGGTAAGGCTCGAGTACGCATCAGAGGAGAACATCAAGAAAGTTGCAAAAATCCTCAATAAATATAAGAGCTGCCTGCCTGAAGACGGTTTCCTGTTCTATACAAATGTACCCAGATCCAATATAGGTCTTATGCTTAGGGATTCATATGATTATGTCGGATGGTACGAGAACATTGATAAAGGTATGGAGAATCACCTTGACGATGGAGTTTATTACATAAACACTCCTGCACTGTTGGAAGAAGGCGTGCTGGCGAAAGAAGATCTGTATTTTAGTTCCGACCATCACTGGATGCCGCGCGGCGCGGTAAAGGTCGTAAATAAGTGCATAGAGACAGTGGGCCTTCCCATAGTTCCCTATGACGAATACGAATATATGGTCAAGAAGTTTTACAATACAAAGCTTCGTACCGCAGACGATATGGAGTTGCTCTATCCGCTCCAAAATGCTATAGGATATAAAATGGCAAAGGGAGAGAGAACAGGCACCACAAATCTGATGCATTATCACAGAAGAAATTACTATGCTTACCTTGGCGGTGATACCCGCAGCTGGGTGCAGTATGAAACAGGCTTTTCCAGAGGCAGGAATGCACTGGTCATCGGAGATTCATACTCAAATGCGTTTCTTCCTTATCTTATGCCTTACTATGATGAGGTAAACAAGGTGGATATAAGGCATTACACCCCGGGCAAAGTCGATATCCCCCTCTCAGACCTGATGAAGAGTCAGGAAGTCGATGATGTATATATTATTATCACTCACGCATACGGCGTGCAGAACTATATTTCATACCGCAGACTGGGGGAAATCCTGTATGAATAACAATGCAGTTATAGATGCTGCCGAGAAAAAAGTAGTATTTCGAGCGGTATGGTCTTCGATCTATATTATACTCGTTCTGATCCCATCAATAGCATTACTCGTATGGATGAGACTTGACGAGGTAAAGGGTATGCTGAGCGATTACTATATGAAGAGATCCAATTTTGAACGTGCTCTTGAGATATCCGCAACGATCTCCGACAGCGATTTTAAAAATGAAAAGACATACTGTGTAGCAGACTTTATGTATGGAAAAGAGCTCTATCTTGATGCTTCAGAGATATTTGAGGATCTTGACGGATATAAGGACAGCGAAGACCGATATGTCAGGTGCAATTATGATGCCGCTTTCGTTCTATACGAGAATAAATCGCTGGAAGAGGCATTGGAGGCGTTCGTGCTGTTGGGAGATTACCTCGACAGCGCAGAGATGCAGCTTAAGATCAAATATGAGATGGCGTGTGATCTTTACGATAATGGAAGCTACTCTCAAGCGGTTGTACGGTTTCTGTCGCTGGGTGAATACAGAGACAGTGCAGATAGAGCCTATAAGTCGGCACTTGCAGTTACAGGTGATGAAGCGCTGGCTCGGGAGATAATTGAGCTGGGCGGTGTAGGCTCAGATAAATTCGGAGTATCTCTTCAGATAGCAGATCGCAGAGCGATATTCACGGAAGGTTCCATAGATGCGGGCGCAAAGCATACGGTGCTTCTTCGTTCTGACGGTACGGTATCTGCCTGCGGAGACAATACTTACGGTCAGTGTGACGTGGGCAGCTGGAAAAATATCGTACAGATAAGCGCGGGAGCATATCACACAGTAGGTCTGAAAAAGGACGGTACTGTGGTGGCGGTCGGAAAAAATAAAGACGGTCAGTGCGATGTAAATGAATGGAAGAATATAAAGGAAATCGCCACTGGAGACAGTGATACATACGGTCTGACTTCAGATGGGACAGTTGTATATACAGGATTTCACGACTACAATGTTATTAAGAAAGCAACAGGTGTAAACGGTATATACGCAGGCTCGTATGCAGCGGCTGCAAGAGTTGAGGGAGGTTCGTTTGTTTTCTCTCATAAGACCTACTCCTTTGTGCCTGACAGTGAGGTCATTTCAGTTGGGATAAACACAGGATATTACGCTGTGCTTCAGATGAATGGAAAGTGCGTATCATCACTGGATGCTGTAAGTAGATGGGAAAATCTGTCGTATATCGACGCAGGCTCAACAGCTGTTATCGGAGTGGATGTTGAAGGAAAAGTGTATTCTCATTTTTTCCGAGCAGGTGATACAGTTAAATTTCCTGAGCTTTCGGGAGTGTGCCAGTGCGCCGCAGGAACAGAGCATTTCGTTTTCCTGATGGAAGACGGATCGCTTGCAGCTTACGGTGACAACACCTACGGTCAGTGCGATGTTTCATTATGGTCTGCAGATGCTGATGCAGATATTGGTGAAAACGTTGGTACGGAAGACGGAGAGAATTCTGTTTAATTGGCATATTCTGCAGCCCCGATGCCTCAGGCGTTGGGGCTGCAATAGCAAATAATAGAGGAAAAGGAGCGGAGTATAATTGGAACTTACAGTCAGAAATCTGAGTAAAAGTTTTACGCTTACAAACGGAACAAAAAAACAGGCGCT
Source organism: Acutalibacteraceae bacterium (assembly GCA_045604965.1). GTDB lineage: Bacteria > Bacillota > Clostridia > Oscillospirales > Acutalibacteraceae > JAISGQ01. Next base: position 6,512 of record JAZUPB010000064.1, read on the forward strand.
TGCCGACATTTCATTTTCTGCTCAAAGCGGTTCGCCTTTAGGACTGCTTGGACGAAACGGAGCAGGAAAAACCACGGTTATGCGAATTATTATGGGTGTTTTTCCTCCTGACAGCGGTGAAGTTCTTATTAACGGCAAGCCTGTTGCAAAGGAACGGGCATCTTTCGGATATCTTCCCGAAGAAAGAGGTCTTTACCGAAAGATGACTGTTTCAGAACAGATGGTATATTTCGGTAAACTTAAGGGGCTTTCAAGAGTACAGGCGAAAAAGACTGCTGCAGATATGATAGAAAGGCTCGGTATGGGAGAATACGCAAACAGCAGGCTTGAAGCTCTTTCCAAGGGAAATCAGCAGAAGATACAGCTGGGCGTGGCGTTGCTTGGAGAGCCTGAGGTTATTATTCTCGATGAACCTTTTTCGGGGCTTGATCCTGTCAATGCTCTTGGACTGAAAGAGATTATAGATGAACAGTCTAAAAGAGGAGCGCTTATCATTTTCTCCTCTCATCAGATGGCTGCTGTAGAGGATTTCTGCGAAAATATTGTTATGATAAACAATGGACACAAGGTGCTCGACGGCAGACTTTCGGAAATAAAGAGAAATTACCCGAGAAACAGGATAAATATTTTGCTTGATGATGCGGAAGGTAACGGAGCGGTATATAAAAACGGAAAATTCCTTGCCGCTGCAGAAGCCTCAGGCAAGGTTGAGATCACCAAAAAAGGCGCAGTTATCACGCTGACCGAGGGTGTTGACCCGACGCAGGTGATGTGCAGAGTTCTGTATACGGGAGCTCCCGTTCTAGACATACAGGTGGCAGAGCCTTCGCTTGAGGATATCTTTGTCGAGTATGCCGGGGAGAAGGAGGTGCAGTGAGAATGAACAGATTCGGTGCGGTTTTTGAGAATGAGTTCAAACAGACAATTAAAAGCAAGGCGTTCAAAACGATTTCGATCATTCTGATTGTGCTATTTGCAGCAATGTGTATATTTACCGCTGTTGCGGCAACCGGAACAGCAGAAGAGATGGGCATTGATGACGGTCTGGGTGAAGTTAGCACAGGTGAAAATATTTACGAGAGCGATATTGCTGTGGTGAACCTCACTTCAGACGATTCGGGCGAGCGGCTTGCAAATCTTATTGGAGCTCAGATTATCGAAAGCTGTGATGAAGAAGAGTGTATTAGACTTGCAGAAAGAGGAGAATACAAAAGCGTGATCGCAGTAACCAAAGACGAATACGGCTTCTTTACTGCAGAAATTTACGAAAAATCCTCTCTGTACGGCATTTCTGCTGCGGAAGAGGTGAAGGAACACCTTGTTATGCTCAACCGCCTTGAGATGCTCACAAACATAGGCGTTGACGAAAATGAGGCGGCAATGGCACTTATCTCGGAAAATGTAGAGGTAAATGTCCGTTCTGTCGGAGAAACTGCGTACGCAAAATATGTTGTGAGCTTTGTTGTTATGATAATGATGTTCATATGCATAACTCTGTACGGTCAGCTTGTGGCAACAAACGTGGCGACAGAGAAAAGCTCAAGGACTATGGAACTGCTTGTAACCAGTGCTTCGCCCCGTTCGCTCCTTGTCGGTAAGGTGCTGGGAACAGGTGCGGCGGTGCTGCTTCAGATAAGTGTGTTTTTTATTATGACAGCATCGGCGGCCGCTGTAGGGGCAGGATTTTTTCCTGCTGTGGGCGCGGTTCTTGATACAGTTATGACTATAAGCGTCTTTGATGCATTTTGCTTCATAGCGTTCTTTATATTGGGCTTTTTGCTGATCGCTTTTGTGTACGGTGCGTTGGGCTCGCTGGTCAATCAGATAGAAGATCTTTCTGCGCTGATAAGCCTGCCGTCAACAGTGTTTATGATAGGTTATCTGATAGCTGTGATGATCGTTTCTGTGGGAGAAGCAGGGGTACTTGCAAAGGTGTGCTCATTTATTCCCTTCTGGTCGCCTATGGTTATGTCTGTGCGCATGGCGGTTGAGGATGTGCCGAAAATACAGGTTCTCATATCTATGGGAATTCAGGCTGCCGCCTGCGCAGTGACTGCTCTTACCGCTTCGAAAATATACCGTATGGGTACACTTATGTACGGTAAAGCTCCGAAGATAACAGAGGTTGGAAAGATGCTCAGATACAAATAAATTCTGTTGACTTTTGGGGAATAATGCTTTAAACTGATAAAAAACAGAAAAGGGGTCTAACAATGAAAAAATTATTAGCTGTTCTGCTGGCAGTTCTTATGCTTCTCAGCATTGCTGCCTGCTCAAAGGAAGATGTAACCGGCTCTATCAAGCCTGCAGAAGATGAATTTCAGCTTGGCGTTACAAGCGGCGGAACTTACGAGAATGCTTACATAGGCATCGGCGTAACCCTCGACGACAGCTGGGTGTTTTACAGCAAAGAGCAGATCGATCAGCTCAACGGTGTTGTTTTAGACAATCTTTCTGACGATGAACTCAAAGAGAAGCTCAAGAATGCAAATGTAATCTATGACATGGTCGCAGGTGCTACTGACGGTTTTTCCTCCATCAATATATGTCTGGAAAACCTCGGCGGTATTTACGGAAGTGTTATCAGTGAGGATAAGTACATCGATCTTTCCATCAAGAATCTGGGAACATCACTTACCGCTGCAGGTTATGAGGAAGGTATGAGCATAGAGAAGACAACTGTTACCTTCGCAGGTAAGCAGATGAATGCTATAAAGATCGAAGGCGTTGCAAACGGAGCAAATATATACCAGCTTCTTGTTGTAAAGAAGGTTGGCAATTATATGGCACTTACTACAATAACAAATTATCTCGTTGACAGCACCGAAGAGATCGCGGCTGAATTTTACGCAGTTGATTAATCAAAGTGAATAAAGCAAGCTCCTGCCGAAAGCATCGCTTTTGGCAGGAGCTTTTATGTTTATAATAAAAACAAATAGATAATTATGAGCACAAACAACAAAAGGAAATTCAAAAGGGAAAATATAAGCAGATACCGTCCTTTTTCAGAATTCTCCGATGAACCGTAGAGTCTTAGTGATATAAGACTCGCCATTGAGGTGATAGGAGTTCCGAGGCCGCCTATATTAACACCCAGAAGAAGCTCTTTCCAGTTATCTGTAAATGAAGCAAGCATTGCGGCGGCAGGCACATTGCTTATTATCTGACTTGAAACAGCGCCTGTAATAAGCTCGCGGTCCTTTACCACAGAGGAGATAAAACTGCTCACAGCGTCTATCCGTGCGAGATTACCGACAAAAACAAAGAAACACACAAAGGTAAGCAAAAGAGAATAGTCTATGTTTTTGAATAGCGGTCTGTCAAAAATTACAAGAATAATAAGAGCTGCGACAAGGGTTATTCTGTAGTCGAGGATATTGAGAACAGACAGAATACTAAGAAGAAAAATCACAGCGCATCGTATAATCTGAGTTTTCTGTATAGGCTTAGCATCGGAAAAGGTCTGTTTTGAAAAATCTCCTCTGGGAATAAGCAGAACCCAACAGATGAGTATCAGAGCAAGACTTATTGCTCCAAGGGGAAGAACAACACCTGAAAATTCAGGGAGAGAAACTCCGTACTGTGAGTATATAAAAAGATTCTGAGGATTTCCGATGGGAGTGATGACACTGCCGAGGTTCGCGGCCACGGTTTCAAGAACGATGACACGAATGAGAGTCTTGCTGTTTCCGACGCCGAGGAGTCCTATAGTAAATGGGACAAATGTTATCAGAGCCACATCGTTTGTAATAAGTGCTGAGGAGAAGAAGCAAATCAGCACCAGCAGCAGACAGGTGCTCTTTATTCCGAGCCTGCTGCGTGAAACAGCGGCAGATACTGCAGAAAAGACACCTGCGGCCTGTAATCCTGCTACAGCGGCCATAAGGCAGAAGAGAAGAGTGAGGACGCTGAAATTAATATATCCTAAATATTGGGTGTCCGGAGGTACTGCAAACATCGACCCGATTGCAAGAAGGGCAGAAAGGATAAGCACTGCCTCCGATCTGATAAAGGCTTTTAATTTACTCAAATGGATTCACCGCTTTTATATGTATATTTTGCTGATAAGCTCAATCAGGTAGTCGGCGGCAGTGGGAAAATTAAATGCGCTGATAGCTGCTGCCGTGCAGATAAATGCTGCAAGCATAACGGAAAAGCTTGTAAACACACCGCGCTTTTTGTCCATTGCCGCAAATTCGACGCCCACAAAGATCATAATAATGAACTGGAACACCGAAAGCACAGCTAAAAGGAGCGACAGAACGGGATAAATAAACAGACATACCGCGAAAAGGGGTGAAAGGTAAAGTGCAGGAAGCTGTGAAACACCGACAAGTCCAACTGCCCGACGGAAGGTCATCGCGCTGTTTATTGCAAAAGAATGAGCGCGCAGAAAAAAGACCATAGCGACGCACAGTTCGAGCCAGAATATTATCGCCTTGAGCGCAGAGGGGGCGGTGGCTAAGATGACTTCGCCAACTGCCTTGAAAAACTGTGGGGATGTTTCAACTCCTGCATAGAGCGTGCAGGAAAGGGATATTACCAGAGGAATAAGCATACACGCGGGAATAAGCAGAATGAATGCGAGGCTTCCTCGGGGAGAGATCACAAAGTGTATAGCCTGTCTTGTAGCCCCTGTTGCGGAAAGAGAAAGCACGTGGCGAAACTGAGTGATTATTTTTGAGGATTTTTTCGTGCTTTGCTCGCTCTGTGTAAGGCGTTGCTCGCGTTTTGCTGCACCGTGACTGCGTCTTTCTTCCTTTTTCTCAAGTCTTTCCACTTGCTTGCTTGCCACAGCAGCTTTTTTCTGCTGCTTCTGAAGAGTTTTAAGTGTGCGGGGAGAAGCCTCTCTCGGCTCTTCGGGCTCTTCTTCAAACACAGGTTTTGATAGGGTGATTATTGTTGTACGATCACTGCCCTTACCGCAGTTTGTACATACAACTCCCTCAAATTCCTCGCCGCAGGATGAGCATAATTTCTTCATAACACCACCGCCTATTTTTCGACGACAAAGCTGCTCCAGCTGTCAGCATAGGAGATCAGCAGAGTCAGCGGACGCTCCTTTGTAGCAGCGGAGCGGTTGTCCTCTACATACTGTCCGTCGTGATATACGATAGCTTGAGCTTCATCTTCCGAAAGAGGCATGTACTGCATTATCAGATAAAGACTGCGAATGGGAACAGACAGATATGTGAGCTTGTCGTTGAAAGAATAGGGGTATGTGGGCCCGTATCCGTACTGCTTTTGACGAGGGGTCGGCTCGTTAGGGATGTACTGAGGGTTGCCGGGCATACCTGCCTTGCCGAGATCGTGAAGAAGGCCGACTATTACACAGCTTTCATCGCTTATCTCGGGAGCGAGGACCTCTTTTATGCGAAGGAGGTTTTCTGCAACATTGCAGGAGTGGCGAAGAAGTCCGCTTTCCTCGGAAAGATGGAATCGGGTGGAGGCAGGAGACGTTAGCCAGGCGGTTTCCGTCTCAAGGAAGTTTATAAGATTGTCCCAGGCTTCTTTACGGTCTGTTACCATTGCCTTAAGTCTGTTATAGCGCTCCAGAAGAGCTTTATCTTCGATCATAATTTTCGTTCCTCCTTAATATATATTGATATATCATTTTGTGTGTGCTGTGATAATGGTATAGCTGAAAGCGTTCACTGTTATGATGCATCCGCTGGTTTCTATGTACCAGTTTTTGCCGTGTCTCGAAATAACAGCGTCAGGAGAGAGGATCGCCTGTCTGCACCAATGGACAACGTCTTCGCGGTCAAGGGATAGATTCTTTCTTACTCTTACAGCGCCAAGCTCAGTAGTGTGCAGTCTGCAGAGATTTTTGAGCAGTTCACTGCCTTCGGTCATGCAATTCCTCCTTTTGCTGCCCGGATTTGCTTTATGCATAGTATAACACTGCGGACAGGTTGATTACAACACATTACTTCACTAAAAGTTACCGATTGTTTACTATTTAGTCTTGATTATGTCGCGATTTTGAGTTATCATATACAGAAGAATACATTTTCGTTTGGAGGTAGACTATGAGCGACGAAAGAAAAGTGCAGGATGAGTTCAGAGGCGGAGAAACAGTTACTTTTTCCATTGCTGACCGTCAGCAGGAAATGCGCGTTATCGTAAAGCAGGTTTATGAGTCACTTAAGGAAAAGGGCTATAATCCCGTGAACCAGATCGTGGGCTACATCCTTTCGGAAGACCCCACCTATATCACCACATATAACAATGCACGCTCGCTTATCCGTAAAGTTGACCGTGATGAGCTGCTGCGCGACCTTTTGAAAAATTACGTCGGCGATTGAGCCGCAACACAGTTTGGAGTGATTCTATGAGTGAACAGTTGATCTACAGAGGCAGACCTCTTGTTCGCTGCGGTGATGAAATGTACTACGGAAATATGACCGAGAAGTACGTTATCTATATGCAGATACTTGAGAAAGCAGATGATGGTGAGACCGCGACAAAGGTACTGCTCAGACTGCAGTATACCGATCCTGATATAAAGGGTAAGGGCAAGATAGTCAAGGAAACCACCAAGAACAGTCTTGCAGAGGCCTTTGATTTTGCAAATGCCTGGATAGCAAAGAACAAATAAACAAATGTTCGCGTTAAAAACAGGGCGACCTTTCGGTTGCCCTGTTTTTTTACTTGTTTATAATACAAATAGAAATATATTAAATATATAATACAATTTGTATATAAAACTTGCCCTTAAATTTCACTGCAAAGATTTACAGGTTGATTATATAAACTCGCAAAATGAAGCCAAAAATTACACGCATTGAGTCAATAATAGTACAAATTATATACAAAATCATCATTTGATAGCACAAAACAGAAAATGAAAAATATAATAATATCACAAGGTTGATGCGGCGCTGCATAAATAATGCGGCGCAGTTTTTGACCAAAATACAAGAACGTTAGTTCTTTTAGGAGGTGTCTGATGGAGAACACGATAGAGCTTGGGTCAAAGGAAGAACAGCTTCAGAAAGAGGTGCGGACAAAGACCGAGCTCTGGAGGACAAAGGAACAAAGGAGGCATCTTAAAAGGCAGCTGTCGCTGACAGACCGACTGATGAGCGTTCTGGAAGACGCACTTGCAGACGATAGGGAGATGTACCGATATGTGCAGTGCGTAAAAACAGGCGTAGGCTCAGAGACAGTCTGTGAAGAACGGCAGGCTGTAAACGAAGAGAGGCTTGGGAAGATAGTCAAAGCACTGTCCGAGCTTATAAGTATTCAGCACGATATTTTGGCAGTTCCCCTTTTCAAGGAGAGTGCCGATACGGAAAATACAAAGACAAAACTCAGCAGTGACAGAGACATTTCTTTGCGCAAGATCGAGCTGGAGCTAATGAAGATTGACGGCGGAGAGTGTCGGGAGATTCCTCAGCAGCTCCTGGCTGCACTGAGCGGTGATGAAGATGACCCTTGAGGAACTTCGAAAGAAAGTGAGAGAACGAAAGGCAAAGCAGCAGAAAAATAATGCATTGGAGCTTTGTACGTTTTCGAAAAAGCAGAGAATGGCTCTTGCCTGGTGGAAAATGCCGGAGTATTTGTCAGCCAATGGCATAATAGCCGACGGTGCAGTGAGATCGGGCAAAACTGTAGCGCTGTCGCTTGGCTTTATTCTATGGGCGATGAAAAATTATGACGGACAGTTTTTTGCCATATGTGGCAGAACCATTGGAAGTGTGCGCCGAAATATTCTCGGATGGCTGCTTCCTATGCTGCCGTCTCTTTCAATTAGGTCGGTTTATCACAGAGCCGAGAACCGGCTGGAGCTTTCCTGCGCAGGAAAAACGAACACCTTTTATATCTTTGGTGCCAAGGACGAAAGGGCACAGGATGCCATCCAGGGACTGACTCTTGCAGGTGTCTTTTTCGATGAGGCGGCTATAATGCCCGAATCCTTTGTTTCACAGGCCACTGCCAGATGTTCTGTGTCCGGTTCAAAATTCTGGTTTTCCTGCAATCCGCTGGGACCGCGCCATTGGTTCAAAACGAGCTGGATAGATAAAGCGGAAGAAAGAAATATCCTGTATCTTCACTTTACTATGCAGGACAACCTCAGTCTCAGCGATGAGGTTCGGCAGCGGTATCAGACTATGTACAGCGGTGTGTTTTACCGCCGTTATGTGCTTGGTGAATGGTGCGTTGCCGAAGGACTTGTGTATCCGATGTTTTCGGCGGAAAGAAATATCCGAAAAGAACCTCTCGAGGAGGCAAGGGAATTTCTTTCCTGCGACTACGGCACAAACAACCCCTTTGCTCTGGGACTTATGCAGACGAAGAAAAATGAGAGCGGCTTCTTAATGCATCTCAGAGCAGAATATTACCACGACGGCAGAAAAAAAGGACAGCTTACAGACAGTGAATATGCTGATGCTGTGGAGGAATTCATACAGAAAAATGAGGCCTCTCCGGAAATGCTTATCGTAGACCCGTCTGCTGCATCCTTTATCGCTGAAATGCGCAAACGGGGTTACAGAGTCGTAAAGGCGAGAAACGCTGTTCTTCAGGGAATCCACGCAGTTTCGGAAGCGTTGAGTGCAGAAACCCTCACAGTTTCACCCGATTGTGTGAACACAATCAGGGAATTCGGCGAATACGTTTGGGACGAAGGCGCATCGGAACACGGCGAAGACAAACCAAGCAAACAGCACGATCACGCTATGGATATGCTGCGCTACGCGCTTATGACCTGGCAGAGGATCGGCAGTGAACGCGCTTCACATTCGGGGCGCGTAGCTATTTAACATTCTGAGGAGGTAAAAATGTCGTTACCTGACATCATCAACACAGAGCTTAACGGGCTTTTCGGAAAATGTCTGGAGGGAGATATGCCGCAGATCATAAGGCTTTACGAGTTTTATGACGGCATCGGCCAGGACTGGCGCACTCCCGAAGGGCTTGATTATTCGCCCAGCAAGCTTGTGACCAATTTATGCAAAAAGCTGATCAAACGGGAAGCACGTTTTATGTTTGGCAGAACACCGGAAATAAAGGTGAGAAATGCTGAAACAGGCGAGCTGAACAGTGATCTGCAGAGAATTCTTGACAGAGTGCTTGAAAACAATTCCTTCCCCGAAAAGCTTCTCAAGGGTATGCGCGATTGCCTTATCGGCAAACGTGTTGCGCTGAAGCTCACAGGCGGCATAGGCGAAGAAACAGGGATATCTGTAAAGCCTTCGCTGGAATTTGTGTACGAGACCTTCGAAGACGATTCCGAACGTCTTAAAAAAATCATTTTTTTCTATCAGACAGTGGACTCTCCAAACCGACGTGAGCAGCGTGTGTGGAGGCAGAAATATGAGCTTGCAGGCGGACGCTGTTATCTTACAGAAGGTTTGTATGACGGCACAGGAGAGCTCATAGAAGGCGGTGAAACACGCAACACTGGTCTTTCATTTATTCCCTGCAGAGTCATCATAAATGACGGACTGACAGGAGATATGCTGGGTGAAAGCGATGTTGAGGAGATTATGAGTAATCAGATTGCATACAACAGACTCAAATCCGACGATCTGGACGCTCTTAAATTCAATATGTTTCCTCAGCGAGTGGCTGTAGATGCAGACGGAGCTTGCCTTGAAAATATGTGTATTGCTCCCGGGGCGCTGGTCGATCTTGTGACAGAGCCTGCCAGAGGCGATGAGGGTGTTCAGGCAAAGCTTGAGATACTCGAACCGAAATTTGGCTACGATGCACGTTTTGAGCACACTCTTAACCGCATCAAGGAAGATATGCATGAGATACTGGGCGTTCCGAATCTTTCTCTCGAACAGCTTCAGGGACTTGCTCAGAGCGGCAGAAGTATGAAGGCGCTCTACTGGGAGCTTATCGAACGAAGCGAAGAGAGATGGACGGTATGGGAGCCTGCGCTTAAATGGATGGCGCGTGCAATCCTCGAAATGGAAAGAGTTTACGGCGAAGAATCTACGAACGATGTTGCAATATCGATACATATTGAACATCTTTACCCCATAATTGAAGACGAAGAAAATGAACGTGAGCTCGACCTGAGAGAAGTAGAGGCAGGCGTTCGTTCACCGGAAAGCTACGCTGAAAAGTGGGGAATAATCCCTGTTGCAAGAAGGTAGTGTTATAACTGTTCCACGTGGAACATCTATAAATTAAAAAACAATAGATATAAAAATGAGAAACACTTGCCGACGGGCAAGGTGCGGCAAAGCTTAGCGAAGCCGGCACCGGAAAACGGGCGGATAGATCCGCAAAGCCGACGGGCTATAAATGGATAAAGGAGTTATTTTATGCGCATAATCAGAAAACTCATAAGAAAGATGCTTGTTCTGCCGATTGTAGGTGCTCAGGGCGGTGACAGCCCTGTGGACATCGAGGAGCTGAGCAGGATAGTCAGAGAAAGAACCGCAAGAGCAGAAAAATCCGTTCTCAAGGACTACTTTGCTCAGCTTGGATTAGACGAAGAACAGGCAAAAGAGGCAGAAAATGCCTACAAAGCTGCAAAAAACAGCGATGTTCCGACAAAGGAACAGATTGCAGCTGCAGAGGAAAGGGTGAAGTCTGCGGAAAAGACCGCAAGACAGACTCTCCTCGGTGCAGAGGCAAGAGTACAGATGGCGCTGCTTGGAGTCAGAGAAGAGTGCTTTTCTGACGTTTACAAGCTGGCGGCAGAAAACTTAGATAATGCCTGTGACGGCGATACAGTAAATGCGGAACGGATACGCAAGGCAATAGAAGCTGTTGTTGAGCGAGTTCCGTCTTTTGTGGGAGGCGAGAGCCTTTCCGCAGGCACTGCAGGACGATTCCCCAGAGGGAACAGTGCTGCAGAAAGCTACCGTCAGCAGCTTAACAGAGCAAGGGCAATGCACGACAATGCCGCCGCTGCGGCAATAATCAGTCAGGCGGCTGAAAAGGGAATTTCTCTCAGGTAGAGGCTCTTGCTTTTACAGTGAAATTCACTGATTTTCCTAAATTTTCAAATGTGTAATTCTTATTTATTCACAACAATTCATAGGATTACATATATGATTTTTCTCCTAATAAAATACAAGAAAGGCTGATTACATTGGCAAATATTAATGGTACAGGTACTGTGTGGAATCTTCCCAACTATATTGGTCAGCTCTACACATCTACTCCTGCAGAAACTCCGTTTCTCAATCTTATTGCCGAAAAGGCAGTTAAGACAGATAACTTCCAGTTCCCCACAGGTGCAGAATACAGCATTTCCGGCGCATCCCAGCCTGAGATCACCGAAGCAGGCTCCCTTGCAGCGCCCAACGCTGTCTCTTATGCAAGAACTCAGGAGAGCAACGTAACTCAGATCTTCCAGGAAACAGTTTCCGTTTCCTATTCCAAGCTTTCCTCCGGCGGCAGACTTTCCGGTGTAACCTCCCTCAACGGCAATTCTGCTGATGAGCTTGATTTCCAGACTGCACGCGCTCTTGAAAAGATCGCACGTGATGTTGAGTACACCTTCATCAACGGTGTATACCAGCTTTCCACCGGTTCTGACGTTGCAAACAAGACTCGTGGTATGGTAAACGCCTGCACCACTGCAGAATCTCTCGGTGGTGCACCTCTTACCAAGGCAGCACTCAATGCGGCTTTCAAAAAGGCATACAATGCCGGTGCAACCTTTACCGATATGGTGCTTCTCTGCAGCAGCGATGTTAAGCAGCAGATCACCGACATCTATGCTTCTCAGTGGGGCGCATATGCACCTCCCTCCAGAAATGTGGGCGGTATGAACATTATGCAGATAGAAACCGACTTCGGTCTCGTCTCTGTTGTTCTTTCCCGTTTTGTTCCTGCAGGTACACTTATCGGTGCAGATATTTCCTGCATCAGACCTGTTGAGCAGGACGTTCCCGGCAAGGGTAATTTCTTCCGCGAAGCACTTTCCAAGACAGGTGCTGCAGAGGAGTTCCAGATCTTCGGTCAGATCGGTCTTGATCACGGTCCTATGTGGAAGCATCTTAAGATCACAGAGATCGGTGAAGGTGACAGCCGCACTCCTGTTCTTGTTGAGAACGCATAATCAAAGGAGCGGTTCAGATGACGTGCAATAATCAACTTGAGCTGCTCAGACACAGGCTTACTCCGATGCAGGGAGATTGCAGCTGTATTGCACTGACACAGCAGGATCTTATGGCACTGCTCGATGAGTGCGGCGGTGATGTGGATAAAGCAAGCTATCTTGCCTGTATGAGACTTGCTGAGTGCAGTGCTCTTGTAACACCCGAAATCAAGACGGAAAGTGCAAGAGATTACTGGCTTTCAATGGCAAGGCTTTACCGTCCCAATAAAACGGGCACGATATCCCGTTGTGATGGGGAGGCGGCAAAATGAGGGGTGTATGTGAAAACCCGATAGCTGACTGCACAGGTCTTGCCGGCTGCGGAGGCAGACTTTGCAGAAATATGCGCGCTTCTCTTTCCGTAATGGAATTTTCAAGATATCCCTTAAATGAATTTGGCGAGGCTGATATATCTGCTGAACCTTTCTGCGGCAAGCTTTGCGGCTTTATAACAAAGCTTGCTGCACCTTCCGATCCTTCTTATGCAGTTCCGGGAATACGCGGCACTGCCTCGAACGTGCGGCTGACAGCGGTGTCTTTCAGTGAGCCTTTGAGAGTGGGAGACTTTGTAAAGGCTGAAGAAAAGGAATACCTTGTACAGCTTCAGCTCAGTGAGCTGCCGGTCAGATTTTCTCTGATAGAACGGGGGAGTCAGATTTGAGGATAAAGTACAACGACATTAGAGCTTCGCTTAAAATGTTCGAAATAAGGGTAAATGCCGATATGGCAATTAACAATAGCTTCGAAAAATCGGCGGCTGCACTCGAAGAACAGGCAAAGCTCAACGCGCCCTGGAAAGACCGTACGGGAAATGCGCGCCGCACGCTGACAGGCTGCTGCGAAAACGGAAACTTCGAAAAAAAGAAGCTCTCCGTCGTCGGCAAAATGAGTTATTCACCCAAGCTTGAGCTGTATTACGGAGGGAAATACAGTATTCTGTTTCCCACTGTACTGAAAAATGCAGAAGAAGTCTTCAGAGGAGTTGTCAGAAATCTGAAGGGAGTGAGGGTGTGAAGCAGCTGAAACAGTGCATTAATGCACTCAAAAACGGCGGGCTTGATGTGTATCCTCCTGCTTTTTACGAAGGAATATGCACATCGCCTTACTGTGTTGTGCAGTATCTGGGCTCTTTCCCGCAGAGCGGACCCGGAACAGGCTACGATCTGCTTAGAGTCCATCTGTATGCTCCCGTCGGACAGTTTTCACTTATGCAGGAGCTTAAGCGCAAAGCAGAAAAAGCTATGGACACTCTTATAAAAAATGGTGCTGTCAGACCCTGCGAAGGAGTGGGAGCCTGCATTGTGGACGATACATATAAGGCTCACGCCTGCTATCTTGACTATCGCGTTCAGTTCGGACTGAATGCTTAAATGATATATCACGCCCTGCACGCAGCATAACGTCAGAAATAAGGTAAAGGTTAAGGCGCAGCAGGGCGTGACAAAAATTAATCACAGAAAGGAATTTGATATGGCAACAATTAATTCCAGTCCCATTGCAAATATAAGCGGCGCAGAAATCATAACTATCGAGAAAACGCCGCGTTTTTTCAAATTTTCCAGTGCCAAGAGCGTAACTCCCGAGCCTGTTCTTTCAGAAGGTAAGGAAGAGGAGCTTCGTACCGGAAACACAATACTTGCGCAGAATGTTCTGGAGGATATTCTGAAGGGATACAATATCAAGCTCAAGGATGTAGTTTTCAGCCCTGAGCTGATGGCCTTTGCTCAGGGTGGAAGCATCAGCTATGATGCCGATGGTAAGTTTGAGAGCTACAATGCGCCCACGGCAGGTCAGGCCGCTGAGCATACGCGTTTTATACTCAGAATCTATTCAGAAGAAAAGGACTATGACGGTGCCACAAAGAGCTATTACCGATTTGCATTTCCCGGCTGCTTCGGTTCCAATGCATCCTTCAGCTTTGAAGACGGAGAGTTTGTAAGTCCTGAATACACTGTCAAATCCAGAGCGGAGGGCGGCAAAACTCAGCTCCTTATCGATTGTCTTGATTCTATGCCTGTTTATCTTGCGAAACCTGCCGATATGCCCTCAAACGCTGAGATCGGTCAGGAATATATTGCAACAACTGCAATGACGGTTCAGGGCATTGCGCTGAAGGCAGGCGAATGTGTTATAAGAACATCCGAAGGCTTTGTAAAGGGTGCGGCATTATGATGTACGGAGAAACTGTCTTCGACGTATCTCTCCCATCTTTTTCAGGAGAGGGTACATTTGATGTAAAGCTTCGCCGACCCTCATTACTTTCCCTTGCAGCCCAGGGGATGATACCCAATGAGCTTCTTGCCTGTGCAAGGGATCTTTTCAATGAAGGAGGCAAGGCTCAGGTACAGCTTGACGAACTGGGCAGACTGCTTCTTATATTTGCGCAGAACGCTTTGGTTTCCCCGTCATATGAAGAACTCTGTCAGCAGGGAATAAATCTTACCGACGAACAGCTTTCGGCCATTTATGCCTTCGCCCAGGGAGGTGTGCGCGCCCTGATACCCTTTCGTAAAAAGCGCACGGATGCTGACTCTGCTGATGTCAGCGAAGAGATTTTCGAAAAGACCCAGTGAGATAGTGTGCATTTCTGATAGCTACACGGCGTGGTGCTTTGATGAAGCGGCGCTGTACCTTCTGGCAAAGATAGAAGGGTCGGGAGAGATACCCGATATGTGGCGTAAATGCGACAACAAAACAGCTGTGGCTTCTATGCTGCAGCGCAGGGGAGTGATTTTTAATGATAGACGCAGGAACGATAAGTGCCAGCCTGATACTTGATACAGAGCCTTTTTCAAACGGTTTGGAGGAATCGCTTAATGTGCTTGCAAGGCTGGGCTTGCTGAGCGATGAACAAGGGGGAAGGATAAGTTCTTTGGGAGATGTACTGAGAGCTGTTGGCGGAAGAGTGCATACGGAATTTGAATCCCCCATTGTTACCGGAGCAGGTGCGATAGCTTCTGCCTGCCTTGGAATCACAGGAGCAGTAGGAAGGGCAGCACAGGAGGTTTTACCTGCCGCGGCAGGAATAAAAAACAATATTCTTACACCGGTAAGAGCGATTGTACCTGAGTCAAACTCCATAATGAAGGATTTCGGACAGGGTATGATAAACGGACTTGTCTCGAAGCAGGCTGCCATAATTGCAAAGGCTAAAGGCATTGCCAACAGTGTGGCGTCTGCTATGCGAAAGGCTCTGGGTATAGCATCACCGTCGCGCGTTATGCGTGAAGTGGGACATTTCACAGTGGAAGGAATGGTTCTCGGTCTGCAGGATATGAGCGGTGAAGTAGAGCGTGCTTCAAAGGGCATTGCCCAGAGTGCAGCGGTATCAGTGACTGCGGATACAGATTTTCGCAAGGCAGGCGCAGAAACATTTAAGCCTGAAGCGGACTTTTCTGTCAGGAAAACAGAAAACAGTGCACCGATGCAGGATGTGCTGTCGAGAAAGCTCGACGTACTCATAGATCTGCTTTCGAATGGCAGACAGGCAATAGAGCTTGACCGCAGAACCTTCGGAGTTCTTGTGCGCGAATATACATAGGAGGTGCGTCTTGGAGATTACATATGTTAATTCAAAAGGAACTGTGCTGAATCTTGACAAAAAACCGTACTATGTGGAAAAAAGCGGGCTTTATGATTTTTCCTGGTCACTTGGATTTGCGTCCAGACCGCTGTATGACGGAGGACGGGTGGTATCGCGAAGAAGATCAAATAATGTCCGTGAACTGACACTGTTTGTCTATGCCGACACCGACGCGGAATTTTGTAAGGCAATGAATGATCTGTCCGATACAATGACGATAGACGTTGAGGAGCTTTCACCGGGAAAGCTTTATGTAGGGGAGCAGTATCTGTCCTGTTACGTCAGTGCAGGAGAAAAAACAGTTTCCAAAGACTGGCCCCACTGCATAAAAATGACACTGACTTTCTTTCCTCAGAATCCCTGTTGGTGTACAGAGAGAACATTCTCTTTCAATTTTAAGGATGAAGAGGATGCGGAAGGTCTTAAGTATCCCAAAAAATACCCATTTCATTATTCGTCTCTTACAAAGGAAGCGAACATTATAAACGAGCACTATGCTCCGTCTCCGATGATAATTAAAATATTCGGACCTGCGGAAAATCCGAGATTATCCATAGGCGGTGCAGCGATGGGTGTTGATGTTGCGCTGGAAGAAGGAGAGTATGCGGTGATAGATCAGAGAGAAAGATCGATTTACAAGGCATCTGTTACAGGAGAAATAACAAACCTTTTCAACAGGCGACTCAAAAACGGAAATATATTTGCATATGCGCCTGCAGGGGTATCTCTTATAGAATGCTCGGGGGATCTGAATATGGATATTACCCTTGTAAAGCAAAGGAGTGAACCGCAGTGGAACTGATATATGCGGATTCGGAATTCAATGAAGAATACGAGATACCTTGCTTTTTAAGGTTCGATGCACAGATAGGACTGAAATCCGAAAACGAAGACAGTGATTTCGAGCTTGTTATGCACGAAAAGGTCTGGGAGGACAGCCCGGTACACTGCGGAGGTTATGTGTATCTGCCGAATACACCGTGGGGCGGACGAGTTGAAAAGATTGTACACAGCGTAAAGGATGAAAAAGTCAGCATCTACGGAACCTGCTGGCGAGGATTGCTTGACAGATATGCCGTTACACCTGAGGACGGAGAGACGCACGTTGTTGTAACGGCAAAGGAAGCAAATTCGATGCTTGCTGATTTTCTTGGAGAAGCTCCCCATTATATTTCGGTAAGTGATACAGACAGCGGAATTATCTGTACGGGCTCTGTGCGATATAAGTCGCTGCTGTATGCTGCGGAAAAACTGCTTTCAGATCAGGGTGCGAGACTTTGTGTAAGCTTTTCGGGCGAATATATAACTATCAATGCAGAAAGCATTACCGATCATACCGATGAGATAGAATTTTCTCAGGAATATGACTCCTCGCTTGTATCCACCGAGCAGGGAGAAATATATAACCATATTATCGCCCTCGGACAGGGTAAGATGGAGGAAAGAGACATAGTAGAGCTGTGGAGGCTTCCGGACGGAACTATAACCGATGACGCGTCCGACGCCGCTTTGCCTGACACATACGCTCTGAGCACATACATATATGATTTTTCGGGAGTTGAATCGAAGGAAGCTCTTTATGATGCTGCAAGACGCAAGCTTTCAGGGCAAGGTGAAATGAAAAAGATGGAAATATCAATCGGCAGCAGTGATATCTGTCTTGAACTGGGAGATATTGCCGGAGTGCGTGATCTGCTTACAGGTATGACTGCCACTCTGAAGGTTTCAGCAATACGCCTTGTTATAGAAGAAAACAGCACGCTTATTACACACTCTCTTTCTTAATCAGAAAGGAATGATATTTTGAGCCAGAAGGCTATAACCATAAACACGCCGTCGTCGGCAGAGGCTCATATAACCGCAGATGACGATGCTTTTATCTATGATTCAATACTTGGAGGAAAAAGCGGAATACTGGGTGCCCTTACCTGTAAGAAGGTCAACAACAATACCGTGAGACTTTCAGGAGGCGGTGCATCGAATATGGGCTACGTCCTCTATGTACCCAAGGGTGAGAGCGAAGATTTGACCGTAAACAGTGGTGCACAGGGTGTAAAGCGTTATGATCTCGTAGCAGCTCAGTTTACACGCGGCAGTGCAACTGCTGCCGATAAGCTGGTATTTACCGTTATAACAGGAACAGCAGGAACTTCTCCCTCTGATCCTGCCCTTGTTACAAGTGACCTTTTGTCTGCAGGAGATATAAATCAGGTGCCGCTTTTCAGAATTACGATCAACGGAACAACACTTACTGCAATTGACCAAATTGCGGATTCACTGCCGAGCACCGTCGGAAGAATGCTTTATGTAGGCTCATCCGAACCTGAAACAGCATCGGAAGGCGATATCTGGTTTGTGACGGAGTAAGGAGCAGCTATGGCGATCAAAACATATAACGGCACGGATTATGATTCCGTTTCAGCGGTTAAGGTCAAAAAAGGTACAGCTTTTTCTGATGTTAAGCAGGTCAATGTGCGTACCGAAGGCGAGTGGAAGAAGGTGTTCCCGACATCTCAGACAGTAACCAAGACCTATTCTCTGTCCGATGCGGAAATTTACTGGGCAACAGGCGGCAAGGAGACAAGCTATGGGTCCCAGCTCATTGTGGGTTCTTACGGTTCGTCCAAGGCGACAGCAAGAAGAAGTATGATGTTTTTTCCGTTGTCTCAGATAAAATCAGATCTACAGGGTTCTGAAATTGACTCTGTGCAGATCTATCTCAAGCGCCTTGACACTTCACACGGTGAGGCAAGCTGCTATACGGAGATAAAGATGCACAACTATTCGTCTCCGCCTTCAAGATGGGATGACGGCCCTGATTCGGGAGCAGCAGACAATACTTCTCAGGTGTTCACGCGCGGTCAGGGGAAATGGGTCACCCTTCTGAAAACTGTCGGCGAAAAGCTGCGCGACGGAAGTATAAAGGGGCTGTGTCTTGATGCCGACACCAACTACGCGCTTTCAAGATACGGAAGATTTGACCGTTCTTCCGTTAAACTGCGTATAACATACATTAAGGAGGGTTAATATGCAGGATTGCATACCCATTTCCATTGATATAAATGAGGCGGCGGCAACATTCTGCGTGATGCAGCACGACGGAAACTCACGCCGCCTGCAGCTCACACTCAGTGACTGCGACAATCCCAACGAAAAGAAAATCAATTTATCTGAACACTTTGCGCGCCTTTTCTGCCAGCTGCCTGACGGAGAAACAAATGTAACTGTTGACGGAGCGGTAACGGACGCTGAGAACGGAACAATAGAGTTCATACTGACTGATGAGGTCACAGCGCAGGAGGGCTCTGTTCAGGCACAGGCGGTTCTCGTATGCGGCGACCAGATCATTGCTCTTCGCAGATTCACATTTGGCGTACTGCCGTCTCTTGTAGGACAGGCAGATTTAAAGGCGTGGCTTTCAGAAATAAAATGAGGTGACTGATTACGGCAATAAAAACATATAAAAAGGGTGCAGCTGCAAGACTTTCCGAAAACTTCAGACTGGCAGAGTTTCACTGTAAGGGAAAAAATTGCTGCTCGTCCACTATGGTAGATGAAAAACTTGTGATGCTTCTGCAGAAGCTTCGCGATAAGCTTGGCACTGCAATAAACATAAATTCCGGCTACAGATGCAGAAGACACAATGCGTCTGTAGGAGGAGATGCGGCAAGCAACCACGTAAAAGGCAAAGCCGCAGATATAGTCGTACCCGGAGTTGACCCTGCCGAAGTGGCAAAAGCTGCGGAATCGGTGGGATTCAAGGGTATAATTCTCTATACCAAAAAGAGATTTGTTCACGTAGCGGTGCGTGACACAAAGTCTTTCAAAAAGAATACCGGCAGTAAGATCGTTACTGTCACCACTTTCGGTGGAAGTGAGCCCTGTCCCTATGACGAGCCTGAAAAGGCAGTGCGCTACGGCGACAGAGGAGAAAATGTCAGATGGGTGCAGTGGATGCTGGTAAAGTGCGGATTCTCAATTGCGGTGGACGGCTCCTGCGGACCTAAGACAAGAGCCGCAATACGTGCGTTTCAGGCAAATTACAAGCTTGAGACTGACGGCATAGCAGGTCCCAAAACAAAGGCAAAGCTCAAGGCGGTGGCATAATGGACGCGCTTGAGAGCAGAGTGGAAAAGTGTGAAAAGGACATTGGGGTGTTGTACAGCAAGGCAAACGATTCCGTAATTGCTCAAACAAGGATAAGCACTCAGCTTGATAATGTTCTGCTGGCTATAGGCAAGCTTGAAAAGGCACTTGAACAGATGCAGAGCAAGCCGGCCCAGAGGTGGGAAAGCCTTGTGACGCAGGTGATATCGATGATCGTGGCCGCAGTTGTGGGCGGCATCATAGGAGGTCTTTTGTGAAGGGGATAACCGATAGACTCAAATCGCCTGTTGTGTGGAGTGCTGTGCTGACGGTGGTGTATGCACAGCTTGAAATGCTTCAGGGAAGCGAGCTGAGCATAAAAAATATAGTTTTATCCGTAATGATAATACTGTGTGCAGCATTTTCAGCACTTAACGATCCGACCAACAGGAACGGAATATAAGTAAAAAGGATACCGTACCAAAAGGTACGGTATCCTTTTTGACTTTACGCTTTTGGAAGCTTCCAGTGGAACTTTGCAGCGCACAGCCTGAGAAGAAAAACAACAAAGGCGCCTGCAAGCATTGAATATACAACGCCTGCGTAGTTCCAGAGAAAAACAGTTACAGCCGAGCCTATAAGGGAGGCTGTGGCATAAAAATGTTTTATAAAAATATAAGGGGTGTTACCTGAAAGAGTATCACGCATTACGCCTCCGCCGACACCGGTAATGACACCGACAAAGAGAAGAAGATATATATTGAAGTCGTTGTGAACGCTTGCGGCGGTTTCAATTCCCACAACAGTAAACACGGCTAACCCTAAGGAATCCATTAAGAGAAGGATTATATCAAAGACCTTCTGGTTTTTCAGAAGTGCGTTTCTGAAATACGGTATGAATATGATAATGGAAACAGCAATTGCAACGATGCTGTAAACAGGGTTTCTAAATGTTTCGGGAGGGGTGTTTCCGAGAACAAGGTCACGGATAACACCGCCGCCGACAGCGGTGATTAGCCCCAGTATAACGACGCCGAAAATATCCATTTTCTTTGATATTGCGATAAGTGCGCCGGATATTGCAAAGGCAACGGTTCCGATAAGTTCAAAGATAAGCAGCAGTACAGCCATACAGATACCTCTTTTGATGATCTTATGACAAAAACATAGCATATTTTACTCAATTAATCAAGCTGGAATAATTGCAAGAAAAAAGGGACTGCACAGCAGTCCCTTTTTATTTTACATAGCTATCTGTTTGATCAGAACCTCAATCGCCTTATCGATCTGTTCATAGGTGATATTCAGGGGAGGAAGAAGTCTTACCTTTGTCTTTGCGGAAAGAACAAGAACACCGTTGTCGATACAGCCGTTTATAATATCTTTAGCTGCTCTTTCTGTCTCGATGCCTATCATAAGACCTTTTCCTGTTATGCTCTTTACGCCATTGACGTTTTCAAGCTTGCTTCTTATATACTCGCCTTTTGCAGTGACTTCCGAAAGAAAATCATCTGTCAGACGGTTAAATACACTGAGAGCGCCTGCACATACTGCAGGGTTGCCGCCGAAGGTAGAGCCGTGAGTGCCGGGAGTGAGAACGTCAGCAGTGCGTTCGCCGAGAACACAGGCACCGATGGGAAGTCCGCCACCCAATCCCTTTGCAGTTGTGAAGATATCGGGTGTTACGCCGAAGTGCATATAGCCGAACAGCTTACCGGTTCTGCCGTTGCCTGTCTGCACCTCGTCGAAAATTAGCAGAAGTCCGTATTTTTCACAGATCTCAGCAACCTTCTTGACGTAGCTCTGCTCAAGGGGATATACGCCGCCTTCGCCCTGAACGCTTTCCAGCATAACAGCGCAGCAGCCGTTTTCCTGTGCGAGCTTTTCGACTTCGGATGCGTCATAGGCACTTGCATACACAAAGCCTTCGGTAAAGGGCATAAAATTGGTGTGGAATGAATTCTGACCTGTAGCGGCAAGAGTTGTTATCGTTCTGCCGTGAAAGCTGTTTTTAAGAGTTATTATTGTGCTTCTGCCTTCACCGTACTTATCGAACGCCCACTTACGTGCGACCTTGATTGCGCATTCGTTTGCCTCTGCGCCGGAATTGCCGAAGAACACCTTTTTCATACCTGTCTTTTCGCAGAGCTGCTCTGCAAGAAGTGCACAGGGAGAGGTGTAGTAGAGGTTTGAAATATGCTGTATAGAGGTGAGCTGAGCTGTTACAGCCGCAACCCACTCGTCATCTGCAGCACCGAATGCGTTTACGCCGATACCGCTGGTCATATCTATATATTCCTTGCCGTCACCACCCTTGAGAAGAGCGCCCTTGCCGCTGACGATCTCAACGGGAAAACGGCCGTAGGAAGATGCAACATATTTTTTATCGGTTTCGAAAATGCTCATTTAGAACAGCTCCTTTTTCAAAGTCATTCGCCTTTGATAAACATAGTTCCGAGGCCCTCGCTGGTGAGAAGCTCGATAATGATGGAGTGAGGAATTGTACCGTCGAAGATAAACACCTTCTGTACGCCGCAGTTGAGAGCCTCAATGCAGCATTCTACCTTGGGGATCATACCGCCGTTTATTGTGCCGTCTGCAATAAGCTCCTTGGCCTGATTGACAGTGATACCTGTAATAAGGGTGGAGGGGTCGTCCTTATCGCGCATAATGCCTGCGATATCAGTCATTGCGATCATTGCCTCAGCGCCCAGCATACCTGCGATGCGAGCAGCGGCAGTGTCTGCGTTGATATTATATACGTGCTCGTTTTCGTCACAGCCGACGGTGGAAATGATGGGAATATATCCCTTTTCGAGAACATCGAGAACAGGCTGAATATTGACCTCGGTGATTTCACCTACATTTCCCAGTCTCGGATCTTTCTGCTTTGCGCGGATCATATGTCCGTCAATGCCTGAAAGACCTATGGCTTTACCGCCGATGCTCTGGATAAGGTTAACAAGGCTCTTGTTGACCTTTCCTGCGAGAACCATCTGAACAATATCGATGGTTTCATCATCGGTTACGCGGAGACCGTCAACAAACTCGGTCTTCTTTCCGACCTTCTTGAGCATATCGGTGATCTCAGGACCGCCACCGTGGACAAGAACCACCTTTACGCCGACAAGAGTGAGAAGAACCATATCGGTCATAACGGAACGCTTAAGATCTTCGTTGAGCATAGCGTTTCCGCCGTATTTGATAACGACGATCTTATTGTTGTATTTCTGTATGTAAGGAAGCGCGTGAGTCAGTACTCGTGCGCGCTGTGCATTTGTAAGCTGCATTTTCAACATCCTTATAGCATATTTTAGATCAGGCCTTCTCGTAAGGCTTGCAGGTTTTTCGGAGGGAAAGATTAGGTTCTGTAATCTCCGTTTATCTTGACGTAATCGTATGTAAGATCGCAGCCGAAAGCGGTGGCTTCAGCATCGCCGTCTCTGAGAATAACATCGATCAGCACCTCGTCCTGAGAAAGGACTTCGGTTGCCTTCTCTTCGGAGAATTCAACACCTCTGCCCATTTTGCAGACAAGGACTTCTCCTGCCTTGGATTTGAAATAGACATCTATCTTGTCAACATCTGTAGTTTCCCCTGCATAGCCGATGGCGCAGAGTACACGACCCCAGTTTGCATCGTTGCCGAACATTGCGGCCTTGATAAGGGGAGAGCAGATGACAGACTTTGCAATACCCTTTGCGGCCTTTTCGTCGGCTGCGCCTGTGACTTTACATTCAACAAGCTTTGTAGCGCCTTCACCGTCCTTTGCCATAATACGTGCGAGGTAGGTGCAGACATACATAAGAGCATCGGCAAAGGTCTTGAAATCTTCGCTTTCTTCAGTGATTTCAGTGTTCCCTGCCAGACCTGATGCAAGAATGCACAGGGTATCGTTTGTGCTGGTGTCGCCGTCAACGGAAAGCATATTGAAAGTATCATCAGCAGATGCCTTCAGTGCTTTCTGAAGCATTTCGGAAGATATTGCCGCATCGGTGGTGACATAAGCCAGCATAGTAGCCATATTGGGGTGTATCATACCGCTGCCCTTGCTTATTGCGCCCATAGTGACAGTCTTACCGGAAAGCTCAAACTGTATTGCGATCTCTTTTACAACGGTATCAGTGGTCATAATAGCCTTTGCAGCCTGCATACCGTCCTTGGAAAGAGCCTTGTGGAGATAGGGGATACCCTCTTCGATAGGCTCAATGGGAAGAGTCTGTCCGATAACACCTGTTGAGGCTACAAGAACCTCTTTTGTGGAAATGCCGAGCTCGGCGGCAGTAAGTTCTGCCATCTTTTCAGCTTTTTCAATGCCGTCAGAGTTGCAGGTGTTTGCGTTGCCGCTGTTTACGATTATTGCTCTGGGCTTTGCCTTTGAAAGATGATCCTTGCAGACAAGGATAGGAGCGCCTTTAACAAGGTTGGTAGTGAACACTGCACCTGCAGAGCAGGGAACATCGCAGACAATAAGTGCCAGGTCGGGCTTGTGCTCGTTCTGAATAGATTCGTTTGCGAGTATGGACTTTGCAGTGACAGTGTTTGTGGGATACATAGAGCGCTTTACTCCGCAGTAAACGCCTGCGGCGGTAAATCCGAGGGGAGCGGCAACCGAGCCGGATACGTTTTTGTAGTTCATTTCAATATATCTCCTTACAGGACAAGGCCTGTTGTCTTATCAAGGCCAAGCATAATATTCATACATTCAACTGCGGCACCGGAAGCACCCTTGCCGAGGTTGTCAAAACGTGACATAAGCAGAATTCTGTCTTCGTTTCCGAATACAGTGATCTCCATACTGTCGCGTCCCGAAAGAGCTCCTGCAGAAGCGAAGCCGCCTTCGTCTATAACATCGGTGTATTTTACGACCTCTCCGCAGTAAAGAGCTTCGTATACTTTTTTGATATCACCCATATTACCGTTTGCATCACAGCCGAAAACAGGCACTGTGACGTGCATTCCCGAATAAAAGGGAGCAACGGTGGGGCAGAAGATGGGAGCATTTGTCAAACCTGTACGAACGGTCATTTCAGGGATATGCTTGTGAGTCTGACCCAGTGCGTACTGTCTGGGAGCGACAAACAGGGGATCGAGTTCATCGCTTTCGTACTGAGCTATCATACCCTTTCCGCCGCCGCTGTAGCCGGTAACGGAAAAGCAGGTCAGACGAGCTTCGGTATCGAGGATACCTGCGGCGACCAGCGGAGCGGTGAGAGAAACAAAACCGCTTGCGTGACAGCCGGGAACACATACGCGCTTTGCGTTTGCGATACGGTCATAGTGACCTGCGGACAGCTCTGGAAAGCCGTAGGCCCAGTCGGGCAGAGTACGGTGAGCTGTGGAAGCATCGATGATTCTTGTTGTATCATTTTCTACCATAGAGACAGCTTCTCTTGCAGCGTCATCAGGAAGACAGAGAAATGCGATATCGCAGGAATTGAGAGCTTCCTTTCGTGCGGCAGGATCTTTGCGCTTTTCCTCTGAAAGAGTGATAAGCTCGATGTCCTGTCTTTCGCCGATTCGTTCTTTTATGCGCAGACCGGTGGTACCGGCACTGCCGTCAATGAATACAGTGTGCTTCATTTCAGCACCTCCATAGATATTTATATAGAAATTCCCAGTGAATGAATATGCATAATTATACTTTTGTACATTCTGAAAGTCAAGAGTTGTGACAAATCCCGAAAATATTCTCGTTTATTATGTAAGAGCGCTATAGTGAAACGATGGAATTTGTGCATATTAACATAAGAGCAACAAGCAGGTGAGTGAATATATATTCATTGGATGCATATTATATACAATATTATTCATTGAATTGCAGTGTAAAGGCAAAACAGACAGTGGTAATAATTGAAAATATGGTGTATAATCAAAATAAGAAATATTCCCAAAGGAGGAAGAACAGTGAAAAGGATTATGGTTTTGCTTCTCTGCATACTGGCAGCAGCAACAGTGGGGGCTGCTTCAGTTTCTGCCCAGAAGGCAGATGAGATCAATACAGGCTATTACAGCGACTACGATTTTGATGTTGGAGAAGGCGTAGAGGATACGGTAGAGGAAGAATTAAAAGGCTGCGTAGGCGGAGCAACAGCACTTCCCCTTTATGCAATTGTTATTGCAGGCGCAGCGGTGATAATCAAAAAAAGATTATAATTTTAAATAGTTGCAATAGAAAGGAGCACCCGATAGGGTGCGGCTTTTGTTTCATACTAAGTGAATATTACGAGTTTATCTTTCCCCAATATCCCATTTTCTCACCGTTCATAGTAAGAGTGAGAATTCCGTCCTCCAGCGAAACCTCATAGTAGTGAGACGTAATATCAGCAGATAAATACGGGTCTCCGCAGACAAACAGTCTGCCGTCCTCAGATACCTCGAGTCTGAGATCAGAGTAATTGCGTGAGGGGAAAAATACGGCGCTGTATTTGCTGCCGTCACTGTCTGAGCGTGTCAGAGTGAAGGTGAAAAGTCCACTTGTGGGACCAATCCCCAGAGAGTATTGTTCAGCCTTTCCGTCTTTGTCCATATCGAAGGAAGCAGAGTCATAACAGGCAGAAAAATCATTTTCACCGAAAATCGGGTAAGAGGAAAAGAATGCACCGTCAGGAACAGGACAGGCAGTTTCGTAGGAATCTCCCGAATAGCGATATTCGGGTATTTTGGAAGAACGCTCGGCATCAAAGAGATATCCGTTTTCGGTGACCTCAAAAACATAGGTGTTTATGCCGTCATCGGTTTTTAAAATAAAACAATCTTCCTCAAGGCTGTACTTACCCTGTGCGATATAGCTTGAAAAACCTGAATAAATAAACTGAAAGTGCTGTTTTTCGGGAAAGATGGTGAGAGTGGGCTTTAAAATATCCACCGAATCGTGGTAAGTGAATATGAGAGCTTTTTCATCTGTGTTATTCGTAAGAGCTGGAAAGATGTAAAAAGCATTGTCTATGCCCGATGCATAATCGTGAAAAACAAGCTGCAGAGTTTTCATATTCCAGTCATCTGCACGCAGATAGTAAAAGCCCCTGTCGGTGTTTACAGTGTTCTCTCCGTTTAAATAAAAGCTGTTCAGAGATGCCTGTTGTTCATCGGAAAGATGCTCACGACTAAAGTGCTGTGATCGGTCAGCTCCGTCACAGCGGAGTAGTTTCTTATTTCTGACATCGTATTTATAAGACGGCGGCTCGTTGAACCTTTCAAAATACACCGTTTTTCCGTCGGAAGAAGCCCAAGTCAGTGTAAAGCCGTAACCGTCGGGCAGCAGTTCCCAGGAGACACGGTCGAGAACGGTCATATTTTTATAGTCATAAACAATAAGTCCGAAAGTGCCTGAGAAATACATCACATCATCGTCAGAGTAGATTATAAGGGGTATGTCGGTGCCGATGTTCATATCGGCAATGTCGGACAGATCGACGTCTTTTGATGTGGTGTCTGATTTGGGATCAGTCAGCAGACAAACTGCGGCGGCAATGCAGGCTATGACCGAAACCGCTATAATCCAGAAAGCAGGCTTTTTATAGCTGAGTACGCCCTTTATTCTGTTCTTTACATTTGTCTCCCCGAAGGCCAGCGGACAGGCGGAGATCATTTTCTTCGGAACAGAGCAGTCAAGCAGTGTGCTTGAGTAATTTTTTCTGTCTTCTGAATTCATATCCTTTATCACACGCTCGTCGCAGGCAAGCTCAATATCACGGCAGAGCAGAATATAGGCAAGCCACAGCAGAGGGTTGAACCAATAAACGGTAAGAAGCAGAAAGCCCAAAGGTTTCCACAGATGGTCAAGACGTTTCAAATGGGCTTTTTCGTGGGCGATAACATATTCTGATTCTTTTTCGTCAAGGTCAGAGGGAAGATATATCCGAGGCTTGAAAACACCCAGTATAAAAGGGGTGGAAACGCCATCACAGATATAGATATTTTCGCGCAGCGGTGCGGAAAAACGCACATTGTGATTTATCCTCAGATAGCTTATAAGGGTATATAAAAGCATACCTGCAACACCTATACACCAAGCAATAGACGCAATAAATATTACGACTTGTATAGGGCTTGCGCTGGCGGCAGGGTCTGGTGCAAACGATTCGGAGATTATTGGATTGACCGCATTGTTAAAATATGTTATGCCGCTGTGTATAGTCGGCTTTTGAGCGTAGATTATTTCCTGAGGTACAGTTTCAGCACTGGGGATAAGACTCAGAACACTCTTGAATGAAAATGGAACAACCAGCCTTATGCCAACCAGCGCCCACAGGATACAGCTTATCCACTTCGGTGCTTTTTTAAGAAGCAGGCGAAGCAGTACCACCGCCACAACGATCCACCCTGCGGTTATGCTCATATTGAAAAGCCTTAAAAATACAGCCTCCATTGTTTAGTCCTCCCCGTAAGAATCAATCATACGTCTCAGTTGTGCGATATCCTCGTCCGAAAGCTTTTTTCGGGCAGTAAACGCTGCAAGAAATGCAGGAAGAGAGCCGTCGAAGCTTTCCTCGATGAACTGTTCGCTCTGCATAGAATAAAAATCCTGTCTGCTGATGAGTGACGACACCGTACCGTTTACATTCTGAAATATTCCGCGCTCACACAGCTTGCGCAGAACGGTGTATGTAGTCGGCTTTTTCCAGCATAGCTCCTTTTCGCACAGTTTTACAAGCTTACCCGAAGACAGCGGCTCATTGCTCCATATAATATCCGCAAAGCGGCTTTCCACAACGCCTAATTTTGCTTCCATCAAAAAACCTCCTTTTGGTTTACAATCTATAAACCTGCCTTTAGTTTACAGCTTATAAACCAATTTGTCAAGAGAAAATACAGGATTCAAAAGGAACGGTGTTCCTTTTGTGGTTTTTTCAAGGGCAAAGCCCTTGAATCGCCCTTCGCAAAGGGCGAAAAGAACTTTCGAAATAAAACCGCAGGGGGGCAGTAAAACAGTCCGGTGGACTGTTTTATGATGGGTACCCTCGGCGGGGGTATCCATTGCTGTCCTGAAAGGACGGTTTTTATTTTAATAGAAGCCACTATGCGCAATAAAAAACCGCCGCGGCACTGCCGCAGCGGTTGAGAGTATTTATAAGTTGGTGGCGTGGCCCCCAAACCCCGATCAAGGGGCGCTGCCCCTTGAATCCCCACAAGTTTTGAAAAACTTGACTAAACTTTTTACATTCCCTTGATGTAGAGATCTTCGAGGTCGGAGAGGGGGATCTTTTCAAAGGAACAATCGCCGATTCCGTTTACAGCAACAATAGAGATTTTGTCGCCTGTGCGCTTTTTATCGTTTATGGAAGCTGCGGCAAGTTCCGCAGCGCAATAGGGTGAAACGACAGGGAGGTTTGCTGCTGTGAGAGTGTTTACAACAGAGTTGGCTGCGGACTTGTCGCATTTGCCGAGCGTGGCACAGGCGCGGGCAATAATTGCAAGACCTATTGCGACAGCATGGCCGTGAGTGATCGCATATCCGCTGAGCAGTTCAACGGCGTGAGCGGCAGTGTGACCGAGATTTAAAAGCTTGCGATCGCCTGTTTCCTTTTCGTCGGCTTCTACGATTCTGCCCTTGTATTTTACGCATCTGGTGATGAGATCGGAGATTTCCAGCTGGGAAAATTTCTCCCAGAACTCGCCGCCGTCCAGAATAGCGGTCTTTATAGCCTCTGCCATACCGTCGGCGTATATTTCGGAGGAAAGTGTGTCAAGACAGTCAACATCGCAGAGGACCGCCTGAGGCTGTATAAATACACCTGCAAGATTTTTTCCTGCTTTCAGATCAACAGCGGTCTTGCCACCAACGGAAGAATCCACTGCAGCAAGAAGTGTGGTGGGCATCTGGACATAGCGTATGCCGCGCAGGTAAACGCCTGCGGCAAAGCCTGCCATATCTCCCGTTACGCCGCCGCCGAGAGCTATGATGCAGTCTGAACGGGTGAGCTCGCTTTCAGCAAGGAATTCGAGAATATCGCTGAGTGTGCCGATGTTCTTCGATGTTTCACCTGCAGGAAAAACAAAGGAATTTACCTTGAAATCAGCATTTTCAAGACTTTGTACCGTGCGCTCGAGATAGAGCGGTGCAACATTTGAATCAGTGATGACAGCGACGCGGCAGGATCCGATCGTATCGCGGAGAATCTCTCCGCATCGGTCAAGCAAACCGCGCTCTATAATTACATCATATCCGCTGCCGACATTTACTCTGACAGTGCTCATAATATATCAATCGTCCTTCGAATAAAATCAATTGCCGCCTGCACTGGCTTTCTTTTCGCATCCGTCCTTGAGGAGTGCGCGTATCTTTTCCTCGTCCTTTGCCTTGAGTGCATCAAGGTAATCGTTAAGATTTCCAATAAGAATTTCCAGCTCTTCCGTAAGATAATCACAGTTATCCATAAAAAGCTCAGTCCACATATTCTCATCTAATCTTGCAACTCGGGTCATATCGCGGAAGCTGCCTGCGGAAAATCCGCGGCGTCTCTGAGCTTCGGGTGATTTGATATAAGCGCTTGATGCGATATGTGCAAGCTGAGATGTGTATGCAATTATCTTGTCGTGTTCGTCGGGGGTAGAGAAGGTTATAGAACCGAACCCGATGTCAGTAAAGAAGTGCTTTAGGCTTTCGAGAGTCCTTGCATCATTGCCTTCGTCAGGGGTAAGTATCATAGAAGCACCCTCGAAAAGATTATCGGTAGAATTTACAAAGCCGCCGCGTTCCTTGCCTGCCATAGGATGGCCGCCTACAAAAGCAAAGCCTTTTTCGTGGGCGATAGGGGCTATCTGATCGCAGACAGTGCGTTTTACACCGCACAGGTCAACTAAGATCGCATTCTTCGAAATAATATCTGCATTTGCTTTGACCCAATTTACAGCGGCGTTCGGGCGCACACCGAGGAGAATGACTTCACACTCTCCGACGTTGTTTTCGTCGAGAGTACCGTCAATGGCGCCGCACAGACGGGCAAACATCATTGTCTCTGCGTCGAGATCTATACCGTAAACACAGTGTGAGGTGCGTGCCTTTATTGATTTCGCCATAGAGCCGCCGATAAGGCCAAGGCCGACAACAGCAATCTTCATTTATATCGTCTCCTTAACTGTGCATAAATCCGTGAATTGCACTGCAGGTTTTAGACAAAGAATCAAATGCCTCGGGAGTAAGTGACTGAGGACCGTCGCAAAGGGCGTGAGCAGGATCGTTGTGAACCTCGATAAGAAGTCCGTCAGCACCTGCTGCAATAGATGCGGTTGCCAGAGAGGGGATAAGGAAGCTTTTGCCTGTTGCGTGGCTGGGGTCAACGACCACAGGCAGATGGGTCAGCTTTTTGAGCACAGGTACAGCACCGATGTCAAGAGTGTTTCTTGTGTAGGTCTCATAGGTTCGAATACCGCGCTCGCACATAATGACCTGCTCGTTTCCGCCTGCCATAATGTATTCTGCACTCATCAACCACTCTTCATAGGTTGCGGAAAGACCTCTCTTGAGAAGTATGGGCTTATCCTGCTTTCCGAGAACCTTGAGCATATTGAAATTCTGCATATTTCTTGCTCCGACCTGAATGATGTCAACATCCTTGAAAAGAGGAAGCTGCTCTGCGTCCATTATTTCGGTGACAATGGGAAGACCTGTTTCTTCTCTGGCAAGTTTTAAAAGCTCGATACCGTCTGCACCCATACCCTGAAATGCGTAAGGTGATGTACGGGGCTTGAATGCACCGCCGCGCAGAATGGTAGCTCCGCTGGCCTTTACAGCCTTTGCAACGGCGATTATCTGATCTTCGCTCTCAACAGAACAGGGACCTGCCATATAGGTGAGAGTGCCGCCGCCAATCTGTGCATCGCGGACTTTTATTATTGTATCTTCGGGGTGGAATTTGCGGTTTGCACTTTTGTAGGGCTCCTGAACACGCTTGACATCTTCGACTATGTCAAGTGCACATATAAGATCCTGATCGAGTCTCGCAGTGTCACCTACAAGACCGAGAACCATCTGGGAATGACCGACACTGGGGTGGACCTGAACGCCCTTTTCTTCGAGCCAGCAAACAAGGCTGTCAAGTTGTGCCTGATCGGGATTTTTCTTTAAAATGACTATCATTGTTTTTTCCTCCCAAAAATAAAACCTGCAGCCGGCTGGCTGCAGGTAATCATTGCTTCATTTAAGAACGTATGATTGCACTAAGCCAAACCGGAAAAAGCCTTACCAAAATAATAGGTAAAGCTAAAGTAAAAGTAGCCGTATTCAGCTGTACGCAGTGTCTTGGACATAGCCGTATATTCCTTTCGTTCTTGTTGTACTAAGGATATCACTTTACTAACGCGCTTGTAAAGTGAAAAATTCGCCAAATCGCTTTTTTATTTATATTGCGATTTGGCGAATTTTAACAATTAAAAGCTTTAAAGTTGTAAAGCGGCCTAAAAATCAGATTATTCCTCAGTCAAAGGTCTTGCCATAAGCTCGTGAAGAGCGTCCGACGGATGCTTTCCATTAAACAGAATATCATAGATACCGTTGATGATAGGCAGATCAAAATCATAATTTTTACGGGCATCCTCATATATTACCTTGCAGCTGTATACGCCTTCGACAGTTTTTTTGTTGTCGCGAAGGAAGCCCATAGAGCTGTCGTCCTGACCGATTATGTAGCCTGCCTGATAATTTCTGGAATGGGGAGAGAAGCAGGTGACCATAAGATCACCCACACCGGCAAGGCCGCAGCAGGTTTCTGATTTTCCGCCTTTTGCGGTGCAGTAGCGGATCATCTCCGCAAGACCTCTTGTAACAAGTGCGGCGCGGCTGTTATCGCCGTATCCGAGTCCTGAAAGCATACCGGAAGCGAGAGCGATTACATTTTTTATGGCAACGGCATATTCCGCGCCGACTTCGTCGCTGTTTACGTAAAGGCGCATATAATCGTTTGAAAATATATGCTGTGCGAGTCTTGCAGACTCGATGTCGGTGGAGACGGAGCAGATACAGGTGACACGTCTGAGGATAACCTCTTCCGCGTGGCTGGGTCCTATAACGGATACAACAGGCTTTATTCCGCATTCTCCGAGAATGTTCTTGACAGTTTCCGTCATACGCTTGTCAGTGTTGATATCAAAGCCCTTGCTGGCGTTTACAACCAGTGTGCCTTCCTTTACGTAAGGCTTGATGGTATGAAGGGCATCGGAAACAAACTTGGTGGGAACAGTGATAAGCACCATTTCGCAGCCTTCCATAGCCTGAGCGGCATCGGCGGTGGCGGTAAGGGTGCTGCTGAGCTTGACGCCGTGGAAATAACGGCTGTTTGTGTGACGCTGATTTATTTCGGTGATCTCATCGTTATCGACACCGTACATAACGACCTGATGACCGTTATCATCAAGAACCTGTGCAAGAGCTGTGCCCCAGCTTCCTGTTCCGAGGACTGTTGCTTTCAAATTAATATCCTCCTTATCAAGTGAGTAACAATATATTACCCCCACAAAAAAGGTTTGTCAACAAATCATAAAGCTCCTTAACGATATGTTCACGATGTATCAAAAAGGAAGTATTGACAATATTTGACGCTGAGTGTACAATTATAATACTAAACTATAGGAGGCGATATTAATGTCAATCGCTCTGCTTGTTTCTCTTATTTATCTGTTTGTGCTGATATTTTTTCCTTATATATCAACAACAGCTTTCTCGAGTGATGTGTCATATTCTGTATTCGGAACGGTGTGGAGATCTTTCGTCGCCGGCGAGGATTACAGACAGGTTATGACAGAGGCCACAGGAATGAAGGCGAATGTTATACAGATAATAGGTTTTGTTGCTGCTGCTGCGATACTCCTTGCCATTGTTGCTCTTTTTGTTTCTATGAGTAAGGCTAAAAAAGCTGCGGGAGTTCTCATTCTCCTTTCCTGTATTACCATCTTCGCAACATATGTTATGTTTAGTCTTCCCGGTGCGGTGGGAAAAGAAACTGCGCTGTTTTATTCACTGCGCGAGGTTATCAATCCCACATTTACACTGATTTCGGTACTTGCTTTTGCAGCATCCATATTCGTTATCAGATCTCCGCTTTCAGAGATAGGCTCACGCGCTGCTGCAAACACCGCAATGGTGACAGCTGCACAGAGAACAGCATACCCCCAGGTAACTGCATCGCCTATGCGTCAGGCTATGTATGGCTCTGCAGCACCTGCTCCGGCACCTGCACCTGCTCCGGCGCCTGCACCCGCTCCGACTCCTGCACCTGCCCCGACTCCTGCGCCTATCAGCGCAACATACACCTGCCCCGTATGCGGAACCACACAGAAAGCAGAACTCGCATTCTGTACCTTCTGCGGCAATGCAAACCCCAACAAATAAATTGTTCAAAACAGCCTCTGATATGCAGAGGCTGTTTTTTTGTCTTGACGGTATCTATTATGCTGTTACAAGCTTGTCATCTTACCGAAAAGACTTGTATACGTCAAATTATTGTGGTAAAATAAATCACGATACCCATTAAGCTGTTTATTGCAGTTTGGGCAGGTGAAAACTAAAAATGACCATTTGCATACTGGAGGAGTACATACCGAGCTTCTCTGAGAGAAAGGAAGGGTCATAGAATGATGGAAGTCAATGATTTATGTATAAATTGCTTTGCAAAGAAGGGCAAGGCAGCACAGTGTCCGCGCTGCGGATATGTTGACGGAACACCGAGGGTAGCTCCCTATCTTGCACAGGGAACTGTACTTGCCGAGCGGTTCGTGGTGGGAAAACACGAAAAGGTTACCGGCGAGGGTGTGACATATCTCGGATATGATGCAAAGAAAAATGAAAAAGTAGTGATAAGGGAGTATCTTCCCCTTTCTCTCTGCCGCAGACCTGCGACACAGGACGATGTTATAATAAACAACGGCTGTGAGCTGACATATGAAGATTACAAGCAGGATTTCCTTGATATTGCAAAGGCAGTAACACGTCTTTCGGATATTGATAATTTCGTTCCTGTACGTGCAATATTCGAGTGCAACAACACCGTTTACGCAGTATATGACAAACCCGACGGAAGACCGCTGGGCGATATAGTGAAAAAGGCACAGCGTCTTACCTGGGACGAAGCACGTCCCCTGTTCCTTCCGCTTATAAGCGCGATGAACTCTGCCCACGCTGTAGGGCTGGTTCATTTTGGAATAAGTCCCGAGACTGTATATTTCACCAGAGATAAAAAGCTTCGCGTTACCGGATTTGCAATACCTGATTCCAGAATGTCAGACACATCGCTCAAAAGCGAGCTTTTTGAAGGATACAGCGCAATAGAGCAGTATTCAACTCAGGGCAAGAGAGGCAAGGCTACAGATGTTTATGCGGTATGCGCATTGCTTTTCTTTACTCTGACCGGAAAACATCCGCCCGAAGCAGTGGCAAGATCCTATGAGCCGAAGCTCAATATGCCTGCAGAGCTCGCCGATGAGATCCCTTCTCACGTTTTTGCAGCTCTTGCAGCAGGTCTCCAGGTAATGCCCGAAAACAGAATCCAGTCTATGGATGAGCTTCGTTCACAGCTCAGTCTGAAATCAAGCGCCGTTCCGGGAGCTGTTCGCGGAGCCGCTGCTGGTGCCGCTGCCGGTGCTGCAGGCGCAGTTGTGTACGGAAGAACCAGAGAGCAGTCGCGCCCTGTTCAGCAGAGTGCAAGACCCTCAGCTCCGAGCGGCGCAAGACCTGCAGGCTCTGAAAGATCCATACAGAGCCGTATTGCAGAAAGCTCTGTTGGAAGAGCTTTCGGAGAATTCGGATCAAAGATGGGCAATAAGCTATCTGCCTTTACCGGTCTCAAGCAGTGGCAGTATCTTCTGTTGTCCCTTGTAATTTCTCTTGTTGTTCTTGGAATAATAGCAATAATTGTTATTACCATTTTTAAGCCGTTCCTTGAAAGAAGCAACGTATCAAAAATCAATCCGCCTGAGGAATATGTTGTTGAGGTTCAGTCGGAGACCGATGTTAAGCCGATGTATGAAGTACCCAACCTGGTAGGCAAGAAATGGAAAGATGTAGAAAAGAACAAGGATCAGTATTATTATTTCGAAATTTTTGCTCTGGCAGAGGAAGAAGCCAGCAGTGAATACGATGAAGGCGAGATCATAAGACAGACTCCCGAAAAGGGAACACAGGCAGTTGAC
Organism: Acutalibacteraceae bacterium; assembly: GCA_045604965.1. Taxonomy (GTDB): domain Bacteria; phylum Bacillota; class Clostridia; order Oscillospirales; family Acutalibacteraceae; genus JAISGQ01. Next base: position 42,379 of record JAZUPB010000064.1, read on the forward strand.
GGAACAGTCATACAGGTCGTCATCAGTTCAGGCGCAAGCACTGTGAAGATCCCGAAAATAAAGGGCAAGTCTGTGTATGAAGCTCAGGTAATGCTTGACAAAGTTGGTCTGAGACTTGGCGAGCAGGTTACCGAATACAGCGATGAATATGAGTTTGGTAAGATCATCGATATCGTCAATGCAAAGGTTGGCGACAAGGTGGGCATCAGCTCTTATATCAACGTAAAGGTAAGCGCAGGTCCTGAGCCCACTGTTGAGATAGTTGAATAAACACAGAAAAAAGAACGTTTGACAGCAAAACACCCGATGTAAATAACACCTCGGGTGTTTTTTGCCGCTGATGGATGCGAAAAAAGGAGAAAAATGAATATTCGCAAGAGATATAACCCTGTAAATCTTGATAAGGAGCCGATAAAAGTACATCGTGGACGTACTGCGGTCCCTGAAGTAGCAAAAAGACGCAATATGAAACTGATGCTGATAATTATCGGATCTGTAGTCACGCTGATTATGTTTGTTTTTGTATCGCTCTGGCTGCTGACTGATCTCGGGAACGGCTCAAAAAGCAAGAAGGAACCTGCAAAAAAAGTAGAAAATGAGGAGTACATTTACTCTGAAAAGGACAGCCTTGCTGTGCTTATAGCTATGACCAACGACAATGCGGACACTGCAGAGCATCTTATTCTTATGCGTATAGATCCGTCGCGCTGGGACGAAGGAAAAGGCTACGCGGTTTGCTTTATGTCGATTCCCCCCGATATGATCACCGGTGAAGGCGAACTTGCCCTTTCTCAGCATTACGCACTTGGCGGTACGGCAGAATGTGCAAGAGTCATAAAGGAGATCAGCGGAGCAAGGGAGATATATTCCGCTACAATTAATTATAAATCCGTGAGAAAGCTCATTGCAGAGGTGGGCGGCATTACGGTGACCGTTGAGCACAATATAAACTACACTTCCCCAAAAGGCGACCGCAATTTTACCACAGCGGCAGGAACACGAGAGTTCAACGCCAGCGAGGGTGCTCGTCTGATATACTGTGATGAGTGGCCCGGGGGTATTGACGAACAGCGCCTTATGATATGCCGCAGCTTTGCATCTATGGCCAACAAGCTGATAACAAGAAAAAACAGTAATTACCTTGATTATTATTTCAATAAGATAACAAACGCAGTTCCTACCAATGTAAGTGCAGGAGCGTATCAGGAGATAAAAACAGGACTTAAAAACTTTGCCCTTGATAACGAAAGTGCGGATATAACAAAAATTTACCTGTGCGGATACGAGGAAAGGGAAGACGGCAGGCTGTATCTGACAGAGGACGGTGTGCTTTATCTGAAAGCCCTGTTTGGCGAGCATAATTGATTAAGAAGGAATGATCAGAATGATAGATAAAGAGAGAGTTGCGGCGGCGGTAAAAGAACTGCTGGCGGCAATAGGTGAAGATCCCGAAAGAGAGGGTCTTTTGGAAACTCCCGACAGAGTAGCAAGAATGTATGAGGAAATATGCGGCGGAATACACGAAGATCCCAAGAAGCATCTGAAAATATTCCACGAAACCAGCGAAAACGAAGAGATGGTAGTAGTAAGAGACATACCGCTCTATTCGCTGTGCGAGCATCATATGCTTCCTTTTGTCGGCAAGTGCCATATTGCATATATTCCCCGTGACGGAGTAATAATCGGACTTTCTAAATTCGCAAGAATAGTCAGCTGTTTTGCACGCAGACTGCAGGTGCAGGAAAGACTTACCGCAGAGATTGCGGACTTCCTTATGGAATCGCTTAATCCCAGAGGAGTAGCGGTTATAATCGAAGCAGAGCATCTATGTATGACAATGCGCGGTGCACGAGCTGCAGGAAGTCAGACTCAGACCAGTGCACTTCGCGGACTTATGAGAAGCGACGCAAGAACCAGAAGTGAAGCTATTGATCTTATTATGGGGGGACGCCGATGATTTGGCAGCTCGCACACGACAGATATATTAAGATAGACAGAGTTCTTGTAATGGGAATTCTGAATGTCACTCCCGATTCTTTTTCGGACGGCGGGAATTATTTCACTCCGGAAGAGGCTCTTCGCCGTGCAAGGGAAATGGCGGAGCAGGGAGCTGACATAATAGACATAGGCGGACAGAGCACCCGTCCGGGCTACACAAGAGTGACTCCTCAGGGAGAATGGTCAAGACTGAAGCCTATAATCAGCACTCTTTGCGCGGAACTGAAGCAGCCTGTATCGATCGATACCTTTTACCCTGAGGTCGCTGCGCGTGCGATTATGGCAGGCGCCTGCATAATCAATGATGTAAACGGTTTTGATGAACCTCTTATGAGACAGACTGCGGCGCTTTCAAAGGCAGGGTGCGTCATAACTCATCACACAGAGCCGCTGGCAGGCATTCCTGCAGCTCTGCAGATAAAAGATTTCTTTATAAAGCGTATGGCAGAGCTCAAGGCAGAGGGTGTTGAGACATCGAAAATGTGCTTTGACCCGGGCATAGGCTTCGGAAAGTCAAACGAACAGAATATTGCCGCAATGGCAGACTTCGATAAGCTGTGCATAGCGGATTCCCCGATGCTCATAGCAGCATCGAGAAAAAGAGTCCTCGGCACAGAAACAGGAGTGACAAGTCCCGAAGAGAGAGACCCTGCTACAGTAGCGGCGCACACCGTAGCCTGTATGAAGGGAGCAAATATAGTCAGAGCGCACAATATTCCTGCGGCAGTACAGGCCGCAAGAATGGCAGATGCGTTTATTAAAAGCAAAGGTTGATCAGATGGAAAAGATTCATATAAAAGGGCTTGAGATATATGCCTATCACGGGGTTTTTCCCGAAGAGAAAGAAAAAGGACAGCCCTTCGTGCTTGATATAACAATGGAGCTCGATGCGCTCAATGCCTGTGTGACCGATGAGCTTGACAATACTGTCAGTTATGCGGAAGTATGCGATACGGTGGAGGAAATAATGCTTCGGAAGAAATGCGATCTTATCGAGCACGCCGCTCAGAGAGTTTGCGACGGAATACTGGCAGGATATCCTCCTGTGCAGGCAGTTACAGTGGTGCTCAAAAAGCCCGAAGCACCGGTAAAGCAGAAGATAGCATACGCAGCGGTTGAATTGAGGAGAGAGCGATGAAGGCGATAGTATCACTTGGGGCAAATCTGGGCGACAGGGAAGACACATTGAAAAGTGCGCTGGAATCCCTTGATGCTCTTTGCAAAACAAAGCTTGTTTCCGTTTCGTCCTTTTATGAAACAGAGCCTGTAGAGGTACAAGACGAACAGCCTGAATATTTAAACTGTGCGGCGGTGGTAGATACAGAGCTTTCGCCGAAAGCTTTTCTGGGAGCCTGCCTTGGAATCGAGGCGGCAAACGGCAGAGTGAGGCTGGGCTATAAAACTGCACGTACGCTGGATATCGACCTGCTTCTTTACGAGGGCTTTTCTTCTGAGGACGAGGAATTGACAGTTCCCCACCCCCGAATGATGGAGCGCGCTTTTGTGCTGATTCCTCTTGCGGAGCTGTTCCCTGATAGAGTGGCGCTGGGAGTGGATTTTTCTGATGCTTTGGACAAGCTCGGCAATCAGAAGGTAATAATAAAAGAATAAAAACAGCGGCATACCATATCTCATTTTAAGAGATCGTGTATGCCGTATTTTTTTGCGACAATTTTCGATAATTGTATAAAACACACTGACAAAATCGAATTTTTTGAATAACGACACATAAAAAATACAGTGCTAAGATAATTAAGGTAATCTTGATGTTGAAGGTGCTGTATATGAAGAAAAAGCCATCGCTGTTATTCAGGTTCATAAAGTGGTGTGTTAAGGTATGCTACAGAAAAATGAGTGTTGAGGGGACGGAGAACATTCCCAAAGAGCCGTCGCTTATAATCAGCAATCACGCGCAGATGAATGGGCCGATCGCCTGCGAGTTGTATTTCCCGGGGAAAAGGTATACCTGGTGCATAGGTCATATGATGCACCTGAAAGAGGTTCCAAACTATGCATTTCAGGATTTTTGGTCTCATAAGCCAAAGTATATCCGCTGGTTCTACAGATTGCTTTCCTATATAATAGCGCCGTTGTCGGTACATATATTTACAAATGCGGAAACCATTGCAGTTTACAAGGATAATCGCGTCATTTCGACGTTCAGAGATACGGTAAATGCACTGTGCGAGGGAGCAAATGTGGTTATTTTCCCCGAGTGTGACGAAGAGTATAATAATATTATAAATGATTTCCAGAAGCGATTTGTAGACATCGCAAGGATGTATTACAGAAAGACAAAAAAGGCGCTGCCCTTTGTTCCAATGTACATAGCACCGGAACTTAATAAAATGGTGCTTGGCAAAGCGACGGTGTTTGAACCTGATGCGCAGATGGATACTGAACGCACAAGAGTGTGCGACTGCATAAAAAGTGAGATAACCCTCATTGCGCGGTCATTGCCTGAGCATAAGGTTGTACCGTACAGCAATATCCCGAAAAAGGATTACCCTATGAGCAGATAAAAAATCCTCTGCAAGGAATTTTCCTTGCAGAGGATTTTGTGTTTTTGAGAAAGCCGATTATTTACAGAGCAATGACATCATCATTCTTCATATCGTCTCCGATGAGGGGAGGATATGGTGTGTCATCATAATCATTGCCGCCGTAATTATCATAGGATGAATCGTAAGAGTTTGTTTCATCTTCCGGTTCGAGAATGATTATGGGCGGCTCAGGCTCAGGCTCGGGCTCAGGTTCAGGCTCGGGCTCAGGCTCGGGCTCAGGCTCAGGCTCAGGCTCGGGTTCAGGTTCAGGCTCAGGCTCAGGCTCAGGTTCGGGTTCGGGTTCGGGTTCGGGATCAGGAACGAAAATCGGAACGGGCTTTTCTTCTTCATTCTCTTTTTCTTCCTTTTTACGTTCCTTCTTTTCCTTCTTCTCTTTCTTTTCCTTGGGCTTCTTTTCTTTTTTCGGAGCAGGAATTACAACCGGAATGGGTTTTTCTTTCTTTTCATCGTCCTTTTTGTCGTCCACAACAACCAGTGCGGTGGAGACAGCAGGCTTTGCCGTAATGATAAGGATGAGATTAAGTATCGCGACAATAGCAACAAGAACAGCTGTGATGAGAAGGGGGATGGTCATATTATCAAGATTAAAGAGGTAAATGCCTCCCACAACAGCCGCAATACTTGTTATTTCAAGGAGCAGATTGCCCTGTCCCCAGTAGCCGATTCTATCCTTGGTGTTAAAGAATTTTTCGTCGTCATCGGTGCCGTAAACACCGTCGTCTCCTGCCTTGCGGTCATCCTGAGTGAGATAGGCGTTTATAGTGCCGTGACCGAGGATCTCAGCAATAACCAACATAAAGTAGCAGAGTGTAGCTGTTGTTGTAGAGGGGGAGATGGCGAAAGGCACCAATGAACCTGCAAGGAACAGCCCCGAAAGACCGAACATAAAGCGGAGCATCGGGGTTTCTGCTTTGCGGTAAAGGTTGCCGACCACACCGCCGCCGAGAATAACGCAGGCGAATCCGAGAGTGATGGCTGTAGCGGTAACACCCTGAGAGTAGAGATAAACTGTCAGTCCGAACCAACCGAAGGAAAGCACGACTGAGAAGATAACTGCAAGAAGTCCGAATCTGCCGAAAACGGTATTTCTTGTATAGACCTCGTTGAGGAAATCCTCATCTCCGTCACGGGAGATATGAGCGCAGGAGGTGTTTCTGAAAAGTGCACAAACGAGAACTGCAACAGCGGCAGCGATAACAGCAGAGCAGATCAGAAGGAATTTTGAACCGCCGCGAACATACATAAAGGAACCGAGCAGGATACCTGCTGCGAGACCGAGGTAGGGTGAATAGATGACCGAAGGGTCATTGTGCTCGCTGTATCTGGCGTAAACACGGTACTTGTCCACCATACGGGAAGCCAGTCCGTAGCCGAGACCCCAGAATGCAACACCCATAATGGGAGAGAAGCGGAGCATAAGCACGGCACCTGCCACAGCGATAATACTGCCCAGTGCCACAACAAACACATTGAGATAATTTCTCATAATACCGCCGAGACGGTTTCCGATTATGCAGGTGACCATATATATAAGAAGCGGCATATAGGGCCAGAGCACCTCGGGGATAAAGCTTGCCTTTTCGGCGAAGAAAGCCGCCGACTCATCGGCAAAATCGAAGAATATGGGACAAAGGGGAATAGTGCAGCACATACTCATAAGCAGAGAAACGGAACGAGCGGTTTCGTTTCCGAATCTGAATGCGGCGTTTGCACCGAGACCGTTTTCTGTTTCGTCCATTCTGGGTCGGAGTATGACCTCAAGCAGATGTGCAAGGGCATAGTAAAGAATAATAAGAAGTATCACAGCACCGCCGATGGTCATAATAAGCGGGAAGTTTACGAGATCAAGCACAGATTTTGCGTTAAGATTCTCACTCATTTCAAGAGCACCGACACATTTGCCTGTGGTTGTGTAGACAGGAACAGTGGAGATGAGATACTCGTTGTCCTCAAATTCAAAATAGGAAAGCTGACGGGTCTCGCTGTCGATGGTGTGCACAGCGCGGTTTATAGAATCCTCACAGGTAGGAGGATTGCCGCATTCGAAAACGGGAAGACCGCGGCTGAGATCGGTGCCGAAATCACCGGTGGACTGAGAATATATATCTGAAAGATCGATATAAAGATATAAGGCGGCACTGCGTCCGTCAGATATCTGGGTATCAGTCAGAAGCGATGAAACAACATCGCTGACGGAGATAACATAAGCCTCATCGGAATGAGTTTCATCGCCGACAACATCGGAAATGCCAACCGATGCAGCGATAGTTATCTGCGATAGCTCGTTTTTCTGAGCGTTTTCGTCCTGCAGGCCGTAATCGTGCTCGAGCATAATGAAAGCGCTTATGGATATGCCAAGAATAATGACAACATAACGCATAAAATGGAGAGCGAACTCAGTGACTTTAAGTCTGGAGGCCTTGACGAGCATAATTATTACGTCGATGATCAGCATAACCGCACCGAGACCGAGAAGCACATATACAACTATCTGCAGTATACCTGCGGTTTTTTCATTTTCGACGGTGTTTTCATATGCGTTAAGAACAAATCCGCCGATAATAAGCGCAAAGGAGATGAAAAGCAGAGTAAGACACTTGAACCAACTGAACTTTTTCATCTTGCCACCTCCGTTCTGTGCTTTTTAGAGGAGGAGATAAATCCGGAAACAGCGAAGAACACTATAACGGACAGACAGCATATAACAGCAAACAGAGAAAGTCTGTTGCGGACAACACCTGCATACTCCATAGTGCCTTGACGTTCAGCGGATATGACCAGCAGAGCGAAGCTCTCGCCGTCAGCTCCTTTTATAGGAGTGCAGGTCACACTGACGTCGCCTTCCGCATCGGTCCTTCCGAGACCGCTCTGAGTCAGTGCCGCAAGCTCGGCGAGCTTTTCCGTATCGGTTACAGGCTCAAAGGCAGAGCTTTTTGCCTTGAGATAAAGCACGCCGTTCTCAAGAGTATATATACCGCCGGAATACACGATATCCTCGGTGGTGAGGCAGGCGTTGAGCATATCGGAATACTTCTGACCGATAAACTCATTGCGCTCATCTGTGCCCTGCATAAGATTTTCCTCTTTGATGACAGGTGCCAGATACTCTGAAAGCTGAGCGGTGGTTTGCTCAAGCTTTCCGTCGGATGACCCCTTGTAGTCGCTTTCAAAGGAGTTCATAATGAGGACGACACAGAAGATCACCGCGCACATAGTAAACAGGATCTCAAACACGGTTCGTATGCCGATGTGCCCGACCTGCAAACGTTTTTCGTCTGTTTTCAAAATAAATCACCCCAATTTTCAGGTTATGATAATTATAATAGAAACAAATGCCATTTACAAGAGCAAAATGAAAAGGCACAGCGCACATTGACAAAACACAAAAAAGGATATATAAAAATAATCCCTCGGCTTATGACCGAGGGATTACTGCTTATTGGTGATCGTCGTTTCTTCCTATAAGATCATTGAGATCATAGGGAGTCTGCTGATACACATAATAGTTGAGCCAATTTGCGAAAAACATATGAGCATATGAGCGCCAGTTCTGGAACGGAGTCTGCTCAGGGTCGTCATCGGGGAAGTAATTATAAGGTATCTGCGGCTCAATACCCTTATTGACGTCGCGGAAATATTCATTGGCAAGAGTCATACGGTCATACTCAAGATGACCTGTGCAGAAGAACATTCTTCCGTTCTTGTGGGCGACTATTGCAACGCCTGCGCGCTTGCTCTTTGCAAGAGTAACAAGCTCGGGGACAGCATCGATATCGGTATCTCTTACGTAGGTGTAACGGGAGTGAGGAGAGAAGAAGCGGTCATCGAAGCCTCTCATCAGAGGGTGCAGCGGCTCAAGTACATCGTGACGGTACACACCGCTGAGTTTCTTGTCAAGCGCGCGCTTCTTTATTCCGAAATGATAATAGAGACCTGCCTGAGCACCCCAGCATATATATAATGTAGAATATACATTGGTTTTTGCCCAATCCATTATCTGAGTGAGCTCTTCCCAGTAGTCAACATCCTCGAAGTTCATAGTCTCGACAGGTGCGCCTGTGATTATCATACCGTCAAACTTCTGATCTCTGATATCATCGAGAGTTTTGTAGAAGGTTGCAAGATGAGTCTTAGAGGTGTTTTTGCTGGCGTGGGTAGCGGTCTGGATAAGCTCGACCTCTATCTGAAGAGGAGAGTTGCCAAGCAGACGAAGAAGTTGAGTTTCCGTTTCAATTTTTGTAGGCATAAGATTGACGATTGCAATCTTGAGAGGACGAATGTCCTGACATCCTGCGCGCTCCTCGGTCATAACAAATACGTTTTCGCTTTCAAGAATCTTTCTCGCAGGAAGAGAATTGGGAATCATAATAGGCATAATTATTTTCCTTTAAATATAATGATTGATGGTAGTATAACAGATATAAATACGCTGTTCAACCCACGGGAATAAAAAAATAAAAAAAGTTAAAAATAATGCTTGACTTTTGATTTGACCTGTGATAAAGTAATGAAGCTGTCGCGAGAGAACAGAGTTCTTGAGAGCGGCGCAAGAATGTTCCTTGAAAATTAAACAACGATAGTAAGAAGTACCCGTAATTTCTATTTGAGTTAGTGCGATGAAAATTGCACACGTACTCGTAGAAACACGAATATTTAAAAACTTACTTTTACGTCAGCAATGACGGTTTTGAGCATCAAGCTCTAGAAAAGTGATTTAAACAGCGCAAGCTGTGTAAATACAATTTTTTAGAGAGTTTGATCCTGGCTCAGGACGAACGCTGGCGGCGTGCCTAACACATGCAAGTCGAACGAGGTTGTTTGTTTTAATCCTTCGGGAAGCGAACTTTCAACCTAGTGGCGGACGGGTGAGTAACACGTGAGTAACCTGCCCTTCAGTGGGGAATACCGTTTGGAAACGAACGTTAATACCGCATAATGTAGCGTGACCGCATGGTCGTGCTACCAAAGGATTTATTCGCTGAAGGATGGACTCGCGTCTGATTAGCTAGTTGGTGAGGTAACGGCCCACCAAGGCGACGATCAGTAGCCGGACTGAGAGGTTGATCGGCCACATTGGGACTGAGACACGGCCCA
>JAZUPB010000065.1:0-5790 GCA_045604965.1 Acutalibacteraceae bacterium
CCGCTTGGCCATCCGACTTTTTCTATTTCAGATGAACCAATATGGGCGGGGTCAGGTATGCGCCGGCGCGCCGAATTTGCGTATATATCGGACCGGACACTACTTCAGAACTACTCTTACTAATGTGTCGCCTGTCGCTGCGCTCCTCTGCGGCCTGGCGCTTCCGATCGGCTTCCAGAAATGCTGCCCCCTCATCTGATACAAAAACATACTTCCCGTCGTAAATAATGGTCTTTCCCAATAATCGTACCTTTCCCCGAGGGAAGTTTTACGAAGATGGCTCGCCGAAACAGCACCATCATTCTGTTGACTTCATGGATTCCGGCTTAATAAAGCACGCACGCTTAAGCCGCACACAAGAAGTCTGAGGTCACACAAGTGTAAACCCCACCGGCATTCGTTGTCACCCTGTTGGGCGCAGGTTTATAATAGCATAAGAACATATGTTCTGTCAAGATATTTCCCGTTGAAATGTTGCCCGATATGCTAAATAAGTTTTTATTAGGAATCTGATTCACCGACCGGACGAGGCAATATATATGAGTCTTTCTCTTATTTTATTGCGTTCCGGCTTTCAGACATTCTTTGATTTTTTTCGCGTATTCTTCCGAATGCTCGTTCAGAAACTGTCCATGCCCCATACCTTCAAACACTTCAACCTGCATTTTTGGCAGATACCTTTTTAGCAATTTGACTGTTTTTCTTGGATAGGGTTCATTACTGCCATACCAAAAAACAACCTCTCCACTAAAGTCAGATATTTCACTTGATATTTCGTATCCGTATATATCTGCGCAAACGTGTTTTATTGACTGAATTTCAATGTTTTTATAAAACGTATCTACAATACCACTATTTCCTTTTCCCATAACGCTTTCAATCATTATAGTCGGTATGGTTTCACCCGACTTAATCTTATTTATTGCCCAGCAAAAAGCACGTGTGTATATCGGTGCGAGTACGCCCATTTTGACGCAGAATGCGGCATCCAAAATAACCTTGTTGATTTTTATCTTATTTCTGGACATCAATTCAACCGCAAGCGTCGCACCCATAGAAAATCCGGCCAATCCGAACAGTATTCCGGCCAGATTCTCGGAAACATATCGTTCTATCTTCTCGCAGGAATCCTCTATTGAAATGAATAAACCTGTTTCCTTATCGGTGTGTCCGTCTACTTCGCACAGAATTACATAGTACTCATCCAAATAAGGAACAATTTGCCCATAACATGATTGTGCTGTATTCGCCATTCCGTGGATAAGCATGAGCGACGGTAAAGTCTTGTCTCCGTATGTAGTGAAAACCATTGTTATATCCTCCAGATTCTAAATTTCAGCCAGACAGGAATAAAACTGCTCGTGCAGTCTGCGCATTTCTTCAGGTGCGTTCATTGAATGCTGATACATAAACACGTTGCCGAATCGGCTTTCAAAAACCATACCAAGTCCGATTCTGAGCACCCATACAGGCATCAGGCGGAAGATGTGCATTTTCGGCGGAGAAAGAACGATTCCCGACTTATACAGCGATGTGAAATTCTTTTTCATCTGCATAGCAGTTCTTTTCATCACTGCCTTTTCACGGCCTGCTCTTTCGGGGTTATCGGCCTCATAATATGCGTCTGCTATTGGGACGACCATCGCCAGATGGCACAACTGCCACTGATGCATATCCTTTACGATTTGATAAGGAATTTTCGATTTTCTGAAAATTTCAGCCAACTTGCGTGTCCGCTCGGTTTTCTCGCCGTTTATTTCGGCAAAGGTGGTCGGCTGAATGAGTCGGGGTGTAAGGTCGGCGTACAGCACATCGTCCCTGAAGCTGCCGCCTGCACCGGGAAATGCGGGAATCATTCTGCCTTTGCCGCAGATATCCTCCCAGCTGCTGTAGGGCTCAAGTGTATTAACCATTGTGACTATGTTTGGACTTGAGTTGCCGCTGAGCTCCCGCAGTGCCTGATGCACCTGATCTTCTCTGACAGTCAGAAAAATAAAGTCATAGCAGTCATCGGCTTTTACATCACCGATTATATTCACCTTTGCGCTGTGTATTTTGTTTTTTCGGAAGTATCGCAGTCCGTTCTTTTCAAAATTTTCAAGCCGTCTGCCTCGGGCATATACGGTGACATCGTATCCCGCTTCGCCAAAAAGCGCGGCGTACAGCGAGCCTATTACACCTGCACCGTAAATCAGTATTTTCAAAGCTATTCCCCCTGATAGTTTTTACGCATCCTGCCTTTTCAATAGCTTTATCCATCTTTTCTGTCTGTGCGCGTAAAACATATTTGCCCAAAGATAAACAAAGGGTGTTTTCCCGCCTGCACTGATCTCGACCTCGTCTGTGTAGCGCACGGAGCTGCTGTCGATGAGCTCGATGATTATGCGGTGATTCCACACGGGCACGTGTTTATTGCCTTCCTTTGTATATATGCCATTTTCCTCGTCAAAGTCAATTACCGTGATGGTATGTACGCCGAAGGGGATCACACCGAACAGACGGAAATTGAACTCAAAGGTCTGTTCCGGCTGCCATATCAGATCATCTGAGCCATCCAACGGCTTGAATGTGGCATATGGAAATGCGATGTACTGAAGGGTGGAAAGCTTCTGTATGCGTTCGAACACTTCCTGCTTTGACGCAGGAAAAACTGAGGTTTTTATCGCCGTTTTGCTTTTCATTTTTTCTCTCACTCCTTCGCCTTCCATTTTTAATTCCTCCAAAATCAATTCATATAATTAAAGCCAATCCCAAAAACATTGCCATTCCTGCTATATTTCCTTTTGCAGGAAGCTTTGTGGGCGAAAGCAGAAGAAATATGGGCAATGTATTGAAAACGCAGGCCCAACGGGGAAGCGGAGTTGTACCTGTGATTACGGCAATAAACAGCGTAACGGCAAAAATCAATATACCAACATATCCCACAATGCCCAAAATCATTGTTTTCCGCTGAAAATCCAACACAGCATCTCTTGCTTCATCGGTTCTGCCCAAACGGATGTAAAACCATTCGACCGCACCGCAGAAAACGTGATGAGGCAAGATAGGTATAAAAAATACCATAGATGCAATAAACATGATAACCGAATATATCTGCGAATATTGTGACATCCAATTACTTAGCCCTAAATATCCGAATACAGCCGCCAATAAGGCAAACGCACCGAGTATCATTGAAAGCATAGGGAATTTCAAAGGCATATCAGCAAACATTTCCCTCATTTTATCAGGGTCCTTAATGTTCCTGAAGTCAAGTCTGCCTTTGGGCGAGTAGGTCAGAAGACAATCAGTAATTCCGCACAAGATATGTCCGGCACAAGCGAGCAGTAAAACAAATTTCAGCATAAGCTACCTCCTGAAAATTAATACAAAACCACATCATTCAGTGTGTGTTACTCTTTTTTTGACGCTGATCTATGAAACAGCTCATTAAAATATTGTTCTAAGCAACAATCCAAGTCCTGCAGAAATCAATGCAATAGCCGGACAGAAACCCAAAGGCCACCATACCCAATGTTCTTTTATGGCAAGTTTTTTCAGCCACATTTTGCGAGTATACAGCTCGTGCCCCTCTGTACCCGGGAGTTGAAGTCTTGTTCCCATCTTTTCCCTGAATAGTATGTCAAGACCGAAAAAATCTCCAAGATTGATTAAGAAAGCCTGTATGAATGATGCAAGAAACAGATTCCAGAAGCCGTCGATTTCGCCGTTCCAGGCACTTATTACTCCGTATAGCAACACAGGAAGATACACCGTAAGATACATAACAGTCAAATGCTTTTTATCACCGTTGTTCATCGGCGGAGCAAGTTCTTGAAGTTCTTTTGGAAACATACCCGTGAATGATGATGGTCTGCATGACCAGAACACGGCTATTCCCAGATTAAACGCAGCACTCATTGCGATTCCATCAAGTATCACTCTTAACCAATTCATACTTTTTACCTCCGTTTTTTCATTAATAAGAATAAAATCAATAACAAAACCCAGGCACAGCCGTAAGCTATACCTGGGTTTAAAACATCGTAATATATACGGACTCCATGTATAGCTATAACAGATATACATGAGTCTCGCAAATTAAAACAAGCCAGACCGTAAGGTCAGTATGTTGACTTGTTACGCATTGGGCGCTTGCTACTCCCTCATTGATTGAATTATAGCATAGCTTTTCGTTTGTTGTCAAACAAAAAATCAGGCGGCAGGGATAAAACCTTGCCGCCTTTGTGCTGCTATCGTACAAAGGAGGTTCTGTTATGTCGAATGTGCGATTTATATTTGAATTTCACAACCGGTCGCCAGATAGATAAGCCTATCACCGAGCGTGGATTTCATAAGCTCAAAAGCCTTGATCCCTGTGCAATGACCTGTGTAGTAACGGGCTTTTCTCGCTGACAGTTCTCCGGCGATGGAACCAATAAGCTCATCGCTCTCATATTTCCTTGTCGGGGGATTGTACAGATGAAAGCCTCCGATAACGGTTGACATCTCACAGGATGCTGCGCTTTCAGCCTTACTCAGGATATTTACAATTCCTGCGTGAGCACAGCCACACACGAGAGTATGATTCTCTCCTGATTTGATAATCAAGTTCTGCTCGTGGCTGAAATCATCGGCAGCAAGCTTCTTGTGCTTTTTGATATACAAGGCACCATTGGATTTTGTCGGAAACAGCTCTGTGCTCACATTCGAAAACAGGGTCAGTTCCTCATCTATGACAGTCAAATCGTCAGTGAAAACAAATCGATCATTGGGCAGCAGTTTCTTATCCAGCCCAATATTGAAAGCAAACCCCAGCACCTTGATATAGTGCGGCTCAAAGGCAGATTTGCTGACATAAATCTTCGCTGTATTGTTTATCTCAAGCAGCTTTTTCAGTCCACCGCCATGGTCAAAGTGACCGTGTGAGATGATGACAGTATCTACGAGAGAAAGGTCAATGCCCATCCTGCGTGCGTTATAAGCAAAGGTGTCGTCAGGCCCCACATCAAAGAGAATACAATGCTTCTCTGTTTCGATGCACAGACTCAGACCGTGTATGTTGCGGTACTCTTTTGATATGGATGTATTCTCGACCAACGCTGTAATTCTCAGCATGTTCATTCAGCTCCTCTTATGATATGACAGCAACTATGCCACCCACCAGCAGTGCAACAGGCAGTCCGTATAGCATTCCGATAAGACCACCTTTTATATGGAACCAATAGTCATTATATTCCTTCATATTCTCTGTACCGGGAATAACATAACGCTTGTCATGGCAGAACCAGAGAATATCCATAAATATGACATCGTACCAGTTTACAACGGCCCAAATGATATAGGTATATAAGAAACCCTCTGCAAAACTGTCGGCTCCGTTTGCGTAACGCACCGCTGCGGCAAGCAGAAGCATAAACAGTATTGCGGCAAAAGCTTTTTTAATAATGGTTTTCTTTGATTTATGAGTCTGAGTATCGTCTATCAATCCCAGCTCACGGACTCTCTCAATTATAGCGGGCGGATAATCGTGGATCATCGTAATCGGATTTTTGCTCGCAACGATGATCGGGATAGTGAACAAGACACATAATACCACACTTTCAATTAACAGCACCATAATTCATAACTCCTTTTCTTTGGCGGTTAGCCTTGCCTAATCGCACAGCGAAAACATATGGCACACTTGTGCCACCTCTGCTTTTATACTATAATCAATACGAAAAGAAGTCAATATCTCAGTGGCAAATGATACATATTTTGAGTTTTGTGCCATTTATATGAAAGAAGGAGTTTTATGTATTTAGAAGG